>JBKBNP010000009.1:60876-83783 GCA_046295215.1 Pseudorhodobacter sp. | reverse complement strand
TGGGCGGGACCAAAATTGCAGGGGTTTGAAGGAAATCATACAAAACACTGCAGGCCATGGCGAGAAAAACCGCAACGTTTCAGCGCAAAATCAATGGTATGGAGGTTGTTCAGGGCGAACTGCGTAGCCTCGGTCAGAAAATACTCGAATGGCTCGTGAAGCTCTGACACAATCAATCGCGTAAAAGCTCGTTGATCGAGGTCTTGGACCGGGTCTGCGCATCCACCTTCTTCACGATCACCGCGCAGTAGAGGTTGATGCCGTTCTTGGACGGCATCGAGCCTGCAACGACGACCGATCCGGCAGGTACCTCGCCATAGGTGACGGTTCCGGTCTCACGGTCCACGATCTTGGTGGATTTGCCGATGAACACGCCCATGCCCAGCACCGACCCTTCGCGCACGATGCAGCCTTCGACCACCTCGGACCGCGCGCCGATGAAGCAATTGTCCTCGATGATCGTGGGCCCCGCCTGCATCGGTTCCAGCACGCCGCCGATGCCGACACCGCCCGACAGGTGGACGTTCTTGCCGATCTGGGCGCAACTGCCCACCGTGGCCCAGGTATCGACCATCGTGCCCTCATCGACGAAAGCCCCGAGATTGACGAAAGAGGGCATCAGCACCACGCCCTTGGCGATATGGGCGGATTTGCGCACGATGCAGTTCGGGACGGCGCGAAAGCCTGCGGCGCGGAACTCCGGCTCGCCCCAGCCCGCGAATTTGCTGTCCACCTTGTCCCACCAGCTTGACCCCTGCGGGCCGCCGGCTTGCAGACCAATGTCCTGCAGCCGGAACCCCAGCAGCACCGCCTTCTTGGCCCATTGGTTCACATGCCAGTCCGCGCTGCGTTTTTCTGCCACCCGCAGCGTGCCAGCACCCAAGGCGGCCAGCGTCGCCTCGATGGCATCGCGGGCCTCGCCCCTGGTCGCGGGGGTGATCGTGTCGCGCGCGTCCCAGGCGGCCTCGATGGCGGTTTCCAGTGCGGTGTTGGTCATCCGGGTCTCCCTTTGCGGTGGCCTTGGTCGGGTCCAGCCTATAGACCGGGCGACAGGTTCACGCAATTGCCGCACGGAGGAGCGCCGATGAAAGACGATGCCCGCAGCCACCCCTTTCGCGACAGTCAGCAGGATGTCGAGGCCGCCGACCGCATCCCCGACACGCCCCAGACCCGCGCACCGGCCTATCGGCTGGCCTTCACCGACCATGACTTCATGTGCCGCGAGGAATTGCGCCCGGTCCGGCTGCAACTGGAGCTTTTGAAGCCGCAACTCGTGATGGACGAGCGTGGGATAGAATCCACCATTGTTCTGTTCGGCGGCGCGCGGATCCCTGAACCTGCGAAGAAAGACAGCGCCCGGACCGAGACGATGGCGGAACTGTCGAAGTTTTACGAAGAGGCCCGGCTGTTCGCCTACCGCATGACCGAACGGTCGATGGCGAGCTACGGGCGCGAGAATGTCATTGTCACCGGGGGCGGGCCGGGGGTGATGGAGGCGGGCAACCGTGGTGCGCATGAGGCGGGCGGGCAGTCCATCGGGCTCAATATCGTGCTGCCGCATGAACAGGCGCCGAATGCCTATGTCACGCCGGACCTGTGTTTCAACTTCCACTATTTTGCGATCCGCAAGATGCATTTCCTGATGCGGGCCAAGGCGATCTGCGTCTTTCCCGGTGGGTTCGGAACGCTGGACGAGATGTTCGAGACGCTGACCCTGATCCAGACCGGGCGGATGAAGCGCGTGCCATTCCTTTTGTTCGGGCGCGAGTTCTGGGAGCGGATCGTGAACTGGCAGGCCCTTGCCGATGCGGGCACGATTGCGCCCGAGGATCTGGACCTGTTCACCTTTGTCGAGACGGCAGAGGAGGCTCTGGCGGCGATAGACGGCTGGCGCGAGCCGGGCTGCTGAACGCGGGCAAGGGGGGCGTTGCCCCCCTCGGCGCAAAGCGCCTCACCCCCCAGGATATTTCTCGACAGAAAAAGGGGGGGCGGGGCTATCCGCTGCCGATCAGCATGCCTGCGGCCAACACCAGCCCCCCCCCGACGACAACCTGAAGCGTCGCGCGCCAGAACGGCGTTTCCATGAACCGGTTCTGGATCCAGGCGATGGCCCAAAGTTCTATGAATACAACCACGATGGCGATTGTGGTTGCGGTCCAGAAATCGGGGATCAGATAGGGCAGGGCGTGGCCCAGCCCGCCGACCGTCGTCATCACCCCTGCCGAAATTCCCCGTTTCAGGGGCGAGCCGCGCCCGGAGAGCTTGCCGTCATCCGAGGCGGCCTCGGTAAATCCCATCGAGATGCCGGCGCCGATACTGGCCGCAAGCCCCACCAACAGGGTCGTGTGGTTGTTCTGCGTGGCAAAGGCCACGGCAAAGATCGGTGCGAGGGTGGAGACCGACCCATCCATCAGCCCTGCAAGGCCGGGCTGCACCCAGGTCAGCAGGAACTGGCGTTTCCTGGTGTCATCCTCGGCCTGTCGCGCTTCGGGGTTCAGCAGTGTCGCTTCAAGATCTTGGGCCTTTCTCTCATGGCCCGCTTCGGCGGCGGCCAGATCACCCAGCAGTTTCCGCGTCGCAGCATCGCCTGTCTGCGTGGCGGCAAGCTCATAGAACCGGCGCGCGGCCTGTTCCATGCGGCCAGCTTCGGCCCGTATGTCCTCGATCCCGAGCCTCTGCGAGAGCCAGACCGGTCGGCGCGCGTAATATCCCGCCACATGTTCCCGCCGCAAAAGCGGGATCACCTCGCCGAAACGGGTGCGATGCAGGTCAATCAGGCGGCGGCGGTGGTCGTCCTCTTCCTCGGCCATGGAGTCGAACAGACTGGCGGTTGCCGGAAATTCGCCGCGCAGGCGCTCCCCGAAGCCGCGATAGATCCGCGCGTCATCCTCCTCGGAAGAGATGGCGAGGGCCAGGATTTCCTGTTCGGACAGGTCGTTGAAACGGCGGCGATAGCTCAGGGACATCAGCATGGTCGGACCATATATTAGAATGGTTCTAATCTAGCGATCGGCGACCCATGTGCAATCCCCATCCGATAAAATGAACCGATCAGTTCATTTTCTGGTGGACAAGGCTAGACAGCGGAGATAGAACTAAACCGTTCAGTTCAAATATGGAGTCGAACGATGACAATCCTTCGCAGCGCCGCCTTGTTGATCGCAATGACACTTCCCGCCTCTGCCGGGGGGTTGATTCTGGATCTTCCGAACCTTGTCTGGCCAACGCAGAGCCAGACCACGCAATCGACAATGCAGGTGACACCTGCCCCGAAGTGACCCGGGCCGCCCCTTGCCGGTGACTGCAAGGCCCGGCACGGGCATTGCTTGCTGAAACTGAACGGATCAGTTTATGCTGCCACCAGGGAGGCGGATATCCATGGTCGCTATCGCAACGCAGATCCGCAAGGGGCGCAAGTTCGATCAGGTGCTGGAAGGGGCGCGTCAGGTGTTCCTCCATCAGGGGTTCGAAGGCGCGAGCGTCGATGACATCGCGCGCGAGGCGGGCGTGTCGAAGGCCACGCTCTACAGCTATTTCCCCGACAAGCGGCTCTTGTTCCTGGAGGTGGCGAAGGCGGAGTGCTGCCGTCAGGCCGACGAGGCGGAGGCCAATATCGGCTGCGACTGCACCGTGCGCGAGGCGCTGACAATCGCCGCGCGGACCCTGGTGGAGTTCTTCAACTCCGATTTCTTCCTGCGCATGTATCGCATCTTCGTGGCCGAGGCCGAGCGGTTCCCCGAACTTGGCCGCGAATTCTACGAAAGCGGTCCGAAACTGGGCCGTGAGCGGATGGTGAAGTATTTCGAAGAGGCTGAAGCGGCGGGCGGCCTGTCTATCGCCGACAAGGAACTTGCTGCGGATCAGTTTGCGGAACTCTGCAAATCGGATCTTTTCACAAAGCGGGTCATGGGCATCCTTGATACGGCGACAGAGGCGCAGAAAGCCCGTGTGATCGCCGGTGCGGTGGACATGTTTCTTGCCCGATACGGCGGGCGGCACGGCTGATCGCTCGGCCTTTTTGTTCGGACAGCCCTTCCTGCCCGGTCATGCCCGCAATTGCGCCGGGGCAAGGCGCAGGATCAGGTTGGGGTCCGGGCAGATCGCGGACCAGATGTCCCACAGGCTGCCATGTCCCACGCCAAAGAAATTGCCCGCCCGCTGGTCCAGCAGGTCGGTCATCACCTGAAAATGCAGATGCGGGGCCCAGCCGCCATTCTCGGGCCAGGTGCCCAGATGCGCGATGGTCTGACCCGCCGATACCGGATCTCCCACGCGCAAGAGCCTGCCAAGGCTCGCGCCAAGATGCCCGTAAAGCGTATGGAACGCCTGTCCGGTCGGGGTTTCATGCGCAAGGATCAATGTATGGCCATAGTCCAGCGGATCGGCATTGTAGCGGGCCGACACGACCCGACCGGCAAGCGGCGCGAGAACCGGCGTTCCGGCGGAGGCGAAAACATCGATTCCAAGATGCCGCGTCCGCCGCTCCGGGCTCATCGGATCGGCGAATTGCGCGCTTCGATAGACCGGACGATCCTCGCCGTAGAGGCCGATTCCGTAGCGCACGCCCTGTGCTGCGAACCAGACGTCGAAGGCCGGGTCGGAAAAGACGGGCATGTCCGGGATCTCGCCATTGCAGGGCAGGGTCATCGTGCGGGTCCCGCGCGGGTCGGGATCGAAGATCGGGGCAACCTCTGCCCGGGACAGATGGTCGACCACTGCCGCCGCGCCGGGGATCGGGGGCTCTCCCCTCCCCGCCCGCAGGATCGCCCGCAGAAGGCCCTGATCGACAGCAGACAGGCGCGCGGCGGTCTGTGGGTCCGAGGCGGCGATGAGGGCGGGCAGATCGTCAGGGGCAGAGCCCGAGACACGCAAGGCTGAATAAAGATCGCGGTCGGGCGGCAGGCCGCCAGCGGCTGTGAGCATTCAGGAAACCCTCATCCAAAAACTGCCGTGCCGCCCCAGATCAGGGCAAAAAGCACCGGCTGGTGCAGCAGATAGATCGGCAGGCTGTGGCGTCCGGCCCATTGCAGAACGCCTCCTGTTGGCAGCGCGGACGGATTCAGCACCCCATGCCACCAGTCCCGTCCGGCTCCCAGCTTTGCCACCGCCATCCCGGCCAGAACCGGCGCGGCCCAGGGCAGGACCGGCGTGAAATCCACCATCGGCGGGTTTTCCGGCGCAAGCCCGAGCCACATCAGCCAGGGCGCCGCAAAGATCGGGGAGGCAAGCCAGTAGGGTGCCGCGAAAATCGCGGCGGCAAGCGCCAGCAGCACAAGTCCCGGCAGGTGCCGCAGCAGCAGCGCCAGCAACGATCCCGCCGCGATCATGTGCAGGATGCCGAAGCGCACCCAGACCTCCGGCATGGCGAACCGCGTGGCGAGGCTGACCGCCGCCGCCGCCGCCGCGATCACCGCGAACCGTCGCCAGAAGGCCGCCGGACGAAGCCCCTTTGCATGTGCCAGCCAGAACGAAACGCCGGACAGGGCCAGAAAACTTCCCGCGATCAGCCGGGCATAGAGCGGCAGGATCCCGGTCTGCACCGCCTCGGGCGGCAGATGGCCGAAGATCACGAGGTCGAAACAGAAGTGGAAGGAGATCATCGCCAGAACCGCCAGCCCCCGCGCCAGATCCAGCGTCGGGCTGCGGGCGGTGGCTGTGCGGGGCATGGGGGCGGTCATGGTCATGCGCGCCAGACTAGCCGGTTGCGTGGCAAAGAAAAGCGGTGCGGGACAGAATCCCGCCCCCTTGCAATCCCGCCTTGCCCCTAGGGCTTTGCGCCTTTATCCAGATCCGGCCAGATTGCCGACCAGATTTCCGGCCGGATCAGCCCGGAGCGGATCATTATACGGGGGAGGACAGCCCATGACCACGACCAACCGTTTCGACAAATCGAAACTTCCCAGCCGCCATGTGACCGAAGGCCCGGCCCGCGCACCCCACAGGTCCTATTTCTATGCCATGGGCATCACCGAGGAAGAGATTCACCAGCCATGGGTCGGGGTTGCAACCTGCTGGAACGAGGCGGCGCCGTGCAACATCGCGCTGAACCGTCAGGCGCAGGTTGTGAAACATGGCGTGAAAAAGGGTGGTGGCACGCCGCGCGAATTTACCACCATTACCGTGACCGACGGCATCGCGATGGGGCATGAGGGGATGCGCTCCAGCCTCGCCAGTCGTGAGGCGATTGCCGATACGGTGGAACTGACGATGCGTGGCCATTGCTATGACGCGCTGGTGGGCCTTGCCGGTTGCGACAAATCCCTGCCGGGCATGATGATGGCGATGGTGCGGCTGAATGTGCCGTCGGTGTTCATCTATGGCGGGTCGATCCTTCCGGGACGGCTCAACGGGCAGGATGTGACCGTGCAGGACGTGTTCGAGGCCGTGGGCAAGCATCAGGCCGGGAATTACTCGGATGCCGAGCTGGAAATCCTCGAACGGGTGGCCTGCCCTTCGGCCGGGGCCTGCGGCGGGCAATTCACGGCCAACACCATGGCCTGCGTGTCCGAGGCGATCGGGCTGGCGCTGCCCAATTCCAGCGGTGCGCCCGCGCCATACGAATCGCGCGACCAGTATTGCGAGGCGTCGGGCGTCGCGGTGATGAACCTGATCGAAAAGAACATCCGCGCCCGCGACATCGTCACCCGCAAGGCGCTGGAGAATGCCGCGCGCGTGGTGGCCTGCACCGGCGGGTCCACCAATGCGGGGCTCCACCTGCCGGCCATCGCGCATGAGGCGGGGATTGATTTCGACCTTTTCGATGTGTGCGACATCTTCCGCGACACGCCCTATTTTGTCGATCTGAAACCGGGTGGCAAATATGTCGCCAAGGATCTCTATGAGGCGGGCGGCGTTCCGGTCGTGATGAAGGAGTTGCGCAAGGCGGGGCTGATCCATGAGGATTGCATCACGGCGACGGGCCGCACCATCGGCGAGGAACTCGATGTGGTGACGCGCGAGGCCGATGGCCGCGTGATCTACCCCTCCGCCACGCCGATCACCAAGACCGGGGGCGTTGTGGGGCTCAAGGGCAACCTTGCCCCCGAAGGCGCCATCGTGAAGGTCGCGGGCATGTCGGAGGCCGAACAGGTGTTCACCGGCCCCGCCCGCGTCTTTGACAGCGAGGAAGAAGCCTTCGAGGCCGTGAAGGCGCGCACCTACAAGGAAGGCGAGGTCATCGTGATCCGCAACGAGGGCCCCGCAGGCGGGCCGGGGATGCGCGAGATGCTGGCCACGACCGCCGCCCTGTCGGGGCAGGGCATGGGCAAGAAGGTGGCGCTCATCACCGACGGGCGGTTCTCGGGGGCGACGCGCGGGTTCTGCGTCGGCCATGTCGGCCCGGAATCGGCGCATGGCGGGCCGATCGCCTTGCTGAAAAACGGCGATGTCATCACCATCAACGCGCTGACGGGGGAATTGTCGGTGGCACTGTCGGAGGAGGAACTGGCCGCCCGCAAGGCTGACTGGAAAGGCCCGCGCCCGACCGATTACGCCAGCGGATCGCTGTGGAAATACGCGCGCCTTGTGGGCGGGGCGCGACTGGGGGCAGTGACCCATCCGGGGGCGGTTGCCGAAACCCATGTCTATATGGACCAGTAAGATACGGGCAGCGGCGGCAGCGGTTGCCGCTTGCCTGCTGATCTCGGCCTGCGTGACCGAGGGCGGCGGGCGCAGCACCGCGCCGCCCGCCGTTCCGGGGGGGGTGGCGCTGGCCGCCCCGTCCGGGTTCTGCCTTGTCGAAAGCACAAGGCAGATCCGGGGCGAGGCCGATCTTGCCGCTTTCCGCCGTTGCGCGGGGGGGACGGAACAGGACGCAATCCTGACCGTCGCGGTCGGCGGGGCGGACTCGGCGCGCGGACTGCGCTTCGAAGCCGGAGAAATGACCGCCTTTTTCACATCCGATGCGGGGCGCCGCGCGCTCAGCCGAAGCAACAATGCCCGCAGCGTCACGGTGCATGAGGTGCGTCGGGCACCGGATGCGACCCTTCTGCGGGTGACCGACCGTGCCCAGCCGGGCGGGGTCAACGGATGGCGGGCCGTCACAGGGCTGCGTGACCGGCTGGTGACGCTTGCGGTGCGCAATCCCGAAGATGGCTCGACCCTTGATCCGGCCGAGGCGGAACGCCTGATCGCCCGGTTCCTTGCCGCAATGAAGGGGGCGAACCGCTGAGCGCCACGGGGAATGCAGGGAAAATCTGATCCTCCTGCAAGGATGGGGTGGAGTCTTTACGGTTTTCGCGGAATAACTGAATCGTTTCCAATGCGGAAACAAACCGCATCGCGGAGAGTGGCGGGCCGATGTCCAAGGTTCCTGACAGGCTGATTGATCGGCTCATCCATCGCGGGGCACTCCGGCGATGGCGCAGGCTTGCCGATTTCGCCGTGGGTCTCGATCTGGAAAGCTTGCGGCGCTACCGGTCACAGGCCTGGGCGTTGCGGCGCAATCTGGACCGGGTGATCCATCTGGCCGAGCATCGGCTGGCGCTGCCGGTGATGGGGTCCAATGCGCTGCGCAGGCCGATGGGGTCGGACTGGATCTGGCGGCCAATGCTCTGGAAAGGGCCGATCCCGGTCCCGGGGTATTCCTCGGTTCCGGGCAAGGCGGCGATCTGCGACGGCACGACCATTTTTCACGATTGCCGCCGCAGCGAACTGACCGTCCGCCAGATCCGCAACACGCGCGAGGCTGACCTTGCACCTTTTGGCGCGCGGATGGATGTTTTCCGCTTTGACGGGTCTTTTCTGTCCCTGGTGATCGAATTGCCGGAGGAGGCGATCACCAATCTGAGGCTCAATCACCTGATCCGGCTCGATGTCATCGTGGAAATGGAAAAGCCGCTGGAAATCTTCGCGCGGCTGAACATCAAGCACGGGCCGAATGTCGAACAGGTGGTGCGCGAACTGCCGCTGAATGCCGAGGAGGTGATGGTCGAGTTTGACCTCGCCTATACCAAGATGAATGAAAAGCGGGTGGAGCGGATCTGGATGGACCTGATCTTCGAAGGCCCCGAAATGAACCAGATCATCCTGCGCGACGTGACGTTTTCACGCCGTCCGCGGGCCGAACTCTGAAGGAAGCTGCAATGGCAACGGCAAAACTCGTCAAGACAAGGTTCAGGGCCGGGGTCTGGGAAGGGGTGCTGTCCGGGGCCACGGGGCTGCCCTTGCTGGATGTGCGGCATCTGGACCAGCCGGTGCCGGGGGCGAGCGTCACCGAAATCCCCGACCGCCCCGGCGACTGGGCGGTCCGGGTGCCGATCCCGGCGGAACTGCTGTCGGAAGGCGTGCAGACCTTCGTGATTTCCGACGGGGTGACGGGCGACAAGATGGGCCATATCACGATCATAACGGGCGTCGCGCTGGAAGATGACATCCGGGCCGAGATTGACCTTCTGCGCGCGGAACTGGACATGCTCAAACGGGCCTTCCGCCGGCATTGCCTCGAAACGGCGGGCTGATCGGGGTGCGATCAGCGTCAACTCCAGGCCACATCCCCCAGAAAGATGTAGCCGGCACCATAGATCGTCTTGATGAGCGCGGGGTTCTTGGGATCCTCCCCCAGTTTGGTGCGCAGCCGTGAGATACGCACATCCATCGCCCTGTCAAAGCTTTCTCCCGCAGCGCCGCCGAGTGATTCCTGCATCTGCGCGCGGGAAATCAGCCTTTTGGGGGCCTCCAGAAACAGCCGCAGAACCTCGCCCTCGGCATGGGAAAAGGCCACTTCGGCGCCTGTTGCATCCACCAGGACATAGCGGTCGAAAAAGGCGGTCCAGCCGTTGAACCGCGCCACCTGCACCTGCCGGTCGCCGCCGCCGCGGACCTTGCGCAACCTTGCGCGCACGCGCGCCACCACCTCGGCCGGATCGAAAGGCTTGATGATGTAGTCATCCGCGCCCAGTTCCAGCCCCGTCACCCGGTCCTGCACCTGCGCCCGCCCCGAGATGATGATGATCGAGGCGCCCGATTCCAGCGCCAGCCGATGCACGACGGCCAGCCCGTCCCGGTCAGGCAGCCCGAGGTCCACGAGGCAGACATCGGGGGCCACACGGTTCAGCGCAGCCTCGAACTCCGTGGCCCGTGCGAAGGCCATGCAGCGGAACCCCGCTTCCTCCAGCGCATCCTTGAGCAGGCTGCGAATCTCTGGTTCGTCGTCAAGGATTGCGATCAGCGGAGGGCGGGTCATTGCGCCACCCCGTTCAGGAAACTGTCAAGCTCTTGCGCGTCAAAGGGCTTCTGCAAGACCCCGAACCGCGCAGCGCCACTGTCCCGAAGTGGCGTTCCCGGAGGAAGCGCGCTCATCAGACAGGCCCGGGCAGGATGGTTCCGTCCGGCCAGATGCGCCAGCATGTCAACGCCCGTCATCGTGCCCGGCAGGGTTATGTCCGACAGGATCAGGTCGATCCCCGGAAGGTCGGCAAGCTGTAATCCTTCCTCGGCGCTGTCCGCCTCGATCACCGCATGGCCCATGGCGCGCAGCATCTCGCGCACCGATTCGCGGATTTCCACATTGTCCTCCACCAGCAGAACCAGCCGCGGCTCCGCCCCTGCCACCGCCCGGCGCAGCGGCAGGCGCAGCGTGACCCGCGCGCCACCGCCCTCGCGGTTCTCAAGCCGCACCGTGCCGCCTGCCAGCGTCACCTGGTCATAGACCATCGACAGCCCCAGCCCCGATCCCTCCCCCCCCTTGGTGGTGAAGAACGGCTCCAGCCCCCGGTCCAGCGCCTGCGGCAGAAAGCCGGGACCATCATCCTCCACCGCGATCTCCAGCCAGATGTCGCGCAGCGCTCGCGCGGTCACGCGGATGCGGCCCTGCCGCCCGGCCATTGCGTCGCGCGCATTCAGCACCAGATTGACCAGCGCATCCTGCAACGCCCCGGCATCGAGCATGAGCGGCTGGTCCAGACCATCCTCGCACGCTTCCAGCCGCAGGCCTTCCGGCAGAACCGGCTGCGCCAGCATCACCAGATCACTCAGGAAGGTTGGCAGATGGGTCGCCGCCGGTTTCAACTCCCGCCGCCCCGAAATGCCTGCGATCCGGTCCAGCAAGGTGCCCCCGCGCCGTGCCGCGCCAAGGGTCGCGGACACGAGGTCCGCCCCGCCGACAGGCAGGGCCATCCGTTGCAACCGGGCCTGCAACCCGAGGATGATGGTGAGCAGGTTCGAGAAATCATGCGCCAGCCCGCTCGTGATCTGGGCCGCAAGTTCACGCTTGCGCGTCTGCATCAGGGCCGACCGCGCCTGCACTTCCTCGGTCACGTCCATCGACAGGATGTAGACGCCGTTGATCCCGCCCTCGCCCGTGCGGTCGGGGGTGAAGGCCGCCCGGATGCGCCGCCCGCTGTCGTCATCCGCAAATTCGAAAACCGAGGCCTCCCCCTCCAGCGCACGGTGCAGATAGGGCGCGATCTTCTCGAAGGCCGCCGGGCCGAGCGCCTCGCGCCCGGTCAGCCCCAGAATGGATTTCGGCCGCCCGGGCATCACGGAGGAAAGCCGCCGGTTGGAATAGGTA
The DNA here is from genome assembly GCA_046295215.1 of Pseudorhodobacter sp. Lineage (GTDB taxonomy): Bacteria > Pseudomonadota > Alphaproteobacteria > Rhodobacterales > Rhodobacteraceae > Szabonella. The sequence continues at coordinate 72,274 of JBKBNP010000009.1, read as the reverse complement.
TAGCGCAGATCGCGTCCGACATGGGCGATATGGGCGGGCATCATCTCGGTGGTCAGCCGGGTGCGCGCCTCCATCTCGGTCAGTTCGCGCTTGGCCTCCTCCAGGGCCGCATTGGTGGCGGCGAGTGCGCGGTTGGCCTGGGCAAGCCGCTCGGCATTGGCCAGCACCTGCTCCGACAACTCCTCCGACCGGGCGCGCAGCAGCCCTTCCTGCATCTTGATCTCGGTGATGTCGGTATAGACCGTCACCCAGCCCCCTTGCGGCAGCGGGGCGCCCTCCACCGAAATCCAGCGCCCGTTCGCCCGTTTGCGCTCCATGTAATGCGGCTCGAAGGCCCGCGCGGTGTCGACGCGCGCGCGCACCGCATCGGTCTCATCCGCGACCGGGCCGTATTCGCCCTGCTGCACCAGAAACCGGATGGTTTCCTCGAAAGTCACCCCGGGCCGGGTCAGCCAGTCCGGCAGGCCGAACATGTCCTGATAGCGCCGGTTGCACACCGCCAGACGAAGGTCGCTGTCAAAGATCGACAGCGCCTGCTGGATCAGGTTCAGCCCCGCCGCCGTCAGGCTGGCGCGCATGCCTTCCGTCAGTTCCATCCGCGCTGCCCTTCCCGCCACCCTGGGCTTTTTCTGTCCACAAATATCCCGGGGGTCCGGGGGCTGGCCCCCGGCTCTCCGCGTCCTGCGTCCTTGTCCGCCAAAGGCTAGCACCGCCCGCCGACCGGCGGAAAGCCCCGGCGCGCAACTGTTACAATTCGCAAGGATTGCGAAAACATCACGCAACCTTTCGGGCAGACCCCTAGGATGGTCGGAACGGGCGGCAACAGAATCGCCCGGCAGACAGGATCCGGACCCTCGAAAGGGGCCCCGGCAGGGAGGAACCGCATGATCGACGCCGCGGCGCAGCCAGCGCCCGCTTCTGGCCCCGTCTCCATTCCCGCCCTTCTGGCGCGCAATGTCGCCCTTCATGGCGCCAAACCGGCCTACCGGGAAAAGGAATTCGGCATCTGGCAAAGCTGGACCTGGGAACAGGCGGCCGAAGAGGTCCGGGCCATCGCGCTCGGGTTGCTGGCGCTCGGCCTGAACCGGGGGGAGCATGTCGCCATCATCGGGCGCAACCGGCCGCAGCTTTACTGGTCGATGGTGGCGGCCCAGATGTGCGGCGCGGTGCCGGTGCCGCTCTATCAGGACGCGGTGGCCGAGGAGATGGCCTATGTTCTGGACCATTGCGGCGCGCGCTTCGTCGTCGCGGGCGATCAGGAACAGGTGGACAAGGTGCTGGAGATCGGCGGACGCCTGCCGACCGTGGAACAGATCATCTATGTCGACCGGCGCGGCATGCGGAAATACGACCACGCCCGGATGAACGCCATGGCCGATGTGGTCGCCGAAGGCCGCGCGGCCCATCACCGGCTCGACGCCGAACTGGACGCCCGCATTGCCGAACTTGGCCCCGACAGCACCTGTGTCATGCTCTACACCTCGGGGACCACCGGCAAGCCCAAGGGCGTGGTCCTGTCGAACCGCAACATCATCGAAACCTCGCGCAATTCCTCGGAATTCGACGGGCTGCGCGCAGGGGACGAGGTTCTGGCCTATCTGCCGATGGCCTGGGTCGGCGATTTCATCTTTTCCATCGGTCAGGCGATGTGGACGGGGTTCTGCGTGAACTGCCCCGAAAGCCCCGCCACGATGATGACCGACCTGCGCGAGATCGGGCCGACCTATTTCTTTGCCCCGCCGCGCGTGTTCGAGGGGCAGTTGACCAATGTGATGATCCGGATGGAGGATGCGGGACGCCTCAAGAAATGGCTCTTTCATCGCTTCATGGCCACCGCACGCCGCGTCGGCCCGGCCATTCTGGACGGGAAACCCGTTCCGGGGCTGGACAGGCTTGCCTATGCGATTGGAAATGTTCTGGTTTTCGGCCCGCTGAAGAACACGCTCGGCTTTTCGCGGATCCGGGTCGGCTATACGGCGGGGGAGGCGATCGGGCCGGAGATCTTCGATTTCTACCGTGCGCTCGGGATCAACCTCAAACAACTCTATGGCCAGACCGAGGCCAGCGTGTTCATCACCCAGCAGCCTGACGGGCAGGTGCGGTCCGACACGGTGGGCGTGCCGTCCCCGGGGGTGGAGGTGAGGATCGCGGACAGTGGCGAGGTGTTCTACCGGTCCCCCGGCACGTTTGTCGAATATTTCAAGAATGCCGAAAGCACGGCCTCGACCAAGGATGCCGAGGGCTGGGTCGCCACCGGTGATGCCGGGTTCTTCGAGGAAGGCACCGGCCATCTTCGCATCATCGATCGCGCCAAGGATGTGGGCAAGATGGCGGACGGGCGGCTTTTCGCGCCGAAATACATTGAAAACAAGCTGAAATTCTATCCCGCCATTCTGGAGGCCGTGGTCTTTGGCAATGGGCGCAACCGCTGCACCGCCTTCATCAACATCGACCTGACGGCAGTGGGCAATTGGGCGGAGCGCAACAACATCGCCTATTCCAGCTATCAGGAACTGTCACAGCATCCGCGGGTTCTGGAAACGGTCAAGGCCCATGTCGAGGAGGTCAATGCCTCGGTCGCCGTCGACGCGATGCTCTCGGGCTGTCAGATCCACCGTTTCCTGATCCTGCACAAGGAGCTGGATGCCGATGACGGCGAGATGACCCGCACCCGCAAGGTCCGCCGCCGGGTGATCGAGGAGAAATTCGCCGACCTGATCGACGCGCTCTATGGGGGCCGCGACAGCATCTATACCGAAACCGAAGTGACCTATGAGGATGGCCGCAAGGGCGCGATCAAGGCGACGCTCAGGATCGAGGATGCGGCGGTCGTGGCCCCCGAACATCAGAGGATGGCTGCGGAATGAATGCCCATTCCCCCGAAGGATACACCACCGCCGACGGGCGCAGGATCGGCCCCGTTCTGATGGAAATGCGCAACATCACCCTGCGTTTCGGGGGGGTCAAGGCAATCACGGATATTTCCTTCGACATCCGCGAAGGGGAGATCCGGGCGATCATCGGGCCCAATGGTGCGGGCAAGTCCTCGATGCTTAATGTCATCTCGGGTTTCTATGTCCCGCAGGAGGGGGAGGTCTGGTTCCGGGGGGAGCGCCGCCCGTCGATGAAGCCCTTTCAGGTGGCGCGACAGGGGATTGCGCGGACCTTCCAGAACATCGCGCTCTTCGAGGGGATGAGCGTTCTGGACAACATCATGACGGGGCGTCTGACGCTGATGAAAACCGGGCTGCTGGATCAGGCGATCTGGTGGGGGCGGGCGCAAGCCGAGGAGACGGAGCATCGCGAGAAGGTCGAAAAGATCGTTGATTTCCTCGAGATACAGCATATCCGCAAGACGCCTGTGGGTCGCTTGCCTTACGGGTTGAAAAAGCGGGTGGAACTGGCCCGCGCGCTGGCCGCAGAGCCGAAACTGCTGCTGCTCGACGAGCCTATGGCCGGGATGAATGTCGAGGAGAAGGAGGACATGAGCCGCTTCATCCTTGATGTGAATGACGAATTCGGCACCACCATCGCGCTGATCGAGCATGACATGGGCGTGGTGATGGACCTGTCGGACCGGGTCGTGGTGATGGATTACGGCCGCAAGATCGGCGACGGCACCCCCGACGAGGTGCGCAACAATCAGGCGGTGATCGATGCCTATCTGGGGGTGGCACATGACTGAACGGCAGGTTTCCCGGGCGTGTCACCCCCTTTGCGCCCCCTCTGCGCCTTGTCTGCGGATCCCCGGGGGCAGGATTGCGCGGAGCCGGGCCGATGGCCTCCGCACGGATGGCCAACTCACGGATGGTCGCCGCACAGGCCGTTGCAGGGAGGCGCGCTGAACCATGCCCGATCAATTCTATTACGCGCTGGAAGTGTCGCTCAACGGGCTGATGGCCGGGGTCATGTATGCGCTGGTGGCGCTGGGCTTCGTGCTGATCTTCAAGGCGAGCGGCATCTTCAACTATGCGCAGGGCGTGCTGGCGCTGTTTGCCGCGCTGACGCTGGTGGGTTTGCAGAACGGGCAGATCCCCTTTGCGCATCTCATCAATGCGGTGTTCGGCACCAGCCTGCACAATTTCGGCTGGACCCTGCCTTCGCTGGTGGCGATTGTCCTGACGGCGGTGGTGATGACGGGGCTCGCGATCCTGATCGAACGCTACATCCTCAAACATCTGGTCAATCAGGAGCCGATCATCCTGTTCATGGCGACGATCGGCCTTGCCTATTTCCTCGAAGGGCTGGGCGATGTGATGTGGGGCGCGGAGATCAAGAAGCTGGATGTCGGCCTGCCGCAGGGCATTTCGGAGACCATCGACGAGGTGACCTTCAACTGGTTCGGCTACGGGTTCTTCATCGACAAGCTGGACATCGTGGCGACAGTCGTGGCGGCGGCGCTGGTGATCTCGCTCACGCTGTTCTCGCAATTCACCAAATACGGCCGGGCGCTGCGCGCGGTGGCGGACGACCATCAGGCGGCGCTGTCGGTCGGGATCTCGCTGCGCTTCATCTGGGTGATGGTCTGGTCCATCGCGGGGGTTGTGGCGCTGGTCGCGGGGATCATGTGGGGCAGCAAATCCGGCGTTCAGTTCTCGCTGTCGCTGATCGCGCTGAAGGCGCTGCCGGTGCTGATGCTGGGCGGGTTCACCTCGATCCCCGGGGCCATCGTGGGCGGGCTCATCATCGGGATGGGAGAGAAGCTGTTCGAGTTCTTCATCGGCGGCATGATCGGGGGCGCCACGGAAAACTGGTTCGCCTATGTGCTAGCACTGGTCTTTCTCGTCTTCCGCCCGCAGGGGCTGTTCGGCGAACGCATCATCGAGAGGGTGTGAGCATGACAGACCTTGCGCGGGCGGCGAAGACAGGAGCGGGGGTTTTCCACCCCCGCACCCCCGGAGGATATTTGGAACAGGTGAGAGGTGCTGCGCGCGCCGGAACCGCGCGCGGAGGGAGGGGGGGCGATGTTCTATCGTGAAGCCGGGGATTTCAAATCCTCCTATGTCGAGGACAGCCAGACCTTTCCGATCCGGTTTGACCGGATGCGCTATTACGCGGTGCTGGCGGTGGCTTTCGGGATCATCCCCTTTGTCATCAACGATTACTGGGCCAATGCTGTATTCGTGCCCTTCCTGATCTATGCCATCGCGGCGCTGGGGCTGAACATCCTGACCGGCTATTGCGGGCAGGTGAGCCTTGGCACCGGCGGGTTCATGGCGGTGGGGGCCTATGCCTGCTACAAGCTGATGACCTCCTTTCCGGACGTGTCGATCCTGATCCATGTGCTGCTGGCGGGCGGGATCACGGCGGCGGTGGGGGTGGTGTTCGGCCTGCCCTCCCTGCGCATCAAGGGCTTCTATCTGGCGGTGGCCACATTGGCGGCGCAGTTCTTCCTTGTCTGGCTGTTCAACAAGGTACCGTGGTTCTACAATTATTCCGCCTCGGGCCAGATCTCTGCGCCGGAACGGACCTTTCTGGGCGTGGCGCTGACCGGGGCCAGTGCCTCGGCCCCGGCGAAATACCTGACCTGTGCGATCTTCCTCTTTGCGCTGGCCTGGCTGGCGCGGAACCTGACGCGCGGCACCATCGGGCGGAAATGGATGGCGATCCGCGACATGGACATCGCGGCGGAAATCATCGGGGTGAACCCGCTGACCACCAAGCTTTCGGCCTTTGCGGTCAGTTCCTTCTTCATCGGGATTTCGGGCGCGCTGTTCTTTGCGGTCTATCTGGGAGCGGCGGAGGTGGGCGAGAGCTTCGGGATCAACAAGTCCTTCCTCGTGCTGTTCATGATCATCATCGGGGGCCTGGGGTCGATTTTCGGCAGTATTGCCGGGGCGGCGTTTCTGGTGCTGTTGCCGGTGTTCCTGAAGAACGTTCTGGTGGGGATGCTGGGCTGGCCCACGGATCTGGCGGCGCATCTGGAACTGATGATCGTCGGTGCGCTGATCGTGATCTTCCTGATCGCCGAGCCGCACGGGCTCAACCAGCTCTGGCGGCTGGCCAAGGAAAAACTGCGGCTCTGGCCCTTCCCGCATTGAGGGGCTGCCCAAGGACAAGACCGGTGAAACCGGCAAGATGACATGAAATCAACGGGAGGAGACCCAAGATGACGTTCAGATTTGCAGCCTTCATGGCCGCAGCCCTTGCGACAGCGGCCCCGGCCCTGGCGCAGGATCTGCATTTTCCCTCGCTCAGCTATCGCACGGGGCCGTTCGCGGCCGGGGGCATCCCCTTTGCCGATGGCTATGCGGATTACCTCACGCTCATCAACGAGCGCGATGGCGGGATCGGCGGTATCAAGATCCGCGTGACGGAATGCGAGACGGCCTACAACACCGAGAAGGGGGTGGAGTGCTACGAGGCGATCAAGGGGGACAACCCGCTGGTCATCCAGCCGCTGTCGACCGGGATCACCTATCAGCTTATCCCCAAGGTCACCGCCGACGGCATTCCGATGCACACGATGGGCTATGGGCGCACCTCGTCCAAGAACGGCACGGTGTTCAGCCATGTGTTCAACTATCCGGCGAATTACTGGGACGGGGCGTCGATCGCGATCAACTACCTGCTCGGCGAAAACGGCGGCAGCCTGACCGGCAAGAAGATCGCGCTCGTCTATCACAACTCCGCTTATGGCAAGGAGCCGATCCGCACGCTGGAGGAACTGGCCAAGAAGCATGGCTATGCGCTGACCCTGCTGCCCGTGGACAGCCCCGGACAGGAGCAGAAAAGCCAATGGCTCCAGATCCGCCGCGACAAGCCGGACTATGTGCTGATGTGGGGCTGGGGCGTGATGAACCCGGTCGCCATCCAGGAGGCCGCGAATATCCGTTTCCCGATGGAGAATTTCATCGGGGTCTGGTGGTCCGGGTCTGAAAACGACGTGTTGCCGGTGGGCGACGGGGCGCATGGCTACAAGAGCCTCGCGATGCATGGGACGGGGATGGATTACCCGGTCTATGCCGACATGAAGAAATATGTGATCGACGCCGGAAAGGCCGCAGGCGCGGGCGATCAGGTGGGGTCGGTGCTGTATTCGCGCGGCATGTATGCCTCGATGCTGGCGGTCGAGGCCGCGCGCAAGGCGCAGGAGATCCATGGCACGGCGGCCATCACGCCTGCGATGATGCGCGACGGGATGGAGGCGCTGGAGATCACCGAGGAACGGATGGTCGAGATCGGCCTGCCGAATTTCGGCCCGGCCTTTGCGGTCACCTGTGAAAACCATGGCGGACCGGGGCGCGGCCTCGTGCAGCAATGGGATGCGGGCGCGAAGAAATGGAGCCTCATCACCGACTGGATCGAAAGCGATCTGGAGGTGATCGACGCGCTGGTGGCCGAGGACAGCGCCGCCTATGCCGCCGAGTCCAATATCGCGAAACGCTGCAACTGACCAGGACGGGGGGCCGGTTCGTCTGGCCCCCCGGTTTCACCCCCGACCCTTTCGAAAGGCAAGACCCATGCTGGACGACAGCCCTGCGACCCGACCGGACGCGCAAGACGCGCCGCAGGCGGAAACATTGCTGGAAGTCAACAATATCGAGGTGATCTACAACCATGTAATCCTCGTGCTGAAGGGCGTCAGCCTGACCGTGCCGAAGGGGCGGATCACGGCGCTTCTGGGCGGCAACGGGGCGGGCAAGACGACGACGCTCAAGGCGGTGTCGAACCTGCTGAAGTCGGAGCGGGGCGAGGTGACCAAGGGCAGCATCACCTACAAGGGCCAGAATGTTCAGCATCTGGACCCGTCCGAGATGGTGCGGGCAGGGGTCATCCAGGTCATGGAGGGCCGCCACTGTTTCGAGCATCTGACGGTGGAGGAGAACCTCCTGACCGGGGCCTATACGCGCAAGGACGGGGCGGCGGCCATCGCCGCCGATCTGGACATCGTCTATACCTATTTCCCGCGTCTGCGCGAGCGGCGCAAATCCCAGGCGGGATATACTTCGGGCGGCGAGCAGCAGATGACGGCCATCGGCCGCGCGCTGATGTCGAAGCCCGAGATGATCCTGCTCGACGAGCCCTCGATGGGGCTGGCGCCGCAACTGGTGGAACAGATTTTCGAGATCGTGCGCGCGGTGAACGAACGCGAGGGCGTGACCTTCCTTCTGGCGGAACAGAATACCAATGTGGCGCTGCGCCATGCCCATACCGGATATATCCTCGAAAGCGGGCGGGTGGTGATGGAGGGGACCGCGCAGGAATTGCGCGAGAACCCGGATGTGAAGGAATTTTATCTGGGCATGTCCGACAAGGGCCGCAAGAGTTTCCGCGATGTGCGCAGCTATCGCCGCCGCAAACGGTGGCTGGCGTGAGGGGGGAGCATGCGATGACCCATTTCGACGCGCTGGAAACCCGGTCGCCAGATGCGCGCGAGGCGGATCACCTGATGGCGCTGCGCGACTGTGTGGCGCTGGCGGCTTCGCGGCCGGGTGGGCGGCATCTGGAGGGCGCGCGGATCGACAGCCTTGCCGGTCTGGCGGCCCTGCCGGTTCTGCGCAAGTCGGATCTGACGAACTGGCAGCGCGCGGCCCCGCCCTTCGGCGGGCTTTACACCGGGGCGGTGACCCATGTGTTCCAGTCGCCGGGGCCGATCTATGAACCGGGGGGCAGCGGTCCCGATTGGTGGCGGATGGGGCGGTTCGTGCATGCTGCGGGGATCGGGCCTGCCGATACGGTGCAGAACTGCTTTTCCTATCATCTTGTCCCGGCGGGGATGATCTTTGAGAGCGGCGCCCGGGCGGTGGGGGCGCGGGTCTTGCCTGCGGGCACCGGGCAGACCGAATTGCAGGTGCGTGCGGCGGTGGATGTGGGCTCGACGGCCTATGCGGGCACGCCCGACTATCTGAAGGTGATCCTCGACAAGGCCGACGAGATGGGCGAGCGGCTCGCCATCACCCGTGCGGTGGTGGGCGGCGGCGCGCTGTTTCCGTCCTTGCGCCAGCTCTATGCGGATCGCGGCATCCTGTGCCTGCAATGCTATGCCACCGCCGATCTGGGCAATATCGCCTATGAGTCCCCGGCGATGGAGGGGATGATCCTCGATGAAGGCGTGATCGTGGAGATCGTGCGCCCCGGCACGGGCGATCCGGTGCCGGAGGGGGAGGTGGGCGAGGTGGTGGTCACCAGCCTCAACCCCGATTACCCGCTGATCCGCTTTGCGACGGGCGATCTTTCGGCCTTCATGGCGGGGCAATCGCCCTGCGGGCGGACGGGTCGGCGCATCAAGGGCTGGATGGGGCGGGCGGACCAGACCACCAAGATCAAGGGCATGTTCGTGCGCCCCGAGCAGGTCGCGGCCTTTGTCTCGGCACATCCGGAGGTTGCGCGTGCGCGGATTGTCGCCACACGGCGTGGGGAAATGGATGAAATGACCGTGAAGGTGGAAACCCGGGCGGCCAATCCGGCGTTGTATGAGGGTACAATCTTTGAGACGTTGAAACTCAGGGGCAAGGTCGAACTGGTGCCGCCGGGCAGCTTGCCGAATGATGGCAAGGTGATAGAGGATCTGCGCAGCTACGATTGAGGCGCGTCCTTCCCCTGTGGCGAAACGGAGGGGAGTGGGTATGAGCGGAAATCGGGTGCGGAACGGAGTGCTGGCGGGGCTGGTGGTTCTGGTCTGGGGGGCGGCAGCGCAGGCAGAGGACCGGGTTCTCATCCTTGCGAACAGCAGTTATGCGCAGGCGCCCGATGTGGCGGGCGCGCGGCGGCTGGCCGATGCGGCCGAGGCGCTGCGGCGGGCGGGATTTACCGTGACGCTCGCGCGGGATCGCACGGCAGAGGAAATGCGCGGGCTGATGTCGGACCTGCTGGGGCAGGTGGCGGCGGGGGACCGGGTGGTGATCCTGCTGGGCGGCCATGTGGTTCGCACCGAAACGCGGTCGGTCCTGCTGGGGGTCGAGGCGGGCGCGCCGGATCTGGCGGCGCTGGCGGGCGTGGGTGTCGATCTGGCCGAGGTGCTGGACATTGCTGCGGCCCATCCGGGGGCGGCTCTGGTCGGGATCGGAACAGAGGCGGCCCGCCTGCCGCTGGGCGCCGGGCGGATGGAACCGGGGATCGGTCGTCTCGACATCCCGCAAGGGGTGGCGGTGATTTCGGGCGATGCCACGGCGCTGGCGCGGTTCGCGGCGCAGAAACTGGTGCAGCAGGGGGTGAGCCTGTCCAACCTCGGGGCGGGGGAGACCGGGCTGGCGCTGTCGGGCTATCTGCCGCGCGGTGCGGCCTTCCGGCCGGTTTCCGGCGCACCGCCGGTTGCCGTGACACCGGGGCCGCCGACATCGGGCCAGACCGAAGCCGAGCGCGCCGAGGAAGATGCCGCCTGGGGGCGGGCGCGCAGCGCGGGCACCATCGCAGGATACGAGGCCTATGTCGCGGCCTGGCCGCAGGGGCGGTTCGCCGCATTGGCGCGGTCGGAACTGGAGCGGCTGCGCGCCGATCCGGTGGTGCAGGCGCAGGCGGCGGAGGCAGCGCTTGGCCTGAGCCGGGACGCACGGCGCACGGTCCAGCGGCAACTGGCGCTGCTGGGGCATGACCCGCGCGGCATCGACGGTCTGTTCGGCCCTGGCAGCCGGGCGGCGATCACCGCCTGGCAGCGCGGGCAGGGGTTGCGGGCGACGGGCTTTCTTGACCGTGACCAGACCCTGCGGCTGGCGGCACAGGCCGAACGGCGCGCGGCGGAACTGGAGGCCGAGGCGGCGGCGCGCCGGGCCGAGCAGGAGCGGGAGGACCGCACTATCTGGAGCCAGACCGGCGCGGCAGGGGATGAGGCGGGACTGCGGGCCTATCTGCGCCGCTTTCCCGACGGATTGTTCGCCGATGTTGCGACCGACCGGCTAGCCGTGATCGAGGAAGGGCGGCGCACGCAGGCCGCCGTCCGCGACCGTGCGGCCTGGGATGCGGCGCGGGCCGGGGGGACGATTGCCTCGTTCCGGGCCTATCTGGCCGAGTTTCCGCAAGGTGCCTTTGCCGCGGAGGCAGGGGCACAGATCGCAGACCTTGAAACCGCGGCTGCTGGCGGGCAGGACCGCGCCCGGGCCGAGGCGGCGGAGGCGGCGCTGGGGCTCAACCCGCTGGCGCGGCGGCTGATCGAGCGGCGGCTGGAAGGGCTGGGCTATGACCCCGGCACGGTGGACGGGCAGTTCGACGCGCGCGCACGCCGGGCGATCCGGCGGTTTCAGGCCGCGCGCGATCTGGCCGCCACCGGATATGTGGACCAGCCGACGATGGTTGCCTTGCTGGCGGGCGGGATCGTGCCGTTCGGGGACTGAGGCGCTGCGTGTATCGGCAAAGGGGGGGCTGTCTGCCCCCCACCCCGGCGCGGGGGCGGGGGGCGGCCCCCCCCCCCCCCCGGGGATTTTGTGGAACGGAGTTGCGGGGCGGGGGGGGGGGTGGGAGC
>JBKBNP010000009.1:32925-60866 GCA_046295215.1 Pseudorhodobacter sp. | reverse complement strand
GGCGGGGAGTGCGGCGCGGCGTGACTCGGCACCGGGGGGGGTGTCCGCCCCCCACCCCGGCGCGCGCGCGATGCGCGCCCGCCGCCCCCCGAAGGTATTTTTGCCAAGCTGAATGCCGGGAGTGCAGGGGGGATGCAGCCGAATGGGCTGCGGCAAGGGCGTGAGAGGGACATATTCTGGACCGGATGGCCGACAATCCTGACGCGACATGGCGATTTCTGCGCCGGTTGACGCGGCCGTTGCTTCACCGGGACGCGGGATGCCGTGGACCGGGCAGCGCGCTCCGGGCAAATATTCGCGGTCCGGGTGCGCGCGCCGTCTTGTTCCCCGGCCTCGGGGGGCCTACATCCCGATGATGCGCAATATCCTGCCTTTCATGAAGAAACCGCCGCTTGTCCCGGTAATCCGGCTTGCCGGCGCCATCGGAACGGGGGGACGGTTCGGTCCCGCGCTCAACGATGCGGCGATGGCGCCGCTGATCGAGCGGGCCTTTTCGCGCGGCAAACCGGCCGCCGTGGCGCTGATCGTCAATTCACCGGGCGGATCGGCGGTGCAATCCTCTCTGATCGCGGCGCGCATCCGGCGGCTGTCGGAAGAAAAGAAAGTGCCGGTCCATGCCTTTGTCGAGGATGTGGCGGCCTCGGGCGGCTATTGGCTGGCCTGTGCGGCGGATCAGATCTGGGCGGACCGCACCTCGATCATCGGGTCGATCGGGGTGATCTTTGCCAGTTTCGGCTTTCCCGAACTGATGGCCCGGCAAGGGGTGGAGCGGCGTGTGGTGACGGCGGGAAAGTCGAAATCGCTGGCCGATCCGTTCCTCCCGCAAAAGCCCGAGGATGTGGCGCGGCTGCGCGCCTTGCAGGAGCCGATCCATGCGGCCTTCATCGACCATGTGAAGGTGCGGCGCGGCGGGCGGCTGGATGGCGAGGCGGATCTGTTCAATGCCGATGTCTGGGTGGGTGAGCAGGCGGTGGCGCTGGGCCTGATCGACGGAATTGCGCATCTGGTGCCGAAGATGCGAGAGCTTTATGGCGAGAAGGTGCGCCTGCTGCCCCTCGGGCCGCGCCGGTCGATCTGGCAGCGGTTCGGCGGGGCGGCGGCGGAAGGTCTGGGCGGTGCTGCCGGTGCCGGGCTGGAGGCCGTGGAGGAACGCGCGCTCTGGGCGCGATACGGGCTCTGACATGGTGAAGGTCGTCACGATATTCCTGATCGGGGTCGCGGTGCTGGCAATGTTCGGCAAGCTGGGCTGGCTGGGCGGCATCGCGCGGAAGTCGATTTTCGGCAAGCCGAAACCCGGCAAGCTGGGACGGCCCGCGATCTGCATCAAATGTGGCGCGCCGGTGATCGGCACATCGGGCTGCGTCTGCGACCGGCCGGGAACGGGCAAGGGATAACATCTTGGTTTCGGATCTGCTGTTCGTCGTGGGCGGGCTTGTGCTGCTTGTTCTGGCCGGGGATGCGCTGGTGCGCGGTGCGGTGAACCTGTCCTTGCGGCTGGGTATTCCGGCGCTGGTGGTGGGGTTGACGGTGGTCGCTTTCGGCACTTCGGCACCGGAACTTCTGGTCTCGGTGCAGGCGGTGCGGCTGGGGGCCCCCGATATTGCGCTGGGCAATGTGGTGGGATCGAACATCGCCAATATCCTGCTGGTGCTGGGTGTGCCCGCGCTGATCGCGACGATCCATTCGGCGGGTCTGGGTCTGGGGCGCGGGTTTGTCACCATGCTGGCCGCGACCGCGCTGTTCATCGTGGTGAGCCTCTTCGGACCGATTACATGGAAACATGCGCTGATCCTGCTGGTCGGGCTGGTGCTGATGCTGTGGGACAATTACCGCACCGCGATGGCGCATCGGGCGAGCGAGGCGGCGAATGGCACCGAGGATCTGGAGGGCGCGGATCCGTCGATGGCCTGGTGGAAGATCATCTGTTTTCTGGTTGTGGGGCTGATCGGCCTGCCGCTGGGGGCGGATTTTCTGGTGGACGGGGCGTCCAACATCGCCCGGGCCATGGGCATCAGCGAAATGGTGATCGGGCTGACGCTGGTGGCGGTGGGCACATCGCTGCCGGAACTGGCAACCTCGGTGATTGCGGCCTTCAAGAAACAGGCTGAGGTGGCGATGGGCAATGTCATCGGGTCCAACGTGTTCAACCTTCTGGGCATCATCGGGGTGGCGGGGCTGGTCGGCCCCATTCCGGTGCCCGAGGCGATGCTGGGCCGCGACTTGTGGGTCATGGCGGGGGTATCGCTGCTGCTGGTGCCGTTCCTTCTGGGGCGGTTCAACATCACGCGCGGGGTGGGTGTGTTGTTCCTGCTCGGCTATGCCGGATATACCGCGTCGCTGGTGCTGACATGATACCGGTGCCGCCAACCGGGCCTGCGGGCCTTGCGCTGGTGACAGGGGCGGCGCGGCGGCTGGGGCGGGCGATGGCGCTTCATCTTGCTGGGCAGGGCTATGACCTTGCGCTGCATCATGCGACCTCGCAGGCAGAGGCCGGGGAGGTTGCGGCGGAGATCCGGGCCATGGGGCGGCGGGCGGATCTTTTCGGCGCCGATTTGCTGGACGAGGCGCAGGCGGCGGCGCTGATCCCGGCGGTTGCGGCCCGGATGGGCGGGCCGGTGACGGTGCTGGTCAACAATGCCTCGATCTTCGAGTTCGACGATCTGGAAACGGCCACGCGCGACAGTTGGGACCGGCATTTCGGGTCGAACCTGCGCGCGCCCTTCGTGCTGACGCAGGCCATGGCGGCGCAGGGTCTGGAACCGGGCCGTGACGGCGCGGGCGAGCCGCTGGCCGCCGGGCTGATCGTCAACATGATCGACCAGCGGGTGCTGAAACCGGTGCCCGATTACATGAGCTATGGCATTGCGAAAGCGGGCCTCTGGGCGATGACGCGGATGACGGCGCAGGCGCTGGCCCCCCGCATCAGGGTCAATGCGATCGGCCCGGGGCCGACCCTGCGGGGCGGGCGGCAGACGCCAGAACAATTCGCGCGCCAGCGGGCGGCAACGCCCTTGAACCGGGGCGCGAACCCTGCCGACATTTGCGCGGCGCTGGGGTTTTTCCTCGACAGTCCCTCGGTGACGGGGCAGATGATCTGCATCGATGGCGGACAGCATCTGGCCTGGCAGACGCCCGATACGCTCGGGGTTGAATGAGGCTCCACGCAGGAACCGGACAAAGTTTTGCACCGATGGCCAAACCTTCACAGAGCCGTTACATTTTCCCCTGTGAAATCAGGGATTTGCCCGGGTATACAAATTCTTTTTAGCGAAATCAAAGAGTTGAAAAACTGCTTAAAAAATGGGCAGGTTGGTGAAGCGGGCCGGATTCAAGGGAAATTCTGCCTCCGCCAGAGTTTCCCAACAGAGTTATCCACAGAAAACGGGGATAGCTTGCCTCTTGCCCCCGAGACCATATCGTTGCAGCGAGAGCGGGGAATCGATGGATCGGACATGGGGCATTTGAGGCGATGACGGAAGAAGGCGAAACCCCGGTCGGACATGCGGTGATCCAGTCGGCGCTGAAGGGGCTGGATGGCTCCCCTGGCGTCTACCGGATGCTGAACGCGGCCTCCGAGGTGCTGTATGTCGGCAAGGCGCGCAACCTCAAGGCGCGGGTGTCGAACTATGCGCGCCCCTCGGGCCATTCGGGGCGGATCGCGCGGATGATCTCGGAAACCGCGTCGATGATGTTCCTGACCACGCGGACGGAAACCGAGGCGTTGCTCTTGGAGCAGAACCTCATCAAGCAGTTGAAGCCGCGCTACAATGTGCTGCTGCGCGATGACAAGAGCTTTCCGAATATCCTGATCCCGACGGACCATCCCTTTCCGATGATCCGCAAGCATCGGGGCAAGCGGTCGGACAAGGGGCATTACTTCGGTCCCTTCGCCAGCGCGGGGGCGGTGAACCGCACGCTCAACCAGTTGCAGCGGGTGTTCCTGCTGCGCACCTGCACGGATGCGGCCTATTCGGGGCGCACGCGGCCTTGCCTGCTCTACCAGATCAAGCGCTGTGCGGCGCCCTGCGTGGGCAAGGTGGATGCGGCGGACTATGCCGCCCTTGTGGCCGATGCGCGGCGGTTTCTGGAAGGCAAGACGACCGATGTGCAGGCCAATCTGGCCGCCGAGATGTCGAAGGCCAGCGAGGCGATGGCGTTTGAACGCGCCGCCGCCCTGCGTGACCGGATCAAGGCACTGACGGCGGTGCAATCGGCACAAGGCATCAACCCGCGCGGCGTGGCCGAGGCGGATGTCGTGGCGCTGCATCTGGAGGGCGGGCAGGCCTGTGTGCAGGTGTTTTTCATCCGCGCCAATCAAAGCTGGGGCAACCGCGATTTCTATCCCCGCACCGGCGCGGGGGCGGAGGAGGCCGAGATCATGGAGGCATTCCTGACCCAGTTCTATGATGACAAGGAGCCGCCGCGCCTGTTGCTGCTGTCGCACCCAGTCGAAAACGAGGATCTGGTGGCCGACGCATTGGCGACGCGCGCAGGCCGCAAGGTGGAACTCGCCGTGCCGCAGCGGGGCGAAAAGGCCGAACTGGTGGAAAACGCCGCCCGCAACGCCCGTGAAAGCCTTGCGCGGAAAATGTCGGAAAGTGCCACGCAGAACCGCCTGCTGGAAGGCCTCGCGGAGGCTTTCGATCTGGAGGCGGTGCCGAAACGGATCGAGGTCTATGACAACTCCCATATCCAGGGCAGCAATGCCGTGGGGGGGATGATCGTTGCCGGGGCCGAGGGGCTCCTCAAGTCGCAATACCGCAAGTTCAACATCAAGAGCGAGGCCGGGGCCAACAGCGACGATTTCGGTATGATGCGAGAGGTGCTGACCCGCCGGTTCGAACGGCTGCTGAAAGAGGATCCGAACCGCGAGAGCGAGGCTTGGCCCGACCTTCTGCTGATCGACGGGGGCGCGGGGCAGGTGTCCACCGTGGCCACCGTGATGGCGGAAATGGGGGTGGAGGACATCGCCATGGTCGGTGTCGCCAAGGGCGTGGACCGCGACCATGGCAAGGAGGAATTCCACCGCCCCGGCAAGCCCGCCTTCGCATTGCGGATGAATGACCCCGTTCTCTATTTCATCCAGCGCCTGCGCGACGAAGCGCATCGCTGGGCCATCGGCGCGCATCGCGCCAAACGCGCCAAGGCGGTGAGCGCCACACCGCTGGACGACATTCCGGGTGTGGGGGCGGCGCGCAAACGCGCGCTGCTGGCGCATTTCGGGTCGGCCAAGGCGGTAGCGCGTGCGGGACTGCCCGACCTGATGGCGGTGGAGGGGATTTCAGAGCCGTTGGCGCGCAAGATCTCGGACTATTTCAGCGCGAAGGGCTGACGGGGAAAAGGGGCGCTGCCCCTCGCGGCGTGTCGCCGCTCACCCCGAGGTATTTCTGCCAAGATGAAAACCAACCCCTTTCATCTTGGCAGAAATACCTCGGAGGGTGGGGGGGGGGCAGCGCCCCCCTGCCCGGTCGGGAAAGGGCGCTCAGTCCTTGGAACGCTCGACATAGGTGCGGTCTTCGGTATTGATGATGATGCGCGTTTCGACGCCGATATGGGGGGGCACCATCACGCGCAGCCCGTTGGTGCAGATCGCGGGTTTGTAGGAGGAGGACGCTGTCTGGCCCTTCACCACCGGTTCCGTCTCGGCGATTTCGACCACGACGCGCTGCGGCGGTTCCAGCGCGATGGCGACACCCTCGAAGGTGCGCAGATAGACCTTGATGCCATCGACGAGAAACACCTTGTCATCGCCGACCACATCCTCGGTCACCGTAAGCTGTTCATAGGTGGCGGGGTCCATGAAGTGATAGCCTTCGCCATCGGCATAGAGGAAATCATATTCACGCTCATCCACCGTGGCTTTTTCGACCATTTCGGTCGTGCGCCAGCGTTCGGAAACCTTCACCCCGTCCGAGATGCGGCGCATGTCGACGCTGGTCGTGGGCGTGCCCTTGCCGGGGTGGAAGTTTTCTGCTTTCAGAACGGCGTAGAGCTTGCCGTCCATTTCGACGACATTGCCCTTGCGGAGCGAGGAGGCGATGACTTTCACGGGTGTTTTCCTTCGTGGGTTCGGGCGTGGGTTCGGGACGTGGGGCCGGTCGGACCACGCTGATTGCGCCGCGCCTAGCCTATCTTTGCGCCAATTTCCAGCCGAAAGCCGAATTTAGATGACCGAAAGCCCGACAGCCTGGTGGAACACCACGCGCCATGCCGACCGCCGCCCCGCCCTGCTGGCGCGGGGGCGCATCCAGTCCGCTCTGCGCGGCTGGCTGGGGGCAGAGGATTTTGTCGAGGTCGATCCCATGGCCTTGCAGGTCAGCCCCGGCAACGAGGCGCATCTGCATGCCTTTGCCACCACCGCCATCGGCAATGACGGGTGCCCGCATCCGATGTATCTGCACACCTCGCCGGAATTCGCGATGAAGAAGTTGCTGGCGGCGGGGGAGCGGCGGATCGCGGCCTTTGCCCATGTCTGGCGCAACCGCGAGCGCGGGGCGCTGCACAGTCCTGAATTCACCATGCTGGAATGGTATCGGGTGGGCGAGGATTACAGCATCCTCATGGATGATTGCGCGGCGATGCTGCGGCTGGCTGCCGAGGCTGCGGGCACGCAGGAATTGCGGTTCCGTGACCGGACCTGCGACCCATTCGCGGCTTTCGAGCGGCGGTCGGTGGCCGAGGCGTTCAGCCGCCATGCCGGGATCGACCTCATTGCCACCATCGCGCCCGACGGTCAGACCGATGCGGCAGCGTTGCGCGCGGCATTGGCGGCGGCGGGCATTTCGGCGGGTCAGGATGACGGCTGGTCCGACATGTTCAGCCGGGTGCTGTCCGAACGGGTCGAGCCCTGTCTGGGGCTGGGCCGGGCGACGGTGCTGGACCGCTATCCGCTGGCGGAGGCGGCGCTGGCGCGACCCTGCGCGGATGATCCGCGCTGTGCCGAACGGTTCGAGCTTTATGCCTGCGGGGTGGAACTGGCCAACGGATTTGGCGAATTGACGGATGCCGCCGACCAGCGCCGCCGGTTCGAGGCGGAAATGATGGAAAAGGCGCGGATCTATGGCCATCGCTATCCGCTGGACGAGGATTTCCTCGCGGCTCTGGCGCAGATGCCGGAGGCGTCGGGCATCGCATTGGGCTTTGACCGGCTGGTGATGCTGGCCACCGCCGCGCCGCGCATCGACGATGTGATCTGGACCCCGGTGGCGCAGCTCTGAGGCCGGGCAGGGGGGCTGTCTGCCCCCCCGCCACGTTTGCAGGCAAACGCGGCTTCCCCCCCGAGGATATTTGTGGACAGAAAAAGCAGGGATGGCCGCACCGATCTGGCCGGGCGAAGGGGTGTCTGACCGGCGGCAATGGGGTGCGGCGACGGAAATCCCCTTCCCCCTGCGGGCCGGATTGGCTACCACTCGGGCATGAGATGGACGATCCCGAATATCCTGACGGTCATGCGTCTGTTTGCGGCACCCGGGGTCGCCGTGATGTTCCTGTATTTCCACCGGCCCTGGGCGGACTGGTTCGCGCTGGCGCTTTTCGTGTCGGCAGCGATCACGGATTTCTTCGACGGCTATCTCGCGCGGCTCTGGAAACAGGAATCAAAATTCGGCGCCATGCTGGACCCGATTGCCGACAAGGCGATGGTGGTCATCGCGATCATGGTCATCACCGGCTATTCAGGGATGAACCCATGGCTGATCCTGCCCGCGACGGTGATCCTGTTCCGCGAGGTGTTCGTTTCGGGTCTGCGGGAGTTTCTGGGCGCGAAATCGGGGCTCTTGCAGGTGACGCGGCTCGCCAAATGGAAAACCACTGCGCAGATGGTGGCGATTGCGGTGCTGTTTCTGGGCACCGGGCTCGAACATATGCATCTGACCGCCTATCAGGCGATGGACCCGGCCGATTACATCGCAACGCTGGAGCGGGGGCCGGAGGACTGGAACCAGCTCTGGCTGGTGGCGGAAAGCGGGTGGTATGCGGGGATCACCGGCTTCGTGCTGATCTGGATTGCGGCGCTGCTGACCTTCCTCACCGGATGGGATTATTTCGGCAAGGCGCAGCCCTATCTGAAGGACGAGCCATGATCGAGGTGATGTATTTCGCCTGGGTGCGGGAGCGTATCGGGCTGCCGCGTGAAAGCGTGGAGACGCAGGCCGCAACTGTCGCGGATCTGGTGGCGGAACTTAGCGCGCGCGAGCCGCGCTATGCCGCCGCCTTCGCGGATCTGGCGAGCCTGCGCGTGGCGCTGGATCAGGAGCTTGCCGATTTCGACGCCCCGCTGGCCGGCGTGCGCGAAGTCGCCTTCTTTCCGCCGATGACCGGGGGGTGATCGCATGGAGGGCGCTTCTCTGCGCATTGCGGTCCAGGCAGCGCCATTCGATACAGGGTCGGAACTGGCCCGTTTTGCGACAGGCCGCCGGGATGTCGGGGCCATCGTGACTTTCAGCGGCATCGTGCGGGACAGGGCCGAGGGCGATCTGGCCGCCATGGAGATCGAGCATTACCCCGGCATGACCGAACGCGCGATCCGCGCCATTGCGGAAGAAGCGCAGGCGCGCTGGCATCTGGCTGGCTGTCTTGTGATCCACCGCCATGGCCGTCTGGCACCGGGCGAGGGCATCATGATGGTGGCGACCGCCGCTCCGCACCGGGCCGATGCCTTTGCCGCCGCCGAGTTCCTGATGGATTACCTGAAATCCCGCGCGCCCTTCTGGAAGAAGGAGATCACCGGATCGGGTGCGGAATGGGTTGCCGCAAAGGATGAGGACGAGGCGGCGCTCGGGCGCTGGTAGCGACTCCCTCAACGCATTTTTGCGGGCATCCACATCAAGCGCTGATGGCCGGGGCGGCAGGCGGCGGTCTTTCGCCATCGGCTGCCGTCATCACCCGTGCGGCGCGGCTTTTGGATCCGCAGGGGCGGAGCGTCGCGAGCGTCAGGTCGGGCGGGTCAGGTCGGTTTGCTGTCCGTGCCGGGGCATGGCGGTGCTGTCGGCGGGCAGGGCCACGATCCCGCCGAAGCGCGCGGCATGCACGGTTGCGGGCTGACCTGCGATCAGGCAGCGGATAGTGACTGCTGGCGTCCAGCCGCTGTCCCCCGCCTTCTGCCAGCCGATCGCCGCACGCATGTCCTCGACAAAGGTCAGAGGGGTGCCGGCATGGTCGGTGGCGCGGCCTGTGAGGCAGTCGTTGCAGAACCGCCCCGGATAGCGCGGATCGGGCAGAAGCGCCGCACCGCAGGCCGGGCAGGGCGGGGGCACTGCCGTCACAGGCCAAGCCTTCCGGGGATCTCGCGCAGCGAGCGGATCACCTCTGCCCCCACAGCCGCAAGGCCCGCGCCATCGCCATGTTCGGCGAGGCCAAGGCAGCGGATGCCCGCCCGTTGCGCCCCGAGGCAGCCGGTCGGGCTGTCATCCACCACGACGCAATCGGCTGGGTCCGCGCCAAGGGCGGCGGCGGCGTGGAGCCAGAGGCCGGGATCGGGTTTCGGACAGCCAAGCGTCTGGCCGGAATAGAGATGGCCCTTGAACCGGGCGAGGATGTCGGGGTGCTGGCCCAGCGTGATCTGCATTTTCCGGTCCGACCCGTTGGACCCCACGGCATAGGCGATACCCGCCGCATCCAGCCGGTCGAGAACGCCGGCCACGCCCGCGATCAGGCCGGTTCCCTCGGCCAGCCGGGCATAGAGTTTCGCGTAGAAATCCGCGACCCAGGTTTCCGGCAGATCGGCCCCGAGCGCGCGGGCCTTGTCGAACAGGCCCTGCATCGTGCCTCCCAGAAACTGCCGTTCCAGTTCGGGCCGGGGCAGGCGCAACCCGTAATGGGCCAGATCGTCGGCCAGCAGATCGAAGGTCAGGCTTTCGCTGTCGACGAGGACGCCGTCGCAATCGAACAGAACGGCGCAGGGAATGGTCATGCGGGGGCTTTCGTCAGGGTGATGAAGGTCTCGCCATAGCGGCGCTGGTCCAGAAGGTCAAATCCGGCGGGCAGGGCGGGGGGCGCGCTTTCCTCCCAGACGACGACGGCTCCGGGGGCGATCCAGCCGCCCTTGAGCGCCGAGGCCAGCGCCGCCTCGCCCAGAGCCTTGCCATAGGGCGGATCGAGGAAAACAAGGCCAAAGGTCGCGCCGCGATTGTCACCCAGCCGCGTGGCATCCAGACGGAGGAGATCGGTTTCACCCGTCGCGCGCAGGATCTCGATATTGCGGCGCAGAAGGGCGCGCGCCGCCGTGCCCTCATCGACAAAGGTGACATGGGCGGCCCCGCGCGACAGCGCCTCCAGCCCCAGCGCGCCGGTGCCTGCGAACAGATCAAGCACCCGCGCGCCGGGGAGCGGGTTGCCCCCCAAGGCCGCGCCATTGACCAGGAGGTTGAACACCGCCTCGCGCACGCGGTCCGATGTGGGGCGCAGATGGGCGCGCGCGTCGCCCTCGCCCACCGGGGTCAGATGCATGCCGCGATGCCTGCCCCCGATGATCCGCATCAGCGCAGCAGCGCCTTGAGGTCGAGGTCCGGGTCCGCGACCAGCGCGGGGTCAGGCGACCGCCCCGCCTCGATCAGCCGCTTGGCGACCATGAAGGCGCGCGGGTCGTTCATCGCATCCACCGCCAGCAGTCGCGCCCCTGCGTAATACCAATGCGACAGCGCGCCTTCGGTGGCCCGCACCACGATACGGTCATGGCCCGCGTTCAGCCCCGCGATCTGCAGTTTCACGTCATACTGATCCGACCAGAACCACGGCATCGGCACATAGGCCCGCCCCGCGCCCATCAGGTTTTCGGCCACCGCCTCGGCCTGATCTATGGCGTTCTGCACCGATTCGAGCCGCATCCGGCCGCCCGGCACCGGAAAGGAGGCACAATCCCCCGCCGCCCAGACATGCGGGGCAGAAGCGCGCCCCTGCGCATCCGTCGCGATGCCGTTGTCGAGCGTAATTCCCGCCGCCCCGGCCAGCGCGGTTTCAGGCGCGATGCCGATGCCCACGATCACCACATCCGCCGCAATCTCGCGCCCGTCTGACAGCACGGCCCCGGTCGCGGCCTCCGTCCCCGTCAGCCGCTGCAACCCGGTATTCTCAAGGATCGTCACGCCATGGGCCTGATGCAGCGCGCGGAAGTAATCCGAGGTCTGCGCGCAGGCGACCCGTTGCAGGATGCGCGGGGCCATTTCCAGCACCGTCACCTCCAGCCCCAGCTTGCGCGCCACGGCAGCACCTTCGAGGCCGATATAGCCGCCCCCCACCACCAGCGCCCGCGCGCCGGGGCGCAGATGGGGGCGCATCGCATCCACATCGGCCAGATCGCGCAGGGTGAACACGCCCGCCAGATCGCCGCCGATGGCCGCAGGCAGGCGGCGCGGCACCGATCCGGTGGTCAGCACCAGATCGTCATAGGCCAGCCGCTCCCCCCCCGCCAGCGTGAGGGTTTTCGCGCCCGTGTCGATGGCCGCCACAGCTTCGCCCATCCGCAGCGTGATCGCGTTCTGCGCATAGAATTCCGTCGGTCGCAGGAACAGCCGCTCCGCCACCGCGTCGCCCAGCAGATAGGCCTTGGACAAAGGCGGGCGCTGATAGGGCGGCACGGGTTCGGCTCCGATCAGCGTGATCGGGCCGGAAAACCCCAGCGCGCGCAGCTTCGCCACCAGTGCCGCCCCGGCCTGCCCGGCCCCGACCACCACGATCCCGGCAAGCCCCGCCTGATCCGACATTCCCGCCATCCCTTCATTTTGCACCCGCGCCCCTGTCAAGGGCTGGTCGGAAACCGCGCCAGACCCTATATCTGCACCCAGAGAAAACGCAACCGAGAGGGACTGCCCCATGACGATTTCCACCGGCGACCGCCTGCCCGATGCCACGCTCGTCTCCATCGGCGCCAATGGCCCCGAAGAGGTTACCGTCGCGGCGCTGACCAAGGGCCGCAAGGTCGTGATCTTTGCCGTGCCGGGGGCCTTCACGCCGACCTGCCATTCCGCGCATGTCCCGAGTTTCATCCGTGCCAAGGACGGGTTGGCCGAAAAGGGTGTGGAGGAGATCATCTGCGTTTCCGTCAACGACCCCTTCGTGATGAAGGCCTGGGGTGCGGCGACCGGGGCTAGCGAGGCGGGCCTGACGCTGCTGGCCGATGGCACGGGCGCTTTCGCCACAGCGATGGGGCTCACCTTCGACGCGCCCGCCGTCGGGCTGATGGGGCGGTCCAAACGCTATGCGCTTCTGGCCGAGGATGGCGTGGTCAAGGTACTGCATCTGGAAGAGGCTCCGGGCACCTGTGAAAAATCCGGCGGCGAGGCGCTGCTGGCCGCGATCTGACATGGCCTTCGCCCCCCGGCGGGGCAACAGTTTCCGGCAAAGCCCCGCGCAGTCCTGCGCGGGGCTTTCCATTCCGTCCCATGGCTCCTATAGCGGGTTGGTATAGCGGACTGGCGGGATGACCCCGCCCAAGCGCCCGACAGGACCACGATGCGAACGATCACCACGACCGAAGACCTCGCCGCCTTCTGCGAGGCGGCAAAAGCCGAACCCTATGTCACCATCGACACCGAGTTCCTGCGCGAGCGCACCTATTGGGCCAAGCTCTGCCTGATCCAGATGGCGCTGCCGGGCAAGACCGGCGATGCGGTGCTGGTGGACCCGGTCGAGGGGGCGCAGATGTCGCTCGACCCGCTTTATGACCTTTTCCGCCACAAGGCGACGGTCAAGGTGTTCCACGCCGCCCGGCAGGATCTGGAGATCTTTTTCGTCGAGGGTAATGTCTTTCCCGAACCGCTGTTCGACACCCAGATCGCAGCCATGGTCTGCGGCTTTGGCGAACAGGTCGGCTATGAAACGCTGGTCAAGAAGATCGCGCATCAGCCGCTCGACAAGACCTCGCGCTTCACCGACTGGTCGCGCCGCCCCTTGACCGAGGCGCAGCAGGTCTATGCGCTGGCCGATGTGACGCATCTGCGGGTGATCTATGAAAGCCTTGCCGCGCAGATCGCGAAAAGTGGCCGTCAGAAATGGGTGGAGGAGGAGCTTTCGATCCTCACCGACCCCGCCACCTACACCACCACGCCCGACGAGGCCTGGCTGCGGATCAAGACGCGGACCACCTCTGGCCGCTTTCTGGCCGTGGTCAAGGAACTCGCGCGGTTCCGCGAAGAATATGCGCAGCGCAACAATGTGCCGCGCAGCCGGGTCATCAAGGATGACGCGCTGCTGGAACTCGCCTCCACCCGGCCCACCAGTCACGAGGAACTGGGCCGCTCGCGCCTCTTGCTGCGCGAGGCGCGGCGGGGCGATATTGCCGACGGGCTGATGGCGGCGGTCAAGACCGGGCTGGAGGTGAAGGCCGAGGATCTGCCGAAGGTCGAGGACAGCCGCGATCAGGTGCAGGTCAATCCGGCACTGGCCGATCTGCTGCGCGTTCTTTTGAAGGCCAAGGCCGAGGATCTGGGGGTCGCGGCGCGGCTGATCGCGTCGGCCTCCGAACTGGACCTGATCGCGGCGGGACAGCGAGAGGTGGCCGCCCTTGCGGGCTGGCGGCGCGAGGCTTTTGGCGAGGATGCGCTGCGGCTCTGCAAGGGCGAGATCGCGCTGACGGCCAAGGGCAACAACGTCAAGGTGCTGCGTCTCTGACGGCGGGCGTCGGGGCAACTCGTCAAGCTGACTGTTTTCCACGCTCGCGGGCCGGGATCTTGGTTGCGCGACGGACGGGCCCCGCCTCTGCGCGTCGCCCCCCCGGACCGAAGAAAATAGCAAGGCGTGACGAGGGGGCGGTCAGAGGCCCGCCAGCTTGTCCATCCTTTGTGCCAGCAGGATGTCCAGTTCGCTCAACCCCGCGATGCTATGCGTGGTCAGCACCACCTCGACACGGCGATAGCTGTTGGACCATTCCGGGTGATGATCCATCTTTTCCGCCCAAAGGGCTGCGCGCATCATGAACCCCATCGCCTCGGCGAAATCATGGAACAGATAGGTCCGGGTGATGGCACCACGCAGGGGCACACGGCTCCAGCCCCTTGCGATCAGGGCCTCCAGCGCGGCAGGGTCCGGCGGGCGGTGATGCGGAGGCGTCATGCCGGGGCCATCAGCGCATCGTCCAGCGCGCCCGCCCGGGTGTAGGCGGGGCGCTGCACCAGCCGGTCGCGATAGGCGGCAAAGGCGGGACGCTCGGGCAGGGTGGCGAATTGCAGACCCCAGATCACCTGCGCGCCGACATAGACATCCGCGCCCGAAAAGGCATTGCCGCCCAGCCAGTCGCGACTACTGAGCGCGCCGTCCAGCGCATCGACCGCGCGGTCATAGCTGCCATAGCCCACAAAGCCCGATTTTTCGGGCGGCACCACAACCTCCAGCGTGCGGTTGGTGACGGCGGCCTCCAGCGGGCCTGCGGCAAAGAACATCCAGCGCAGGAAAGAGGCGCGGTCATCGCCCTGCAATCCCGCCTCGGGGAAGGTTTCCGCCAGCCAGGCGCAGATCGCGGCACATTCGGTCACGACATGACCGTTCCGCACCACCGCAGGCACCTTGCCCATCGGGTTGATGGCGAGGTATTCGGGCTTCTGCATCTCGGGGCCGTAATCGACAACGACGGTGTCATAGGGCTGGCCGACCTCCTCCAGCATCCAGCGCACGATCCGTCCCCGCGACCTCGGGTTGGTGTAGAAGGTCAGCATCGTCCGTCCTTTCAGGGTTATCCCGTTCCGCCCGAATCTAGTCGCTTTCCACGATTCGGCGGAAGGGGCCATAGCTGGTCATCACCTCGATTTCCGCATCCACGGCACGGCGCTCGGCCTCCAGATAGCGGGAGACAGCTTCGGAGAAGGATGGCTCGGCCAGCCAGTGCAGGGAATGGATCTGGGTCGGCAGATAGCCGCGCGCCAGCTTGTGTTCGCCCTGCGCGCCCGCCTCGACGCGGGAAAGGCCATGTTCGATGGCCCAGTCGATCGCGCGATAATAGCACAGTTCGAAATGCAGGCAGGGATGATCCTCGACGCAGCCCCAATAGCGGCCATAAAGCGTGTCGCGGCCAATGAAATTGAGCGCCCCCGCCACCGCGCGGTCCCCTTGGAAGGCCAGGACCAGCAGGATGTCGCGGCGCATCTTCTCGTGAAAGGCGGTGAAGGCGGCGCGGGTCAGGTAGGGGCGCCCCCATTTGCGGCTGCCGGTGTCCTGATAGAAGCGCCAGAAGGCATCCCAATGCTCTTGCCGGATGTCGTCCCCGGTGAGGGCGCGGATGGCGAACCCCGAGGCGGCGGCGGTCTGGCGTTCCTTGCGGATCGTCTTGCGCTTGCGCGAGGCGAGATCGGCGAGGAAATCGTCGAAGCTGCCATAGCCCCGGTTTTCCCAGTGATATTGCTGGGTGACACGGTGCAGAAGGCCCATGCGCGCCCCGGCCCCGGCCTCGGCCCCGGTGCAGAAGGTGACATGCAGCGAGGAGGCCCGGTTGGCCTCGGCGATCTGCATGGCGCCTGCAAGGATCGCGGCGCTGCCCGCCTCCTCTTGCCCGCGCGCGGTCAGGAAGCGGCGGCCCGTTGCGGGGGTGAAGGGCACCGCGATCTGGAGTTTCGGGTAATACTGCCCGCCCGCACGTTCATAGGCATCGGCCCAGGAGTGGTCGAAGATATATTCGCCCTGGCTGTGGGTCTTGAGGTAAAGCGGTGCTGCGGCGATCATCTGGTCCTGCGCTCGCACCATCATCGCCTGCACCTGCCAGCCGGTCCCCGGCCCGGTAGAGCCGGAGGTATCGAGGGCTGCCAGAAAGCGGTGCGTGGTGAAGGGATCACGCGGGCGGCCCCCATCGGCCACTTCGGGGCAGGCCAGCGCGTCCCAGTCTGCGGCCGGGATGTCGCTGAACTGGCCGTGCAGGGTGATCTGGAACTCGGGCGCGGTCATTCTGGCCTTCGGTCTGGTTGAGGTCGGTCTGGTGGACGTCGGTCTGGTGGACGGGGCGGGACGGGGGCTGTCTGCCCCCGGCCTGCGGCGGGGCCGCAGGCTCCCCCGAGGATATTTTCGAACAGGTGAAAGCCCGCAGCCCGGCAGAGGGTGGCGTGCGCGCGGCGTTCGTCAAGCGCGGGGGGCGGGGGTATAGCCTTCGAAGGTGATATTGTCCGCGATCCGGCGTGCGCGGTCTTCCTCTGCTTGCGAGGTGATCGTCCAGCACAGGATTGCGGCCCCGGCGGATTTGAGGTCTGCGATGCGGGGGCGGGCGAGGTCGGAGGCCTCATGCGATACGAAGGCAGCGCCGCAGCGGGTGTAGTCGGGGATGGCACGAAGTTCGTCGCAGCGGGCGGGGGGCAGCGGTGCCCAGTCGCCTGCGTCCCAGGCGGAGGTGGTGAGGCCGCGCGGCAGATGCGGGGCGAGCCCTGCCAGCCGGGCGATGCTGTGCGGGTTGAAGGACATCACTGCGACCGGGCCTTCGTATCCGTCCAGCGCCGCCGCTGCCGCCGCCTCGAGGCGTCCGTCGGCGGGCGCCATGCTGCCGGTCTGATCCTTGAGTTCCACCAGCAAGGCCGCGCGCCCGGCGACGAGGGCCAGCACCTCGGCGAAGGTCGGGATGCCTTCATCCCCGCCCAGCAGGGGGAGGGTAGCGAGCCGGCCGGCGGGCAGGTCACCCAGCAGCCCCTCCTGCCCGGTCAGGCGCGCTAGTGCTTCGTCGTGAAAGACCATCGCCACGCCATCGGAGGAGAGTTGCAGGTCGATCTCTATGCCGAAGCCGTGGTCGATGGCGGCGGCAATGGCGGCGCGGCTGTTTTCGGGGCGTCCGGCGGCGTGGTCATGGAAGGCGCGATGCGCGATGGGCGCACCGAGAAAAGCCGGGGGGAGCGGAGGGGGCATCGGGACAACCGGGGCAGGGGGAGAGGGGACGTCAGGCGATCTCGAAAATCGCTTCGATTTCGACCGCGACGCCAAAGGGCAGCGAGGCTGCCGACACCGCGGAGCGCGCATGTCGCCCCCGGTCGCCCAGGGCCGCGACGAGGAAATCCGACGCGCCGTTGATGACCTTTGGCTGGTCGGTGAAATCGGCGGTGGAATTGACGAAGCCGGTCAGTTTCACCACGCGCACCAGCCGCTCAATATCCCCGCCACAGGCGGCGCGCAATTGGGACAGCAGGCTGACGGCGCAGCATTTTGCGGCGTCAGCACCGGCCTCCACGGTCATGCCGTCGCCCAGACGGCCCTTGATCATCGCGCCGTCCTTCTGGCTGATCTGGCCCGAGACATGCACGAGGTTTCCCGTCACCACGAAGGGCACATAATTGGCCGCAGGCGCGGGGGCGTCGGGCAGGGTCACGCCGAGATCGGCAAGGCGGGCTTCGATGGTCATGGCAGGCTCCTTGGCTGGCAGCGCCAGACCCTCCGGTCTGACGCGGCGACCCTAGCGGGCGGGTGCCGCCCCTGCAAGCCCGGGGTCAGTTGCCGAAGATCCCCAGCACCTCGCGCAGGATGCGTTCGGCCAGATCACCGTCATTCGATCTTGGCTGCGGGGCGGGCTGGCGTGGCTGGGCCTGGTATTGCGGTTCCGGGGCGTAGCTGTCCTGCACGCTGCCATCCTGATTCATCAGGGGGGGCAGGCGGGGTTCGGGGATCAGCACGGGCAGGGGGCGGGCGGGCAGGCCTTCATGCACGCGCACCATCACCTCGCGCCAGATTTCCGCCGGGATGCCACCGCCCGTCACGCCGGTCAGGGGGGTGTTGTCGTCATAGCCCATCCAGACGCCCGTTACATAGTCGGCGGTATAGCCCAGAAACCAGGCATCGCGCGCCGCCGAGGTCGTGCCGGTCTTGCCCGCCGCCTCGCGCCCCGGCAGTTTCGCCCTTTGCCCGGTGCCCGCCTCGATCACGCGCGTCATCATGTAGGTCAGGTATTTGGCGCTTTCCTCGGAAATCACCCGCTCGCCGATGCCGCCGTCCTGACCGATCAGGGCGGTGTTGTCACCGCGCAGGCGCAGGTCGATCAGTCCGAAGGGTTTGACCGCCGAGCCGCCGTTGAGGATGCCCGCATAGGCTCCGGTCATTTCCAGCAGGGTCGCCTCGGAGGCGCCGAGCGCCAGCGCCGGGCCATCGGCGAGGCTGCTTTCAATGCCGAAATCGGTGGCGACCGCGCGCACGAGGTCGCGCCCCATCGCCTCGGAAATCCGCACGGCGGCGGTGTTGACCGATTCCTCCAGCGCCTTGGTCAGCGTGATGAGGCCAAGGTAGCGCCGGGTATAGTTCTGCGGTGACCAGGCGCCCGATCCGGGGATATTGATGGTCAGCGGTTCGTCCTGCACATAATCGGCGGGGCTGTAGCCGAAATCGAGGGCTGCGGCATAGAGGAAGGGCTTGAAGGCCGATCCGGTCTGGCGTTTGGCCATGGTCGCACGGTTGAAGCTGCCCGGCGGCTGCGGGGTGCGCCCGCCCACCATGGCGCGCACAGCGCCATCCGCCGACATCACGACAACCGCCGCCTGCGCCTTGGACCCTTCGCGCACCTTGGTCTTGAACACATGCGCCAGCGCGGTTTCGGCGGCGGCCTGCAACCGCTGGTCCAGCGTGGTGCGCATGATGACGTCTTCGGTCGTGGTCCGGGTCAGGAAGTCGGGGCCTTCCGACATCACCCAATCGGCAAAGTAGCCGCCCGCCTGCGCTTCGGCGGCATCCGACAGGCTGGCCGGGTTCTTCCGCGCGGCCTCGGCCTCGGCCAGGGTCAGATAGCCCTGTTCCTGCATCAGAGCGATCACCACATTGGCGCGATCGCGGGCGCGCTGCAGATTGTTGGTGGGCGCATAGAAGGAGGGCGCTTTCAGAAGGCCCGCCAGCATCGCGGCCTCGGCGGCGTTCACCTGATTGGCAGATTTGCCGAAATAGCGTTGCGCTGCCGCTTCGAACCCGCGTGCGCCCGCACCCAGATAGGCGCGGTTGAGATAGATCGTCAGGATCTCGGCCTTGGAATATTTGGCCTCCAGCGCCAGCGCATAGGGCACTTCGCGGATCTTGCGCCAGATGCCGCCGCGGCGGCAGTCGGTTTCATAGGCAGCTTCGGATTTCCATTCCGCCGGATCATAGGGCACGCCCAGACACAGCAGTTTCGCGGTCTGCTGCGTGATGGTGGACCCGCCATTGCCTTCCAGCGGGCCGCGCCCCTCGCGCAGGTTGATGCGCACCGCCGAGGCGATGCCGCGCGGGCTGAGACCGAGATGCCAGTAGAACCGCTTGTCCTCGGTCGCGACCACGGCGTTGTGCAGGTGCTTGGACACTTTGGAGGCCGAGATCTGGCCACCGAAGGTTTCCCCGCGCCATGCGAAAACCTTGTCATTGCGGTCCAGAAGCGTGACCGACCCGCGCGCGCGCCCGTCCAGCATCGCATCAAGCGGGGGCAGCGACGAATAGAAAAAGAACACGACCCCGGCGAGGATCATCGCCGAAACCGCCCCCACCCGCCAGGTGAAGCCCCAGAGGATGGCCCAGACGAAGCCCACCAGCGCCGCGATCCAGCCGAAGGGGCCGCGCGGGCGGCGGCGCGCGGGTTTGCGCGGAGGTTTTGTCGCACGCGGCTTTGCCACTGCGCTGCCCTTTCTGCGATCCGCCACAAGGGGGGATCGGCCATTTCCGGTTCTGCTCATGCCTGTCTGCCGCCGTCTTCGTGCCGCCTGTCGATCATTGCGCGCAGCATAGCCCGGTTGAGCGGGCTTGTGGAGGGCCAAGGAGGGCGATTCGAATTGTTGATGTGCCCAATTTTTAAGCCAACGGCGCGATAAGTGCAAAAAATGTGCAAAAAGCCGGTTTCTGCCTGCCTGAAGATGAGGCGTTTTCTTGTGCTGCGGCGCGGCGGACGTCCTTCTGGTCCTCGTTGGCCCCCAAAGGGCCGCCTCGGAACGCAAAAGGGGATCAACGTGAAACTGATCATCGCAGCAATCAAACCGTTCAAGCTGGAGGAGGTCCGCGAGGCGCTGACCTCCATCGGCGTGCGCGGCATGATGGTGACCGAAATCAAGGGGTTCGGGTCGCAATCCGGCCATACCGAAATTTATCGCGGGGCGGAATATGCCGTGAATTTCGTGCCGAAAGTGCGGCTTGAAATCGTGGTGACCGACAGCCTTGCGGATCAGGTCGTCGAAACCATCGCGACCACCGCCAAGACCGACAAGATCGGCGACGGCAAGATCTTCGTGCTTGAAGTGGCGCAGGCCGTCCGCGTGCGCACCGGCGAAATCAACGATGACGCGCTGTGAAGGCGCTGGGGAAGGGGAAACCTTGAAAATGTCGAACTGGAAAAATCTGACAGGGCTTGCGGTGTTGGCCGCAGCGATTGCCCTTCCGGCCCATGCGCAGGAGGTCGCGGCCACCGCCGAGGCCGCGGTCGAAGCCGTCGAGGAGACCGTGGTTGTCGCCTCCGCCGTTCCGACCGATATGGTCTTCATCATGAATACGCTGATCATGCTGATCGGCGGCTTCCTCGTGTTCTGGATGGCGGCGGGCTTTGCCATGCTGGAGGCCGGGCTCGTCCGGTCCAAGAACGTCACCATGCAGCTTCTGAAGAACGTCTCGCTCTTCTCGCTGGCCTGCTTTGCCTATTACCTGATCGGCTACAACGTCATGTATCCGGGTGACAGCTGGATCATCGAAGGCGTGTTCGGCTCCATCGGAACCGCCGTTCTGGAAGCGGTCGGCGTCACGGCGGATGCGGCGGATGACTATGAATATGCTGCGACCAGTTCGGATTTCTTCTTTCAGGTGATGTTCTGCGCCGCCACCGCCTCCATCGTTTCGGGCGCGCTGGCCGAGCGGATCAAGCTGCTGCCCTTCCTGATCTTCACGGCGGTTCTGACCGGGCTGATCTACCCGATCCAGGCCTCCTGGAAATGGGGCGGCGGCTTCCTTGACGGCGCGGGCTTCCTCGACTTCGCGGGCTCCACGGTGGTCCACTCGGTCGGGGGCTGGGCGGCACTGGTGGGCGCGATCATCCTCGGGCCGCGTCTGGGCAAATACAGCAAGGACGGCAAGACCCTGCCGATGCCGGGTTCCAACCTGCCGCTGGCGACGCTGGGCATGTTCATCCTGTGGATGGGTTGGTTCGGGTTCAACGGGGCCTCGCAACTGGCATTCTCCTCGGTGGGCGATGCCGCCGACGTGGGCCGGATCTTCGCCAACACCAATGCGGCGGCTGTCGGCGGTGTGCTGGCGGTGCTGATCCTGACCTCGGTGATCTACAAGAAGGCCGACCTCACCATGGTCCTGAACGGCGCGCTGGCCGGTCTGGTGGCGATCACCGCCGAACCGCTGACGCCGTCGCTGGGGGTCGCGACCCTGATCGGGGCCGTGGGCGGCGTGATCGTGGTCTTTACCGTGCCGCTCCTGGACAAGTTCAAGATCGACGATGTGGTCGGTGCGATCCCGGTTCACCTTTTCGCAGGCATCTGGGGCACGATCGCGGTGGTGTTCACAAACAGCGATGCCAATATCGGCACGCAGCTTTACTCGATCATCGTTGTGGGTCTGTTCGTGACCATCGCCTCG
Organism: Pseudorhodobacter sp.; assembly: GCA_046295215.1. Taxonomy (GTDB): domain Bacteria; phylum Pseudomonadota; class Alphaproteobacteria; order Rhodobacterales; family Rhodobacteraceae; genus Szabonella. The sequence continues at coordinate 39,398 of JBKBNP010000009.1, read as the reverse complement.
GCCGTGGTCTGGTTCATCCTCAAGGCAGCAATGGGCCTGCGGGTGGATCAGGAAGCCGAAGTCATGGGGCTCGACCGTTCCGAACTGGGGATGGAAGCCTATCCTGAGTTCAAGGACTGACGGGGTTTCCCCAAAAAACCAAGGCCCGGGCGTTCGCGCCCGGGCCTTTTTCATTCGCGAAGCGATGCCCGCGCCGGGGCAGACCCGCCTCAGCCCGTTGCCGGGCCTCTTCGGTTCACCGGCGCCTCCCCAAAGCGAGGAAGCCCGGCAACGGGCTGAGGAGCGGCGCCCGCAAACGCAAACCCGTTCCCCCCCTGCGAGGCGCCCGCCTTCGCTGTCGGGTCAGACCCCCGCCGCCACGACCGCCCGCGCCAGAACCGGCACCGTCGCCGCGTTCAGCCCCGCGATGTTCAGCCGCGAATCGCCGACCATGTAGATGCCGTTGTCACGCCGCATCCTTTCCACCTGCGCCTCGCTTGCGCCAAGGCGCGAGAACATGCCGCGATGATGCGCGATGAAATCGAAACGGTCGGAATTGGTCAGCTTGCGCAACTCATCGGCCAACTGCCGACGCAGGCCCAGCATGTTGAGCCGCACCTCCTCCAGTTCCGCCTGCCAGTCGGCACGCAAACCCTCATCGGTGAGGATCATCGTCACCAGACGCGGGCCGTGGTCGGGCGGAAAGCTGAAATTCTGGCGGTTGAGGAATGCAAGGTTACCCTGCACCACCGCCCGCATCTCGGCTTTCGGCGCAATCGCCATCAAGAGGCCCGCCCGTTCGCGGTAGATCCCGAAATTCTTGGAACAGGACGCGGCGATCAGCACTTCGGGCAGGCGGGAGGCAATCAGCCGTGTGCCCGCCGCATCCGCTTCCAGCCCGTCACCGAAGCCCTGATAGGCGATGTCGATGAAGGGCACGGCGCCGCTGCGCGCCAGCAACTCCGCCACCGCGCCCCATTGGTCCAGCGTCAGGTTCGCCCCGGTCGGGTTGTGGCAGCAGCCATGCAGCAAGACCACATCGCCCGGCTTCACCGCCTCCAGATCCGCCATCATCGCGCCGAAATCCACGCCCCGCGTGGTCGCGTCGAAATAGCGGTATTCAGCCATCTTCATCCCCATGAAGCGGATGATCGAGGGATGGTTCGGCCAGGTCGGGTTCGACAGCCAGACTGTCGCGTCGGGCCGCGCCAGCCGGATCAGTTCCAGTGCCTGCCGGATCGCGCCCGTCCCCCCCGGTGTCGCCACGGCCGAAAGCCGCGCAGGTTCCACCGCATCGCCGAGGATCAACCCCGACAGCGCCTCGGCATAGGCCGGATCGCCCGCCAGCGTGGTGTAGGTCTTGGTCGTCTCCTGCTCCCACAGCCGCTTTTCGGCCGCCTTCACCGCCCGCATCACCGGCGTCAGGCCCGTCGCATCCTTGTAGACGCCCACGCCGAGGTCGATCTTCTCTGCCCTCGGATCCTCCTTGAAGGCCTGGATCAGGGCAAGGATCTTGTCGACGGGTTGCGGTTTCAGGGCTTCGAGCATGGCGCGTCTCCATTCGGTCAGGTGGGGGCAGTCGGGTCGGGCAGTCGGGGAGGGGCAGGTGGGGGCGGGCGGCGAATGATCAGGCCGCCGGCCCGGTTTCCACCTTCAGATCCTCATACATGCCCCATTCGGACCAGGACCCGTCATAAAGCGCATGGTTGCGATGCCCGATCCGTTCCAGCGCCAGCGACAGAACCGCCGCCGTAACCCCGGACCCGCAGGTGGTGATCGCCGGGCGCGCAAGGTCCACCCCCGCCGCTTCGAAGGCCGCGCGCAACTCGGCGGGCGGCTTCATCGTGCCATCCGCGTTGAGCAAGGTGCCGAACGGCAGGTTGCGCGAGCCCGGAATATGGCCCGCCCGCAGGCCCGGGCGCGGCTCCGGCGCCTCGCCGCGGAACCGTGCGGCGGCGCGTGCGTCTATGATCTCGGCCTCACGCAGTTTGGCGGCATGGGCTACCTGTGTGACATCCTTCACCAGATGGTTCTGGCGGCTCACGGTGATATGGCGGTCGCGCATCACCGGGGGCAGATCCTCGATTTCGCGCCCCTCGGCCCGCCATTTCGGAAAGCCGCCGTCCAGCACCGCCACATCCATCTTGCCCATCAGGCGGAAGGTCCACCAGACGCGCGCCGCCGAAAACAGCCCCGCCCCGTCATAGACCACCACCTGATGCCCGTCGCCAATTCCCATCGCCCGCATGCGCGACATGAACTTCTCGGGCGGTGGGGCCATATGCGGCAGGCTGGACCGCTGGTCGGAAATCTCGTCAATGTCGAAAAACCGCGCGCCGGGGATATGTGCGGCGTCATATTCGGCGCGCGCATCCCGCTTCTGGTCCGGCAGATACCAGGAGGCATCGATCACCCGCAGGTCGGGGTCTTTCAGATGCGCCGCCAGCCAGCCGGTCGAAACCAGCGTTCTGGGGTCATCGGCGGGCGATGCGGTCATGGCGGGCCTCCCTTGGCGTCCTGCGCCCCGGATAGCCCGTCCGGTCCCCCCGATCAAGCACTGCCCGACTTGCCGGCTGCGTCACGCCATCCGCTGCTCCGGCTTTTTCTGTCTGGAAATATCCTCGGGGGGTGAATTGCCCGGGCACCGGGCAAGAGGGTGGCAGACGGCCCCCCTTGTTCCCCGGGCAAAACCGATTCAGAAATTCTGCTTCAGAAGCCGCGCCTTCTGGCGGTCCCAGTCGCGCTTGGCCTCGGTCTGGCGCTTGTCGGACAGTTTCTTGCCCTTGGCGATGCCAATTTTCAGCTTCACGATGCCGCGCTCGTTGAAATACATCCGGATCGGCACCAGCGTCATGCCCTCGCGCGCGGTCGCATTCCACAGCCGCGACAATTCCTTGCGCGACACCAGAAGCTTGCGCCGCCGCCGTTCCTCATGCCCCCAGGTTTTCGCCTGAAGGTAGGGCGCGATATAGCCGTTGATGAGCCACAGCTCGCCGTTTTCCACCGAGGCATAGCTTTCGGCGATGTTCGACCCGCCCTGCCGCAGGCTTTTCACCTCCGACCCGAAAAGCATGATCCCCGCCTCCAGATCGTCCTCTATGGCATAATCGAACCGCGCGCGGCGGTTTTCGGCGATAAGCTTGCTGTTGGGATCGGATTTCGGTGCCATGATCGCCCCGAGATAAGTGTTGCGCGCCGGACTGTCCAGTGCCGCCCCGTCCGGACCAGCGCCAGTCCGGCAGGGCAAGGAGACGCTGCGTCACGCCGCGCGATTTTTCTTGAACGACGTTCAGGAATATGGGAAATGATTTGAACGATGTTCACACAAGGGAGGCTGTCATGCCCCATGTCGTCAATACGGCCCAACTGATCCGCGAAGGCGTGCTGACCGAGGCGCAGGGCGCGGTCATCGCGGCGCGGTCGCGCAGCGCGATGATCGCGCTTGCGGTCAATTCCCTGCTCAGCGCGGGTATCCTCGCCGCAGCGCTCGGCTTCGTGTTCTGGCTTGCCGATCCCTTTGCCGTGGCGGTGGTGGGGGCGCTGTTTCTGGTCCTCGGGGCCATGGTGCTGCTGCGTGGGTCGGCAGAGATGTCCATGCTCGGCAATGCCGCCGCCCTGATCGGGGCGGGCATGCTGGGGGCAGGTGCGGCCATCGAGATCGTCGACAAATTGCCGCGTGAACTGGGGGGCGGGTTCCTGCTCCTGCTTGGCGCGGGGCTGGGGGCCGGGGCGCTGAAGGTGCTGCGCAGCGGACCGGAACCTGCGCATTTCGTTTCGGGCGCGGTCCTGTTGATCGGGCTGGCGCTGCATCTGACCGGGCTTGCGCTCTGGGTCGAGGCGGCGGGGCCGGGGCGGCTGGTGATCCCGCTGGCGAGCCTTTATGCCACCGCGCTTCTGGTCGCCGCAGGCACGGCCATTGATGTCCGGCTGGTCACGGCGCTGGCCATCGTGCCCTTCGCGCAGATGCTCAACACCGGCACGGCCTATTGGCACGCGGTCTATGCCTTCTATTCGCCCGAACCCACGCTCTCGATCCTCCAGATGGGTGCCTTGCTGGCGGCCTGTTTCTGGGCTGCGGCGCGGTTTGGCGAGCGCATCGCCCGCCACGCCGGGATGCTGGGGATCATGGCCTTTGTCGTGGGCAATCTCTGCTTCCTCGTCGGGTCGCTCTGGGGCGATGTGATCGGAGAAAGCTGGGCGAATGTGTCCTATGACCATTACCGCACCGCCGATGGCAGCTATGACTGGGAGGCCGCCGATGCCGCGCGCCGTGCCTACATGGACGCCGCGCTGGTGATCCCGCGCTGGGTCTTTGCGACGCTCTGGGCGGGGCTTCTGGCAGCGGGATCCTTCTGGGCGGCGCATCGCGGGCATCGCGGGCTCTTCAATGCCACGCTGACCTTTGGTGCGATCCACGGCTATACCCAGGCATTTGAAAGCTTCGGTCAGGAACCTCTGGCCTATGTGGTGGGCGGGCTTGCGGCGATCCCGCTGGCCTGGGGCGCCTGGCGGCTCAACGCCCGGTTCGAGGATCACAGCCCGGCCTGATCGCAGGGGCTGACAGGACGGGACCGGGGGGCTGCGGCCCCCCGTTTGACGTTCGGACGGATCAGGCCGCAAGCCCCTGCGCCGCACGTCGCGCCAGCAGCAGCGCCGCCTCCGCAGCCCCCAGTGTCAGGTGGAAATCATCCGGCCCGGCAACCCCGTCGCAGGCCAGTTGCAGCCCCGTCGCGGCCCAGATGGTTTCGGCCTCGTCGAAAACCGGCCGGATCACCTCGACCGGGGCCTGAACCGCCAGCCGCCGCACGCCGGGCACCCCCAGCAGCGCCGAGGCCGGGATCAGGGCAAACAGCGCGTCCGGCAGGTTGTCCGCCTCGTCCAGCGCGATCAGCAACGGCTGGGTGGGCAACAGCGCCACATCCGCGCAATTGCCGAAGGCACCGCCCGGCAACAGCACCAGCCCCGCCGCGGCGCCCAAGGCGTCGTCCGGCGCGATCCAGTGCCGGGACAATGCCCGCACCGGGCGCAGGCCGCCGTCCACCGTCTGCACCAGATCGCCCGTCCGCAGGCTGCGCACATCGGCCCAGCCCTGCGAGGTTTCCACCTGCGTTCCGGAAATCAGCCCGGTCTCGGGTGCGGCAAGGGTCGACGTCAGACCCGCGACCGGGGCAAAGGCCGTGGCGGGAAGGCGGGAGAGATCCTGCATGAACATGGCGTGCATCCTTTCTGATGCTCCGGGGGCGCTTGGCCGGGGCCGGAGGCGTTAGGGGTTTGTTAGCCCTTGTGGCAGCGGGGCGTCGATCTGCCCAATCAGCACCCGGATTTCGCCGTTTTTTCGTCACTATTGCGGCCCGCTGCGGGCATTGTTCTGCAAGCGGAAACAGTCACGACAGACGGGCGCGAGTGGTGCAGAAGCCCGCTGCCGTCCATATCCTGTTAACCTTGGCGGATGGTTAACAACAGATTGCGGATGAGCGCGCGCGAATCAGCCCGCCGCCCGGCGCCCGCGCCAGAGCGTGTAGAGCCCCGATCCGACGATGATCGCAGAGCCGATCAGCGTCATCGTATCGGCCCGTTCCCCCAGCACCAATGCGGCGAGGATCAGCGCGAACACCAGCCGGGTATAGCGCCAGGGCGTCACGACCGAGACATCGCCCATGCGCATCGCCCCCGTCAGCGCGTTGTAGGAGCCGACCCCGATCAGCACCGCGACCGCCAGCGCCAGCGCCTCGGTTCCGTCCGGCCAGCGCGCGCCCCCGGTGAGCGACAGGAGCAACGCCCCCGCCGGCAGGATCATCGCAAAGCCGTAGACCCCCAGCACGAGGTTGGGCACCGTCCGGGGCGCGGCTCTCGTCGCAAGGTCGCGCCCGGCAAAGCCCAGCATCCCGGCCACGGCCAGCAGCGACAGGATGTCGAAACCTTCGAGCCCCGGACGCAGCACCACCATCACGCCCAGAAACCCGACCCCGATGGCCAGCCAGCGCCGCCAGCCCACCCTTTCACCGAAGATCAGCGCGGCCCCCGCGACCACGACCAGCGGGGTTGCCTGCAGGATGGCCGAGGCGGCGGAGAGCGGGATCAGCGCGATGGCGAGCGTGTGGAACATCCGCCCCGTCACCTCGAACCCCGCGCGGATCAGCACGGCGCGGCCCATGTGGCGCGGGTCCAGCAGGTTCTGCCCCTTGAGCGTCGCAAGTGCGGCAAAGCAGATCATGCCCCCCGCGCCGAAGATCAGCAGCACCTGCCCGACCGGCAGCCCGCGCGCCGCGATCTTGAGGCAGAGATCCTCCAGCGCGAAACCCGCCATGGCGAGGATCATCAACAGGCTTCCGCGAAGATTGTCCACCCTGCCGCCTTTCGATCCTGCGCGGCGCCTGTCCTGCGCCGAAGGGGTGGCAAGGTCAAGCGCGGTTTGCGAAAGCCCCGCACGGGAAAGGGGGGGGGGGGCGGGGCGGCCCCCCCCCCCGGGGGGGGGGGGGCCCCCGCCGGGGGTT
>JBKBNP010000009.1:0-32915 GCA_046295215.1 Pseudorhodobacter sp. | reverse complement strand
GGGGGCGCGGGTCGGGCGCCGTGGGGGGGGCTGGTACCCGCGGGTTTTCCCAACCCCCCCCAGGTCAAAGGGGGGCGGCCGCCTGCCGCCCCCCGGCCCGTTCCGGGCCTTCCCCCCTCCGGGGATATTTTTGGACAGAAAAAGGGGGGGGATGATTGGGGGATCGGGGGGCGGAACGGGCAGTCAGACGGGAGGGGCGGTCAAGTGGAAGGGACAGTCAGGCTGCGCGGGCAACCTCGGCCTTCAGGGCTGCCATCAGGTCAGCGAGCGTGGCGAGGCTGCGCGCATCGGTGAGGTGCCCGGCCGCGTCGAAGGCGGTGCCGGAAGCGGCGACCATCACCTCGGGGCCTTGCAGGATGCGTGGGCGGAAGGGCGTCAGGCAGTGGCGCAGCGAATATTGCGCCCGCTCGCCACCGGCCCGGCCCGCGGCGGCGGAAAGGATCGCGACCGGCTTGCCCGCCCAGGGGCTGCCCCTGGTGCGGCTGACCCAGTCCAGCGCGTTCTTCAGCACGCCCGAGAGGTTCTTGTTGTATTCGGGGGTGGAGATCACCACCGCATCGGCGGCGGCAATGGCATCGGCCAGCGCCTGCACCCCGGGGGGGATGCCCTCTGCCGCTTCCAGATCACCGTCATAGAGCGGCAGGCGCAGGTCGCCCTCGGACCAGCGGGCGGGGGCGTAGAGCCGCATCGCCTCGGCCAGCAGCTTGCGGTTGGTCGACCCGGCCCGGAGCGCACCGCAGAGGCACAGAAGATGGTGGTCGGTCATCGGGCGTCCTTTTCGCTGCGTTGCGGCAAGGGGGAGGATAGGGCGCTCCTCGGGGAGGGCAAGGCGGTTGCGGGAAAGGCGGCGGGTACAGGCAGGGGCCTGTGGGGCGGTAAGAACCGGCGAGCGGGCGCGCGGCAAGTGGCACGAGGACGGCGAAGGGCTGGCAGAGGACGAAAGCAGCGCGACGGAGTTTGGACGCTCGGGCGCCAGGCGACGCGGGGGCACCGGCGCCCTCAAGACGATGGGGGTGGCGACGGCGCGGGACCAGTGACAAGCGGCAAAAGACAGGTGGTGAGGGGAGGCGTGCGACAGGGGCCAGGTCAGGCGCGGGGCAGGGTTCGGCTCAACTGCACCGCGAGGATGCCGAGGGCAGCCACCGCCACCCCGATCCCGTCCCAGAGGCTGAGCCTTTCGCCCAGGAGCAGCGCCGCGATTGCCACCCCGAAGGCGGGGTTGAGGAAATGGAAGGTTGCCGCCCGCACCGCCCCGATCCGCCCCACCAGCGCGAACCAGACCAGCGTGGCGGCCAGACCCGGCACGAGGCATTGATAGACGAAGGCCAGGATCCAGCGGGTCGAAACCACCATCTCGGGCGTCTCGATCAGGGCCGAGACGGCCCCCAGCGCGCCTGCCCCCACCAGCATCTGCAAGCCCACGATCATCAGCAGGTTGCCGCCGCCCGAGGCGCCCCGCACGCTGAGAGTTGCCACCGCCAGCGCCAGCGCGCCTGCAATGCAGAGCGCCACGCCCAGCGGATCGGCCCCGCCCGAGAGCCGCGTGCCCATGATGAGCAGCACCCCGCCCATGCCCGTCACCAGCCCGAGGATCCCGAGCGCAGAGGTGCGTTCGCCAAGGAAGGCCCAGCCCAGCGCCGCGACGATCAGCGGCATGGCCGAGGCGATGATCGCGGCGAGCGAGCCGTCGATCCACTGCATCGCGACGAAGTTCAGCCCGAGGTAAAGCGCGTTCTGGCACAGCCCGAAGATCAGCACCGCGCGCGCCTGCGGCCCGCGCAGACCGCCCGGCAGCCGCCAGTCCTGCCCCATCGCCCGCGCCAGCGCCACGGCAATCAGCCCGGTGATCAGAAAGCGCGCGGCCAGCGACATCAGGGGCGGCGCGTCGGCCACGATGATCTTGGCGGTGGCAAAGGCCGAGGACCACATCAGCACGAAGCCGAGGCCCATCAGGATGGCGCGCAGGTCCATGGCAAGCTCCCCGTCCGGTTCGGTCCGGTCCATCAAAAAGGCCGCCCGGTCGGGGCGGCCCTTGTCCTGTCAGGCAGCGTCGCGGCCGTTCAGCCGTTGACGCTGTCCTTCAGCACCTTGGCGATGGTGAACTTCACCTGCTTGTCGGCGGCCTTGGTCATCGTCTCGCCGGTGGCCGGGTTGCGGACCTGACGCTCGGGGCGCGCGCGGCAGGCAACCTTGCCCAGACCCGGCAGGGTGACGGCACCGCCGCCTGCGACTTCGCGCGCGACCACGGCGGCAATGGCGTCCATCGCGGCACCGGCGGTCTTTTTGTCCCCGCCCATTTCCTCGGCCACGGCGGCGATCAACTGGGTCTTGGTCATCGGCTTCACGGTCATGTCCTGTCTCCTGTTCCGGCCCCATTGCAACCGGGGCGATGTCTTGCTGCCAAATGGCGACCCAGCCGCTACACAGGTTTTTGCGGTCCAGATCAAGCGGAATTTCCGGCATTGACGCGAAATTCCGCCATGTTTGCCGGGGCGGGTGGCGGAATTGAGGGCAGGAACGCCGTGGGAACGCCCGGGGGCCGCGCGGCGGCGCCCCGCCCTGTCAGAGAAAGGCCGTCTCTTCGAAGCTGCGCAACTTGCGGCTGTGGATGCGTTCCAGCGGCATGTCGCGCAGCCGTTCCATCGCGCGGATGCCGATTTGCAGATGGCGGGCGACCTGCGTGCGGTAGAAGTCCGAGGCCATGCCCGGCAGCTTCAATTCGCCATGCAGCGGCTTGTCCGACACGCACAGAAGCGTGCCGTAGGGCACCCGGAAACGGAACCCGTTGGCGGCGATGGTGGCGCTTTCCATGTCGAGTGCGATGGCGCGGCTCTGACTCAGACGTTTCACCGGGCCGGACTGGTCGCGCAGCTCCCAGTTGCGGTTGTCGATGGTGGCGACGGTGCCGGTGCGCATGATGCGCTTCAGCTCATAGCCCTGCAACTGGGTGACATCGGCCACCGCCTCCTGCAAGGCGATCTGGATTTCCGCCAGCGCCGGGATCGGCACCCAGACCGGCAGGTCGTCGTCCAGAACGTGATCCTCGCGCAGATAGGCATGGGCCAGCACGAAATCGCCAAGGCTCTGGCTGTTGCGCAGCCCCGCGCAATGGCCCACCATCAGCCAGGCATGCGGGCGCAGCACGGCGATATGGTCGGTCGCGGTCTTGGCGTTCGAGGGCCCCACCCCGATATTGACCAGCGTGATGCCCTGACTGTCGGCGCGCTTGAGGTGATAGGCCGGCATCTGCGGCATCTTCATCGGCCCGAAGGCGGGCGCATCGGCGGCGGTGATGATCTGGTTTCCGGGTGCGACAAAGGCGGTGTAGCCGCTTTTCGGGTCGGCAAGGGCCGCGCGGGCATAGGCCTCGAACTCGTCCACATAGAACTGGTAGTTGGTGAACAGCACATGGTTCTGGAAATGGTCGGCATCGGTCGCGGTGTAATGCGCCAGCCGCGCGAGCGAATAATCCACCCGCTGTGCCGTGAAGGCGGCCAGTGGAAAGGAGCCGTCATCGAACACTGTCCGCGTGCCGTTCACGATGTCATCGTTCGTCGTGGCGAGGTCCGGCACGTCAAAGACATCGCGCAGGGAAAACTCCAGCACCCCCTCCTGCGGCACCGCGACGCCGGGGCTGCCCGTCAGCGCGAAATGCACCGGAATCGGTGTGTCCGACAGGCCGATCTGCACCGAAATCGCGTGGTTCTGCATCAACAGCGCGATCTGCTGGATCAGATAGTGCCGGAACAGGTCCGGCCGCGTGACAGTGGTGGAATAGAGTCCCGGCCGCGCGACATGGCCAAAGCTCAACCGGCTGTCGGTCTTGCTGTGCGAGGTCGTGACCAGCCGAATCTCCGGATAGAAGGCGCGGATGCGGGCAGCCGGGCGCGCGCCCGTCACAGCCTCACTGAAATGCCGGGCCAGAAAGGCCGTGGCCCCGGTGTAAAGCTCTTCCAGCCGGGCGACAGCCGCGCCTGCGTCGGTGAAGATCTGCGGCGGGGGGGCGTCCGGGGTCAGGATCGGCTGGGTCTGGTCGTCATTCATCACGGCATGCTTCTTTCAGATGATCCGGCATCTAACCCGAAACCGGGGGGAGGGGGCAAGCCCCCCCGGCGGCAATCCTTCGTTGGATGGGCGACCCTCGCCCGCGCTTTCGGGGGGCCGGGCGCCGCCTCCTATCGCCCGACCTATCACCCGGCGGCATGACGCGGCAATGACACCCGCCCCGCCCGCCGCCCCTTGCGCCCGCAGCGGGGCGCGGGAATAGTGCGGCCATGCAGGTGCTTCTTTCCTTCGGTCACGGCTATTCGGCGCAGGCGCTGGCGCGACGGCTGCTGCCGCAGGGCTGGCGGATCATCGGCACCACCCGCAGCGCCGAAGGGGCCGCACGGCTCGCCGCGACCGGGGTGGAACCGCTGGTCTGGCCGGGCAACCCGATCGGCCCCGCACTTGCGCAGGCCACGCATCTGTTGTCCTCCATCGGCCCCGATGCGGCGGGGGATCCGCTGCTGGCCGCCCATGGCGCGGAACTCGCGGCGGCACGGCCGCGCTGGGCGGGCTATCTCTCCACCACCGGGGTTTACGGCGACCATCAGGGCGGCTGGGTGGACGAAACCACACCGCTCGCCGCCTCCACCCGTCGCGGCCAGTGGCGCATCGCGGCAGAGGCCGGCTGGCAATCCCTCGGCCTGCCTCTCCACATCTTCCGGCTTGCGGGCATCTACGGCCCCGGGCGCGGCCCCTTCGCCAAGGTTCGCGACGGCACTGCCCGGCGCATCGTCAAGCCCGGACAGGTGTTTTCCCGCATCCATGTCGAGGATATCGCACAGGTGCTGGCCGCCTCCATCGCCGCCCCTGCCCCCGGCGCGGTCTACAATCTCTGCGACGACGACCCCGCCCCGCCCGAGGATGTGATCGGCCACGCGGCCCATCTTCTGGGCCTTCCCCTTCCCCCGGCAGAGGATTGGGAAACCGCAGAAATGTCCCCGATGGCGCGCAGCTTCTATGCCGAAAGCAAGCGGGTGCGCAACGACCGCATCAAGCGCGACCTCGGCGTGCAACTCCTATATCCCGACTATCGCAGCGGCCTCGCCGCCCTCCTGCAACAAGGCGAATGACCCGCCTCCCGCCCACCAGTGCAACGGCTGTTCTTTCCCTTTCATCCTGGCCGAAATACCTCGGGGGTGCGGGGGCTGGCCCCCGTTCCACAACGGATAACGGCGCGGGCGTTGCCAGAACCGGCGCCCGTCCGCCGCCTCACCCCATCTCCGCCCGATAGCGCGCCGAGGCATGGAGAAACCCCGCCCCGATCAGCCCCGCCGTTCCGCCATAGGCCTGCGCCCCGGCCACCTCCGGCACGAACCTGTCGCCCGCCGTCACCGCCGCCAGCCGTCGTGCATCCTCGGCATGGTCCCATGTGCCTGCCAGCACCGTTGCCCGGTCGCGCGCCATCCAGTCCCCCGCCAGCTTGTAGTGCCGCAGGAGGCCCGTCGCATCCGCCACCCGGACGCCCCCCGCGCAATGCGGATGGCGCATCAGGTCCACCCCCGCCCGGTTGCGCACCATGGAATGTTTGAAAAGGTAACATTCCTCCCCGAACAGTGCCCTCCGCGCGCCTCCGATCAGCAGCTTGGTATCAGGATCCTCGCAGATATTGTCGCGCAGGAACCAGGCCAGCCGGTTCTCGGGCGCGTGATAGGGCAGGGCGGTCAGATCCCCCGCCGCCCAGCGGTCGAAGGCGGCAATCGAGGCCGGGTAATCCAGCCCTTTCGTGGTGCCATAGGGTTGCACCGTCAGCATATCCAGCATCTGCGCCAGCATCGCGGTATAGCCGTGCCGCTCCAGATAGGCCGCAAGGCGTGGCAGGGCATCCGCCCGCCCGTCCAGCAAAGGGGCCTCGAACATCTCGTCCGCATCGGCGAACAGCACCCAGCCGCCCTTCAGCACCTTGCGGGAGATGCCCGCGCGCATCAGGCTCTCATGCTGCTTCACCGCCATCCGGTTGCGCACCACCGTCACATCGGCAAAGCCTGCGGCAATCTCCACCGTCCGGTCGCTGGAGCCGTTGTCGATCACCACGACATGCGCGGCACCGCGCGCCTGATGATGGGCGATGAACGGGCCGATGAACCATTCGGCATCCTTCATCAGCGTGACCACCGCGCAACCGGTCGGCCCCAGCGTCACCCGCCCCGGCCCGTGGATCACCCGGCTTTCGTGCCAGAGCGCAAACCGGTCGCGCCAGTCCCCTGCCCGCCGCGCCAGCCCCGCCCCGATCCGCCCCGCCAGCCCCATCCGCTACCCCGCCGCCTGCGCCAGCGCTACGCGCCCGATGGCCATGGCACAGCCCGCCTGCACCGGGTCGATCACCGGCAGGCCCAGATGCGCCGACAACTCCGCGCGATAGCCCGCCATCCCGGCACAGCCAAGGATCACCACCTCCGCCCCCCTTCCCGCCAGCACCTCGCCGACCTCCACCAGTCGCCCCCATGTCCGCTCCCGGTCGGCCAGATCCGCCACGCCCAGATCCAGCGGCAGATCGGCGGCCAGCCGGTCCGTGAGCCCCATCATGGCAAGCTGCCGCATATGGCGCGGCACGGACCGGGCGAGGATCGACACCACCCCGAACCGCTGCCCCATGGTCATCGCCGTCAGCACCGCCGCCTCGGCTATGCCGAGGACGGGCCGCGCGCTGGCCTCGCGCAGCGCGGCAAGGCCGGGATCGGAATAGCAGGCGATGACAAAGGCCGAGGCCCCTGCCTCCAGCCCCCTCGCTTGTGCGAGCAAGGGCATCACCACCCCGTCCACATGGGCCTGCGTCTCGATCCCGGGCGGGCCGTCGGGCAGGCTGTGGCACAGGATCGGCACCGGGCTTGCCGCCCGCATCGCCTCCACCGCGCGGTCGATGCCCGCCGTCACCACCGCGCTGGAATTGGGGTTCAGGATATGGATGGTCATGCGCCGCCCCCGGTCCGCAGAACGCTTTGCACCTCGATCTGATAGCCTTCGGGATCGTTGAACACAAAGGCCCGGATGCCGAGGGCGGGATTGTCGCGCGGCGCGGTCAGACCCGCCACGCCCTGAGTGGCGGCCCATGCGTGCCAGCGGTCCAGTTCCGCCACCCGCAGGCAGATCTGCACGGGCTTGGGGTCAGCGGCGCGGTGCATGCCGCGTGTCTCGTCCACCAGTCCGACATGGGCCGCCCCCGCGATGCGGTAGATCCTCGACCAGCCCTGATCGATGGCGAGGTTCAGACCCAGCACCGTTTCATAGAAGGCACAGGCGCGCGGCAGGTCGCGGAAATAAAGGAAGGTGATCGCGAGATCCACTCCGCCCGGTGCCGCTGTCCCGCCCCTGTCCATGCCACGCCTCCCGCCCGTATGATCCTGCCGGACCGATGGGCGCAGGCTACCCCGGCGGGCCGTGGCGTCAATGACCAATGGCCAAGCCCCGCCCCACCGCGCTAGGCTCGCCCCCGACAGGCGCAGCGGGGCAGGCAATGGACGATCTCATCATCGCGGGCGGCATCGTGGTCGGGCCGGACGGGCGGGGTGCTGCGGATGTGGTGATCCGGGGCGACAGGGTGATCTCGGTCGGGGATGCGACGGGGCTTCCGGGCCGCAGGATCGACGCGGCGGGCCAGCTCGTGATGCCCGGCGGCGTGGACAGCCACTGCCATATCGAACAGCTTTCGGGCGCGGGTCTGATGAATGCCGACACGTTCGAGACGGCCACACGCTCCGCGCTTGCCGGGGGCACCACCACGACCGTCTCTTTCGCGGCGCAGCATCCGGGGATGAACCTTGCGCAGGTGGTGGCGGAATATGAGGCGCGGGCGGCGGCGGGCGCGATGGGGGACTATGCCTTCCACATGATCCTGTCGGATACGGGCGGCACCACGCTGAGCCATGACCTGCCCGCGCTGATGGATCGCGGCCACCGGTCGGTCAAGATCTTCACCGTCTATGACAAGGTGCGGGTGGAGGATGTGGCGATCCTCGACATCCTCCAGACCGTGCGGGGGCAGGGCGGCCTTGTCTGCGTCCATGCCGAAAATGACGGGATGATCCGCTGGATGACCGCGCGCCTGCTGGCCGCAGGCCGCACCGCGCCGCGCCACCATGCCATCGCGCACCCGAAGCTTGCCGAGGTGGAGGCGGTCAGCCGGATCTGCCTGTTTGCCGAGTTCACAGGCCAACCGGTCATGCTCTTCCACATTTCCTGCGCCGAGGTGCTGGCGGTGCTGCGCGCGGCCCGGGCGCGGGGGGCGCCGGTGATGGGGGAAACCTGCCCGCATTACCTCTTTCAGACCGTCGATGTGCTGGAAGCGCCCATGGCCGATGCCGCCGGATACCTGTGCAGCCCGCCCCAGCGTGACGCGGAGGATCAGGCCGCCCTCTGGTCCGGGCTTGCGACGGGGGATCTGGCCGCCGTCACCTCCGATCACGCGCCCTACCGGCTGGATGCCAGCGGCAAGTTCGCCCATGGGGCGGAAGCCCCCTTTTCCCGCATCGCAAATGGCCTGCCGGGGTTGCAGATGCGCCTGCCGCTGATGTTCGACGCGATGGTTTCGGGCGGTGCGGGTGCGGGCGGCAGACTCGGCCCCGAGCGCTTCGTCGACCTGACCGCGACCATGCCTGCGCGGACTTTCGGGCTGACGGGCAAGGGCCGCATCGCAGCGGGGATGGAGGCCGATATCGCGATCTGGAACCCCGGGCGCGAGGTCGTGCTGGGCGACACGCTCGACGGCACCGGATACAATCCCTGGGCGGGGCGGCGGGTGACAGGCTGGCCCGAGACCGTGCTGCGGCGCGGCGAGGTGGTGGTGCAGGCGGGCCGCGTGCTGGCCCGTCCCGGGTCCGGCCGCCGCGTGGCGATGGACAAAAGCCCCGCCATGGCCCCCCATCCCGTGCGGCATGGGCTGGACTGATCCGCCGCCCGCCCGCCGCCTGCCCCCGGATTTCCGTAAAAACAGACCCTCGGATATGGCGGCGCATTGGCGGGCATCGCTTGTGCGCCCGGCCCCCGCCTAGCCTTGAGGTCTTGAAAACGAGCCTTCAGGGCATCGGCCACAAAGGCCACCGGGGTCGTCCCGGCCTCGCGCCTCAAGGCAACTCAGGGAGGAAAACATGCGTAAATGGCTTGTGGCGTCCGTTTCGGCGGCCGCACTCGTTCTGCCCGGTGCCGCATTGGCGCAGGACAGTATCAAGATCGGAATACTCGTGGCGCTGGAAGGCGCCTTTGCGGCAGGTGGCGCCGATGGCGTGCGCAATGTCGAACTTGCCCTCAGTCAGGCAGGCGGCATGGCGGGCGGCAAGAAGATCGAAACCATCGTTGCCCCCACCGACACCACGCCCGACACCACCATCCGTCAGGCCCGCAAGCTGATCGAGCAGGACGGGGTGGATTTCATCATCGGCCCGCTGTCCGGCTCCGAAGGCATCGCGATGCGCGACTATGCCAAGACGATCCCCGACAAGACGGTCATCAACGGCATTTCCGGCGCGCTGGAAACCACCTGGGTCGATCCGGCGGCGAACTTCTTCCGCTTCAACCTGGACGGGGCGCAGTGGGGGCAGGGGCTCGGCACCTATGTCGTCAAGGAAAAGGGCTGGACCAAGGTCGCCTCCATCGCCGCCGACTATTCCTTCGGCTATACCAACTTCCTCGGCTTTGCGGTGGATTTCTGCCGCGCGGGCGGCGATCTGGTGGAACGGTTCTGGGTGCCGCTCGGATCATCCGACTTCGGCGGCGTGATCGCGCAGATGCCCGACGATGTGGATGCGATCTATCTGGGCATGGGCGGCACGGATGCAATCAACTTCCTCAACCAGTATGAACAGGCGGGGGCCGAAACCAACCTGATCGGCGGCACGATCATGGCCGATGCCACCGTGCTGACCTCGCGCGGGCGGGCCAAGGATGCGCTGATCGGCACGCCGACCTCGGGCGCCTTCGCCCCCGACAACCCCGATCCGGCCTGGCAGGACTACATGGCCGCCTATCGCGCCTTCGAGGGTGATGCGTCCAAGGTGCCCTCGCTGTTCGGCGTCGGCTACTATGTCGCGACCCTTGCCGCGATCCAGGCTCTGAACGAGGTCGAGGGCGATCTGTCCGACGGGCAGGCAAAATTCCACGCGGCGCTTGCCGGGCTGGAACTGGTCTCGCCGCTGGGCACGATCACGCTGAACGAGAACCGCCAGGCCACCGGCTCGGTCTTTGTGACCGAAGTGGTCGAGGGATCGGACGGCAACCTGCAATCGGTGTTCAAGGCGCGTCAGGACGGTGTAACCCAGACGCTCGGCATGACGGCGGATGAATTCCGCGCCATGGGCCTGCCCTCGCGCGATACGCCAGATTGCGATGCGCTGCGGGGCGGCTGATCCAGCCGGTCCGACCTGACCAGTTGACAAAGGGGGCGCGCGGGCGGGCTTGATCCGGCCCGCGCGCCCCCGCTTGCGGCTTTCGCTTCCGTTCTTTGCGGGGGCTGGCCGGTGATTGCCGTTCGTGCGGTTCCGAACGGCTGACAGGAGGCACGCTGTCTTGTCTCTCATTGCTTATCTCACCCGCATCCATTTCGCCGATTCCGTGGTCGAGGATGCGCTGCCCGAGGAAATCAACCGCCTTGGCCTGCGCCATGTGCTGTTGCTGGCCGATGGGCTGGCCGGGCCGGAACAGCTTGCCGACCGGATCGAATGCCTGCTGCCCGTCGAATGTGACCTGACGCGCAGCGATGCCGCGCGCCCGCTGGCCGATCTGCGCGCCCTGATGCTGGAGGCCGGTTGCGACGGGGTTCTGGCGCTTGGCGGCCCGCAGGCGATGGACCGCGCGATTGACCTCGCCCATGCGCTGCGTGACGCGCCGGGGGCGGCACCCCGCACGGTCCCCGTCATCGCCGTGCCCACCACCACCGCCGCCATCGGCCTGCCCGATGTCGCCGTCACCGCCAAGGGATTGCTGCGCGCCGATTGCCGGCCGCTGCCCTCGGTCGTGCTGTGCGACCCGACGCTGACGCTCTGGGCCGGGCCCGAGGTGACCGCCGCCGCAGGCATGGATGTGATCGTGCATTGCGTGGAGACCTATCTCAGCACCACCTGGAACCCGCCTGCCGATGGCATGGCGCTGGACGGGTTGCGCCGTGCGGCGCGCTGGATTGACCGCGCGGTGACGGCGGGGGGCGATTATGACGCGCGGCGCGAGATGATGGCCGCCGCCCTAAATGGCGCGCTGGCCGGGCAGAAGGGGCTCGGGGCCACCCATGCGCTCGCCCAGGCGCTGGAGGCGGACCTGACGCCCGCCCCGCCGCATGGTCGATTTCACGCGGCGCTGCTGCCACCGGTGCTGCGCTTCAACGCGCCTGCCGCCCAGACCCGCTTCACCGCGATTTCCGAGGCGATGGGCCTGCCGATGGGGCGCGACCTTGCGCAGTCGCTGGCCGATCTCGGCGCGCGGCTGGGTCTGCCCGTCACGCTTGCGGGCCTGTCGCTGTCCGTGGACCGCCGGGCCGGGGTTGCCGCGCGCGCCGCCGAGGACATCGCCAACCGCACCAATCCGCGCCATGCCACCGCGCAGGATTACCGCGACCTGCTGGAGGCCGCCGCCGCATGATCCGCTTCCCGACGCGCGTCCGGTCGCAGGCCCGGCCCGCACCCCACCCGGACCCGGCCCGGTGCGATGGCGGACAACTGTGCTTGTGCAATCGGGGAATCACGCTACCATACCACAGGACTGCATCGGGAGAATGCGGGAGGGAGGACTATGAGTAATGCCGTAGCCGTGTTTCACGGCGATTTCGGACGTGTCTGCCTCTATTCGATGGACAAATCGATGGTGCCCCACGGGCATCGCGAGGGCCATCTGATATTCCATGTCCAGGGCCCCCCCGGTCAGGTGGTGGTGGAGGACCGCGTCTTTCCGCTTGCCCCCGGTCAGGCTGTGGCGATCAGCCCCTGGCAGGCGCATTATTATGAAACACTGGATTTCCGCACGCCGACGCTGGCGCTGGTTCTCTATATCCGCCCCGTCTGGTTTCTGGAGGCGAGCCGCCACGCCTCGTCGTCGCTGCGCTTCGGGCGGGTGGGGGTGGAGGTGACCGACCATCTGGCCCGGCTTGTCTATGGCGCGGCGCATGCAATGGCCGATCCTGACGGCGACGACCCCTTGTTCGAGGACCGGCTCTGCACGCTGACGCAGGCCGCGTTCGACCAGTCCTGGCAATGGACCCAGCGCGGCCCCGCCTTCACCGGCCCCGACCTCACCACCCGCGACTTCCGCATCCGGAAGGCGATGCGTGCGTTGCAGGAACGGCTGGGCGAGATGCTGGAACTCGACGACATCGCGCGCGAGGCGGGCCTGTCGCGCCCGCATTTCTACAAGCTTTTCCGCTCGCATGTGGGGGTGACGCCGAATGTCTACCTCAATGCGCTGCGCATGGAGCGCGCCATCGAGCGGCTGACGGCAACCGGCCAGCCCGTCACGGATATCGGGCTTGATCTCGGGTTCTCCAGCCAGGCCAGTTTTTCGCGCTTTTTCATCGCCAACGGGGTTGTGCCGCCCTCCGTCTATCGCCGCAGCGCGCAGCGCGTGCTGATGTAGCGATCCCTTTTCGGACATCGTGCCGAACCGCAAGACTGTCGGGTATGGGGTTTTCGCCCGCGCGCAGTAGGGTCGGGGCATCAGGACAGGGGCTTGATCGGACAGGGGAGGGTCTGGGCGTCGCATGCGGGATTTTGTTGCGAAAAGACCGGTCTGGTCGGGGATCATCGCCCTTGTGCTGGCGGTGTTCCTCTGGCTGGTGCTGGCGCCCTGGTCGGCAGGCATGGAAGAGTCCTTCGGGCGCAAGCGGGTATTTCTCAACGCCGTGTTTTCCGGGGTGACGCTGGGGGCGCTCTATTTTCTTGTGGCCGCTGGCTTCACGCTGATCTTCGGGCTGATGCGCAACGTCAACCTCGCACATGGTTCGCTCTACCTGCTCGGCGGCTATATCGGGTTCGAGGTGTCCGAGGCGACGGGCTACTGGCTCCTCGCCTTTCCGGTGGTGTTCGTCATCATCGCAGCACTCGGGCTTTTGCTGCAACATCAGGTCTTTCGCCGGATGGAAGGGGAGGAACTGCGTCAGACCATGGTGACGATCGGCCTGTCGATCGTGCTGGCCGACATCATGCTGTGGATCTGGGGCGGGCAGTCCTACACGATCCTCTTGCCCGACTGGCTGTCGGGGCCGATGACCCTGCCGATCCAGTCCGGCTATGACCGCGCGGGCGAGGTGGTGTTCCTGCGCTATCCGATGGTGCGCATCGCGATCCTGGTGGCGGCCATCGTGATCGGGCTTGCAATGTGGTTCACGCTCAACCGCTCCCGCCTCGGCATGCTGATCCGCGCGGGCGTCGATGACCGCGAGATGCTGACCGCCACCGGCATCCGCATCCAGTATGTGTTCCTGGCCGTGTTCGGCTTCGGCGCAGGCATGGCGGGCATGGCGGGCATCGTCGGCGGGTCGTTCCAGTCGCTGTCCCCGGGGGAGGATACGCGGTTCCTGCTGGCATCGCTTGTCGTGGTGATCGTGGGCGGCATGGGGTCCATTCCCGGGGCTGCCATCGGCGCGCTGGTGATCGGACTTGCCGAACAGATCGGCCTTGTCTACGCGCCCACCTATTCGGTGGTGTTCACCTTCCTCATCATGGCCGTGGTGCTGGCGTTCCGCCCGCAGGGCCTGTTGGGGCGCTGACCGATGGCCGTGACCGAAACATCCCCCAATCAACGGCTCTGGATCGAGCGTGTGCCCCCCGGTTACTGGGCGCTGGCCATCGTTCTGCTGTTCATGCCCGCCTTTGCCAATAATTTCTGGCTGTTCCAGGTGTTCGGCTGGACCTTCATTCTCGGCATGATCGCGCTGTCGCTGATGTTCCTGGCCGGCTATGGCGGCATGGTCAGCCTGTTGCAGATGTCCGTGGCGGCGCTGGGCGGCTATATGGTTGCGATCCTCGGCCCTTCGGGGGTGGAGACGATCAGCCTCGGCCTGCCCTGGTGGCTTTACATCCCGCTTGCCATCATCATCGCGGCGGTCTTTGCCACGCTGGTCGGCGCGCTCGCCGTGCGGACCGAGGGCATCTACATGATCATGATTACCCTCGCCATCGCGAGCGCGTTTTTCTACTTCACCCGGCAGAATTACGGCCTTTTCAACGGCTATTCGGGGTTCAACCTCGTGGTGCCGCCGCGCCTGTTCGGGGTGGACTGGCGTCAGCCGGTGGCTTTCTACTACCTCACGCTCGGCATGGCGGTGATCTCCTATGCGGCGGTGGTCTATGTCTCGCGCACGCCGTTCGGGCTGGCATTGCAAGGCGTGCGGGACAATCCGCGCCGGATGGCGGCGCTCGGCTTCAACGTCACCGCGCACCGGATCGCGGCCTATACCTTTGCCGCCGTGATCGCGGCCTGCGGTGGCATCCTGCTGGTCTGGCAGAATGCGCAGATCGCACCCGGAACGGCCGGATTGCCCGCCGTGTTCGACATTCTGGTGATCGCCGTGGTAGGGGGCTTGCGCCGCCCGTCGGGGGCGTTCATCGGCGCCTTCATCTATGTGCTGCTGCGCACCTTCAGCCCCGATGTGCTGACTGCCTTCGACCTCTCCAATGAGCGGTTCAAGCTCTTGATCGGTCTGGGTTTCCTTGCGGTTGTGTTCTTCTCCCCCGACGGGATGCTGGGGCTTTATGACCGCTGGAAGGCAAGCCGGGGCCGCCGTGACCCGCTGACCGGGAAAGAGCGGCCATGATGGACGGCACATTGGACAGGATACTGGCGCAGGATCGCGGGGCGGGGATCGCCGGGGCCACCACCGGCGCCGCGCTGGAACTGCGCGGTGTCACCAAGATGTTCGGCGCGCTGGCTGCGATTTCCGATGTCACCATGACCGTGCGTCCGGGCGAGCGTCGCGCGGTGCTGGGGTCGAACGGCGCGGGCAAGACCACGCTGTTCAACTGTGTGACGGGGGATTTCCTGCCCACTTCCGGCACGATCCGGCTGTTCGGCGAGGATGTGACCGCTTTCCCCGCGCATGAACGCATCCGGCGCGGGCTGCGGCGGACCTATCAGATCTCGCTTCTGTTCACCGGGCTGTCGGTGGCTGACAATGTTTACCTTGCCTGCCGGGGTGTCAGCCGGGGGCGGTTTTCCTTTCTGCGCCCGCGCCGGGGTGACCCGCTGTTGGTGCGGTCGCAGGAACTGGTGGAGGCGGTGCATCTGACCCCCTTCCGCGATCAACTCGTCAGCGAACTCAGCTATGGCCAGCAGCGCCAGTTGGAAATCGCACTGGCGCTGGCGGGCGCGCCGCGCTTCATCCTGTTTGACGAACCTGCGGCGGGACTTTCCCCGACCGAACGCAGCGAGCTGGTTTCCATCCTCACCGGCCTGCCCTCGCATATGGGGTTTGTCATTATCGAACATGACATGGATGTGGCCCTGCGCGTGGCAGAGTCGGTGACGATGATGCACAACGGCCGTGTGTTCAAGGAAGGAACGCCCGCGGAAATCGAAAACGACGCCGAGGTGCAGGAGCTTTACCTCGGGGGGGGCAGTCATGGCTGAACGGCAAGGCCCCCCCGCGCTGGAGGTAAAGGGCCTCAACGTCTATTACGGCGCGTCCCATGCGTTGCAGGGGGTGGATCTGCGGCTGGGGTCGGGCGTTCTGTCGGTCGTGGGCCGCAACGGCATGGGCAAGACCACGCTCTGCAAGACGATCATGGGGCTTGTGCCTGCGGCGGGCGGCTCGATCCTGTTTCGGGGCCAGCCGCTGCTGGGCCGTGCGCCCGCCGATATTGCCCGCATGGGCATCGGCTATGTGCCGCAGGGGCGCCGTCTCTGGCGCTCGCTGACGGTGGACGAACATCTGAAGATGGTCGCGGGCAAACCCGGACCATGGTCGATCGACCGCATCTATTCCACCTTCCCGCGCCTTGCTGAACGCAAATCCAACGGCGGCGCGCAGTTGTCGGGGGGCGAACAGCAGATGCTCGCCATTTCCCGCGCGCTGTTGCAGAACCCGCAGCTTCTGGTGATGGACGAACCGACCGAGGGGCTTGCCCCGGTGATCGTCACGCAGGTCGAGGAGATGCTGCTGCAACTCGCCGAGGAAGGCGAGATTGACGTGCTGGTGATCGAACAGAATATCGGGGTCGCCTGCGGCGTGGCCGATACCGTGGCAATCATGGTGAACGGGCGCATCAACCGCACCGCCCCCGCCCGCGAGCTTGCCGCCGACCGCGATCTGCAACAGCGTCTGCTGGGGGTGGGGCGGCATGGCCACGAGGATGCGCCCGAACGCGCGACCGCCGACGAGGCGCGCGCCGATGCGCCTGCCGGTCCGGTAAAAATCTACCTGTCAAACCCCAAACTTCCCACCCGCTGGACCCAGCCCGCATCGGTGGACTCCATCGAACGCGCGGCCCGTATCGTCACGACCGCGCCTAGCGGGATGCCTGCCCAGACCGAATTGCGCCCGCTGGCCAGCCCCGACGCGCAGGTGGTGCTGGTCGCCGGAACGCTGGACACGAAGGGCGAGGAGCTTCGCTTCATCCGTGACCAGATCCGGGCGGCGGGCCTGCCGGTGCGGATGGTCGATGTTTCCACCTCCGGCGCGCATTCGGGGGCAGAAGTGCCTGCCCATCTGATCGCCGCCTTCCATCCGCGCGGGGCGGCGGGCGTGTTCACCGGCGACCGGGGGGCGGCCGTTGCAGGCATGACCGAGGCCTTTGTCCGCTGGATCGTGCGGCAGGACGGTATCGCGGGCATCATCACCGCCGCGGGTTCGGGCGGCACCGCCATCGTGGCCCCCGCCATGCGCGCGCTGCCCGTGGGCGTGCCGAAGCTGATCGTTTCCACCGTCGCGAGCGGCGAGGTGCGCCAGTATGTCGGGCCTGCGGACATCATGATGATGTATTCCGTGGCCGATGTGCAGGGCCTCAATGTCATCACCGAGGATGTCTTGGGCAATGCGGCACAGGCCATGGTCGGCATGGTGTCCGCCCGCCGCGCCGCGCGCCCCCGCACCAACCCCAAACCCGCCATTGCACTGTCGATGTTCGGTGTCACCACGCCTTGCGTGCAACAGATGACGGCGGCGCTGAAATCCGACTGGGATTGCCTCGTGTTTCACATGACCGGGATCGGCGGGCAGTCGATGGAGAAACTCATCGACGGCGGCAAGGTCGCGGGCGTGATCGACGCCACCACGACCGAAATCGCGGACATGCTGTTTGGTGGCGTGTTCCCGGCGACAGAGGACCGCTTCGGCGCGGTGATCCGCCGCCGCATGCCCTATATCGGGTCGGTCGGGGCGCTGGACATGGTGAATTTCGGGCCGCGTGAAACCGTGCCGGAAAAATACCGGGACCGCCTGTTCTACCAGCACAACCCGCAAGTCACTCTGATGCGCACGACGCCCGCCGAAAACACCGAAATGGGCAAATGGATCGGCGAACGGCTCAACCGGATGGAAGGCCCGGTGCGGTTCTTCCTGCCCGAAGGGGGCGTGTCCTCGCTGGATGCTCCCGGCAAGCCTTTCCACGACCCCGCCGCACGTCGCGCGCTGTTTGACGCGCTGGACGCGACCGTGCGCCAGACCGCGACGCGGCAGTTGATCCGCCTGCCGCAGAACATCAATGATCCGGCCTTTTCGGCGGCCCTCGTCGCGGCCTTCCAGTCCTTCCACGACAGCCCCCGCAAGCCCCGCAGACAGGAGCGCAAGCCATGATCCCGCGCGACAGGATCCTAGAGAAATTCCGCGACATGATCGCGCGCGGTATCCCCATCGTCGGTGGCGGCGCGGGCACCGGGCTGTCGGCCAAATGCGAGGAAGCGGGCGGCATCGACCTGATCGTGATCTACAATTCGGGCCGCTACCGCATGGCCGGGCGTGGCAGCCTTGCGGGCCTCATGCCCTATGGCGACGCCAATGCCATCGTGATGGAAATGGCCTCCGAGGTGCTGCCGGTGGTCAAACACACCCCTGTTCTGGCAGGCGTCTGCGCCACCGACCCCTTCCGCATCATGGACCGCTTTCTAGACCAAGTGAAAGCGGCGGGCTTTTCCGGCGTGCAGAACTTCCCCACCGTGGGGCTGATCGACGGCACTTTCCGCGCGAACCTTGAGGAAACCGGCATGGGCTACGGGCTGGAGGTTGACATGATCGCCGCCGCCCGCACCAAGGGGATGCTGACGACGCCTTATGTGTTTGACGAGGAAACGGCCACCGCAATGGCTGGCGCAGGGGCCGATGTGATCGTCGTGCATCTGGGCCTGACCACGGGCGGCAGCATCGGGGCGGAAACCGCGCTGAAACTGGCCGACTGCCCCGCCATTGTCGACCGCTGGGCCGAGGCCGCGCTGCGCGTGAACCGCGACGCCATCATCCTTGTCCATGGCGGCCCGGTCGCCATGCCCGAGGATGCCGAATTCATCCTGAAAAACACCGTCACCTGCCACGGCTTTTATGGCGCGTCCTCGATGGAACGCCTGCCGACCGAGGTGGCACTGACCGAACAGACCCGCGCGTTCAAGCGCATCACGGGCCGCCGAGACGAGGGAGAAGGGACAACATCATGACCGGTCAATTCATCGGACAACTGATCCTGTGGCTTATCGTGGCGGTCGTCGCCATCTTCATCCTCTATTGGGTGATGCACTGGCTTTACCGCCGGTCCACCAAGGAAGTCGCCTTTGTGCGCACCGGGTTTCTGGGCGAAAAGGTGGTGATCGACGGCGGTGCCTTCGTCTGGCCCATCGTGCATGACATCACCCCCGTCAACATGAACGTGCTGCCCTTGAAGGTGGCGCGCACCAAGGGCGAGGCGCTGATTACCCGCGACCGGATGCGGGTGGATGTGGAGGCGGAATTCTACATCCGCGTGCGCCCCGAACGCGCCGCTGTCGCCATGGCGGCCTCCACCCTTGGCCGCCGCACGCTGGAGCCCGAAAGCCTTCATGCGCTGCTGTCGGGGAAGTTTGAGAGTGCGATGCGCGCCATTGCCGCCGAAACCGACATGGGGGCGATGCATGAAAACCGCGCGGCCTATGTCACCCGCGTCCGTGAACTGGCGCAGGAGGATCTGCAAAAGAACGGGCTGGAACTGGAATCCGTTGCCATCCTCGACATCGACCAGACCAGCCTTGAGTTTTTCAACCCCTCCAACCGCTTCGATGCCGAGGGTCTGACCACGCTCATCAAGGAAATCGAGGATCGTCGCAAACTCAGGAACGACATCGAACAGGACACGATGATCCAGATCCGCGCCCGCAATCTGGAGGCGGAAAAGCTGGCGCTGAATATCGAGCGCGAATCCGAATCCGCCCGGCTGGAACAGGAACGCGACGTCGAATTCCGCCGCGCCCAGCAACGTGCCGAGCTTGCCCGCGAACGCGCGCAGCGCGAAACCGAGGCCGAGGAAGCCCAGATCAGCGCCCGCGAGGTGATTGAAAAGAAACGTATCCTGAACGAGAAAACCATCGCCGAGGAACGCATCAGTTCCGAACGCGAGGTGCGCGGCAAAGAGATCGCCCGCACGCAAGCCATTGAGGCCGAGGAAATCGCCGCCAAGGAAATGACCGAAAAGGCCCGCATCGCGCAGGAACGGTCCATCCGCGAGGCGCGCATCGAGCAGGAACGCACCACCCAATCGGCGGAGATCGAAAAGCAACGCGCGCTGGATGAGGCGGAAATCGCCGCCCGCGACACCACCGAACGCGCCCGCATCGCGCAGGAAAAATCGGTGACCGAGGCCCGCATCGCGCGGGACCGCGAAACCCAGGGCCTTGAAATCGCCCGCCAGAAGGAGATTCAGGCCGCCGAGATCGAGGCTGCCGAGGCCACCGAAAAACGCCGCATGGCGCAGACGCTGCTGATCAACCAGACCCGCATTTCCGGCGAAGAAAAGGTGCGCATGCAGGAAATCGCCCGGGCCAAGGCGCTGGACGAGGCCGAGATTGCCGCGCGTGAGGCGGTGGAACGCGCCCGTATCGCGCAGGCGGGCGAGGTCAACGAGGCCCGCATCAGTGAGGATCGCCGCATCCGCGAGCTGGAAATCGCGCGGCAACAGGCGGTGGAGGCCGCCGAGATTGCTGCCGCGAAGGCCACCGAGGCTGCCCGCATCGCACAGGAAAAGGAAATCGCCGTCGACCGCATCGCCGCCGATGGCACCACCCGCGCGCATGAGATTGCCCGAAACAAGGCCCTGGACGAGGCGCGCATTGCCGCCGAAGAGGCCACACGCGCCCGCGAGATTGCCCGCGAACGCGACATCGAGGCTGCCGAGATTGCACGCCGCGAACTGACCGAACGCGCCCGCATCACCGCCGATCTGAAACTGGAGCAGGACCGCATCGCCTCGCAACGCACCCGCGAGGTGGAGGATATCGAGCGCAAGAAGATTGTGGAATCCGCCGATCAGGCCCGTGTCGTGTCATTGGCAGGCGAACGCGCCAAGGCGGCAGCGGCGGATGCGACCGTGAAACAGGCCCAGATCGCCGCCCAACGGGATGTGGATTCCGCCGAGGTGGAGCGGGAACGCACCGTGGAGGCCGCCCGTCTGGAACGTCGCCGCAGCCTTGAACAGCTTGAGATTGCCCGCGTGCAGGCGCTGCGCGAGGCCGAGATCGAAAGCCGCGAGGATGTGGAACGCGCGCGGATTGCCTCCGAACGGCAGTTGGATGAAATCCGCATCGACCATGAAAAGGTGCGGCGCGAATTGGAAATCGGTCGCGAAAAGGCCGTGGAAACCGTGCAGATGGAAAAGGCCATCGCCCTTTACCAGAAGTCACTGGAGGAATCCGCCGCGCGTGCCGAGGCCGATGCCGCCCGCGCCCATGCGGCGCAGGCCGAGGAAAAGGTGAAAACCGTCCGCGAAACCGAAGTGGCCAGCCGCAAGAAATCCATCGACGTGCTGATGGCCGAAAAAGCCGCCGAGGAGGCCCGCCACATGGCAACCGCCGCCCAGTTGCGCGCCGTGGTGGAGGCCGAGGCCGCGAAACTCCTGAACGAGGCCGAGAACATCCTGACCGACGAGGCGCGGCACTCGCTCTTCCGGCGTAAACTGCTGGAGCATGTCGAGGGCATCGTCACGGCCTCGGTCAAGCCCTTGGAGAAGATCCAGGATATTCGTATCATGCAGCTTGATGGGCTCCATGGCGGTGGCTCCGGCTCTGGCGGCAGCCCGACGGATGAGGTCATCAATTCGGCGCTGCGCTACCGCGTGCAGGCCCCCCTGATCGACGGCCTGCTGGCCGATATCGGCATCGAGGGCGGCAATCTGACCAAACAGGGCGGGTTGATCCGCGAGGCCTCTGACCTCCAACGCATCGGGGACGCCGCCAAGAAGGCCCCCAAGCCCGATGCCAAACCCGACGGGGAGAAGAAGTAAATGGCCCGCGTCTATGTATCGTCCGTGATCGACGCGCCTGCGGTCAAGGTCTGGGAACGGGTGCGCGATTTCAACGGATTGCCGCGCTGGCACCCGCGCATCCGCGACAGCCGGATCGAAAACGGCGAACCCGCGGACCGCGTGGGCTGCATCCGCGATTTCCACCTGCAAAACGGCGACCGCATCCGGGAAAAGCTGCTGGGCCTCAGCGATTACGATTATTTCTGCACCTATTCGATCCTCGAATCCCCCATGCCGCTGACCGATTACATCGCCACCCTGCGCCTGACCCCGGTAACGGATGGCGACAAGACCTTTGTGGAATGGACGGCCGAATTCGACTGTGCGCCCGAGGCCGAGGCCGACCTTGTTTCCGGCATCGGTGGGAACGTTTTTCAGGCGGGGTTCGACGCGCTGAAACGGCAGATGGCAGGCTGATGGTCAAGGTGGTCAAATCCGCGATCCTGAACGCGCCCGTAGAGGCCGTGTGGGAGGTCTTGCGCGATTTCAACGGCCATGACCGCTGGCACCCGATCGTGGCCGAAAGCCATATCGAAAAGGGCCTGCCCTTCGACAAGGTGGGCTGCGTGCGCAACTTCCGCCTCGCGGATGGCGCGAACCTGCGGGAACTGCTGCTGACCATGTCGGATGCCGACATGGCGTTCAGCTATTGCCTCCTGGAAACCCCGGTGCCGCTTCTGAACTATGTCGCCCATGTGCGGCTGGCCCCGGTGACCGATGGCGACCGCACCTTCTGGCATTGGGAAAGCCGGTTCGACACGCCGTTGGGGCGCGAAAAGGAACTGCAGCAGATGGTGGCTGAAAATGTCTATCAGGGCGGGATCGACGCGGTCCGCGCCCATATGGGGCTGGAGGAAGGCTGATGGCGGTGACGGTGGAAACCCATGGCGCGCTGGCCGAGGCGGTCCGGGCAATGGCGGGGGGCGGCACCTATCTGGGCGGCGGCACGGTGCTGATGCGGGGCGTCAATGACGGGTCTGTGCAGGGCCGTTTGCTGCGCAGCACGGACCCATCCTTGCGCAGCATCCGCGCCTTGGGTGACGGCTTCACCTTGGGGGCCGGGGTGACGATGGCTGATGTGCTGGCCTCGCGCGATCTGGATTATCTGCACCCTGTCGCGCGGGTGATCGGCGGACCGCAGGTCCGCGCCATGGCCACGGTGGGCGGCAATCTCTTTGCCCCGCACCCCTACGGCGATTTCACTGCAGCGATTCTGGCACTCGGCGCACGGGTGCAGATGGCCGCAGGCGGCAGCCCCCGCCCTCTGGAGGATCTGCTGCGCGACCGCGACCGTCCCATGCTGGTGGCCGCCATCGAGGTGCCGCGCCCGCGCGATGCCCGCGCCTTCGGGTTCCTGAAAGTCAGCCGCGTGAAACCCAAGGGCGTCTCGGTCCTGTCCATCGCCGCGCATCTGCCGCAAGAGGGCGGGCGCCTGCGCAATGTGCGCGTGGCTTACGGCGCGATGAGCCCGGCCCCCCTGCGCGCCACGGCGGTCGAACGGGTGCTGGAAGGCCAGAGCCTCGACCCCGCCACCATCACCCGCGCGGCGCAGGTCGCCGCCGAAGGCATGGACCCGCCCACCGACCCCATCGCGACCGGCTGGTATCGGCGCGAGGTGATTGGCGTGCATCTCAAACGGCTTCTGGAAAGGTTGGCGTGACATGACACTGAAACCCGTCACCTTCACGCTCAACGGACAGGCCAAGGCGGCCTTTACCGAGGATGGGCAGAACCTGCTGGATTTCCTGCGCCGCGGCGTGGGGGATCTGTCGCCAAAATACGGCTGCGGGCAGGGGGGCTGCGGTGCCTGCACGGTGCTGGTTGATGGCACGCCGCATCTGGCCTGCCTGACGCTGGCCGAAACCGTGCAGGGGCGGCGGGTGGACACGGCCTCCGGCCTTGCCTCCGCCACGCTGACGCCCTTGCAAGAGGCCTTCATGGACCGGTTTGCAGCCCAATGCGGCTATTGCACGCCGGGCATGTTGATGGCCGCAACCGCGCTGCTGGCCACCAACCCGCGCCCCAGCCGCGACGAGGTGATCGAGGCCATTTCCGGCAATATCTGCCGCTGCACCGGGTATGAGCCGATCATCGCCGCCATTCTGGACGTGGCCGAAGGGAGGGTGCGCGCATGACCGATATTCCGATGGTCGGCGGCAACATGATCGACTTCCGCAAGGAATTCTTTGCCGACGAACGCCCCGAGGTGCTGAACGAGATCGGCAAGCCCACCCGCCGGCAGGATATCACCGGCCATGTCACTGGCCGCTCGCCCTTTTATGACGATCATCTGTTCGAGGGGCTGTTGCACATGCGCTGTGCCCGCTCGCCCCATCACGCGGCGCGCATCCGGCGCATCGACATCTCGGCGGCGGAAAAGATGCCTGGCGTGGTGCGGATCCTGCGTGGGGCGGATGTGCCGCGCAACCTCAACACGCTGCTGAGCCTGCTGGATTTCGGCATCGACGATGAGCCGATCATCGCGACCGACCGCACCCGTTACCGGGGCGAGGCCGTCGCCGCCGTCATCGCACAAACCGACGCGCAAGCCCGCGACGCCGCCGCCGCCATCCGCGTGGACTGGGAGGTTCTGCCGCATGTGCTGGATGTGGAGGAGGCCATCAAACCCGGCGCGCCCGCCGTGCTGGACATCTATCCCAACAACAAATTCGCCTATCACGGCAAATACGACCACCAGAAACTGCGTTTCGGCGATGTCGAGGCCGCCTTTGCGCAGGCCGATCACATCGTCGAGGGGCGCTACCAGATGTCGCCCATCGAACAGGCGCCCATCGAGACCTGCGGCGCGATTGCAGCGCCTGAACAGAACGGCCGCTATGTCTGCCACACCTCCACACAGGCGCTGTTCTTCTCGCTCGGCACGGCGGCCAAGGTGCTGGATCTGCCTTCGTCGCGGCTGCATTTCATCGGCGGCACCGTGGGTGGCGGCTTTGGCGGCAAGGTGGACAGCATCCATGAACCCATGGCAATTCTCGGCGCGATCCTGACGGGCCGCCCGGTGAAATTCATGTGGGACCGGGAGGAGGAAATGCAGGTCGGTGCCCCGCGCGGGGCAGAGCTTTGGTATCTGAAAGACGCCGTCACCCGCGATGGCCTTATCACCGCGCGCAAGTTCACCGGCTATTTCGATAGCGGTGCCTACACGCGGCTCTCCAGCTACGCGATCATCAAGGGCGTGGGCCACCTGCCCGGCCCCTACACGATCCCCAATGTTCATGCCGATGTCTATTGCGTCTACACGAACCGCACGCCCGCGACGGCCATGCGCGGCTTCGGCATCACCGGCGTCGATTTCTCCATCGAGGCGCATATGGACAAGGTGGCCGACACTATCGGCATGAACCCCATCGAATTGCGCCTGCGCAACGCCTACCGCGACGGCGACATGAAGGCGCATCGTCGCGTGGCCAAGAATTGCGCACTGATTGAATGCTGTCAGGTCGTGGCGGAAAAAGCGGGTGTCAAACTTTCGCCCGAACTCGCGGCGCTTGCCTCCACACGCGGCGGCGGGGGCGACCGCGCCCGGATCCCCGATTTCACGCGGACAGACGAAAATGGCCGGGTCGAGGGCTACAAACCCTGGAGCTATGCCCGCAAGGACGGTGTGAAACGCGATCCCGTTCCGCCCGGAATGGCCCCTCCGGGCATTGCGCCCAACGTCCAATCCCCGCGCCCCCCCTCCCCCTCGTGGGGAGGGGATGGGGGAGGGGGGGCACCTCCCGCAGCCTCCCGCCCGCCCGAACCGCTCGCCACCCCGCCCGCAGCCCCCGCCCGCCCCGGTGCGATGCGCTTTTCCTCCCTGTCCGGCTTTCGGAGGCGCTGACATGACCATCCATCGCGGACGCGGCTTTGCCTGCATCAACTATCCCATCGGGATGAACCTTGGCGGCGACCCGAGCCAGGCCCTTGTCCATTCCAACCCCGATGGCAAATTCACCGTGGCACTCTCGGCCATCGATCTGGGCCAGGGCATGAAATCCGTCTGTCGCCAGATCGCCGCCGAGACGCTGGGGATCCCGGTGGAGGATGTCTATGTCGACACCGCCGACTCTGACACCGGCCCGCATGACATGGGCTCTTTCGCCTCGCGCGGCACGCACCGCATGGGCAATGCCGTCATCATGGCCGCGAAAGAGGCGCGCTCGGTCATGCTGGAGGCCGCCGCCGAGGAACTGGAGGTGGATCCCGCCGACCTCGTGACCGATGGCAAGGGCAATATCCATGTGAAGGGCGCGCCCTCGCGGTCGATCACCACCATGGCCGCCTCGCAGGCCGCGCAATTCCGGCAGGGCCGCACCATTGCCGGGCGCGGAATCTTCCTGATCCCGCTCTCCGATGTGGACCCCGAAACCGGCGAGATGACCCCTGTGACCACCTTCGCCCATGCCGCCATGCTGGTCACGGTCGAGGTGGACGATGAAACCGGCGAGGTCACCGTGACCGACATGCAATCGGCCTATGAGGTGGGCCGCGCGCTCAACCCGCGCCTTGTGGAACAGCAGCTTCGCGGTGGCGCGTGGATGGGGATGAGCCACGCCGCCTGGGAAACCACCGAACCGCATTACCCCTCGCGCGATCACGGCGCGGTGGATTTCAACGGCTACCTGATGCCCGGCCCGGGCGATCTTGCCCCGCATCACATTTCCATCCTCGAGCGCCCCGCCGCCGATGGCCCCTTCGGCGGCAAGGGCCCGGGCGAGATGTGCGCCAACCCGGTGCTGCCAGCGGTCGTCAACGCGGTCTATGATGCTGTCGGCGTGCGGATCGACGCGCTGCCGGTGACGCCCGAAAAGGTGCTGCGCGGATTGCGCGCGCAAGGCGGCGCGAAACCGCGCCAAAGGCTCTGACGCAATGGCGGTGCGCCCTTCCATCCTCGGCATCGACGGGCCGGAGCCGCTGGCCCGCTCCTTGCGCGATGCGCAATATATCGCGGATGAAGGGCTCTCCACCGCCGCCTATCTGGCGCTCGCGCTCGGCAAACCTCTCTTGCTGGAGGGCGCCCCCGGCGTGGGCAAGACCGAAGCCGCAAAGGCGCTGGCCTCGGTTCTGGGGCGCGAGTTGATCCGGCTGCAATGCTATGAAGGCATCGACGCCGCGGCCTCAATGTATGAATGGAACTTCCCGCGCCAGATGCTCGCCATCCGGCAGGCGGGGGAGGGCTATATCAACCTCTATTCCGATGACTACCTCATCGCCCGCCCCCTGCTGCTGGCGCTGCAATCCCCCCGTTCCCGCGTGTTGCTGATCGACGAGATCGACCGCGCCGACCCGGAATTCGAGGCCTTCCTTATGGAATTCCTGTCGGATTTCACCCTCTCCATCCCCGAACGCGGCACGATCCGGGCGTCGGAGCCCCCTGTC
The DNA here is from genome assembly GCA_046295215.1 of Pseudorhodobacter sp. Classification (GTDB taxonomy): domain Bacteria; phylum Pseudomonadota; class Alphaproteobacteria; order Rhodobacterales; family Rhodobacteraceae; genus Szabonella. Next base: position 6,102 of record JBKBNP010000009.1, on the reverse strand, counting down.
GTGATCCTCACCTCTAACCGCACACGGGAACTGCACGAGGCGCTGCGCCGCCGCTGCGTCTATCACTGGATCGCCTATCCAGACCCGGCACTGGAGGCGCAGATCGTGATGATGCGCGCCTCCACCGTGGCGCAGGAGACCGCCCATCGCGTGACCGCTGCCGTCAACCGCCTGCGGGCCGAGCCGCTCGCCAAGCCCCCGGGCATCGCCGAAACCGTGGAATGGGCCGAGGCCGCAACCCTTCTGCACAACCAGGGTGCCCCCTGGCCCACGGCCTTCGCCCGCGCCATCGGGGTGGCGCTTAAGGATCAGGACGATCTTACCTTTACCGCGCCTCGCCTCGACCACCTCATCACAGGGGCCGCGTGATGCGCAGGATCTCCCCGCCCCTTGCCCGCTCCGCGCCCCCGTCCCGTCGCGCATCCCTTCCCTTTTTCTGTCTGAAAATATCCTCGGGGGGGCTCGGGGGGGCAGACGGCCCCCCCGTCCACGCCCGCCGGAGGCGCCGCGCATGACACCCCGTGCCCTGCGCCCCTTCCTCGCCTTCCCGCAGGCCCTGCGCGCCGCTGCCCATCCGGCCGCGCCCGAACAGCTCGAATCCTTCCTCGCCGCCACCTCGCTTCTCGGCCCCGGCTCGATCCGCGACATCCGCCGCGCCGCGCATGCGATCTTCGGTCCCGGCCCGGACCGGCGGGAGGAATTCGACGAGATTTTCGACATGGTTTTCCTTGGCCGTGCGTTCTTTGCCCCGGCTGAAGGCGACACCGAAAACCTGCCCGACAGCTATGATGCGGGCGAATTCGACCTGCTGCCCGAGCCGGAGGAAGAGGATCCCTCTGGTGCCGATGCCACAGCACTTGAACGCCTCTTTGCCCGCAGCCTTGCAGGCGGCGACCCCGATGCCATGCTGCGTGCATTTTCCCGCGCGCTGCCCGCAGCGCTCCCGCGCCGTCGTTCGCGCCGCATGACGCAAGGCAAGGGGGCGCTCCCCGATCCGGCCCGGGCGTTCCGCGAGATGATGCGGCGCGATGGTGAAATCTCGCGCCTGCCCACCCGCCGCCGCCGGATGCGCCAGCGGCGCGTCCTGATGCTGATCGACGTGTCCGGCTCGATGAAATCGGGCACCGATGACGCGCTGCGCCTTGCCCACCGCGTGATGCAGGCAGGAGAACGGGTGGAGGTGTTCACGCTGGGAACCCGGCTCACCCGCGTCACCCGCGCGCTGAAACACCGCAATGCCGATCAGGCGCTGACGCTCGCCTCGGGGCTTGTGGCCGACTGGGACGGCGGCACAAGGCTGGGCGACGCATTGGCGGTGTTCCTCTCGGTCCCGCGCTTTGCCAGCTTCGCGCGCGGCGCGCTGACGATCATCCTCTCGGACGGGCTGGAACGCGGCGGGCCGGAGGCGTTGACGGCGGCCATCTCGCGGCTGACCGGGCTGTCATGGTCGGTCCTCTGGCTCTCGCCGCTCGCCGCCGATCCTGCCTATCGCCCGGAAACGGCGGCCATGCAGGCCATTGCCCCGATGATCGACCGTCTGGGCGACGGCTCGCGCCCCGAGCGCATCGCGGCAGAGATCCTGTCCTTTGCGAAAGGTGCCCGCCGATGATCGACGCGCATTTCCACATCTGGCGGCAGGCCGACCTGCCCTGGCTGACGGGGCCGATGCAGCCACGCATCTTCGGACCCTATGACCCGATCCGCCGCGATTACCCGGTGACGGAATATCTCGACGACATCGCGGGTCAGGGCGTCACCAAGGCGGTCTATGTGCAGGCCAACTGGTCCCCCGACCGCGCCGTGGCCGAGGTTCAGTGGCTTGACGATACCGCCCTCGCCTCCGGCTGGCCCATGGGCATCGTGGGCTATGCCGACATGACCGTGCCGGACGTGCGCCCCGCGCTTGACCGGCTCGCGCGGTCCCCGCGCCTTCGCGGCATCCGCCAGCAGTTCCACTGGCACGAAAACGAGATGTATCGCTTTGCCCCCCATGCCGACCTCTGCCGCGACCGGGCCGTGCAGCGCAATATCGCCTATCTGGCGGACTATGGATGGTCCTTCGACCTTCAGGTCTTTGCCGACCAGCTTCCCGGGGCCTGCGATTTGCTGGATGCCTGCCCGCGCACCCCCTTCATCCTGCAACATGCCGGCATGCTGGAGGATACCACCCCGCGCGGCCGTGCCGACTGGCAGACGGCGATGGAGGAATACTCCCGCCGCCCCAACGCCTATTGCAAGCTCTCGGGTTTCGGCACCTTCCTCCACCGCAACGATCCTGCCCATATCCAATGGCTGGTGGGGGCCTGCGTCGCGCTCTTCGGTGCGGAGCGCTGCCTCTGGGGGTCGAATTTCCCCATCGAGAAACTCTGGACCACCTATCCTTCGCTGCTGGCCGCCCATCGGGACGCCACGGCGACGCTGACCGACGCGCAACGCCGCGCCATTTTCAACGACACCGCAAGCCGGGTTTACCGGCTGTAGAACAGGGAGGCCCTCATGGCACTTGAAATCAAGGTTCTCGACTTCGGCGATATCGAACTGGAAAGCTCGTTCCTCGTGCTGGGGCGCGATTGCGGGCGGGCGCGGCGCGTGCCGGTCTATGGCTTTCTGATCCTCGGGGGCAAATACCCGGTGCTGGTCGATACCGGATACCGCGACAATGCGATCATGGAAACACTGGGGATGCGCGGGCTGCAATTCCACGAAAACATGGTCGAACGCCAGCTTGCCAATCACGGGGTGAAGGTGGGAGACGTGCGCTATATCCTGCACACCCACCTGCATATCGACCATGCGGGCAAGGATGACTGTTTCCCGATGAACACCACGGTCGTCATCAACCGCAAGGAACTGGAGTATTCCGTCTCGGGCCTGATGCACCCGCAATATCCCAAGCCCGACATCCTGCACCTGATCGAACGTCTGCACACCCCCGGAGCCTTGCGGCTGGAGGATCTGGAAATGTCGGGCATGGTGGAACTGATGCCCGGCCTCTATCTCGAGGCCGCGAATGGCCATACCGAAGGATCGATGAACGTCCATGTCGACACCGCAGATGGCCGCGCCACGATCTGCGGCGACGTGATCTATGATTTCAACGATCAGGTCATCGCGCCGATGCGATCCTTCGGCCCAGAGGAATATCAGGTCACCGGCAACCATTCCGGGTCCAAGCGGCGTGAAAAGGCCGCGATCCGCAAGCTGATATATTCGGGTGCGAAATACATCCTTGCCGTGCATGACAAACCGGCCGTGGTGCAGGACGGGCAGGTGGTGGGGCGCGCCGATATGGCGATCCCGGGGCCGGTCAGCCAGTCGGTGCCCACGCGCAACTGGTTCCCGGTGTGACGCCATGGCCCATACCGCGCTTGACCCCGCCTTCCGCCGCCTGATCGACGAACATGCGCCTGTGCGTCAGGCCGGATCGGGCTTCATCTTCACCGAAGGGCCGCTCTGGCATCCGGTGGACCAATACCTCTTGTTCTCCGACATGCCGGGTGATGTGCGCCGCAGGCTGGACGGGGCCGGGGTGCGCGAGGTGCAGCGCCCCTCGAACAAGGGCAACGGCATGACCTATGATGCCGACCTCAACCTCTTGGTCTGCGAACATTCCACCTCTTCCGTCGCCCGCTTCCGCCCCGATGGCACGCGCGAGGTTCTGGCCAGCCATTTCGAAGGGCGGGAGCTGAATTCGCCCAATGACATCGTGGTGAAGTCGGATGGCTCGATCTGGTTCACCGATCCATGGTATGGGCGGATGCCGCATTACGGGGTGGAACGGCCGCGCCAACTGGGCTGGCAGGGGGTGTTCCGCATCCCGCCCGGCGCGAAACCGGGGGCGGAGCCGGAGCTGATGGTGGACCGCTACACCTTCAGCCAGCCCAACGGGCTGTGCTTCTGCCCCGACGAATCGAAGCTCTATATCAACGACACCGAGCAGGCGAATATCCGCGTCTATGACGTGACCCCGCAGGGGTTGAAGAATGGGCGCATCTTTGCCTCTGGCCTGCGCGACAGCCTGTTGCCCGGCGTGCCGGACGGGATGAAATGCGACTCGGAGGGCAATGTCTGGTGCTGCGCGCCGGGGGGATTGTGGGTCTATGCGCCCGACGGGCGGCTGATCGGCAAGGTGTCCATTCCCGAACTGCCCGCGAATTTCCATTGGGGCGGGGCGGACTGGCGCACGCTTTACGTTTGCGCCACGACCTCCGTCTACGCGATCCCGGTGAAAGTGGGGCCGCGGGGCGAGCCTTTCATGCGGGCCAAGGCCAAGGCGAAATCTGCGCCGGTGGCGGGCGAAGGGGAGGAGTTGCGGCTGGATGCCTCGCGATGCGCGCTCATCATTCAGGACATGCAGAATGACGTGGTGATGGAGGGCGGGGCCTTTGCCGCCTCCGGCAGTCCGGCCCATTGCCGCGAACAGAACTGCATCGCCAATATCGCGCGTCTGGCCGACCGCGCGCGCGCGCTGGGCGTGCCGGTGATCCATGTCTGGTTCATCCGCCGTGCGGATGGCACAGACATGACGCTGAACGCACCGCTGTTCGAGGGCGCGATTGACGCCAATGCGCTGGTCGAAGGGTCCTGGGGTGCGGAACCCGTTCCGGGGCTGGAGGCGCAGCCCGGCGATTTCGTGGTGCGCAAGAACCGCATGAGCGCCTGGGAAGGCACCGGGCTGGAGACGATCCTGAAGGCCACCGGGCGCGACCTTGTCATCGAGACGGGTGCCTGGACCAATATGAGCATCGAGCACACCGCGCGCACCGGGGCCGACAAGGGCTATGTCATGGTGATCCCCGAGGATGGCTGTTCCACGATGAACGCCGACTGGCATCGCGCGAGTGTCGATTATGCGATGCAGAATGTGGCGCTGGTGACAACGACCGACGGGGTGATCGCGGCGCTGGGCTAGGCGGCTGGCCGGGCAGGGGGAGGCTGTCTGCCTCCCCCGTCCGGTTCCCGGACTCCCCCTCCGAGGATATTTCCGGACAGAAAAAGGCGCGGCGGCGGGGCGGGATCAGCCGCGTTCGGGGTGATGGGCGCGGGCAAGGGCGGCGATCAGGTCGGCGCGGGTGACAAAGCCGGTGAGCCGTCCCTCCTCCAGCACCGGGATGCCCTGCTGGCCGCCCCCTGCCAGAAGGTCGATCAGATCGCCCAGCGGGGTGTCCGGCCTGGCTGTGGCTGTGGCGGCGGTCATCGCGTCGCGGGCGGTCGGCACGGCAGCCTCGCGCCCCGCCCGGATCAGCCGCGACAGGACTCCGCCTTCGGGCGCGCGCTGCTCGATCCGCCGCCAGGAGCGCAAGAGGTCGGTTTCGCTCAGCAAGCCGAGGAACAGCCCCTCCGCATCCGTCACCGGCAGGGTGCGCACGCGATGTTCGTTGAACAGCGAGGCGACATCGGAGAGCGGTACATCGGGGCGCAGCGTCACCACGGATGTCGTCATCAGATCGCGGCAGACCACCCCGTCGAAAAGATGGGTCGCGGCCTCGCGATGCGCGACCTCGATCAGCCGTTCCAGATCGCCCGCGCCGATATTGGCGTCGAGCCGCAGCCGTTGCAGGATCGCCTCCAGCGCGCTGCCGGCGAGGCGCGGGCGCAACCCCACCGCCGCCGAGACCTGCGGCGCGTGTGGAACGGGCTGGCGGAAGGGATAGCGCCGCCCGGTGATCCGGTTATAGGCGGCGGCACAGGCCAGAAGCAGGCAGGTATCGACGAAAACCGGCAGGAACGCATAGGAAAACCCGATTTCCTGCACCGCCTCCGCCGTCAGAACCGTGCCGAGCGCCACGCCTGCGGCCGGAGGATGCAGCGCGCGCAGCCGCATCATCGCCACCATCGAGAGCGTGACCGAGAGGCCGAGTGCCAGCCAATGCGCCCCCAGCACCAGCACCAGCGCCACCCCGATCAGCGCCGAAACCGTATTGCCGACCACCGCCGACCAGGGCTGTGCCAGCGGGCTGGACGGGACGGCAAAGGCGAGAAAGGCCGTGGCGGCCAGCGGCGAGATCAGGAAGATCGAGGCCTCGCGCCCGCCCGCCTGCGGAAAAAGCTGGCTGACAAGGCTGAAACAGAGGACCAGCGCCAGACCGGTGCCGAAGGCCG
>JBKBNP010000008.1:0-86163 GCA_046295215.1 Pseudorhodobacter sp. | reverse complement strand
CTGGCCCACCTCAGGGCTTGGCTTGCCTGGATATTCACCGCCATCCTGAACGCAGTCTACCACCCAGATCGCCAGTATCAGGCCGTCACATCAGCCTGAACAGATTGTTCAAGGCGAACTACTTAAGTTGACGGTCTCCGGAAAACTCGGGGCGATTCACTCCCTTCTCTTTCAGATGTCTCGTCTTCCCAGCCATCCCTGACCCCATTCTGGCACCCGTTCTGGCACAGAAAAAGGCACCAACACCTTGATTGCAAGGGGGTTATTTCGCTTCAATGGGTTGGGGAGGGTATGGGTGAGAGGCTGGACAACGACCCAAGCGGGGCTCGTTACGGCTGCTTCCTTCCGGACCTGACCGGGTTGGCGAGGTGCCTGCCCGCGCCAACCTCTCTCGTCCCATATAGAACGCAGCGGCGGGTGGTGCAAGATCCGATCCGGTGTCTGTCAGGCCAGAAGCCCGATGCGACGGGCGCCGTCGATCAGGTTGTCTGCAACAAGATGCGCGAACTGGCCGGAGGCGGGCAGGATGTCGGGCACCTGAACCACGGTCATACCGGCACGAAAGGCGGATTCTGCCCCGGGCTCGCTGTCCTCGAAGGCGATGCAGGCGGCAGGTGCGCAGCCCAGATACCGGGCCGCCAGCAAAAAGGCATCGGGTGCCGGTTTGGGGCTGGCCACATCATCGAATGTGACCACATGGGAAAAATCGGCTGCAAGCCCGGTCAGGTCCAGCTTGCGCCGGGCCTGCCCGCGTGTGGATGAGGTGGCAAGCGCCTTGGGCCGGTCCAGCCGGTCCAGCAACTCCCGCGCGCCGGGTTTGAGCGGGATGCCGTTTTCATAGGCGATGTCGATCTCGCGATCCCACCGATGCCGCAGCGCGGGCAGGTCGAGCCTGGGGAAATGGTCGTGCAGGATGGCCGAACCGGTCACATCGTCCTTGCCGATCAGACGATGCAGGAAATCCGGTTCCAGATCGATCCCGAAGGCCGCGAAGGCCCGGATCCCTGCATCCCCTGTGCAGCGCTCTGTATCAAGAAGCGTTCCATCCAGATCGAAGATCACGGCATCGAAGGTCGGGGTCATCCTGCGTCCATCCTGTTTGCTCTGCGCATCGTTCGGCCAATATGCCGGAGCCATATGCCGCAGCCCGGGCAGCCCCGGGCAGGGCTCGGGGGCAGGCTCGGCCTGTCCTATCGCGGTCAGGAGGGGAAGGAAAGACAGGGGGGTGACTTCCTGCCTGCCCGGTGGGTGTGCGCTGTCACAGATGCAGCCGGAACCTCGCAAAACCGCCCGGGGTCATCCCGGCGGGCTCAATCCGCAATTCTGCCGGAAGATCGGAAAGATGGGCGCGCGCCAGCGGGCTGGTCTCGAACAGGGCGGTTGTGTCCCGGATCGGCGAAAAGCGCCAGTTCGGCTCGGTCAGCGGCTCGGTCGGGCGCAGTTCAGAGATGTATTGCATCAGGATGTCGCGATTGGTGATCGGGGCTTCGTAGATGACCCGCTCGCGGTTCCTGCCGGACAGGTTCGGGCAGGTGTTCACGCGGTAATTGTTTGTCGCAACGATGAATTCGGCTGCCGGATCGATGGACCTGCCGTTCAGGCGCAGCTTGCGGATCCGGCCTACGCGCGGGGCGATCAGCCTGCCTTGCGTATCGAACCGCGCAGGTCTGGATATGTCGATCTCATAGGTTATGCCCATGATGACATCGAAATTGTAGCAGGGAAACTCGGGCTCGATCAGCGGCTGGTCCGCCCATCCCGGCGTCACCTGCCGGAACATCGCCGCCGACCGTTCGAGCCAGTCGCGCAACTGCCGGCCCCTGATGCGGACGGCGCAGATCGTGTTGGGATAGCTGTAGAGATCCGCCAGATTGCGCAGGGCAAGCCCGCCTGCGGGAATACTGGTGTAATGGCCCGGCCCGGCCCGGCCGCCCGCCTTGAACGGGGCGGCGGCCGACAGCAGCGGCAGCTCGGCGTCGGGGGTTCCGGCAAGCTGGCTGCGAACATGCCATTCCTGCGCACGACAGACCAGTTGCAGCGAGGAGGAGTTGGAGATCAGCGCAAAAAAACTGTGCAGCGGGCGCTGTGTCTTGCCCACCCTGCGGCGCATGAAATCCAGTGTTTCCGCATGCGAGCGGCGGACGGCGGACAGCACGCGCTCTGTGCTGGAAACCAGCGGCTGCAAATCGCCTTCAAGATCGCGCGACGCGATGGGCCGGGCCTCGCTGCGATGTCCCGCGACCTGCCAGCCGCAGGAGCCACGGTCCAGCATAAGGTCGATCACGCCAAGATGCGACCCCCAGAAGCCCGGCATCACGGCGGGTTTTCCCGCGATGCTGCCCGCGTGGATGTCGACCCCCGCTAGGCCCGCAAAGATCGGCGAGGGAAAGACCAGATGCGAATGTCCGGTGACCAGCGCGTCGATACCCTCGAGGCGCGCAAGCGGCAGGGCTGCATTCTCCATTCCGTCAAAGGCCGGTTCGGCACTGATCCCGGTATGGGCCAGCGCCACGATGATCTCGGCCCCTGCTGCGCGCATTTCGGGCACCAGCGCCCGGGCCGTGGCCACCATGTCGCGGGTTTCCAGCGCACCACGCAGCAGGCTGTGGTCCCAGGTGGTGATCTGCGGCGGCAACAGACCGAGGATGCCGACTCGCAGCGCGTGTGGCCGACCCGCCCCGTCCGTCACGGTCCGGTCGAGCAGCACATAGGGCGCAAAGCGGCGCAGGTCACGGCCCGGCGCGGCTCCACGGCGCGTCACGGCATTCGCGCAGAGCATCGGGAAATCCGCCCGCGCCAGCGCCCTTTCCAGAAATCCCATGCCATAATTGAATTCGTGGTTGCCGAGCGCGCAGGCGTCATAATCCAGAACATTCATCGCCGCGATGATCGGGTGCAGGTCGCCCTCGCGCATGCCGCGTGCATAGGCGATGTAATCCCCCATCGGGCTGCCCTGAAGAAAATCACCATTGTCGACCAGCAGGCTGTTGGGCACCTCTGCCCGCAGCGCATCGATCAGCGTCGCCGTGCGGGCCAGCCCGACATTCGCGGCATCCTGTTCGCGGTAATAGTCGAAAGGATGCACATGCACATGCAGGTCCGAGGTTGCCAGAATGCGCAGGTGAACCTGATCCGGCCCGGCCCGGCCCGCGTCGCGGCTCGGTTTGGTCAACTCCATGGTCGCAACCGTATTTCCTCTTTCCGCAACACGATCTGCGGGCATCCCCCGCAGACATTCCGCCAGAGCGTCATGGAACAGCCGGGCCGGACAGTCCTTGATGCGAACTTACTGTGGCCGCTGCTGCAATTCCACTTTTGACTGCAAGGGCCCAGAGATTAATCCCGCAAGGGTTGCAAATTCGAATCATGACAGCAAGCGATTGCGAAAAGGCCGGGCGCATGCGAGGCCTTGGGGCAAATGCGGCCGGGGGGACCGGAGATGCCACGGGGGCTTGGAACGATGCGACATGGATTTGAAATGGCCTTCACGGGCGGAGGTCTGGACCGCGATGCGGCACTTCGGTCCGATGCAGGGGCCATGACGCGGTTGCTGGCCGAAAATGGACGCGTTCTGCCCATCTGGCGCGGCAAGCCGCTCGTCCTTGACGCGGGCTGCCTCGGATGGGTCGGGGCCGACAGTCCGGTGCTGGCCCACGGATCCGCGCCGCTGTTTCTGGGCATGGCCGATGGCGCGGCCCATTTTGCCAGAGATATTTCGGACTGGTCGCCCGAGGCAGGGGCCGAAGCGGTGCAGGCGGGGTTTTTCGACCCGTCACGGCAGACCCATCCGGCGCTGGCGGAGGACCGCGGTTTCGTCGAGTTGCGGGGGGCGATGCTGGCCCTGTCGCCACTGGAGGCAGAGCTTGCCGCCACCGCCAAGGCCGTGCTGCACTGGCACCGGTCGCACCGCCATTGCGCGGTCTGCGGCGTGGGGTCGGAACCGGCCAATGCGGGATGGCAGCGCGGCTGCCCGGCCTGTGGCGCGCAACATTTCCCGCGCACCGATCCGGTGGTCATCATGCTGGTGACGCGCGGCAATGCGGCCCTGATGGGACGGTCGCCGGGCTGGCCCGAGGGGATGTATTCCTGCCTTGCGGGATTTGTGGAACCCGGCGAGACGCTGGAGGCCGCCGTGCGCCGCGAGGTGCTGGAGGAAACCGGCATCCGCACCGGGGCCGTGCGCTATGTGGCAAGCCAGCCCTGGCCCTTTCCGGCCTCGCTGATGATGGGCTTTCACGCCGAGGCGCTGGAGGACGAGATCCGGATTGATCCCGTCGAGTTGGAAGACGCGATCTGGGTCAGCCGCGAGGACATGGTTGCCGCCATGGCCGGCACGCATCCCGCCATGAAACCCGCGCGCAAAGGTGCGATTGCCCATGGTCTGATCGCCAACTGGCTTGCGGATTGGCGCGATTGACGTCAGAATCGCGCGCAGCACGAACAACCGGGCGGAAAAGCACGGGTGATTGCTGGAATGATCGAAGGCCGGGGCAGGACGCGGATGAAATTCTCCACCAAGGAAGATATCGAAGCGCCACTGGACCGGGTATTCGCGGCTCTGTCGGATTTCGAGACATGGGAGCGTGCGGCGATGCGGCGTGGCGCGGATGTCACCCGCACTGATCTCATGACAACGCCGGGGCCGGGGATGGGCTGGCATGTCGAATTCATCTATCGCGCAAAGCTGCGCAAGATCGACATTTCACTTGTCGAGATCGTGCCGGACCAGAAACTGGTGCTGGATGGCACAAGCGCGCCGGCCGAGGGCCGGGTGACGCTGGATCTTGCTGAAATGGGGCCGCGCCGGACCCGTGTGGCCGTGGGATTTGAGGTCCGGCCCCGCACGTTGGCGGCGCGGTTGTTCCTGCAATCGCTGAAACTCGCCAAGGCCAGTGTCACACGTCGTTTCGAATTGCGCGTGGCCCAGATGGCTGCCGATATCGAGGATCGCTATCGCAGTTCCTTGCGGGCCTGACTGACCGGACCACCCTCAGACCGGGCTGCACAGCCCGCGGGCAGGGGTCAGGCGCGGCGGGGATCGGCCGGGTAGACGCCGAGAATATCCATCGACGAGGTGAAATAGCGCAATTCCTCCATCGCGCGGCGCACGTTGTCATCCTCGGGATGGCCTTCGATGTCGGAATAGAATTCGGTCGCGGTAAAGCTGCCGCCGACCATGTAGCTTTCCAGCTTGGTCATGTTCACGCCATTGGTCGCAAACCCGCCCAAGGCCTTGTAAAGCGCCGCCGGAATGTTGCGCACGCGGAAGGTGAAGGTTGTCATCATCCGCCCGGAGCGGCGCGCATGATCCGCCTCGCGCGCCATCACCAGAAAGCGGGTGGTGTTGTTCGACTGGTCCTCGATCCGGCGGGCCAGAACATCGAGGCCGTAGATTTCCCCCGCCAGTTCCGAAGCAAGCGCCGCAAGGCCGGGATCGCCACGTTCGGCCACGATCTTGGCGGAACCGGCGGTATCGGCGCCGGTCATGGCCTTCAGCCCGTGTTCCTTCAGAAAGCCCCGGCACTGGCCCAGAAGCACGGTATGGCTCATCGCCTGACGCACCTGTGACAGCGGCGTGCCCTTCACGGCCAAGAGCGCTATATGGACGCGAACAAAGGCTTCGTCGATGATGCGCAGCCCCGATCCGGGCAGCAGGGCGTGGATGTCCGCCACCCTTCCATAGGTCGAATTCTCGACCGGAAGCATGGCCAGATCCGCCTCGCCGGTCCGGCAGGCCTCGATCGCATCCTCGAAAGTGCGGCAGGGCAGCACCTCATGGCCGGGCCGTGCCTGACGGCAAGCCTCGTGCGAATAGGCACCCAATTCCCCCTGAAAGGCGATGCGTCCGGTCATTTTTCGTCGTCCTGCCTGCCAAAAGCCCGCACAGGGGCGTTTCGTCGCGCTAGTATACCTTGAAACCGGCAGGGGGAAGCGGTTAGAAGCCCCTGAAACAGCTTGCTGACATGAGGCGCGACATGTTCGACACGATGACGATGACCAAGGTTGTGGGCGCGGGCTGCGGCTCGCTGCTGGTTTTCATGCTCGGTGCATGGGCGGCCGAGATGATCTATCACCCCGGGGGGTCGCATGGCGTGGAAAACCAGTCCTACGTGATCGACACCGGTGCGGATGACATGCCGGCCGATGCGGCCGACGCCGGCCCGAGCTTCGAGGAGATCTTTGCCTCCGCCGATGCGGCTGCAGGCGAACGCGCCTGGGCGAAATGCCGTGCCTGTCACAAGCTGGACGGCACCGACGGCACCGGTCCGCATCTGGACGGGATCGTGAACAAGGCCAAGGCGGCGTCGGACGGCTACGCCTATTCGCCGGTTCTGGCGGGAATGGCAGGGGATGTCTGGTCGCCGGAAAACCTCGACGCCTTCATCCAGAACCCGCGCGGCTATGCGCCCGGCACCAAGATGAGCTTTGCAGGCATCCCGCGTGCGCAGGAGCGTGCCGACCTGATCGCCTATCTGGCAACACAGAACTGATTTTTGGCCTTCAAGGCTCCCAAGGGCCGTCCGTCGGGGCGGCCTTTGGCATATCCGCTGTCACGCCCGATCACAGATTCGAAACTTCTGCCCGCATCGCGGCTTGAGGCATCGACATTTCGCGTTCTACGATAAGATATTGGAGATATGTCTGCGGTCGGCGTCTCGGTCGGCCTGAAACATGTGACACGCGCCAGCAGGAAGGACGGATTGCCATGATGCGACAGACCGCAACGCCCCGGAAATGTCCCGCCATTGCCCGGACGGTCCTGCCCGACGCGGTCTGCGTTGCCCGATCCCTCGGCCTGTCCGTCCTGATCCTTGCGGCGGCGGTCGGGGTTTCACGCGCCGACACCATCACGGCGCATGGCATTTCGACCTTTGGCGATCTGAAATACCCTGCTGATTTCCCGCATTTTGATCTGGTCAACCCCGAGGCCCCGCAGGGCGGGCGGATGACATTCCGTGGCACCGGGGCGTCCAGCACCTTCGACAGCCTCAATCCCTTCATCCTCAAGGGCCAGCCCGCGCAGGGGCTGGGGCTGATCTATGACAGCCTGTTGTCGGGGTCCACGGATGAACCGGACGCCTCCTACGGTCTTGTCGCGGAAACGCTGGAATATCCCGAGGACCGGTCTTGGGTCATCTTCAACATGCGCCCCGAGGCGCGGTTTTCCGATGGGGAACCGATCACCGCCGAGGATGTGGTCTTTACCCATCAGGTGCTGGTGGAAAAGGGCTCGCCCTCCTATCGGGTGTTCCTGCGCGACATCGAGAAGGTCGAGGCGCTGGGCCCGCACCGCGTGAAATTCACCTTCAATGCCGGTGCCTCCACCCGCGATCTGCCCGCGTTGGCGGGGGGGCTCTCGATCCTGCCGAAACATTACTATGACACGGTGGACTTCGCGGAATCGACCATGGTGCCGCCGGTGGGGTCGGGCCAGTTCACCATCAAGGATGCCAAGCCGGGCCGGTCCATCGAATATTGCAAGAACCCCGATTACTGGGCCAAGGATCTGCCGGTGAACATCGGGTCGGCCAATTTCGACTGCTATGTCTATGAATATTATCAGGACACCACCGCGGCTTTCGAGGCGTTCAAATCGGGGGGCTATCTGTTCCATCAGGAGTTTTCGTCGCTGATCTGGGCCACGGGCTATGATTTTCCGGCGGTGTCGCGCGGGTGGGTCATCAAGGACGAATTGCCCGACAACCGCCCCGCCGGGACACAGGGCTTCTGGTTCAACCTGCGCCTGCCGAAATTTCAGGATGCCCGCGTGCGCGAGGCGCTGGGCATGATGTTCAACTTCGAATGGTCGAATGAAACGCTGTTCTTCGGTCTTTACCATCGCACCGACAGCTTCTTCGAAAACTCCCCGCTTCAGGCCGAGGGCGTGCCGGAAGGCGAGGAGCTGGCCCTGCTGGAAGAATTCCGCGACCGGTTGCCGCCCGGGATATTCACGGATGAACCCTTCACCCCGACGGTCAGTTCCAACCGCCAGCTTGACCGGGGCACCCTGCGCCGCGCCTCGGCCCTGATGGATGAGGCGGGCTGGGAAGTGGGCTCTGACGGGATGCGTCGCAATGCCGCCGGAGAGGTGTTCAGCCTTGAATTCATCGAGGATCAACCCTCGATGGAGCGAGTGCTGACGCCCTATGTGTCGAACCTGCGCGCGCTGGGGATTGATGCCAAGGTGACGCGGATCGACGCCGCGCAGATGCAGCAACGGCAGGATGATTTCAACTATGACATCATCACCGGGCGCTTCGTGATGTCGCTGACGCCCTCAATCGAGTTGCGGCAGATGTTTTCGTCCGATTCCGCCGAGGCGAAGGGATCGGCCAATTACACCGGCCTTGCCGATCCGGTGGTCGATGCGCTGATTGAAAAGGTGATCGCGTCGAAAACCCGCGAGGAGGTTGTGGTGCGGTCCCGCGCGCTGGACCGCGTGCTGCGGTCCAAGCATATCTGGGTGCCGAACTGGTATAGCGGGCAATATCTGGTGGCCTATTGGGATGTGTTCGGCAAACCGGACCAGCAGCCACCCTTCTCGCGCGGGGATGGCCTCTGGTGGTCCGATACCGAGAAGCTGGGCAAGCTGCGGGCTGCGGGGGCGCTCCGCTAAGATGGGAGCCTATATCCTTCGGCGTCTGTTGCTGATCATCCCGACGCTGATCGGCATCATGGTCATCAATTTCGCGCTGGTGCAATTCGTGCCGGGCGGGCCGGTGGAACAGATCCTTGCCCGGCTCGATGGCGGCGGCGATGCGCTTCAGGGCATTACGGGCGGCGGCGGCGACATGCCGATGGCGGGGGGTGATGACCGCTATCTGGGCGCGCGTGGCCTGCCGCCCGAGTTCATCGAGGAACTCGAACGCCAGTTCGGGTTCGACAAGCCGCCCTTGCAACGGTTTTTCGACATGATGTGGAACTACATGCGGTTCGACTTTGGCGAGAGTTATTTCCGCTCCATCTCGGTCGTGGATCTGGTGTTGGAAAAGATGCCGGTGTCGATCACGCTGGGGTTGTGGTCCACGGTCATCGCCTATCTGGTGTCAATCCCGCTCGGCATCCGCAAGGCGGTGAAGGATGGCACGTCCTTTGACACCTGGACCTCGGGCATGATCATCGTTGCCTATGCGATCCCGGGGTTCCTGTTCGCAATCCTTTTGTTGGTGCTGTTCGCGGGGGGGTCGTATTACCAGATCTTTCCGCTGCGCGGGCTTACCTCGGACAATTTTGACGAGCTGTCCTTTCTGGGCAAGATCGGGGATTACCTATGGCATATCACGCTGCCCGTTCTGGCCTCGACCATCGCGTCTTTTGCCACGCTGACACTGTTGACGAAAAACAGCTTTCTGGACGAGATCAAGAAGCAGTATGTGATGACCGCGCGCGCCAAGGGCCTGACTGAACGTTCGGTGCTTTATGGCCATGTGTTCCGCAATGCGATGCTCATCATCATCGCGTCTTTCCCGGCGGTGTTCGTGTCGGTGTTCTTCGGCGGCTCGCTGATCATCGAGACGATCTTCTCGCTCGATGGCCTCGGGCAGCTTGGTTTCCGCGCGGCGGTGGAGCGGGATTATCCGGTGATCTTCGGCACGCTCTTCTTCTTCTCGCTGATGGGGCTGCTGGTTGGGATCATCTCGGACCTGATGTATGTCTGGATCGACCCGCGCATTGATTTCGAGAGGCGCGGCTGACATGGCGCTGTCCCCGCTGAACCAGCGCCGCTGGCGCAATTTCAAGGCAAACCGCCGCGCGCTGTGGTCCTTGTGGATCTTTGTCGTGCTGTTCGGCCTGTCCTTGATGGCCGAATTCATCGCCAATGAACGCCCGCTTCTGGTCAGCTACAAGGGCGAGTGGCGCACACCTTTCCTGAACTTCTATCCCGAAACCGCCTTTGGCGGCGATTTCCGCACCGAGGCGAAATACCGCGACCCGGAGGTGCGCTGCCTGATCCAGACGGGCGGGGTGGAGGATTGTCTGGACGACCCCGAAGGCGCGATGGAGGCGTTCGGGGCCGGAACCCTGCCGGGGGTGGAGCCGGGCTGGATCCTCTGGGCGCCGATCCCCTACAGCTTCAACACGATCAACGACATCGGCCGCGCGGCGCCTTCGCCGCCCGATGGCAACCATTTGCTCGGCACCGACAACACCGCGCGCGATGTGCTGGCGCGGGTGATCTATGGCTTCCGTCTGTCGGTGTCCTTCGCGCTGATCGTGACCTTCCTGACCTCGGTGATCGGCATCACGGCAGGCGCGGTGCAGGGCTATTTCGGGGGCATCACCGACCTTTTCTTTCAGCGGGTGATCGAGATCTGGGGCGCGACGCCGAGCCTTTACATCATCATCATCGTGGCCGCGATCTGGGCGATGGATTTCTGGCTCCTGGTCGGGTTGATGGTGCTGTTCGGCTGGACGGCGCTGGTGGGCGTGGTGCGGGCCGAATTCCTGCGGGCGCGGAATTTCGAATATGTGCGGGCGGCGCGCGCCTTGGGCGTGTCGGATGCCACCATCATGTTCCGCCATGTGCTGCCCAATGCAATGGTCGCAACGCTGACCATGCTGCCCTTCATCATCACCGGCACCATCGGGTCGCTGGCCGCCCTCGATTTCCTCGGCTTCGGCCTGCCGGCCTCGGCACCCTCGCTTGGGGAATTGACCTTGCAGGCCAAGAACAACCTTCAGGCGCCGTGGCTCGCCTTCACCGCCTTCACCGTGTTTGCCGTGATGCTGTCGCTGCTGGTGTTCATCTTTGAAGGCGTGCGCGATGCCTTCGACCCGCGAAAGACCTTCCGATGACCGCGCCGCAAACCGTGCTGACAGTGGAAGATCTGTCGATCCGCTTTCGGCAGGATGGCCGGGTGGTGGATGCCGTGCGCGGCGTTTCCTTCACCGTGGGACGCGGCGAGACGGTGGCCTTGGTGGGGGAAAGCGGGTCGGGCAAATCGGTCACGGCGCTCTCCACCGTGTCGCTGCTGCCCGACAGCGCCGAGGTTTCCGGGTCGGTCCTTTACAACGGCACGCAGATGGTCGGCGCGCCGGAACCGGACCTGCGCCGGGTGCGGGGAAATGACATCAGCTTCATCTTCCAGGAGCCGATGACCTCGCTCAACCCGCTGCACACGATTGAAAAGCAACTGGCCGAAAGCCTGCATCTGCATCAGGGGCTGGACGGAGCTGCGGCCCGCGCCCGCATCCTCGACCTTCTGGACAAGGTGGGGATACGGGATGCCGAAAGCCGCCTGACCGCCTATCCGCATCAGTTGTCGGGCGGGCAGCGCCAGCGGGTGATGATCGCCATGGCGCTGGCCAACGGGCCGGAACTCCTGGTGGCGGATGAACCGACCACCGCGCTGGACGTGACCATTCAGGCGCAGATCCTCGACCTGCTCAAAGACCTCAAGGACCGCGAAGGGCTGAGCCTTTTGTTCATCACCCATGACCTTGGCATCGTGCGCCGCATCGCGGACCGGGTCTGCGTGATGCAGGGGGGCGAGATTGTCGAACAGGGGCCGACCGCCGACATCTTTGCCAATCCGCAACATCCCTATACCCGCAAACTGCTGGAGGCCGAACCGAAGGGCCGCCCTGACCCGGTGCCCGAGGGCGCGCCCGAGATCGTGCGGACTGAAAACCTGCGGGTCTGGTTTCCGATCCAGCAAGGATTTCTGCGCCGCACCGTGGGCCATGTGAAGGCGGTCAACGATGCCTCGCTGTCGATCCGCGCGGGCGAAACTCTGGGCGTGGTGGGCGAAAGCGGGTCGGGCAAGACCACGCTGGCGCTCGCCATCCTGCGGCTGATCCGGTCGGACGGGCCTGTCGTGTTCATGGGGCAGAACATCCACGGCTGGTCCTCGCGCCAGATGCGGGGCCTGCGGCGCGACATGCAGGTGGTGTTCCAGGATCCCTTCGGCAGCCTTTCGCCGCGCATGACGATCGAGCAGATCATCGCCGAAGGTCTGGGTGTGCATGGGCTGGACCCGGGCCGCAACCGCCGCGACATGGTGGCGGAGGTGATGGTGGAGGTGGGGCTGGACCCCGCCATGATGGGCCGCTATCCGCATGAATTCTCCGGCGGCCAGCGCCAGCGGGTCGCGATTGCCCGCGCCATGATCCTGCGCCCGAAACTGGTGATGCTGGATGAACCGACCTCCGCGCTCGACATGACCGTGCAGGTGCAGATCGTGGACCTGTTGCGCGACCTGCAGCGCAAGCAGGGTCTGGCCTATCTGTTCATCAGCCACGATCTGCGGGTCGTGCGCGCGCTGGCGCATAATGTGATGGTGATGAAGGCGGGCGATGTGGTGGAACAGGGCAGCGGGGCAAAGGTGTTTGGCGCGCCGCGCGACCCCTATACCCGCACGCTGATGGCGGCGGCCTTCGGCGAGGGGACTCCATGAAGCTGTTGTTCGTCCATCAGAATTTCCCCGGCCAGTTCCTGCATCTGGCCCCGGCGATGCAGGCCCGCGGGCATGACTGTCTTGCCCTGACCGACGCCGGAAACCAGCGGAAATCCCCTGTTCCCGTCTTGCGCTACCGCCACGAGGCGGCACCGCTGGACCCGGCGGCAACGCGGCTGGGGCGCAATTTCACCCAGATGTCGGACCGGGGCGTGACCGTGGCGCGGGCGGCGATGCAGTTGCGCGAACGGCAGGGCTATGTGCCCGATGTCATCTTCGGCCATTCCGGCTGGGGCGAGACGCTGTTTCTGAAAGAGGTCTGGCCAGAGGCGAAGCTGATCGTCTATGCCGAGTTCTATTATCGCGGTGTCGGGCGCGATGTGGGGTTCGACCCCGAGTTCTCGCGCCCCGGGTTCGACCCGGTGATGATCGCGCAGGGTCGCGCGGCACATCTGGGGCAATCGCTTCTGCATGCCGATGCCGCCCTTGCGCCGACGCGCTGGCAGGCCAGCACCTATCCCGCGCCCGTGCGGCACATGATCCGGGTGATTTTCGACGGGGTCGATACCGACCGCGTGGCCCCGGACCCGGATGCGCAACTGGCCCTGCCGGGCGGGCGCGTGCTGCGGCCCGGTGACGAGGTTCTGACCTTCGTCAACCGCAATCTGGAACCCTATCGCGGCTATCATGTCTTCATGCGGGCGCTGCCCGGGATCCTCGCCGCGCGGCCCGATGCGCAGGTCGTGATCGTGGGCGGCGATGATGTCAGCTATGGCCAGCCCGCGCCCAAGGGGCAGACCTGGAAAGAGATCTTTCTGAATGAGATGCGCGGCAGGCTGGATCTCGGCCGCGTGCATTTTCTGGGCAAGGTGCCCTATCCGGATTTTGTCTCGCTGTTGCAGGTCAGCCGGGTGCATGCCTACCTGACCTACCCGTTCGTTCTGTCCTGGTCGATGCTGGAGGCGATGGCGGCAGGTTGTCTGGTGGTGGGGTCGCGCACGGCCCCGGTGGAGGAACTCATCACCGAGGGCCAGAACGGGCTGCTGGTCGATTTCTTCGATGTGAAGGCATGGTCGGCGCGGCTGACCGAGGCTCTGTCGGAGCCCGAACGGTTCACCCCCATGCGCATCCAGGCCCGTCGCACGATCCGCGAAGGCTATGACCTGCAAGGCGTCTGCCTGCCGCAGATGGTGGAGTTCGTGGAGTCCGTCGGGCGTGGCGAATTGCCCGTTCCTGCGTCCTGACGGGCTTCGCACCTGCGCTCAGACGGCTGCGGAGTGCTGCGCCCTGGTCTGGTCATAGCTGTCGAACAGCCGCGCGATCATCCGTGTCAGCGGGCGACCTCGTGGCGGGATCGACAGGGCGGTGGCGTCAAGCTCCACCATATCGCCGAACCGGTCCACGGCGCGGGACAGCAACGCCTCGATCCGGTCCGCTGGCAGGCCGAAACGCCCCGCCAGCTCGGCCCGCGTGATGCGGAAATCGCACATCAGCGCCTCGATGATGCGGGCGTGCAGCATGTCCTCTGCCGCGAAGACATGGCCGCGATGAGTGGCGAATCCGCCCGCGCGGATCGCGGCGGTATAGGCGGCGGTGGCAGAGGCATTCTGCGCAAAACCCTGCGCAAAGCGCGAGATGGACGAGGCCCCGAGCCCGATCAGCGCCTCGGCTGTGTCATCGGTATAACCCTGGAAATTGCGCCGCAGACGTCCGGTCCGTGCGGCCTTCGCCAGCCCGTCGCCGGGAAGCGCGAAATGGTCAATCCCGATTTCCTCGTAACCATCGGCCAGAAACAGCGCGCGCGCCCTCTCGAACAGGTGCAGCCGTTCCTCGGGGGGCGGCATCGAATCGGAAGGGATCATCTGTTGCCGACGGCTCATCCAGGGCACATGCGCATAGCCGTAAAGGGCCACCCGGTCGGGCGAAAGCGACAGGAGCTTCTGCACCGAATCCGCGATCTTCGCGCGGGTCTGGTGCGGCAGGCCATAGAGAATGTCGGCATTGAGGCTGGTCACGCCCCGATCACGGATCATCGCGGCCACATCGCGGGTCAGCGCATATCCCTGTTCGCGCCCGATGGCCTTCTGGATCTCGGGGTCGAAATCCTGCACCCCGATGGAGGCCCGGGTCATGCCCGCCGCCGCCAGCGCATCAAGCCTCGGGCCGTCGATCTCGTTGGGGTCGATCTCGACCGAGAACTCGCCGCCCGGTGCCAGCGGGGCCATGTCGAACACCGCATCGGCCAGTCTGCGCATGAGGTCGGGGTCCAGCAGGGTGGGCGTGCCGCCGCCCCAGTGCAGCCGGGCCAGACGGACACCGCGCGGCAGATGGCGGCGCAGCAGCGCGATTTCCGCCAGCAGGGTTTCGACATAGGCGCGCACCGGTGCATCCGAGGATGTCCCCTGCGTCCGGCAGGCGCAGAACCAGCAGAGCCGCCGGCAGAAGGGCACATGCAGATAGAGCGAGATCGCGGCCCCTTCCGGAATCGCCTCGACCCATCGGGTGAAATCGGCAGGGCCGGTTGCGGTGCCGAAATGCGGGGCCGTCGGATAGCTCGTGTAGCGCGGCACGCGCGCGTCAAAGAGTCCGAGAGTCCTGAGGCGGGTTTCCGTGGTCATGCCCTGTCAATACCGGTATACAATCGGCCACGACTTTGACGCAGATCAACAAGGCCGGAAAATGAGCGTTCACGATCTCCACCGAACAATGCAGGATTGCGGCGACTGCCCGATCCGGCACCGCGCCGTGTGCGCGCGCTGCGAGGCGGATGAACTGACCCGGCTGGAACAGATCAAGTATTACCGCAGCTTCCAGGCCGGCCAGACGGTGATCTGGTCAGGCGACCGGATGGATTTCGTGGGCTCCGTGGTATCGGGCATTGCGACCTTGACCCAGACGATGGAGGACGGGCGGCGCCAGATGGTCGGGCTTTTGCTGCCTTCGGATTTCGTGGGCCGTCCGGGCCGGTCGACAGCGGCCTATGACGTGACCGCGACGACCGACCTCGTGATGTGCTGTTTCCGCAAGAAACCCTTCGAGGAAATGATGATCTCCACGCCCCATATCGGACAGCGCCTGCTGGAAATGACGCTGGACGAACTGGATGCGGCGCGCGAATGGATGCTGCTTCTGGGGCGCAAGACCGCGCGGGAAAAGATCGCGTCCCTGCTGGCCATTCTGGGACGTCGCTATGCCAGCCTCGCGCTGCGTGCGCCGGGCGGGCGCATGGTGTTCGACCTGCCGCTGACGCGGGAGGAAATGGCCGATTACCTCGGCCTGACGCTGGAAACGGTCAGCCGCCAGATCAGCGCGCTGCGCCGCGACGGGGTGATCTCGCTGGAAGGCAAGCGCCATGTCACCATCGCCGATTTCAACCGTCTGCTGGAAGAGGCGGGCGATGACAGCGATGGCGGCCTGCTGAACTGAGGCCGGTCGGGACCGCTCCTCAATCCCCTGCGGTCTTTTCTTGCCGGTTTCCGGTGTGCGGGCGGCCTTCGGTCAATGCGCCATCAGGACGGGCACTTCGGCCTGTTCCAGCATGTTGCGGGTCGCCCCGCCAAGGATCGCCTCGCGGAAGCGCGAATGGCCGTAGGCCCCCATCACCAGCATGTCGGCATCCCTGTCGCGCACCTGACGTGCCAGCACTTCCGACACACGCGGCAGCGTCCTGGCAAGCACCGACACCTCCGCCACGACGCCATGCCGGGCGAGCATCTGGCACAGCGCCCCGCCGGGGTCGGACCGTTCCGGCCCATGTGTGGGCGGGTCGATGACCGTGATGCAGACCTGTTCGGCGGCCTTGAGGAAGGGCAGGGCGCGGCGGGCGGCAACCATCGCCTCGCGGCTCTGGTTCCAGGCCAGAACGATCCGTTTCGGCCGGGGCGCGGTCCTGCCATTCGCGGGAAGGATCAGCACCGGGGCAAGCCCTTCGAACAGGGCGGTCTCGACGATGGCCTCCTCCTCCGGTCCGCGCCCCTCGCCATAGGGTTGACCCAGCACGACCAGATCGGAAAAGCGCGCCCGCGACCCGACCAGGTCAATCGTGCCGCCCAGCATGGTCACCGCCGATTCGATACTGCACCGCAGTCCCGCCGGCTGCGCCTTTGCCGCGCGATTGGCCGCTGCCTCGACCGCGCGGACATCCTCTGCCGCCCGGTCCTGGCTGACCTGAAGCATGACGGCCCCCGCGCCGACATAGGAATAGCCGACCTGCGTGCGGTCTATGCCAAGGCAAAGCGCGTCCAGATGCGCGTCCTGGGCCATCGCAACATCGGCGGCACCGGCAAAAACGGCCTCGGCGCGGGTTTCATCGGCAAGAACGGTCAGGATGGATTTATAGCCCATTGCGACACCTCATCTGTTTGCGGTCCGGGGTCATCATGGCACAGTGGAGGCCATGGCGAATTGACACGGGTCAAGGTGCGACCGCCTCGATCTTGATATGGATCAAGGCAGTCCGGACAGCGCGTGGTCAAAAGCAGGCTGTGGACGTATGCCCGACCGAATCCCCGGATCCGGCCGGGTCTGGGCGAAGGGACAAGAATATGTGGGATTACCTCAAACTGGTCGCATTGGGCCTGATCGCGCTGCTGGCGGCGATCGGGGCCAATTTTGCGCGCGACCCGGCCTTTATGGTCAATGCCCTTACCGTGATGCTGGTCGCGGCAGGGATGTTTCTGTGGCAGGTGCGTCGGGTCGGGGAGGTGCGTCTGGCCGCCCCTGAAACGGAATATTTCGATTCCGTGGTGCGCGCGGGCGTGATCGCCACCGCCTTCTGGGGCGTGGTCGGCTTTCTTGTCGGTGTGGTCATCGCCTTCCAGCTCGCCTGGCCGCAACTGAACTTCACCTGGGCCGAGGGGTATCTGAACTTTGGTCGCCTGCGCCCCTTGCACACCTCTGCGGTGATCTTCGCCTTTGGCGGCAACGCGCTGATCGCGACCTCCTTCTATGTGGTGCAGCGCACGAGTGCGGCGCGGCTCTGGGGCGGCAACCTCGGCTGGTTCGTGTTCTGGGGCTATCAGCTGTTCATCGTGCTGGCGGCAACCGGCTACGTTCTGGGCGCCACGCAATCCAAGGAATATGCCGAACCGGAATGGCATGTGGACCTGTGGCTGACGGTGGTCTGGCTGGCCTATCTGGCGGTGTTCCTCGGCACGATCATCAAGCGCAAGGAGCCGCATATCTATGTGGCGAACTGGTTTTACCTGTCGTTCATCGTGACGGTGGCCATGCTGCATGTGTTCAACAACCTGTCGATCCCGGTGTCGGTTTTCGGGTCGAAATCGGTGCAGGTGTTCTCGGGCGTGCAGGATGCGATGGTGCAGTGGTGGTATGGCCACAACGCCGTGGGCTTTTTCCTGACCGCAGGCTTTCTGGGCATGATGTATTACTTCGTGCCGAAACAGGCCGAACGCCCGGTGTTCAGCTACAAGCTTTCCATCATCCACTTCTGGGCGCTGATCTTCCTCTATATCTGGGCGGGTCCGCACCATCTGCATTACACGGCGCTGCCCGACTGGGCGCAGACGCTGGGCATGGTGTTTTCCATCATGCTGTGGATGCCAAGCTGGGGCGGCATGATCAACGGGCTGATGACGCTGTCGGGCGCCTGGGACAAGCTGCGCACCGACCCGATCATCCGCATGATGGTGGTCAGCATCGGCTTCTACGGCATGTCCACCTTCGAAGGCCCGATGATGTCGATCAAGGCGGTCAACAGCCTGTCGCATTACACCGACTGGACCATCGGCCACGTCCATTCCGGCGCGCTGGGCTGGAACGGCATGATCACCTTCGGCGCGCTCTACTTCCTTGTGCCGCGCCTGTGGCAGCGCGAGCGGCTCTATTCGCTCAGCCTCGTGTCCTGGCACTTCTGGCTCGCCACCATCGGGATCGTTCTCTACGCCTCCTCGATGTGGGTGACGGGCATCATGGAAGGCCTGATGTGGCGCGAAGTGGATGCCAACGGCTTCCTCGTGAATGCCTTTGCCGACACGGTGGCCGCGAAGTTCCCGATGTATGTGGTGCGCGGTCTGGGCGGGGTCATGTTCCTCGCGGGCGCTGTCATCATGTGCTACAACCTCTGGATGACGGTCTGCGCACAGCCCGAACGGGCCACGCGCAACGCCTTCGTCCCGGCCGAATGACAGGAGGGACAGATGGGTATTCTGGACAAACACAAGGTCATCGAGACCAATGCGACGCTCCTGCTGGTTCTCAGCTTCCTCGTGGTGACGATCGGGGGGCTGGTGCAGATCTTGCCGCTCTTCTACCTTGAAAACACCATCGAGAAGGTGGAAGGGGTGCGCCCCTATACGCCGCTGGAACTGGCAGGGCGCGACATCTACATCCGTGAAGGCTGCTATGTCTGTCACAGCCAGATGATCCGCCCGATGCGCGACGAGGTGGAACGTTACGGCCATTACAGCCTCGCGGCGGAATCGATGTATGACCATCCGTTCCAATGGGGGTCGAAACGCACCGGGCCGGATCTGGCCCGCGTGGGCAACCGCTATTCCGATGACTGGCATGTGGATCACCTGATCGCGCCGAAATCGGTCGTGCCGGAATCGGTGATGCCGCCCTATGCCTTCCTGATGGACCGGGTGATCGACGGGCGCTACATCGCCGACAGCCTGCGCGCCAACCGCATGGTCGGCGTGCCCTACACGCAGGAGATGATCGACAACGCACAGGCCGATTTCCGGGCGCAGGCCAACCCGGATGCAGACCCGGACGGGCTCTATTCCCGCTACACCGGGCGGCAGGAAATGCCGAATGGCGAGGTTCTGGTGTTCCCGCCGACGATCAACCAGCGCAATTTCGACGGCCAGCCGCAACTGACCGAGATGGATGCGCTTATCGCCTATCTGCAAGTGCTGGGCACGATGGTCGATTTCTCGACCTTCCAGCCCGATCCAAGCCGCTGAGGGGGAGGGCAAGATGGAAACCTATACATTCCTGCGCGCCTTCGCCGACAGCTGGATGCTGCTGTTCCTGACGCTGGTGTTCATCGGCGTGGTGATCTGGGCCTTCCGGCCCGGCAGCCGCAAGCTGCATGACGATGCCGCATCCTCGATCTTCCGCAATGACGACAAGCCTGCGGGCAGTCCCGGCACCGGCCCTGACAGCCCCGCACCCGCGCCGAAGGAGGCCAAGTGATGGTCGACGAACAAGACAAGACCCCCGAGAACAAGCTCGACTCGCCGGAACGCCAGTATCCCGATCCCAAAGTGGTGCTGGACAAGAAGGTTACGGGCGAGGTGCAGACCACCGGCCACACCTGGGACGGGATCGAGGAATATGACAACCCGATGCCGCGCTGGTGGCTCTGGACCTTCTACATCACGATCGTCTGGGCGCTGATCTACACGGTCCTTTATCCGGCCTGGCCGCTGGTGTCGAAGGCAACGCCGGGGATCCTCGGCTATTCCACCCGGGCCGATGTTGCCGCCGAGATCCAGCGGTTCAACGAGGCCAATGCCCCGATGCGGGCGCGTCTGGAAGCAGCCGAACTGACCGAAATCTCCAACGATCCCGAACTGGTGAACTTCGCAAACAATGCGGGTGCCGCCGTGTTCCGCACCTGGTGCGCGCAGTGCCACGGGTCGGGGGCGGCGGGGGTGCAGGCTTCGGGCTATCCGAACCTCCTGGACGATGACTGGCTCTGGGGCGGGGACATCGAGAATATCCGCTACACCGTCGCCCATGGCATCCGCAACGACACCGACCCGGATGCACGCCTGTCGGAGATGCCGCGCTTCGGGGCTGATGGGCTGCTGGAAAAGGACGAGATCGCCAGTGTCGTGCAATATGTCCGGCTGATCTCGGGGCAGGAGCATGACGCGATGCTCGCCACCGCGGGGGAGGAGGTCTATCTCGACAACTGTTCCGGCTGCCATGGCGAGGCGGGCGAGGGCGTGCGCGACCTGGGCGCCCCTGCGCTGAACAACGCGATCTGGCTTTATGGCGGATCGGTCGAGTCGATCACCTATTCGGTGGTCAATGCCCGCGCCGGTGTGATGCCGAACTGGACCGGAAGGCTGAGCGAGGCCGACATCCGCGCGGTCTCGGTCTATGTGCATGGGCTGGGGGGGGGCGAATAGCGCCTGCCTGCCCGCTTACCCGACGAACAAGGCCCCCCGGAGCGAACCGGGGGGCCTTTTCAATTGCCCGCCGGAACGGCGGGAGGCGGGCCGTCAGCGCCGGGAGCGGGCGAAGCGCACCATCGTATCGGCGATGAGCCAGAACAGGATCACCATGGGCAGGAGGGAAATCATCGCGCCGTCGATGCCGCCGATTTCTTCGCCCTTCTTCATTTCCTTGAGCAGCGTGCCAACGCCCTTGGGCAGGGATTTGGTCTCGGAGGCCGGGCCGCGGCCGGACTTGACCAGCAGGGTATAGACCTTGCCGGGGTCTTTCCCGATCCGCGCCTTCGACTTTTTCGCGAGTTTCAGAGCCGCCAGAAGCTCGGCTTCCAGCCCGATGAGTTCCGACAGCATGGCCTCGGCCCAGACGACATCGCCCTGAACCTCCTCGGGCCATTTCGGAAAGTCATTGTTGCTTTCGGCCTTGGCCAGCGGCTTGAACCGCTTGAGGAATGCCGAAACCTTGGCCGCTGCCGCCTTCACCTTCTTTTCATCCAGCGCGCCGGATTTCAGCAGCTTGGCGGGCTTGCGCATTTCCGTCTCAAGCTTCTTCAGCGCGGCTTGCGCTTCCTTCACCTGTTTCTGGATGGCGTTCTGGTCCATGGGCTGTTCCGAAAATTCCTTTCCCCCGGTCTAGGATGAAAACCGTTCCGCGCCAAGCATTTCCGGCATTGCGCTGCGGGGCAGCATGGAATTTGACGCTGTGTTCACGGAACCGCGCGGGGTTGTGATGCGTTTGTCCCGCAAGGCTGCCTGAAGTGATGGGCGGCTCCAGTTTTGACCATCCGAACCGAAACCGATTCGCCACCCCATACCGGTGCGCGACATTCAAGGAAACATGCCATGACTCTCGGGACCATCCTTCTGATCGTTCTCATCCTCGCCCTGATCGGTGTATTGCCGACCTGGGGCCATTCCCGCAGCTGGGGCTACGGACCGACCGGCGGGATCGGTCTCGTCGTGGTCATTCTGCTGATCCTCGTTCTGACGGGCCGGATCTGAGTCAGACGATCTTCGTTTCCTCAGTTCTCCCGCGCAATCAATACGGAAAGGATCATGCCATGAAAGGGATTCTCGCCTGGATGATCGGCCTGCCGATCCCCATCATCATCCTGCTCTATCTTTTCGGGGTGTTCTGACGCCCCTTCCCTTGGCTCCCCTTCCCCGGCGATGATTGCGTCGCCTGCGGAGGGGGACGGCACCGGGATGCGGCAATTCGCGCAACGGATCACATTGCGTGCCTTTTCCCGCAGGCAGTTCGGCGCTATACGCGCGCAATGTCCGCGAACCCGCCCAATCTCCGCCCCGATCTTGCCCCCCGCCCGGTGATCTCCGAGGCGCGGCGCGAAGGCCAGCCGACCATCGGCATGGTGTCGCTCGGCTGCCCCAAGGCGCTGGTCGACAGTGAACGCATCCTGACGCGGTTGCGGGCCGAGGGCTATGCCATCTCGCCCGATTATGCGGGTGCCGATGCGGTGATCGTCAACACCTGCGGATTTCTCGACAGCGCCAAGGCCGAAAGCCTGGAAGCGATCGGCGAGGCACTGGCCGCGAATGGCCGGGTGATCGTGACGGGCTGTCTGGGGGCGGAACCCGACTACATCACCGGCGCGCACCCCAAGGTGCTGGCGGTGACAGGGCCGCATCAATACGAACAGGTGCTGGATGCGGTGCATGTCGCCGTGCCGCCAAGCCCCGATCCCTTCATCGACCTGATGCCGGCCACCGGCGTCAGACTGACGCCGCGCCATTACAGCTATCTGAAGATTTCCGAGGGCTGCAACCACAAGTGCCGCTTCTGCATCATCCCCGACATGCGCGGCAGGCTGGTGTCGCGCCCCGCCCATGCGGTGATGCGCGAGGCGGAAAAGCTGGTCGAAAGCGGGGTCAAGGAACTTCTCGTCATCAGCCAGGATACATCTGCCTATGGCGTGGATGTGAAACATGCCGTGACAGCAGGCCGGGACGGGCGCGAGCATCGCGCCCATATCACCGATCTGGCCCGCGATCTGGGCAGCCTCGGTGCCTGGGTGCGGCTGCATTACGTCTATCCCTATCCCCATGTGCGCGACCTGATCCCGCTGATGGCCGAGGGTCTGGTGCTGCCCTATCTCGATATTCCCTTCCAGCATGCCCATCCCGAAACGCTGCGCCGCATGGCCCGCCCCGCCGCCGCCGCGCGCACGCTGGACGAAATCATGGCCTGGCGGTCGGTCTGCCCCGACATCACCCTGCGCTCGACCTTCATCGTCGGCTATCCCGGTGAAACGGAGGCGGAATTCCAGACCCTGCTTGACTGGCTGGACGAGGCGCAACTGGACCGGGTGGGGTGTTTCCAATATGAAAACGTCGCGGGTGCGCGGTCCAACGCGCTGCCCGACCATGTGCCCGAGGAGGTGAAGCAGGACCGCTGGGACCGTTTCATGCAAAAGGCGCAGGCGATTTCAGAGGCGAAACTGGCGGCGAAGGTCGGGCAGACCCTGCAGGTTCTGGTCGATGCGGTGGACGGAGAGGGCGCGACCTGCCGGACCATGGCGGATGCGCCTGAAATCGACGGAAATCTTTTCATCGACGAAGGGTTCGAGGATCTGACACCCGGTGATCTGGTGACCGTCAAGGTGGACGAGGCGGGCGACTATGATCTGTGGGGGCACCGCGTCTGACCGCCCGGGGCGAGGGGGCTGTCTGCCCCCTCGGATTTGCCAGGGGCAAATCCTCACCCCCGAGGATATTTCCGGACAGAAAAAACTGTGATCCAGGGCGCCTCTGCCCAGTTGCCGGGATGGACGGCGGCTACTTTTTCTGTCTGGAAATATCCTCGGGGGGAATTGGTGCGGCACGCGCCAAGGGGGCAGACAGCCCCCGACTTGTCGGCGATCAGAGGCGCGCGGACTGGTAGAGCGCGGCGGGCCCTGCGCCCGGATTGGCCTCTGCTGCGGCCAGATGGCGGTCTGCCTGCACCTGACCGGTTGCGAGGTTGTCGTGGAGAGGGGCCAGAAGGGCCTCCTCCCCCAGACCACGGGCCGTCAATCCGGCATGCGCGAGGTTGACCGCTTCCCGTGCGAGATCCTGCAGGGCCACGCCGCCCGCCTCCCCCCGAAGGGCCGCGACCGAGGCGGCGATGCGCAGGCCCTCGCGCGTTTCCGCGTCGAAGCCCTTGACCAGATCCCAGGCCGCCTCCAGCGCGGAGCCGTCATACATCAACCCCACCCAGAAGGCGGGCAGTGCCAGGATATGCGCGCGATCCCCGCAATCGGCGCCGCGCATCTCGATATATTTCTTGACCCGCGCCTCGGGGAAAACGGTGGTCATATGGTCGGCCCAGTCCGACAGGGTCGGCTTCTCGCCGGGCAGGGCGGGCAGTTCCCCCTTGAGGAAAGCGCGGAAGCTTTGTCCCAGCGCGTCGATATATTTGCCGTCGCGATAGACGAAATACATCGGCACATCGAGAACCCAGTCGACATAGCGCTGGAACCCCATGCCCTCCTCGAACACGAAGGGCAGCATCCCCGTCCGGCTGTCGTCGAGCCCGCGCCAGATGCGCGAGCGCCAGCTGCGATGCCCGTTGGACTGTCCCTCGAAAAACGGCGAGGAGGCGAAGAGGGCAGTTGCAACAGGTTGCAGCGCCAGCGCCACGCGCAGTTTCTTCACCATGTCCGCCTCGGAGGCGAAATCGAGATTCACCTGCACTGTCGAAGTGCGATACATCATCTGCGTGCCATGGGTGCCGACGCGCCCCATGTAATCGGTCATCAAACGGTAGCGGCCTTTCGGCATCCGCGGCATATCCTCATGCCGCCAGACGGGGGCCGCCCCGATGCCGAGGAACGCCACACCCATCGGATCGGCAATCTCGCGCACCTCGGCCATGTGGCTGTCGAATTCCGCCGCTGTTTCATGCAGGGTTTCCAGCGGTGCCCCCGACAGTTCGAACTGCCCGCCCGGTTCAAGGCTGACATTCGCGCCCTCGCGCGTGAGGCCGATCAGATGGCCCTGTTCTTCGACCGGGGTCCAGCCGAAGCGGTCGCGCAGCCCTTCCATCAGGGCGCGGATGGACCGCGGACCGTCATAGGGCAGGGGCGCGAGGCTGTCGGTGAGAAATCCGAATTTCTCATGTTCGGTGCCGATGCGGAACTCGGAGGCGGGTTTGCAGCCCGTTTCCATATAGGCGGCAAGCTGATCGAAGCTTTCGATCGGGCCGCCGCCGGACTGGGGAATGGACATCTGGGGCGCTCCGGTCAGGGTTCGGGTTTCGGCGCTCAGACCTGTCGCCTTGGCGCGGTCAAGTCAAGACCGCACGCGCGGGGCGGCGCCAGATCACGCGGCTGTCAACCGATTGCAGGCGCGGCAGGTTGCCTGTGGCGAGGGGCGTTTCGCGGCCTTCCAGCGCATCGAGTAGCCGCCCCGTCTCCATCCCCGGAAGTGCTGCAAAGACATCATAGAGGGCGGCAGCCCCCCCGGCCTCCACCGGGATCAGGAGAGCGTCCCCCTCCGTTCCCTGAAGCCGCCAGAGCCTTCGGCCGCGTGAGGTGACCAGCCGCAGTTCCGCCAGATCGGCAATCGCGATCAGCCCCCCGAAAGCCGGGCCGAAATAGCCGATCTGGCCTTCGACCACCTCGACCATGCCCGGGGCCTGCCCCGGCTGGGCAAAGCGCATCCGGCGCGCAGCAATAAGGGCCAGCACCAGCGAGGCTGCGACCAGCAGGATGCCAAGGGGCAACAGCAGGAACCCGCCGAGCCAGACCAGCCACAGCCCCGGCAGGGCCAGCGCGCCAAGGGCCAGCACCTCGCGCCAGCGATGCAGGGCCGCGCGCAGTTCGGGCCGGATCAGACCCAAACCCGTCATCCCCAGTCCCCCTGCGCCAGTTGCCACAGCGTCAGCGCCGCCACCGCAGCCGTATCGGCACGCAGGATGCGAGGGCCGAGGCTGGCGCGAACGACCTGCGGCAGGGTGGCGAGGCGATCACGCTCGCTGACCGCGAACCCACCCTCGGGGCCGATCAGGAGGGCCCATGGCCCGCGCGGAAGGGCGGCCAGCACGTCGATTGTCACCGGCTCCCCCGCCTGATGTTCGTCACACCACAGGATCCGCCGGTCCGCCGGCCAGTTGTCCAAGACCCGGTCAAGCGGTTGCAACCCGGCAACCTCGGGCACGAAGGTTCCGCCGCATTGTTCTGCGGCCTCGACCGCATGGGCCTGCAGGCGATCCTGCCGGATGCGATCGGAATTGGTGTGGCGGGTCTGGACGGGAAGGATGCGCGCGGCCCCCATCTCGGTCGCCTTTTCCACGATGAAATCGGTGCGCGCCTTTTTGATCGGGGCAAAGAGCAGCCACAGATCGGGGGGCATCCGCAAGGGGGCCGTTTGATCCGCGCATATCAGCACACCGCCGCGCTTGCCCGCCTCGGCTACCTCGGCCCGCCATTCGCCATCCCGCCCGTTGAACAACAGAACCTGTGCGCCCCTGGACAGCCGCATCACCGAAAACAGGTAATGCGCCTGATCGCCGTTCAGCGCGACGGGTTGCCCCGGGCCGAGCGGCTGATCTACATAGAGTCTGATCTTTGCATCTGACATGGGCGCAATCTATGACCGACCCCGCCGGAACGCCAGAGCCCGCCCCTGCCGGACAGGTTGCCGATGCCCCGCGCGGAAACTGGGTGGACAGGCTCGCGCCCGCCGCGACACGCCCCTATCTGCGGCTGAGCCGGGCCGACCGGCCCATCGGCACATGGCTCTTGCTGATCCCATGCTTCTGGGGGCTGGCGCTGGCCGCCGCCGCCGACCCTGCGGGATACCGGCTGTGGGATCTGTGGATCGCGGGGGGCTGCGTCATCGGGGCCTTCCTGATGCGGGGGGCGGGCTGCACCTGGAATGACATCACCGACCGCGATTTCGACGCCGCCGTGGCGCGCACCAAG
Organism: Pseudorhodobacter sp.; assembly: GCA_046295215.1. GTDB lineage: Bacteria > Pseudomonadota > Alphaproteobacteria > Rhodobacterales > Rhodobacteraceae > Szabonella. The sequence continues at coordinate 59,697 of JBKBNP010000008.1, read as the reverse complement.
AGCCGACCGATCCCCTCGGGGCAGGTCACGCCCCGGCAGGCGGCGGTCTGGATGGTGGTGCAGGCGCTGGTCGCGGCGCTGATCCTCTTTACCTACAACCGCGCGACCATCGGGCTGGGCATCGCATCGCTGGCGCTTGTGGCGGTCTATCCCTTTGCCAAGCGGTTCACCTGGTGGCCGCAGATCTTTCTGGGGCTTGCGTTCAACTGGGGCGCGCTGGTGGCCTGGACCGCCCATTCGGGCAGGCTTGCGGTGGCGGTGATCGTGCTTTGGCTGTCGGGCATAGCCTGGACGCTGTTCTACGACACGATCTATGCGCATCAGGACAAGGAGGATGACGCGCTGATCGGAGTGAAATCCACCGCGCGGCTGTTCGGGGATGCGGGCAGCCTGCCCTGGATGCGGGGCTTTCTGGTGGCCTCCGTTCTGTTGATGTCGGCGGCGGTGCTGCTGGCGCTGGTGCCGTCGGGGGCCTCGCTGCCGAAACTGCTGCTGGCGCTGGCGGGGGTCTGGGCCTTTGGCTGGCACATGGCCTGGCAACTGGGGCAGCTTGACACCACGGACCCGGACCGTTGCCTGCGGCTTTTCCGGGCCAATCGCGATGCCGGGCTGCTGCCTGCGCTGTTTCTTGCCTGCGCGGCGCTGGTCTGATTGATCCCGACCCCCCAAGGGCCTATTGATCGGTCAGCCGGAAGTCATAAAAAGTTCGACCGATGCAATTGAGAAACACCATCCTTGCCATCGGGGCCGTGCTTGTCGCCTCCATCCTCGCGATGCTGGGCGCGACCTGGGCCGCCTCGGCGATCGAGAATCGCTCGGCGGCGGCGGTCCGCTCCAAGCTGCTGGGGGAAGGGATCACCTGGGTTTCGGTCGACTCGGATGGTTTGCAGGTGCAATTGACGGGAACCGCCCCCAATGAGGCCGCCCGGTTTCGCGCGATCAATCTGGTGGGATCGGTCGTGCAGGCCAGCCGCATCCGCGACGATCTCGATGTGACCGCGATGCGCGGGATCGAGGCGCCGCGCTTTTCGGTAGAGATCCTGCGCAACGATGACGGCATCTCGCTGATCGGGCTTGTGCCGGGCGATGGCAAGGATGACACGCTCTCGGCCCGTGTTGCGGGCCTTGTGTCCGGTCTGCCGGTGTCGGACATGCTCGAATCCGCCGATTACCCTGCCCCCGATGCGTGGGAGGCGGCGGTGGATTTCGGGCTGCGGGCGGTCGCGATGTTGCCGAGGTCCAAGATTTCCGTGGCCGAGGACCGCGTGGCGATCACCGCGATTTCGGCCAGCTCCGAGGAAAAGCGGCGGCTGGAGACCGATCTTGCGCGCCGCACCCCGCCCGGCATCCGGCTGGAAATGGACATTTCGGCCCCGCGTCCGGTGCTGACACCCTTCACGCTGCGCTTCGTGGTGGACGAGGCGGGGGCGCGGTTCGATGCCTGTTCCGCCGATACCGATGCCGCGCGCACCCGCATCCTGACCGCAGGCCGTGCGGCGGGCGCCGAGGGCAAGCTGCAATGCACTGTGGGTCTGGGCGTTCCCAGCCCGCGCTGGGCGGCGGCGGCCGAGGCGGGCATCGCGGCGGTCGCGGCATTGGGGGGCGGAACGATCACCTTTTCGGATGCCGATGTCTCGCTTCTGGCCACGTCGGAAACACCCCAGGCGCTGTTCGACCGGACGGTGGGCGAATTGCAGACGAAACTGCCCGGGGTCTTTTCGCTTCAGGCGACGCTGCCGCCAAAACGCGACCCCTCGTTGCAGGGTCCAGCCGAATTCACCGCAGAGCTTGACGACAAGGGCATGGTGGAACTGCGCGGGCGGCTGACGGATGAACTGCTGCGCAATGCGGTGGACAGCTTCGCGCGGGCACGATTCGGCGCGGACCGGGTCTATACCGCGACGCGGCTGGACGTTGATCTGCCCGAAGGCTGGCCCGGGCGCGTGCTGGCCGGGCTCGAGTCGCTGGCGCTGCTGCATCACGGCAAGCTTCTGGTGCGGGCCGATCTGGTGGAACTGTCGGGCGTGACCGGAAATGTCGATGCGCGCGACCGCATCTCGCGCATCCTGTCGGAGCGGCTGGGGCAGGGGGCGACCTTCCGCGTCGGTGTCAGCTATGACGAGGCGTTTGACCCGCTGGCCGCCCTGCCGACCCCGCAGGAATGTGTGGCGAACCTGAACGCGGTGCTGGCCCAGCAGAAGATCACCTTCGCCCCCGGTTCCGCCGAAGTGGACGGCGTGGCCCGGCAGGTGGTTGACGCGCTGGCCGAGGTGCTGACCGATTGCCCGCAACTGGAAATGGAAATCTCCGGCCATACCGACAGCCAGGGCAGCGAGGCGGGCAACCGGGCGCTGAGCCAGGCGCGTGCCGAGGCGGTGCTTTCGGCGCTCCAGGGGCGGCGCCTGCCGGTTCAGGCCTTTGTCGCCAGAGGCTATGGCGAGGATCGCCCGATTGCGAACAATGCAACCGAGGAAGGCCGCGAGGCCAACCGCCGCATCGAGTTTACCCTGTTGCGCGAACCCGCGCCTGTCCCCGCGCCCTCACCCGTTGCCGAGGCAGAAGCCGCTGTCGCCGCTCGGCAGGCCGGGGCGGGCAATGCGGCCAGCGAAGGGGCCGCAGCGACGGCGTCAGAGGCAGAGGCAGAGGCAGAGGCAGAGGGCGCGGATGCGGACGGAACCACGCTGACCATCGCCGCTGCCAATGCTCCCGACCCGGTCAACGGCGCGGTGCGATCCATCACCATTCCGGCGGCTGCGGGCATGGCGGAGGAAAGCCTTGTATTCGAAGCCGTTGAGGAAACATACCCGCGTCCACCCCGGCGCCCCTGATCCGATACGCCGCAGATCCGCGCCCCTGGCCTTGCTTGCTCCTTCTCCTGCCGCGTTGTAGAAAGCGCGCCATGAACCGCACCGAATTCATCATCGCGACGACGATCATCCTTTTCGTGGCCTTCATGCTGGGCTGGTTCACCCATTGGATTCTGCACCGGTTCACCCGGGTCGCGGGGGGCGATGTCGCCGAACTCGACACTCTGGCGCAGTCGCTGCACGAGGCCGAGGAGATGCGTGATCAGGCGATCCTCTATCTCGAACAGCGCGAGGCGGAACTGACCAACCAGATCTCGCAGACCGAGGCGGAATTGCGTGCCGCCATGGAGGGTCTGCGCGATGCCCGCCACGAGGCCGAGGAAATGCGCGCCTATATCGAACGGATGCACGCCGCTTCCTGATCCGCCCCCAAGCCGCGCCAGACCCTTGCCGCAGGCCGAGGTCGCCCCTAAACTCTTCTGAAATCAATTTATCAGGAGAATCCCATGACCCTCACATTGCGCCCCGGCCTCGCCATTCTGTTGTCCTCCGCTCTGATCCTTTCCGCGCCCGTGGCCCGTGCCGATCAGGTCGCCGACACGATCCAGAGCGCGCTTGAAGCCTATCAGGCCGGGGACATCCAATATGCAATGGAAGAGCTTGCCTATGCGCAGCAGCAATTGCAGGCCATGAAGGCTGACAGCCTTTCGGCCTTCCTTCCCGACGCGCCGGATGGCTGGACGCGCAGTGTCAATACCGACATGAACGCGGGCCTGATGATGATGGGCGGCGGCACCGGTGCGGAAGCGCGCTATGAAGGGGCGGGCAACAGCTTTACCCTGACGCTGACCGCCGACAACCCGATGGTGGCTTCCATGGGGGCGATGCTGGGCAATGCGACGATGATGGCGCAGATGGGCGGCAAGGTGGAACGGATCGGCCGGCAGCGGTTCCTCAACCAGAACGATTCACTCTCCGGTCTGGTCGGCAACCGGGTTCTGGTTCAGGCGCAGGGCGGCGAGGTGGCCGACATGATGAAGGTGCTGGAAGCCATCGACTTTGCCGGGCTGGAGAAGTTCGGCAACTGACGAGGCGGCGGTCCGGCACCCGGCCACCCTTTGCGGGATGGGCCGGGACGGGCCGTCCGGGGATGACGCGCCCATAGTTGGCCCGGACCGGAAATCGCGCGGTCAGGACCGGGGTGCAGGGCAGCCCTTGATTTCCACTGCGCGGTTGCGCCCCAGAACTGTGACGATGATGCTCTCGCGGTCCAGCGCAATCGCGCGGCCAGCGGTCGGGATCAGATCCACGCTGGCCCATAGGGTCTTGCCCTCGCGCCGGACGGCGGCCTCTGAAACCCAGATGCCATTGCCGCCGGGTTCGACCACCACGGTTTCCGGTCCGCCGGTGGAGGGCATGTCGATCAGAACCTCCATCCGCAGCCCTTCGGCAGTGGGGGATAGCGAACAGCCGATCCGGCGCATCCCCGCCTCGCGCGGGGTGGAGGGGCGCTGGCGCAGCGCGCGGTTGATGGACTCGTCCTTCTGGCCGGGGCCGGGGAGGGTGACACTGAACCGGAAACTCGCCGGGATGCAGATGTCCTTGCAGACGCCCAGTTCCACCTCGCCCTGAAGGTGCATCGGCTCGCCACGGCGAGACGGCTGCACCTCCATCGGCAGGATGAGCTCCCGGCTGTAGCCGATCGTCCGCCCCGCCGCGCCATCCGACACTTCGGGCCGGGGCCAGTGGAACCGCACCGCCCCCAGATTGCGCGACCCGGTCCAGTCGAAGGAGGGCGGGATGCCATTGTCACCGGGCGCGCGCCAATAGGTTTTCCAGCCCGGATTGAGCCGCAGATGCAGTGCCGCCATGCGGTTGCCGTTCTCCATCACCCAGCCGGGCCGGATCGCACCTTCAAATCCCGGCGGCTCTGCGCGCAATGGCAGGGCCGCCAGCAGCAGCGTGGCCAGAATGGTGAAGAGTGCAAGCGGCGGGTTCGGAGTCTGCGTCATGGCGAAAGGTGATAGGCCCGGCAGGGCTGTAATGACAATCACATTGCAGCGAGAGGGCCGCCATCCGCGCGTCTGTGGCGCTTGCGCCGCTGCGAACGGCTTGAGCCGCCGGGCGCATCGGCGCATGGTGGGCGCATGAAGAAACGTCAGGACTGGGATCTGGGCGGCAAGCTGTTGATTGCGATGCCGGGCATGGACGACCCGAGGTTCGAATCCTCGGTCATCCTGATCTGTGCCCATTCGCCGGATGGTGCCATGGGTCTGATCGTCAACAAGCCCACGCCGGAGTTGAGCTTTGCGGGATTGCTGGAACAGTTGGGCATCGCGCTTCGGCCCGATACGCCTGCGATCCGCGTGCATTTCGGCGGGCCGGTGGAACGGGGGCGGGGCTTCGTGCTGCACAGCCTCGATTACCGCGCGGACGGGGCCACGATGGACATTGCGGGCAGCTATGCCATGACGGCGACGCAGGACGTGCTGACCGCACTGGGCCGGGGGGAGGGGCCGCGCTCGGCACTGCTGGCGCTCGGCTATGCCGGATGGGGGCCGGGGCAACTGGAACAGGAACTGGCCCGCAACGACTGGCTGACCGGCGAAGCGGCGGATGACCTGATCTTTGCGGCCGAGGATGGCGGGAAATGGGCCGCAGCCTTGCGCCATCTCGGGATTGACCCGTCTGCCCTGTCATCGGCGGGGGGGCGGGCCTGACCTGCGCCGGACGCCTCACTGGCGGCCCGCTTATGGCCCCAGCGTGAAGCAGGTGACAGCGCGCGCCTGAAGCCTGCGGCAGGCAAGATCCGCCTGATCCCGCGACAGGCCCATGAAATTCGCCTCATAGGCTCCCCGACGCTCGACCACCTTGCGTAGGCTTTCGCGCAGGGTCGTGCTTTCGGACAGGGCCGTGCGCATCAGCGTGCGTTCGGCGGCGGCCCGGGACGGGTAGCTGCCAAGGTTGATGCCCCAATGACGCCCGCCCGAGGTCGAGATGCGGGTCACCACTTCCGGCGCGGGTGGCGGGGCAATCTGCATCGCGGCGGAGGTGGCTGGCGCGGCGGCAGGGGGCGCGATCGGGGCCACAAGGGCAACCACTTCCAGCGCCTCGGCGGGCGTGGCGGGTGCGGCCTCGGCCATCACAACCGGTTCCGGGGGGGCTGCATCCGTCCGGGTGACGAGGTTTCCGGGTCGGGGCGACGGGCGGCGCGACGGGCCCGACAGTGCAACGATCTGCTGTGCGGCTGCCTCGCTTGCGGTATCCGCTCCCGCAGTTTCCGGCACCGGGGCCGGATCGGCCTCGACCAGCTGGAAAGGAAGTTCCGGCTCTGCGGCTGCGACGGTCGGGCTGTCGATGGTTTCGGCCGCGGCGACCGCGAAAGGCAGCGGGTCAGGCGCAGGGGCAGGGCGGGGGGCCGTGGCAGGCGCCTGTGCCGAGGTTTCTGCCGGGGGGGCACCGGCTCGTGGTGCATCGGTCGCAAGGGCAAGCGCCCCGGCGATTCCGTCCTGCATCGCCATTACCAGTTCCGCCGCCGCCTCGACCTGTGCCGGATCTGCGGGGCTGCCGGGACGTGCGCGCGGCCGGATCGAGCTTTTGACCGAGGTGATGAGCCGGATCGTCTTGCCCGCAGCCCTGGAGCCGCTGGCGCTGGTTTCGGGGGCGGCCGCTACCACCATATCGGCAGGAATGTCGGCGGGGGCGGGCTTGCGCGTCGGCGCGTTGCCGGGGGCCGAACGGAAGCCCATATCCATCAGTTCGGTCATTTTCGCATTGCGATGCGCAGTGGATTTGCCGCCGAACACCGTGGCGATGATCCGTTTGTTGCCGCGTTCCGCCGAGGCGGTCAGGTTGAAGCCCGCCGCATTGGTGTAACCGGTCTTGATCCCGTCCGCGCCCCTGTAGGCGGCCAGGAAGCGGCTGTTGGTATTGTTGACCTGCGCCACGCCCGCATCATCGGTCCGACGCGAGAAGATGTTGTAATATTGCGGAAAATCGTAGAACAACCGCCGCCCGAGATGGTTCATGTCGGCAGCGGTGGACAGATGGCCCGGTGCCGTCAGCCCGTTGGCATTCTTGAAGGTCGAATTCTTCATGCCGAGCGCGCGCGCCGTGCGGTTCATGCGTTCGGCAAAGGCCGGCTCCGACCCCGACAGGAAATCGCCGATGGCCGAGGCCGCATCATTGCCGGACCGCAGGGCCGCCGCCCGGATAAGATGGCGCAGCGCGATGCGCTGCCCGGCCCGCAGCCCCAGCCGCGAGGGCGGTTGTGCAGCCGCGTTCTTCGACACGGTCACCATCGTATCGAGCGAGGCCTCCCCGCGCTGCACCGCGTCGAAGGCGATATAGAGCGTCAGCATCTTGGTCAGAGAGGCCGGGTGCAGCCGGGTATTGGCGTTTTCCTGATAGAGGATCTCCCCTGTGCGAGCATCGGCCACGATGGCGGCATAGGGCGCCGATTCGGCCGATCTCACCGACAGCGCAGCCATCAGCGCGAGAATTGCCATGAATATCCAGATGCGGGCGAAAAGCCCTTGAAGCGATGCCACGTCGCTGGTCCCTTGTTCCTGCCTCGGATGACCCCTTGTTTTTTTGTAGGGTCTTGTCTGCTTGAACGAAGACTAGCACGCGATGGCCTTCCGGAAAACCCCAAAATCTCAATGACTTTCAGGGCGTTCCGAATGTTGCCATTGTGCAAGGCACATCTGGTGGCGGGTTTCCCTTTGCCTGCTATCCCTAGGCTGTCTTCTGCCTTGGAGGGACGCCCCTAGCCTTGAAGCGCGGCCAGCAACCGCGCCAGCGCGCCGAGGTCGGGCAGGGTGCGGAACCGGGGATGGCCTTCGGGCGCGTCCGCCCGTTCCAGCGCCCAGGTCAGGCCGTGCGGCACATGCACCCCCCAACCGCCTGCGGCAATCACCGGCAGCACGTCGGATTTCAGCGAATTGCCCACCATCAGCGCCCGTTCCGCCTGCCCGCCATGGCGCTGAAAGACGCGGCGGTAAACCTCGGGCGACTTGTCCGACACGATCTCCACCCCGTGAAAGAGGTCGCCAAGCCCCGATTGCGCCAGTTTGCGTTCCTGATCCAGCAGGTCGCCCTTGGTGATGAGCAGGACATGGTAATGGGCCGCCGCCGCCTCCACCGCCTCGCGCGCATGGGGCAAAAGGTCGATGGGATGGCGCAGCATGTCGCGCCCGGCCTCCATGATTTCCGCAATGGCAGAGGTGGGCACGCGGCCCCCGGTCACCTCGATGGCGGTTTCGATCATCGACAGAACAAACCCCTTCACCCCGAACCCGTAATGGCCCAGATTTCGGCGCTCTGCCTCCAGCAACCGTTCAGCCAGATGGTCGGGATCGGCGTGATCGGCCAGAAGGGCGGTGAAACGGGCCTGAGTCAGTTGAAAGAATGCCTCGTTCTGCCACAGCGTGTCATCGGCGTCGAAGCCGACCATTCGAATGTCATCGCCCATCTGATACCTTCGCCTGCGGCAAATTCCCGGGCCGGACAGTGCAGCGAGCCGCGACGATCCGCAAGCCCGGTCCCCGGCCCTGCCACTGGTCCTGCCACCCGGCTTGCAGCCAGCCCCTTTTCGCAGAGGCAAAATGGATTATATTGCGCCCCTGAGCCTCACCCGCGAATCCCTGCCTGACGGAGCCCTGCACCCGTGACCCATTTGCCATTCACCCTGTCGGAAAAGCCGATCGGAAACGATGGCGATGCCTCGCTGCTGACCAAGCCCAAGTCGAAAACGCAGCGCCCGCCACTCTACAAGGTTCTGCTGCTGAATGACGACTACACGCCGATGGAATTTGTCGTGCATGTGCTGGAACGGTTCTTCGGGCTCAACCATGCGCAGGCGTTCGAAATCATGCTGACCGTCCACAAGAAGGGGGTCGCCGTGGTCGGTGTCTTTTCTTTCGAAGTGGCCGAAACCAAGGTTGCGCAGGTGATGGATTTCGCACGCCGCCACCAGCATCCCTTGCAATGCACGATGGAAAAGGAATAGGCAGACCGCCTGTCCGAGCAGAAGGAACCGGGCCGCGCCCTGCGGTCGCCCATGCGATCAGCCCGATTGACCATCGCCCTTGACGGGGCGCTGCCCGCCCTGCCCGCAACCGGGGATATTCTGGTCCTGCGTCCGCGTGGCCCGGATGAACTCGCCCCCCTGACCAATGCGCGCCTGCGCATCGTGCAGGGGTTCCGGCCCGAACATGACGCGCTGGCTGCGCGGGGATACCGCTGTTTCGCGCTGCCGGAGGATGAGGCGGGCCTGCCGCCGCCGGTGGCCGCACTGGTCTGCCTGCCCCGCTCCAAGGTCGAGGCGCGCGCGCTTTTGCACCATGCCGCTGGCCGGGTGGTGCCGGGGGGACCGGTGCTTGTGGACGGGCAAAAGACCGATGGCGCCGATTCGGTTCTGCGCGACCTGCGCGGCCATGTCGCTGTGTCGGACCCGGTCGCCAAGGCGCATGGCAAGCTGTTTTCCTTTCCTGCCGCCGCTGTGCTGCCCGCTGACTGGCAGGCGCAGCCGCGCGAGGTGGGCGAGGGGTTCATCACCTTGCCGGGCGTGTTTTCCGCCGACGGGCCGGATGACGGGTCGGTCCAGCTTGCCGCAGCCCTGCCGCCCAAGCTCAATGGCGAGGTGATCGACCTCGGTGCAGGCTGGGGCTATCTCGCGCGGGCCGGGCTGGCGCGGGAGGGGGTGCGCAAGCTGCACCTGGTGGAGGCCGAGGCCGCGGCCCTCGCCTCTGCGCGGGTCAACATCACCGATCCGCGCGCGCAGTTCCATTGGGCCGATGCCACGACGTTCAAGCTGCCGCGCGGGGCCGATCACATCCTGTGCAACCCGCCGTTCCACGCCGGGCGGGAGGCGGATCCGGGCCTTGGCCTCGCCTTCCTGAAGGCCGCCGCGCGTCTGCTTGCCCCGCATGGCACGCTCTGGCTGGTCGCCAACCGCCATCTGCCCTATGATCGTTTGTTGTCCGAGTTGTTTCGTGAATGTGCCGAAATCGGCGGTGACAGGCGGTTCCGCCTGACGCGCGCAAGCCGCCCCATCCGCCCGCGACCCTGACCCTTTTCCCGGAGACCCCGCCATGTCCTTCGCCCTGACCGGCAAGACCGCCATCGTTACCGGCTCTGCCGCTGGCATCGGTCGCGCCATCGCCCGGCATTTCCTCGACAAGGGGGCCAATGTCATGTTCGCCGACATCGATGATGACCGGCTGTGCAGCGAATGCGCCGAAGAGGCGAAAAGCGAGGGCGCGCTACGTTACTTCGCGGGGGATCTGCGCGAGAAACTGACCATTGCCAACCTTCTGTCCGCGACAATCGACGCCTTCGACCGGGTGGATGTTCTGGTCAATGCCAGTCGCCAGTTCCGCATCTCCGACCCGCTGAACCCCGAGGAGGATGCGGTCGAGCTGCTGCTTCAGCAGAACATGCTGGCAAGCCTGCGGCTGTCGCAGATGACCGCGAAACGCATGATCGCACAGGCCGAGAAATCAGGACAGACCGAGGGGCCGGTGGGGTCCATCATCAATCTCTCGTCGATCGCCTCGACCCGGACGCGGCCCGAGCTTCTGGGCTATTCGATTTCCTGTGCTGCGGTGGACCAGATGACCCGGTCGCTGGCCGTGGCGCTGGCGCCCAAACGCATCCGGGTCAATGCGATTTCCTTCGGGTCGGTGATGAGCGCCAGCCTCCAGATCGCGCTCAAGGAAAACGTCGATCTGCACGACGCCATCAATGATGGCACCCCGATGCACCGCATCGCCCCCGCCGATGTCGTGGCGGAGACGGCGCAGTATCTGGCCTCCGATGCGTCGGATTTCATCACCGGGCAGATCGTGACCGTCGATGGTGGTCGCAGCCTGATCGACGCCGTGACAATCGCCGCGCATTGATGCGGGCCGTGATGGCCCTGTCACTCCGGGTGAAGCGCGCGGCATTGGGCAATGGCCGGGGCCGCAGCCCGGGCCAGATCTGCGCGTTTCCTCTTCATCTCGGCCAGCTTGACCCGTTCTTCGGCCAGATTGATCGCAGCGGGCCGCGTCACCGTGCGGTCGAAATCGCGCCAGCAATATTGCGGGGCGATGGCGGGATGGCCTGCCGCTGCCGGACGGCCCGGGTGGCACATCACATAGCGGCTGTCGGACAGGGTGACCTCGCGCAGCGCATAGCCGCGTTGCAGGTTGGCCTCGCTTTCCCCGATCAGCCGGTCCAGCACGCGCATGTCGCGCGTGACCCCCGCGATACATTGTTCCTGAGGCGTGCCGCAGGCGGCGAGCAGGGCCAGACCGGCGAAGGTCGTGGCGCGCAGGAAGATCGGGAATGTCATGGCAGGCTCCTGTTCTGATGACCCGAGACTAGCCGACCGCCGCGCGCCGGGCCATCACCTCTTTGTGCGGTGGGTCGGTGCCGTCGGAAACAGGAAGCAAACGGAGAATCTGTCATGTCCCGGCCCGCCCCTGCCTTTCCGGATCTGTCGCATCTGGCCCTGCCGGGGACAGAGATTTCGCTGCGCGTGGCCCCCGGCGCGCGCCGCAATGCGATTGAGCGGGATGCGCAGGGAGAATTGCGCGCCCATGTGACCGCCGCGCCGGAAAACGGTCGGGCGAACCGGGCGGTGCAGCAGTTGCTGGCGCAGGCGCTGGTCATTGCCCCCTCGCGCCTCTGTCTTGTGCGCGGCGAGACGTCCCGGCTCAAGGTGTTCCGCGTCGAGTGAGCGCATCACCCGATCTGCGCGGTGGCGCCTGTGACGAGTGGCGCGGAGGGGGCTGCTTGCCCCCTCGCACGCGGGGCGCGTGCTCACCCCCCGAGGTATTTCCGCCAAGATGAAAGGGGGCAGGGCCGGATCAGGTCGTGGTCTGGCGGTCCGGCAGGCCAAGGCGATAGCTGCCTTCGGGCAGGTCGAGCGCGGCCATCAGGTCACGCAATTGCGCCATCGACAGCGTTATGGTGACCGGCTCGCCACTCAGCGCATCGGCCTGTTCCAGCGTGACGCAATCCTCGAAGGCGGAGATGGTCACATCCTCGGCCAGCGCCACGCTGCCCTCGTCGATGAGCGTTATGACGGTGGCGTCGAATTCGTGTTCGATTGTAAACATGGCGCCAGAATAGCAGCGCTGTTGTTCTGCACAACCCTGCGCGAGCGGGCTTTCCTGCGCGGCGGGGCATGCTAGAACCCCGGGCGATGATCTTGCTGAAGGAACCGGTGATGAAAGCCCTGGCCCCGCTCCTCTATGTGCTTGTTCTGGCCGGATGCGTGGTGCCGGTCGATCCGCTGCCCGCGCCGCAGCCGGGTCCGGCGGTTGCTCTTGCGCCCTCCGGTAACAGGGTGACGCCGGATCAGGCCGCGCGCAATTTCGTGACCGCCATCGGGGCGGTCGAACCCATGGCCGAACGCATCTGCCGCGAGCGCACGCGCGGCGTGTCCTGCGATTTCCGCATCGTGGTCGACGACCGCCGCAACCAGCCCGCCAATGCCTTTCAGATGCTGGGGGAGGATGGCCGACCGGTGCTGGGCTTCACGCTGGGGCTGATCGCCGAGGCCCAAAATGTCGACGAGATCGCCTTTGTCATCGGACATGAGGCGGCCCATCACATTCTGGGCCATATCCCGCAGGTGCAGCGCAGCGCGTCGCAAGGGGCGCTGCTGGCGGGCATCCTCGTCGCTGCAGGGGGCGGAGGGGCAGGGGCGGTGCGCAGCGCACAGGAACTGGGCGCCACCGTCGGGGCAAGACGGTTCTCCAAGGAGTTCGAGTTGCAGGCCGATGCGCTGGGCGCGGAAATCACCGAGCGCGCGGGCTACAGCGCGCTGCGCGGGGCGGAATTCTTCAACCGCATCCCCGATCCGGGCAATCAGTTCCTCGGCACCCATCCGCCCAATGCCGAACGCATGGCCGTGGTGCGGCGCGCGGTGGCCGGTTTGCGCTAGAGCGGCACTGGACGCGCCGCTCTGCGCGGTCCAGATTGGCGGCGGATCACGAGTGGAGGCCGCAAGATGATTACCCGGTGGCATTGGTTATTGCGGCAGATTTTCCAGAAACTCTGGGTGATTGCAGGGCTTTATGCGGCACTCGCCGTTGTCACGCCCTTTTTGGCCGCGCTGGTCGGCCCCTTTCTGCCCTCGGGTCTGGGGGAGCGGCTGGGCTCGGGCGCCGTGGAGGCGGTGCTGACGATCCTTGCAAGTTCCATGCTTTCGGTCGTCACCTTCTCGCTCGGGATCATGGTGTCGGCTTTCGGGGCCGCGACCAGTTCCGTCACACCCCGCGCAACCGCGCTTCTCAAGTCCGACCGCACGACGCAGCAGGTGCTGTCCACCTTTCTGGGCGCGTTTCTCTACAGCCTGATCGGGATCATCGCGCTCAAGGCCGGGGCCTATTCCGACAATGACCGGCTGGTGCTGTTCGTCGTGACGGGGCTGGTGGTCGCGGTGATCGTGGTGACGATCCTGCGGTGGATCGCGCATCTGACGGTGTTCGGCCTGATGGATGACACCATCGCCAAGGTGGAGACGGCAACCCGCGAGGCGCTGGAGGCGCGGATGGAGGCGCCCTTTCTGGGCGGGCATTGCCATGCGGGCGATCCGCCCGAGGGGGCGCTGCCGGTGCATCACCCCGAAATCGGCTATGTCTGCCATATCGACATGGAACAGCTTCAGGAAACCGCAGAAACCTTCGAACTGAAGCTGTGTCTGGCGGCATTGCCCGGCACCTTCCTGCACCCCTCCGATGTGGCGATCTGGTATGTTGCACCGCCGGACCTCCGGGCAGAGTTCGACGCCCGGATGCTGCTCTCGGCCTTTGCCATCAGCATGACGCGGAATTTCGATCAGGACCCCCGGTTTGGCCTTTCGGTTCTGGCAGAGATCGCGGAGCGCGCGCTGTCGCCTGCGGTGAACGACCCCGGCACCGCCATCGACATTCTGGGCCGGGCGGTGCGGCTGCTGACCCCATGGGCGGAAAAGCAGGAGCCAAAGCTGGAGTTTTCCCGCGTGGGCGTGCCCCCCCTGCGCCTGTCGGATGCGTTCGAGGATGTGTTTTCCCCCATCGCGCGCGACGGGGCCGGGGTTTTCGCGGTGCAGATCCGCTTGCAGAAATCGCTTCTGGTGCTGATCCGCCATGCGCCCGAGGTCTTCGGGCGCGCGGCGGGCCTGATGTCGGAGGAGGCCATGACCCGGTGCCGCGACCTGATGCTGCCCTCGGAACTTGACCGGCTGGAGGCTGTTGCGTCCGAGATTGCGGAACTGGCCGGTCCGGTGCGCGGCAGGCCGATCTGACCCCGGCATCTCCAACGAAAGCGGCGCGCCCGGTTGCCCGGACGCGCCGTCATTTCACCCTGCACGAAGGCTCAGGCCAGGGTCGGGTCGATGGCCTTGCAGGCGTCCAGCAGACCCTTCACCGCATCCACCGACTTGTCGAACATTGATTGTTCGGCGGGGTTCAGCTTGATGTCCACGATCCGCTCGATCCCCTTGGCGCCGATGATTGTCGGCACGCCGACATACATGCCTTTCAGCCCGTAGGCACCATCGACATAAGCCGCGCAGGGCAGCAGACGCTTCTGGTCCTTGAGGTAAGCTTCGGCCATCTCGATCGCCGAGGTCGCGGGCGCATAGAAGGCCGAGCCGGTTTTCAGAAGGCCCACGATCTCCGCCCCGCCGTCCCGGGTGCGCTGAACGATGGCGTCCAGCTTGTCCTGCGTGGTCCAGCCCATCGACACGAGGTCGGGCAGCGGGATGCCACCGACGGTGGAATAGCGCACCAGCGGTACCATCGTATCGCCGTGCCCGCCCAGCACGAAGGCGGTCACATCGCGCATCGACACATCGAATTCGAGGCTGAGGAAGTGGCGGAAACGGGCGCTGTCCAGCACGCCCGCCATGCCCACGACCTTTTCATGCGGCAGGCCGGAAAATTCGCGCAGCGCCCAGACCATCGCATCCAGCGGGTTGGTGATGCAGATCACAAAGGCGTTCGGGGCATGCGCCTTGATGCCCTCGCCCACGGATTTCATGACCTTGAGGTTGATGCCGACCAGATCGTCGCGCGTCATGCCGGGCTTGCGCGGCACGCCTGCGGTCACGATGCAGACATCGGCGCCCGCGATGTCCTCATAGCTGTTGGCACCCTTCATGCTGGCGTCGAAACCTTCGGAAGGCCCCGATTGTGCAATGTCCAGCGCCTTGCCCTGCGGGGTGCCTTCGGCAATGTCAAAGAGGACAATATCCCCCAGTTCCTTGATCGCGGCGAGATGGGCGAGTGTTCCGCCGATCTGCCCCGCGCCGATCAGTGCAATCTTGGGTCGGGCCATGATGTCTGTCTCCGGGTCGGTTGGGTTATGTGAAACCGCATGCGGGTGGATTCCGCCGTTTCGGGCCGATGGGTAGTCGTTTGCAGGCCATTGCGCAAGTCTGCTGCGGCGCAGCGCGGCCCGCTGGCTGGCTGCCGGGCGATGTTTGCGCTAAAGGGCGGACAACGGGGACGGGGATCGGGCGGGATCGGGATGGAAGGCGTGTTTTTCTGGTCGGTCGCGGTTCTCGCCTCGATCATGGTCGGGCTGAGCAAGGGCGGATTGCCTGTTGTCGCCATGACCTCGGTGCCGATTCTCAGCCTCGTGATGCCGCCCTTGCAAGCCGCAGGGCTTTTGCTGCCCATCTACATCGTGTCGGACTGGTTCGGCCTCTGGGCTTACCGGCGTGATTTCGATGCGCGGGTGCTGAAGATCATGGTGCCTGCCACGGCCATCGGCATCTTCATCGGCTGGGCGACAGCGGCCTGGGTGTCCGAGGCGGTGGTGGGCGGGCTGATCGGGCTGCTGGGCGCGAGTTTCGCGGCCTCCCGCCTTGCGGGGTTTGGCGCGGTGTCCGCTGCCCGACCGGCGCGCACCGGGCCGGGGCTGTTCTGGGGGGCGGCGGCGGGGTTCACCAGCTTTGTCAGCCATGCGGGCGGGCCACCCTATCAGATCTATGTGCTGCCGCTGCGCTTGTCGAAGACTGTCTTCGCGGGCACATCAACGATCCTCTTCGCGTGGGTCAATGCCGCGAAACTGCCCGCCTACTGGTCGGTCGGCATGCTGACCTGGGACCGGATGCCGGTCGCCGTCTGGCTGATGCTGCCCGCCGCACTGGCCGTGCTGGCGGGCGTGCGGCTCGTCCGGGTGATCCCCGAGGCGCTTTTTTTCAAGCTGGTGCTGTGGGCGCTCTTGTTGCTGTCCCTGCGGCTGATCTGGGCGGCCTTTGCCTGAAATCCGTCACGCCGGTTTGCCCTTGGCAGGCAGCGGTTCGGTCAGCGTCTCGAACCCGGTGCCCGACGCCACAAGGCAGGTCTGGCCCTGCGGCGTGGTCACCGTGATCGTCCAGCTTTGCGAGTCCGCATTGGCGAACACCTCCATCACCATGTTGTTTGCGGCGATCCCCATCGACCGGCGGCTTTCGCCATAGCGGCCTGCAAGCTGTTCCAGCACCGCCGCGCGCGGGCCGCATTGCGAAGCCGCGTGGCCCGCCTGCGCCATCAGAATCAACGCGCCGAACCCCAGTGACAGCGCGAAAAGTCTTTGTGCCATTGTCATCCCTTTCCGGTGGGCCGCGTCTGCCGGTTTCACCCGTCCTGCGCGGCATGATGCACTTCGGCCCGTTTCCGGCCTTGCCCCAAGGCTGCGCCCCGATGTTGGAGATAAGGTTAACGCCGCGCCCGATTTCTGCATTGCAGCAAATCCGCCCTTGCCGGAAGTGGCGGAAATGTGATCTGTCACGCAATAAAGTTGCGCAGGAGAGAATCATGGATAGCCAAGCCCGCCCCTACAGGTCCGTCCTCTACATCCCCGGATCGAAGGACCGCGCACTGGACAAGGCGCGCAGCCTGCCCGCCGATGCCATCATCTTCGATCTGGAGGATGCCGTGGCGCCCGAGGAAAAACCCGCCGCCCGGGCGCTGCTGGTCGCCACGCTCGACAGTGCCGATTATGGCCGCCGCGCGCGGATTGTCCGGGTCAACGGGCTCGATACCCCTTGGGGCATCGATGACCTCGCCGCCTTTGCGGGGCAGGCCATCGAGGCGATCCTTGTGCCCAAGGTCAATTCCGCCGCGGATCTGGAGGCCGTTGCGCGCCTGATCCCCGATGTGCCGCTCTGGGCGATGATGGAAACCGCGCGGGGCATGCTGAGCGCCGCCGACATCGCGGCACATCCCCGGCTTGCGGGCATGGTGATGGGCACCAATGACCTTGCGCGTGAACTCGGCAGCCGCCACCGGCCCGACCGTCTGGCCATGCTGCCGGGGCTGGGGCTGTGCCTGCTGGCGGCGCGCGCCGAAGGGCTGGTCATCGTCGATGGCGTCTACAATGCCTTCAAGGATGATGCGGGCCTGCGCGCCGAATGTGACCAGGGCCGCGACATGGGGTTTGACGGCAAGACGCTGATCCATCCCGCGCAACTCGACATCGCCAATGCGGCCTTCGCGCCGTCCGAGGCGGAGCTTGACCTCGCCCGCCGCCAGATCGACGCCTTCGATCAGGCGAGCGCCGCAGGGCAGGGCGTTGCGGTTGTGGATGGAAAGATCGTCGAGAACCTGCATATCGTGACCGCAAGGGCGACGCTGGCAAAAGCTGCGATGATCGCTGAAATGGCCGGCTGACCCATTCCGGGGGCGGGCAAGCAAGGGAGAGCGGCAATGATGATGATGGTGGTTCTGATCCTCGGGGTGGCCCTCTGGGCGGGCGCGCATCTGTTCAAGCGGCTGGCCCCGGCGCGGCGCGCGGCCATGGGCGAGGGCGGCAAGGGGCTGATAACCGTTCTTTTGCTGGCCTCGGTGGTGCTGATGATCGTCGGCTATCGCGGGGCGGATTTCGTGCCCCTCTGGTCCTCGCCCCCCGTCCTCACGCATCTCAACAACCTTCTGATGGTGCTGGCCTTCTACCTCTATGCCGCCTCGGGGTTGAAAACCGCGATCACCCGCAAGATCCGCCACCCGCAACTGACCGCCGTGAAGATCTGGGCCGTCGCGCATCTCTTGGTGAACGGTGATCTGGCCTCGCTCATCCTCTTCGGCGGGCTGCTGGCCTGGGCCGTGGTCAGCGTGATCCGCATCAACAAGGCGCAACGCGCCTGGACCCCGCCCGCCCCGGCCCCTGTGGCTAAGGAAGCCATCGCCGTGGTCGCCACGCTGGTCGTTGTGGTGGTGGTCATGCTGATCCACAATTGGCTGGGCGTGCAGCCCTGGGGGTAAGACCATGAAACTCTATCGCTTTCTGACCGAGGATGACACGTCGGCCTTCTGCCACAAGGTCACGGCGGCGCTGGACAAGGGCTGGGCGCTGCAAGGCCCGCCGACCTATGCCTTTGACGGCGCGCGCGGCGTCATGCGCTGCGGGCAGGCCGTGGTGAAAGAGGTGCCGGGTGACTATTCCCCCGACCTCAAACTGGGCGAGCAATAGGCGCGAAGGGCCACCGACATGAAAACCAACCCCGGCCGGTTTTTCGAGGATTACCGCCTCGGCCAGACCATCGACCACGCCGTGCCGCGCACGATCAAGATGGGGGAGCGCGCGCTTTACCACGCGCTCTACCCCGCGCGCCACGCGCTGCATTCCTCCGACGCTTTCGCGCAATCCTGTGGCCTGCCCTTCAGCCCGCTGGATGATCTCGTGACCTTCCACACCGTGTTTGGCAAGACCGTGCCGGACATCAGCCTCAATGCGATCGCCAATCTCGGCTATGCCGAGGGGCGCTGGATCACCCCCTTGTGGCCGGGCGACACGATCCGTGCGCGCTCCACTGTGATCGGGCTCAAGGAAAACTCCAGCGGCAATTCGGGCGTGGTCTGGGTGCGCACGACCGGGCTCAATCCGCACGATGAGGTGCTGATGGACTATGTCCGCTGGGTCATGCTGCGCAAGGGCGACCCCGCCGCCCCCGCGCCGGAAACAGCCGTGCCCGACCTTGCCCCGGCTGTCGCCGCCGCCGATCTGGTGGTGCCGAAGGGGCTGGATTTTACCCGCTACGATTTTACCCTCGCCGGAGAGCCGCATCGTCTGTCGGACTACACAGTCGGAGAGCAGATCGACCATGTGGACGGCGTGACGATCGAGGAAGCCGAACATATGATGGCGACGCGGCTCTGGCAGAACACCGCCAAGGTCCATTTCGACGCCACTTTCCGCGCGGATGGCCGTCGCCTGATCTATGGCGGCCATGTCATCAGCCTTGCACGTGCAATCTCGTTCAACGGGCTCGCCAATGCGCAGATGATCGTGGCGCTGAATGCGGGTGCCCATGCCAACCCCTGCTTTGCGGGCGACACGGTGCGGGCATGGTCCGAAGTGCTGGACAAGACGGAAACCGCCGCCCCCGGCGTCGGCGCGATCCGGCTGCGGACAGTTGCGGTGAAGCATGGCGCCGTCCCCTTCACCCTGCGCGGCCCTGACGGAAAATACGCGCCCGAGGTGCTGCTCGATCTCGACTACTGGGCGCTGATGCCGGTCTGAGTTCTTGTTCCGACCCGGATTGAGGCAGCGCGGATCGGTTCCGCGCGGAAATCCGTCATTGAACTGTGACAATCCGGCATGGGCCGGACAATTTCTCTGTGCCCCCCTGCCCGGAATCACGCCGCCATGCTGATATTTCCGTGAAGATGGCGTGATCCGGAGGTCAAACATGCGTCGTTTCCTTGCTTCTACTGCCTTGCTGGCATTGTTGCCCATGTCAGGCGCCGTTCAGGCGCAGGAAATATCCGTTTCTGCAGGGGCCACCCTGACCAGTCGCTACATGTCCAGCGGGATTGAACAATCCGATGGGTTTGCCTTGCAGCCCTGGGTCGAGGCCGAGGTGAACGGATTTTATGCCGGCGTATGGGCCTCCAACGTGTCCAAGACCCTCATCGGATCCTCTGCCGAGATCGATCTCTATGTCGGCTACCGCAACGAGGTCGGCAAGTTCAGCTATGACCTTGGCTATGCGCGGTATTTCTATCGCAGTCCGAACGTGGATTGCTGCGGGGAGGTCTATCTCGAAATGGGATATGCCGTCACTGACCAGCTGAGCCTCGGGGGCAAGGTGGCCTATGACCCAAAAGCGAAAGTCACAAACACCAGCCTCAATGCGGCCTTTGCCTTCACCGATCAGCTTTCGGTGGACGCGAGGATCGGCAAGCTCAGCAAGGGTGGCCATCGCTACTGGCAGGTCGGCGGCAGCTACGCGGTCAACGACAATGTCTCGCTTGGGCTGGCCTGGCACGACACGAACATCAGCAAGGGGCGGCTGGTGGCCTCGATGGATTTCAGCTTCGCGATCCGCTGACGACGACTCAGCGCGCGGGCAGGATGGCAAAGGGGGGCGGGGCCACAGGCTCCGGCCCCTTTTCTATGCGACAGATTTGTGATCACGCAGAAAAATAGTGTGATCACAAATCCGGAATTTATCATCTCAAGCGCCGCGCCCTGCGCATTTTCAGTGCCTTCGCGCGTGACTCCGCCAAAAAAAACGCTATTGAAAAGGAAAACACCCGCCTTCGACCCCGGCATCCTCCGGGCAAGGCACGGCAAAAAGGGAACCGACATGGCAGAAGCGAAGCGGGTCGAACGACCCCTTTCCCCTCATTTGCAGATCTATCGCCCGCAACTGACCTCCTTCACCTCCATCCTGACGCGGATCACCGGCAACGGGCTGATCGTGGCGACGGTGCTGGCGGTCTGGTGGTTGCTGGCGGCGGCAACCGGACCCGAGTCCTTTGCGACGGCCAACGCGGTGGTTTCGTCATGGTTCGGCAATCTGGTCTTTGCGGCTTCGGCGCTGGCGCTCTGGTATCACTACCTCGCCGGACTGCGGCATCTGTGGTTCGACTCCGGGCGCGGGCTTGAGGTCGAAACGGCCGAGAAGCTGGGCATCGCCTGTCTGGTGGGGTCGGTCGTGCTGACCGTGCTCACCATCCTGATCGTGCAATAAGGGGGCCGCAAGCATGGGTTATCTCACCGATCGCAAGCGCGCAGTGGGCAAGGGGGCTTCGGGCACCGGCACGGAACATCACTGGTATATGACCGTCTCCGCCGTGGGCCTCGCCTTCCTGCTGCCGGTCTGGGTCTATATCTTCGGCTCGGCGCTGGGGCAGAGCCATGAAGAGGTGGTTGCGACCTTCTCCCGTCCCTTCCCGGCGATCCTCACCGGGCTGGTGATCTTTGTCGGCATGCGCCATTTCGCCAAGGGCGCGACCGGCATGATCGAGGATTACTGGCGCGGGACCACGCGCAAGGTTCTCATCATCTTCGCCCATTCGATTTCCTATGCGGTGATTGCGACCGGGCTCTACGCCCTGGCCCGCATCGCGCTCTGAAGGATCTGACATGACTGCCTATCCCTATGAAGTGCATGAATATGACGTGGTCGTGGTGGGGGCCGGGGGCGCGGGCCTGCGTGCGACGCTGGGCATGGCCGAGGCCGGCCTGCGCACCGCCTGCGTGACCAAGGTGTTCCCGACCCGCAGCCATACGGTCGCGGCACAGGGCGGCATTGCGGCCAGCCTGTCGAACATGGGCCCCGACAACTGGCAGTGGCACATGTATGACACGGTCAAGGGGTCGGACTGGCTGGGCGATACGGACGCGATGGAATACCTTGCGCGCGAGGCGCCCAAGGCGGTTTACGAGCTGGAGCATTACGGCGTGCCGTTCAGCCGCACCGAGGATGGCCGCATCTATCAGCGCCCCTTCGGCGGCCACACCACCGAATTCGGCGAAGGCCCCCCTGTGCAGCGCACCTGTGCTGCCGCCGACCGCACCGGCCACGCCATGCTGCATACGCTTTATGGTCAGAGCCTGAAGCAGAAGGCCGAATTTTACATCGAATACTTCGCGCTTGACCTTGTCATGACCGACGGGCGCTGCACCGGGGTCGTGGCCTGGAAGCTCGATGATGGCACGATGCATGTGTTCAACGCCAAGATGGTGGTGCTGGCCACGGGCGGTTACGGGCGCGCCTATTTCAGCGCGACCTCCGCCCATACCTGCACCGGGGATGGCAACGGGATGGTGGCGCGCGCGGGACTGCCCTTGCAGGATATGGAATTTGTGCAGTTCCACCCGACCGGCATCTATGGCGCGGGCTGCCTGATTACCGAAGGCGCGCGGGGCGAGGGCGGCTACCTCACCAATTCCGAGGGCGAGCGGTTCATGGAACGCTATGCGCCGACCTACAAGGATCTGGCCAGCCGTGATGTGGTATCGCGCTGCATGACCATCGAGATCCGCGAAGGCCGCGGCGTGGGGCCGAACAAGGATCACATCCATCTGCACCTGAACCACCTGCCGAAAGAGGCGCTGGACCTGCGCCTGCCCGGCATTTCGGAATCCGCCCGCGTCTTTGCCGGGGTGGATGTGACCCGCGAACCGATCCCCGTTCTGCCAACCGTCCACTACAACATGGGCGGCATCCCCACGAATTACTGGGGCGAAGTGCTGAACCCCACCGCCGACAATCCCGATGCGGTGTTCCCCGGCCTGATGGCCGTGGGCGAGGCGGCCTGTGCAAGCGTGCATGGCGCGAACCGGCTCGGGTCGAACAGCCTCATCGACCTTGTGGTGTTCGGCCGGGCGGCGGCGATCCGCGCGGGCGAGATCGTGGACCCGAAGGAACGCAACCGTCCCGTCAACGTGGCCGAGGTGGAGCGCGCCTTTGACCGGTTCGACGGGTTGCGCCATGCCAAGGGGGCCATCCCGACCGCCGAATTGCGGCTGGAGATGCAGACGACGATGCAGGCCGATGCCGCCGTGTTCCGCACCGACAAGACGCTCGCCGAAGGCGTGGAGAAGATGACCGACATCGCCGCCAAGATGGATGATCTGGGCGTCACCGACCGCAGCCTGATCTGGAACTCCGACCTGATGGAGACGCTGGAACTGACCAACCTGATGCCGAACGCGCTGGCCACCATCGTCGCCGCCGAGGCGCGCAAGGAAAGCCGTGGCGCCCATGCGCATGAGGACTGGCCCAACCGTGACGATGTGAACTGGCGCGTTCACAGCCTTGCATATGTCAATGGCACCGATGTTCGGCTATCCTCGCGTCCGGTTCACCTTGAGCCATTGACGAAACAGGAAGATGGCGGGATCGACCTCAAGAAGATCGCGCCCAAAGCGAGGGTCTACTGATGAAAGCTGCCATTCTGTCCGTTGCTGCCCTGCTTGCCCTGACCGTCGCCGCCCCGGCGCAGACGGTCGTGACGCAGGATGACTGCCGCGCCGAGTTTCAGGCCAACCTGCGGCTTCAGGGGGGCTATGCCTCTGAACGCGATGCGCGCTCGCGTCGTCCCGGCACTGCCGAGGCGATCTACAATTCCTGCCTTGCCTATACGCGGGGGCAGGGTGCGTATGTTTCGGTGCGGGCCGCGCGGACCATCGTGGTGCCTGTGATCCACCGGCGCGGGCCACGCCCGGACTGTGCGCTCGTGATGGTCGGGGGCACTGGCTATGTCTGCAACGCGACCCGGTTCGGGGGCTGACCGGAAAGATGTGTCGTTTTCCCGCCGTTCTCGGGCTCGCTCTGGGCCTTCTGGCCGCCTGTTCTCCGCAACAGGTGGCAGAGGATGTGACACGGGCGGCGGCAAAATCGGTGATCCTGCCGGTGGTCGGCCAGCGCCTGCCCGAGACGCAGGCCGAACAGGTGACTGCCTGCGTGATCGACAATGCCACCGGGGCGGAACTGCAGATCCTGGCCCGCGACATCGGCACGCGGGCGGGCACGCGCACGGTCGGGATCGTGGCCGATGTGCTGCGCCGTCCCGGCACGGTGCAATGCGTGGCGCGGCTTGGCCTGCCGGGGCTTTCGGCATGACACGCGCGGGCATTGCCTTGGCCGGGCTGGCCGGTGCCACGTTTGCCGCCTGCGCGCCGGTGCCGCTGGAACGGGCCGAGCGGGACTGTCTGCGCGACGCAGAACTTGCCAGCCGTCCGAGGGGCGATGTCGCCATCGGTGCGGGCAGCGGGGGCACGCGTGCGCGGGTGAATGTCGGTGTTTCTTCTGATTTCCTGCTGCGACGCGACCCGTCCGAGGTCTATGCCCGCTGCGTTCTCAACCGCTCCGGCCTGCCGCCGTCGCAGCCACTTTACACCCGCACCGACTGGAAGGGATGACCCATGGTTCAGTTCACTTTGCCGAAAAACTCCACCATCCGCACCGGCAAGACCTGGCCGAAGCCGGAGGGCGCGTCGAACCTGCGCAAGTTCCAGATCTATCGCTGGACCCCGGATGATGGCGAAAACCCCCGGGTAGATACCTATTTCGTGGACATGGACAGCTGCGGCCCGATGATTCTGGACGCGCTCATCAAGATCAAGAACGAGATCGACCCGACGCTGACCTTCCGGCGATCCTGCCGCGAGGGGATCTGTGGATCCTGTGCCATGAACATCGACGGCATCAACACCCTGGCCTGTATCTACGGGCTCGACGAGGTGAAGGGCGATGTGAAGATCTATCCTCTGCCGCATTTGCCGGTGGTCAAGGATCTGATCCCCGACCTCACGCATTTCTATGCGCAGCACGCCTCGATCATGCCCTGGCTGGAGACCGAGTCGAATACGCCCGCAAAGGAATGGAAGCAGTCGATCGCGGACCGCGAGAAACTCGACGGGCTTTATGAATGTGTGATGTGCGCCTGCTGTTCGACCTCCTGCCCGAGCTATTGGTGGAATTCCGACCGCTATCTTGGCCCGGCGGCGCTGCTGCACGCCTGGCGCTGGATCGTGGACAGCCGCGACGAGGCGACGCCGGAACGGCTGGACCAGTTGGAGGATCCCTTCAAGCTCTATCGCTGCCACACCATCATGAACTGCGCCAAGACCTGCCCCAAAGGGTTGAACCCGGCCAAGGCGATTGCCTCGATCAAGAAACAGATGGTGGAGCGGATCGTCTGATCTGCACCTGCCACGGAGGCGACCGGCGTCGGATGCCTCCGGCGGAGGTATTTGGGCCAGGATGAAAGCGCGCGGCGGGAAGGGGTGACATGTTCGTCCTGCTGGCGCTTCTGTTGCTGTCGGTTCTGGTCTGGCTCTGGCTGGCGCGGCGCGGATCGACGCTGACCCGGACCTGCCGCTGGCGGCTGGACCGGGCGGGCGGCGCGGGCCATTTTCGCTGTGCCGCCTGCGGGGCGGAGGTGGATCTGCCACCCGGCAAAAGCCCGCGCGATTGCCTGCGGGGGCGCACTTGACGCCGAAGGGGGCGGTGCGCAAGGATCGAGCGATGAAGCCCGACCGCCCCAGCCATGCCCCGCCCGCCGATGCCGACGCCCGCCGCGCGCGGGCCCCTGTGATCTGCTATCCGGTCGAAACGCTGCCGCGCCCGAACCTTGCCGCGTTGCAGGCCGCGCGGGAGGGTTGGAAAGCGACAGGTTCGCTGCTGGTGCCGCCGCGCGAGGCGCGCTGTTTCAGCGTTCCGGCCGGTCACTTCTTTCGCATAGCTTCGGTGGAGGGGCCGCAGGTCGGGGATCTGAACCTCTGGGCAGCGGCGGATCTGTCGGAACGGTTCTATTCCGGCAAGACCCGCGCGCTGCATGGCACGCATCTGTCGACGGGGGACCGGATGTGGTCATCCTTTCCGCATCTGCGTCCGATGGCCACGATCACCGAGGACACGCTGGACTGGTATGGGTTCGACGGTTTCGGCGGATCGGTGCATGACGTTATCGGCACACGCTGCGATCCCTACACGCACAACCTGCTGTCGGGCGGGCAGTATCACCACTGCTGCCATTCCAACCTGACCCGCGCGCTGGCCGCCGAGACGGGGCTGCCGCTGGCCGAGGCGGAGCGGCATGTCCATGATGTGCTGAATGTGTTCATGTGTACCGGCTTCACCCGCGATACGGGGCAGTATTTCATGAAAGCCTCGCCCGTGCGGCCCGGGGATTATCTGGAGTTTTTTGCCGAGATCGACCTTCTGGGCGGGCTGTCGGCCTGTCCGGGGGGCGATTGTTCGGCGGAACATTCGTCGGACAGTGCCGCCTGCCATCCGCTGTTGGTGGAGGTGTTCCGCCCTGTCGCCCCGCCGGAAGGCTGGCAGGGGCCGCCGCGCAATGGCTATGGCGGGGGGCATGGGCTCTAGCGGCGAAAAGGGGGCTGTCTACCCCCTCTTGGCCTGACGGCCAATTCACCCCCGAGGATATTTCCGGACAGAAAAAGCCGGGGCGCGGGCCAAGTCAGCAATAGGATTCGACAGCAAGCATCTGGCTGTCGCCATAGCGGGCGCCGGCGGCGAATCCGACGGGGAGGATCATTTCGATCTCGGCCCGGTCTGCGATGGAAAGGGCGGGCAGGGGCAGCCATTCGCGCAGGCGTGCAGCCTGCCTTGTGCCGGGGATCGGGATGACATGATCACCTGATCCGATGGTCCATGCCAGCGCCGTGGCCGGTGTCGACCAGCCGCGCGCATGACAAAAGGCTCGAAAGCCGTCGATGCGCGCGGTGTTGCGGGTGAAATTCGGCTCGGCAAAGCGCGGATTGCGCCCGCGGAATCCGTCCTGCACTTCGTCAATGCGGAGCGCATGGTTGCCGAACATCCCCCGCGCCAGCGGCGAGAAGGCCACAAAGGCCACGCCGAGCCGTGCGGTTTCCTGCAATAGTCCCAGTTCCGGCGCGCGCGTCCACAGCGAATATTCGTTCTGCACCGCCGTGCAGGGGTGGACCGCATGGGCCTGCCGCAATGTGTCGGGGGACACTTCCGACAGGCCATAGCCGCCGATCTTGCCTTCCTGTTCCAGGGTCCGCAGCGTGTCGATCACCTCCTCCAGCGGGCGGGAATGTTCGCGGCGGTGGATGTAGAACAGATCCACCCGCTCCACCCCCAGCCGTTTCAGCGACCCCTCCAGTTCGGCGCGCAGATGGGCCGCCGAATTGTCCACCCGGCGCGGGGGGCCGTTGAGGATGGAGGCCTTGGTCGCCAGCACGATCTGCGGTTTGCGCAAGGCGATCCATGTGCCGAGGATGGTTTCACAGAGCCCCATGCCGTAGATGTTGGCGACATCGACATGGGTGATGCCGGACTCATACATCGCATCGAGACAGGCGAGGCTCGTGGCCTCATCCGTCGCGCCATACATGCCGCCGAAAGACATCGCGCCATAGCCGAGCGCCGCGACAGATCTGCCGCCGAGGTTGCGTTGCCGCATGGGGTTTCCTTCCGTTGGGCGCCGCGCAGTCAATCCCGGCGAACCGCATTTATCAAGGGTTGATATGATGCATGCCGCTGAACTTGCCGCGCAATCGGGCGGTGCGGGGCGCGACGGTCTCGGGCGCCTTCGACCGCAGCGCCTCGGCGATCAGCGCGGCCAGCGCGGGGGCATCGGCAGGCGCCACCCCCCGGCGCACCAGTTCCGGCGTCCCGATCCGCAGCCCGTTGAGGTCGCCCGCAACCTCCGCCAGCGGCAACCCGATGCCGCAGGCCAGAAACCCGGCCTTGCGCAGGGTTTTCGATGCCGCCTGCCCGCCCCCGAACGCCGCCGCCTCCAGCGCGAACTGATGGCTCTGCGTCGTGCCCCGGTCCGCCGCGAAAACCGGCAGCCCCTCGGCCAGCAGCGCCGCTGCCAGCGCGCGAGCCAGATCCACCATCGCCTGCGCATAGGCCCCGCCATGGTCGCGCCAGTCCAGAAGCGTGATCGCCAGCGCGGCCGATTTCGCGGCATCGAAATTCGCGGTCATGCCGGGAAAGGCGATCTGGTCCAGCCGCTCGGCAATCCCCGCATCATTCGTCACGATCAACCCGCCCGCCGGGCCACCGAGGGATTTGTAGGTGCTCATCGTCATCAGATGCGCGCCCTCGTCCAGCGGGTTGGCCCAGACACCGCCCGCGATGATGCCGCATTGATGCGCGGCATCGAACAGCACCCTGGCCCCCACGGCATCGGCAATCGCGCGCACCTGCCGCACCGGATGGGGAAAGAGGTTCAGGCTGCCGCCGATGGTGATGATCTTCGGGCGCACCCGCCCGGCCAGATCGGCCAGCCCGGCCAGATCGACCGAATAGCCATCGGCATCCACCGGGGCCGCGTGGCTCTGCAAGCCGTAAAGCCCCGCGCACCCCGCCGCGTGATGCGTGACATGCCCGCCGATCGCCCCGGCAGGCGCGATGATCGCATCGCCCGGCTGCGCCAGCGCCATGAAGCCGTAAAGGTTAGCCAGCGCGCCCGATCCGACCCGGATCTCGGCATGGGTTGCTCCGAACAGCTCGGCGGCAAGTTCGGCGGCGATCACCTCGATTTCCTCGATGGCTTCCAGCCCCATTTCATACTTGTCGCCCGGATAGCCCAGCGAGGGGCGCGACCCCAGCCCCCGCGCCAGCAGGGCCTCGGCCTTCGGGTTCATCACATTGGCCGCAGGGTTGAGGTTGAAACAGTCGGCATCATGGATCGCCGCATTGCGCGCGACCAGCGCCTCGATCCGCCCGGCAACAGCCTCCGAGGGCGCCGCCACGGTGGCAGCAAGGCGCTGCACATGATCCTCGCAAAAGCCGGGAACCCAGGGACGACGGGCAAGACGGGGCATGAAACTCTCCTTTCAGGGCAATCATCCGGTGAGCGAGGGCACGGCACCGGTCCCTCGGCACCGCCCTTTCATCCTGGCCCAAACACCTCCGCCGGAGGCATCCGCCCTCCTCAGCCAGCGCAGGGCCTCAGGCAAAGGCCGCCTCCAGCGCAATCTCCACCATGTCGCCAAAGCTGCGTTCGCGCTGATCGGCGGCCAGCGCCTCGCCGGTCTGCAGATGGTCCGAGATGGTCAGCACCGCCAGCGCGCGGCGGCCATGGCGCGCGGCCAGCGTGTAAAGCTCCGCCGCCTCCATCTCGACGCACAAGACGCCGTGCCGGGTCAGTTGCGCGGTCAGATCCTCGCGCTCGTCATAGAATACTTCCGTCGAATAGATCGGCCCGACATGCAGGCCCATGCTGCGGCCCTGTGCCGCCTGCCATGCGGCGCGCAACAGGCCGAAAT
Source organism: Pseudorhodobacter sp. (assembly GCA_046295215.1). Lineage (GTDB taxonomy): Bacteria > Pseudomonadota > Alphaproteobacteria > Rhodobacterales > Rhodobacteraceae > Szabonella. Next base: position 30,922 of record JBKBNP010000008.1, on the reverse strand, counting down.
CGGCGCAGGGCGCGAATTGCGCCTCTCGGAAGATCGCGCGCGACGGGGTGGAGGTGGTCGCGGCCGTCATCGCCAGCACCACATCGCGGACCTTTACATGCGGTTGCATCGCACCGGCCGACCCGATCCGGATCAGCGTCTGCGCGCCGTAGTCGCGGATCAGTTCATTGGCATAGATCGACAGCGACGGCATCCCCATGCCCGACCCCTGGATCGTGACCCGATTTCCGCGCCATGTGCCGGTATAGCCCAGCATGCCCCGCACCTCGTTCACCAGAACCGGGTTTTCCAGAAAGGTTTCCGCCGCCCAGCGGGCGCGGTAGGGATCGCCCGGCATCAATACGGTTTCGGCAATCTCGCCGGGTTTGGCGCCGATATGGGTGGACATGGATTCTCCTCAACTCGCCAGATGGCGCAGGCCCTGCGTGACATCGGTGCGGATCGCAAGCCGCAGGCCGGGCTCGTCCCCCGCCTTCAGCGCGGCCAGGATCAGCCGGTGATAGGGCGGCGCCTCGTTGCGCCGCAGCCGCCCGTAAAGCGCGCGCATCGTGGGGCCAAGCTGCAACCAGACGGTTTCCGTCAGGGCCAGCATCGCAGGCGCCTGCGCCCGCAGGTAAAGCGTGCGGTGAAATTCCAGATTGGTGCGGATATAGGCCACGGCATCCTGTTTCATCACCGCCTCGCTGTTGGCGGCATTGATCGCGGCCAAGCGGTCGATCAGCGCGAAATGCGCCCGCGGCAGCGCGCGCGCCGCCAGTTCCGGCTCCAGAAGCGCGCGGATCGAGGCCAGTTCCTCGATCCGTTCGGGGGAAAGCTCCGGCGTTGCCACCCGGCCTGACGAGGACAGCGACAGCGCGCCCTCCGCCACCAGCCGCCGGATCGCCTCGCGCGCAGGGGTCATGGACACGCCGAAGGTTCGCGCCAGACCGCGCAGCGTCAGCGCCTGACCGGGGGCCATCTCGCCATGCATCACCTGCTGGCGCAGCGTGCGATAGAGCCGCTCATGCGCCGAGGCATTCGGGTCCACGGGGCGGGCGCTGGAAAAGGGCTGTGCGGTCAACATGGTTCAGCCAAGCACCAGTGCCGCATCCCGGTCAATCCCCCGCGCAAGGCTCATGGCCCGAACCGGTAGGCATGCAGCTCATGGCCCTCGGATTTCAGCCAGCGGCGCGGGGTCTCGTAATCCGGCATCAGGGCGCGCACCACGGCCCAGAAATCCGGCGAATGGTTCATCTCCACCAGATGCGCCACCTCATGCGCCGCGACATAGTCCAGCACCTCCGGGGGCGCCATCACCAGCCGCCAGTTGAACATCAGCCCCCCCGACGAGGTGCAGGAGCCCCAGCGTGAGCGCGTATCGCGCAGGCTGAGCGTCCGGTAGCGCCGCCCGACCCGCGCGGCAAAGCCATCGGAGGCCGCTGCCAGCCGGTCCCGCGCCTGCGCCTTGAGGAAGGCCGCCGCCCGGACCGCGGCGCGCGCCGGATCGCCCGGCAGGATCAGCGCCTCGCCGTCCAGCCGCGGCGCGCGGCCCGTTCCCGCAACCAGCCGGACCATCCGCCCTTCTACCGGGATCGCATCGCCCAGCGCCACCGGCGCAGGCCCCGCCGCCTTTTCGAGCGCTCTTCGCAGCCAGCTTTCCTGCGCGCGCAGAAAGGCCATGGCCTCGGCCTCGCGCACATGCGGCGGCAGTGACAGCGTCACCCGCCCGTCCAGCCGCGACACGCGCAGGCTCAGCCGCCGCGACCGCAGCGACCGGCGCAGGATAACGGAAACGGGGGGCGGGCCGGGCAGCAGCAGCATGCGAAATCCTGTAGCGTCGGGCGCAGAATAGTGGCCCGGACCGAAGGTGCAAGCAGGGCGCTGCGCGACGGTCCGCAAAAGCCTTTGACAGCCGCTTCCGCCTATGGCAAGGGGCGCCTTTGCCATCGGCCGGATCGCAGCGCAGGCCTGTCTGCGCGCCCCGCGCCGCGAGGGCCGACATGACGGCCGCAATCACGAGGAAACGAACATGCCCAAGGAAGACTGGGGAACCAAGCGCATCTGCCCGACCACCGGCAAGCGTTTCTACGATCTGAACAAGTCCCCGATCGTCAGCCCCTATACCGGCGAGGTTGTCGACATCGAAAGTGCGCGCCGCAAGATCGTGGCCTCGGTCGCCTCGCGCGCAACGACCGAAAAGGACGATGACGAACTGCTGGTCGACGATATCGAGACCGATGACGATCTGCTGGTGGCCGAGGAAGCCGATGACGCGGAAGTCGATGACGACCTGCTCGAAGACGATGCCGACGACAATGTCTCGCTCGACGACATTGCTGATGTCAGCGGGCCCGACGACGACAACTGATCCTGCGGCCCCGGCTTGTGCCCCGACCGGTCGGCGGGGGGGCGATCCGGGGCAGGGGGCTTTTCCGCAGCAGTCGATTTTTTCGCTTGCAGCCTTGCGGAGCCTCCCCTAAATAGCCCGAGCGAGCCCGAGGGTTCGCACCCGGTGGGGTCATAGCTCAGTTGGGAGAGCGCTTGAATGGCATTCAAGAGGTCGGCGGTTCGATCCCGCCTGGCTCCACCAAAATCCAGAACCTGACGGCGCGATGCGCGCGCAGGGTCCGGCAGGCGCACAGGGTTGTGCGCCTTTTTGCGTTTCGGGAGACCGGCTTGCGGGAGCCACACCCCTCGGTGGCCTCCCTGCGGGTCTTGCCTCCGCCGCCCGAAGGTGATTGACAGCAGGGGACCATCAAGGACCGCTCCGATGCGCCCGATGCGCGGCATTGCCTTCAAACTGCTTTCCGTCACGCTTTTCATCGTGATGTCGGCGCTCGTGAAATATGTCTCGGACGAGGTGCCGCCGGGGCAGACGGTGTTTTTCCGCTCCTTCTTCGCGATCCCGGTGATTCTCGTCTGGCTGATCCTGCGCCGCGACCTGCCCAAGGGGCTACGCGTCACCTCCGTCACCGGCCATATCCGGCGCGGTGTCGCGGGCACGGCCGCGATGGGGCTTGGTTTTGCCGGGCTCGCCTTCCTGCCGCTGCCCGAAGTGACCGCACTGGGCTATGCAGCGCCTCTCCTGACCGTAGTGTTTGCCGCGCTCTTTCTGGGGGAGCGGGTGCGCGCCTTCCGGATTTCTACCGTATTTCTGGGTCTTGCCGGAGTGCTTGTCGTGCTGTCGCCGCGCCTTGGCTTCGGCACCGAGGTCACCGACAGCCGTGCGGCCTTCGGCGCGGCGCTGGTTCTGGCCGGGGCGGTCTGTGCCGCCCTTGCCCAGATCGCCACAAGGACGCTCGTGCGCACCGAATCGACTGCCGCCATCGTGTTCTGCTTCTCGCTGACCGCCTCGGTGCTGGCGCTGACCACGCTGCCCTTCGGCTGGGTCATGCCCGACCCGGCAACAACAGCCATCCTTGTGCTGATCGGGGTGATCGGCGGTTTTGGCCAGATCTTCCTGACCACCAGCTACCGCGAGGCCGATGCCTCGCTCGTCGCCCCCTTCGACTATGCGTCGATCCTCTTTGCACTGGTGATCGGCTACTGGATCTTTAATGAGATCCCCACCGTGACCATGCTGGCCGGTGCGGCGCTGGTGATCCTGGCAGGCATCCTGATCATCTGGCGCGAACACCGGCTCGGTCTCGAACGGGCGCGCCAGCGCAAGGCCATGTCCCCACAGGGCTGATCCCCCATCATCGCCATTGCGGGCCATGCCTTCCGGCAATCGGCCCCTTCCTCCCCGCCCCCCTGTCGCCCCGCCATTTTCCCTGCGACGCGCGCGCGCGGGCGGCGTTCTTTGCCCGAAAACCTGCCGGTTTCGCTTGACACTCCCGACCCTGTCACACAGTTAAAGGGGCGAAAGCGGCATCCTTTCATGCCGCATTTTTTACATCTGACGACCCGCGCAATGAATGGACCGCCCATGTCGCTTGCCCTGATCGCCGCCCTTCCGTTTCTCGGCGCGCTGCTTCCCGGACTTCTCATCCGCTCGGGCAGAACCACCTGCGCCACGGTCACCGGACTGGTCACGGCGCTCGCCCTTCTGGGCATCCTGCTGCATGCGCCCGCCGTCCTGCGCGGCGAGGTGATCCACACGCGGATCGACTGGCTGCCGGGCCTCGGGCTCAACGCGAATTTCTTTCTCGACGGGCTGGGGATGCTCTTTGCCGGGCTGATTCTCGGCATCGGACTGCTCATCATCCTCTATGCGCGGTTTTACCTCTCGCCCAAGGATCCGATGGGGCAGTTCTACAGCTACCTCATGCTGTTTCAGGGCGCGATGGTGGGCATCGTTCTGTCGGACAACATCCTGCTTCTGCTGATCTTCTGGGAACTGACCTCGCTCTCTTCCTTCCTGCTGATCGGCTATTGGAAACATCTGCCGGAGGGTCGGCAGGGTGCGCGCATGGCGCTGGCCGTGACCGGGGCCGGGGGGCTCGCGATGATCGGGGGCATGCTGATCCTCGGCAATATCGTGGGCAGCTATGACCTTTCGGTGATCCTGACGCAGAAAGAGGCGATCCAGGCCTCTGAATGGTATCTGCCCGCGCTAATCCTGATCCTTTTGGGTTGTTTCACCAAATCCGCGCAATTCCCGTTCCATTTCTGGTTGCCGCACGCGATGGCGGCACCCACCCCGGTTTCGGCCTATCTGCACTCGGCGACCATGGTGAAGGCCGGGATTTTCCTGATGGCGCGGATGTGGCCGGTTCTGGCGGGCACGCCGGAATGGTTCTACCTCGTGGCCACGGCGGGGCTCATCACCATGGTGCTGGGTGCTGTGATCGGGGTGTTCAAGGATGACCTCAAGGCGCTTCTGGCCTTTTCCACAGTGTCGCATCTGGGCCTCATCACCATGCTTCTGGGCTTTGGCACCAAGGCGGCGGCCACGGTCGCGGTGTTCCACATCGTGAACCATGCGACCTTCAAGGCCGCCCTCTTCATGTCGGCGGGGATTGTCGACCACGAGGCCCATACCCGCGACATCAAGCGCCTGGGCGGCTTGCGCCACCTCATGCCGATCACCTTCGGCATTGTCTGCATCGCGGCGCTGTCGATGGCGGGCATCCCGCCACTCAACGGGTTCCTGTCCAAGGAAATGATGCTGGAGGAGGCGGTGCATACGCCATGGGCGGGCAATCCCTGGATCCTGCCCGCGCTCGCCACCTTCGGCGCGCTTTTCTCGGTCGCCTATTCCTTCCGGCTGATCGGGCATGTGTTTCTCGGCCCGGTGCGCGATGACTACCCGCACAAGCCGCATGATCCGGGCTTCGGCATGTGGGCCGCCCCCGCCTTTCTCGCGGTTCTGGTGGTGCTGATCGGCCTGATGCCGATGACCATGACCGGGGATCTGGTCCGCGCCACGGCCAGCGCCGTGATCGGTGAACCGGCCCATGTCAACATCTACCACTGGCACGGTTTCGTGCCGGCACTGTTCCTGTCGGTCCTCGCCGTTGGCGGTGGCTTCATCATCCTGGGCCTGCACGGACGGCTGCAAGCCGCGTGGAACGCTGCCCCCCGGCCCGAGGCGAAGGCGATCTTCGACGGGATCGTGGAACCCATCGCGCGGGCCTCGCGCGGGGTGACCGACTGGCTGCATGACGGGCGGCTCGCCTGGTATTTCGCCATCGCGACGGTGTCAATTGTCGCTGCGGGCTACTGGGCCTTCTCCTCTGTCACCGGCATCTCCGGCACGCGGGCCCTGACCCCCATCGCCCCGGTCGCGGCTGTGGGATGGCTCCTGCTTGTCGGCTCGACGCTGGCGCTGTTCCTCACCCATCGCAACCGCCTGCTGACGCTGGTCATTCTGGGGGTTGTCGGGCTGATGGTCGCGGTCGGCTTCGCCTATCTCTCCGCGCCTGACCTTGCGCTGACACAGATCAGCGTCGAGGTGGCGACGATCATACTGCTGCTGCTGGCGCTGAATTTCCTGCCGAAATCCGACCCGGTGGAAAGCACTTCCGGCCGCCGCCTGCGCGACATGGCAATAGCCGGGGTCACGGGCCTCGGCGCGGGCGGGCTGATCTATGCGCTGATGATGCGCGATTTCGCCTTTCCGACCATTTCCGATTTCCACCTCGCCAATTCCTATACCGGGGGCGGCGGCACCAATGTCGTCAACGTGATCCTCGTGGATTTCCGGGGCTATGACACCTTTGGTGAGATCATCGTTCTGGGGATCGCGGGGCTTGTCATCTATGCGCTCGCCGAGGCGCTGCTGCGCGGCGGCCCTGCGAATGACCGGCTGCTGTCCTGGGTGCCCGACCAGAAACGCGCGGGCGACCGGCATCCGCTGATGCTGGTGGTGGCGACGCGGGTGATGCTGCCGGTGGCGCTGCTGGTCGCGGTGTTCATCTTCCTGCGGGGCCACAACATGCCGGGCGGTGGCTTCATCTCTGGTCTTGTCGCGGCGATTGCGCTGATCATGCAATACATGGCCTCGGGCTTTGGCTGGACGGCGGCGCGGCAACGGATGGACTATCACGCGATGATCGGCTGGGGCGTCACCATCGCGGCGCTCTGCGGGGTCGGGGCGTGGTTTGCAGGGCGGCCCTTCCTCACCTCCGCCTTCGGCTATGTCCATCCGCCGGTGATCGAGAAATTCGAGCTTGCCACCGCCGCCGTCTTCGATCTGGGCGTGTTCCTGACGGTGGTGGGGTCGGTCATGCTGGCGCTGGCCTCGCTCTCGCGCCTCGCGATCCGCGCCGGGGAGACGGTGAACACCGCGCCCTTCGACATCCAGCCCGACCAGTCCTCCCCCGCAACCCCCGTGGCGAAGGAGGGCCACTGACATGGAACTTCTCGTCGCCTCCGCCATCGGTGTCATGACCGCCTGCGGCATCTACCTGATCCTGCGCCAGCGCAGTTTTCCGGTGATCGTGGGCATCGCGCTGCTGACCTATGCGGTCAATGTGTTCCTCTTCGCCTCGGGGCGGCTCAGCATCGGCCTGCCGCCGATCCTGCGCGACGAGGCGACGGGCTATGCCGACCCGCTGACACAGGCGCTGGTGCTGACGGCCATCGTCATCAGCTTCGGCATGACGGCGGTGGTGGTGATGATGTCGCTGGGGGCCTTTCTCGATACCGGGTCCGACCGGATCGACCTTGACGACGAAAACAGCGACGACCCGGAGGTCCGCAAGTGAACCACTGGATCATCGCCCCCGTCATCCTGCCCGCGCTGCTGGCCCCCTTCATCGTGCTGGCGATGCGGCATGACCTTGGCCTGCAACGCATCTTTTCCACGCTCGGCACGGCGGCGCTTGTCGCCATTTCGGCGGTGCTGTTGGTCATGGCCCATGGCAACCCGCCCGAGACCTATTTCCTCGGCAACTGGCCGGCCCCTTTCGGCATTGTCCTTGTGCTGGACAAGCTGGCCGCGACCATGGTGCTGCTGACCGCCGTGCTGGCGCTTGGGGTGCAGCTTTATGCCATCGGCACCGGCTGGGACGCGCGCGGCAAGCATTTCCACGCGCTCTTCCAGTTCCAGTTGATGGGGGTCTGCGGCGCCTTCCTGACCGGCGACGCCTTCAACCTCTTCGTGTTCTTCGAGATCCTCCTGATCGCAAGCTATGGTCTGATGATCCATGGCGGCGGGGGCGCGCGGCTGAAGGCGGGCGTGCAATATGTCGCCTACAACCTTCTGGGCTCGACCCTGTTCCTCTTTGCACTGGCCACGCTCTACGCCGTCACCGGCACGCTGAACATGGCCGATATGGCGGTGAAGGTGGCCGACTTGCCCGCAGGCGATTTGGCGCTGTTGCGGGTGGGCGCGGTGCTGCTGTTGCTGGTCTTTGCGGTCAAGGGCGCGCTGGTGCCGCTGCAATTCTGGCTGCCCGCCACCTATGGTTTTGCGCCCGGCCCCGTGGCGGCGCTGTTCGCGATCATGACCAAGGTGGGCGCCTATGCGGTGATCCGCGTGTTCACGCTGGTCTTTCCCGACGGTGCAGAGGCGACGGGAACGCTCTTTGCCGATCTGTTGATGCCGGCGGCACTTGTCACACTGGTTGTGGGCGCTCTGGGGGTGCTGGGGGCCTCGGGTCTTGCGCGGCTTGCGGCCTTTGCGGGCATCGCCTCCATGGGCACGCTCTTCATCGCAATCGCAACCTTCACCCCGCAGGGCCTTGCCGCCGCACTTTACTACATGGTCCATTCCACCATTGCCGGGGCCGTGCTGTTCATGGTTGCGGATATGGTTCTGACCCGGCGCGGATCGGACGGGCTTGACCGCGTCCTGCCTCGTTTCGGGCAAAGCGGGCTTCTGGCGGCGCTGTTCTTCGGCGCGGCCATCGCCATGGCCGGAATGCCGCCGCTCTCGGGCTTTCTCGGCAAGCTGCTGGTGATGGATGCGACCCGCGGGGATCAGATGGCGCTGATCTGGACGGTGATCCTCGCGACATCGCTGGTTATCGTGGTGGGCTTTGCGCGGGCAGGTTCCACGGTGTTCTGGAAGTGCCATGCCATTTCCGAGACGACCGAACCGGAGGCCCGCCCGGACGGGCTCGGCTTCGCCATGGTCTTTGCCATGCTGGCGGCACTGGTGGTGCTGACGCTCGCCGCCGGGCCGCTGATAGGCTGGTTCGACACCGTCGCGGAAGAACTTTTCGCCCGCACGCCCTATATCGAGTCGGTGCTGACCGGCAGGGAGGAGTAAGACATGCTGCGCAGGCTCTTTCCTCATCCGTTTCTCACACTTCTCCTGATCATTGGCTGGATGCTGCTGGTCAATCAGGCCAAGCTCGGTTCGCTGGTCTTTGCCATCATCGTCGGGACGATCATCCCGATCGTGACCGCGCCCTATTGGCCCAACAGCCCGAAAATCCGCAATTTTCCGGCGGTGATCGGCTATATTCTGGTGGTGATGTTCGACATCGTTATGTCCAACTTCATTGTCGCGCGCATCGTGCTGTTCATGCCCAACAGCAGGCTGCGCCCGGCCTGGATCACCGTGCCGCTCGACCTGCGCACGCCCGAGGCGATCACGGTCCTGGCCGGCACGATCACCATGACGCCCGGCACCGTCACCTCCGACATGTCCGCCGACGGGCGGACGCTGCTTGTCCATTGCCTCCATGCCCCCGATCCGGACGGGGTGCGCGACCAGATCAAGTCGCGCTACGAGGCCCGGTTGATGAGGATCTTCGAATGATCGCCCATGCCATGACCTTTGCCTTCGGCTGCTTCGGCCTTGGCCTGCTGTTCAATCTCTGGCGCGTGTTCACCGGGCCGGGGGTGATCGAGCGTGTGCTGGCGCTTGACACCATGGTCATCAACATGATCGCGCTGATTATTCTTTACGGCATGTCCATCGACACCGGGCTTTACTTTCAGGCGGCCCTTCTGTTTGCGATGACCGGCTTCGTGTCCACCGTCGCCTATTGCAAGTTCATCCTGCGTGGCGACATCATCGAATAAAGGGGGCGGCAGATGGAACAGATCGCGGAATATCTGATATCGGCTCTGCTGGTCATGGCGGGGGTGTTCGGCATCGTGGGGTCGTTCGGGCTGGTGCGCCTGCCTGATACGATGACGCGCCTGCATGCGCCGACCAAGGCCACCACGCTGGGGGTGGGCGGCGTGCTGATTGCCTCCATGACCTATTTCTGGGTATTCAACGGGACGGTCAGCGGGCAGGAGCTGATGATTACCCTTTTCCTTTTTCTGACTGCACCCATCATCGCAAATTTCATTGCCAAGGCCTATCTGCACCGCAATCGCGATGCAGAAACGCTGCCAGAGGCTCAAAACGGCCAGAAATGGGCAACCTTCACCGAAGCCGACCGCCCGGTGGAGCCGGTGATGACCGATCCCTCCGGGCAGGGCAAAGCGAAATCCTGACCTGTCGGTAAAAAACGGACGCACCGGGACGATGGGCGGCTTGCGCTGATCCCGCGCCCCATGCAAGCCTTGCGCGGAGTGCGGCGCGGAGGATGCGATGGCTGAAACGGGGACCATGACAAGAAGTGCGGGCGCGGTGCAGACCCTGCCGCAGACGGCCCGTCCGCGCAATGCGGGTCTGCCGCTGGATCTCGACTGGGTGGCGGGTGTGCAGGCCAATACATCCGCCATTGAACGGCGCGCGGCCAGCCTGCCGGGGCGGCGCTCGGTCAAGAAGGACCATCAGGCGGCATGGCTGTGCAAGGCGATCAGCCTCATCGACCTCACCACCCTGTCGGGCGACGATACGGAGGGCCGGGTGCGCCGACTCTGTGCCAAGGCGCGCGCGCCGGTGCGGGCGGATATTCTCGATCGGCTGGGCATGACGGGGCTGACAGTCGGTGCGGTCTGCGTCTATCACGAGATGGTGGAGGCGGCGGTGCGCGCGCTGGAAGGGTCGGGCATCCCGGTGGCCGCCGTTTCGACCGGCTTTCCGGCGGGGCTGTCCCCCTTCCACCTGCGCATTGCCGAGATCGGCGAGAGCGTCGCGGCAGGCGCGCGGGAAATCGACATCGTGATTTCCCGCCGCCATGTGCTGACCGGCAACTGGCAAGCCCTTTACGATGAAATGGCGGAAATGCGCGCGGCCTGCGGGGCGGCCCATGTCAAGGCGATCCTTGCGACGGGGGAGCTTGGCACGTTGCGCAATGTCGCGCGGGCGTCGCTTGTCTGCATGATGGCGGGCGCCGATTTCATCAAGACCTCGACCGGCAAGGAAGGTGTGAACGCAACCCTTCCCGTCAGCCTGACCATGATCCGCGCGATCCGCGACTATGAGGCGCGCACCGGCTGGAAGGTCGGCTACAAACCCGCAGGCGGGATTTCCAAGGCCAAGGATGCGCTGGTCTATCTCAGCCTGATGCGGGATGAACTGGGCCTGCCCTGGTGCCAGCCGGACCTGTTCCGCTTCGGCGCGTCGAGCCTGCTGGGGGATATCGAGCGACAACTCGACCACCACATTTCCGGCAATTACTCGGCGGCCAACCGCCATCCGATGGGGTGATCCATGACCATTCGCGACATTTTCGACGCCATGAGCTATGGCCCCGCCCCCGAGGCCGCAACCGAGGCCTTCGACTGGATCGCCCGCCATGAAGGCCGCTTTGGCCATTACATCGACGGCACCTTCACCAAACCGGGTGAGACTTTCGAGACGCGCGCCCCCGCCAGCGGGCAGGCGCTGGCGCAGGTCACGCAAGGTTCGGCCAGGGATATTGACGCCGCCGTGGCCGCCGCGCGCCGCGCGCAGCCGAAATGGGCCGCGCTGCCGGGGCATCGGCGCGCGCAGATCCTCTATGCGCTGGCGCGGCTGGCGCAGAAACATGCGCGCCTGCTGGCGGTACTGGAAACGCTCGACAGCGGCAAGCCGATCCGCGAAAGCCGCGACATCGACTTGCCGCTGGTGGCGCGGCATTTCTACTATCACGCGGGTCTGGCGCAACTCCTGGCCAGCGAACAGCCGGGGATGGGCCCCTTGGGTGTTTGCGGCGCGGTGATCCCGTGGAACTTTCCGCTGCTGATGCTGGCGTGGAAGGTCGCCCCTGCGCTGGCGGCGGGCAATACGGTGGTGCTGAAACCCGCCGAATGGACGCCGCTCACGGCGCTCCTGTTTGCTGAAATCAGCCGCGAGGCCGGTCTGCCCAGGGGCGTTCTGAACATCGTGACGGGGGATGGCGACACCGGGGCGGCGCTGGTGGCCCATCCCGGCGTGGACAAGATCGCCTTCACCGGATCGACGGATGTGGGCCGCAAGATCCGTGCTGCGACTGCGGGCACCGGCAAGGCCCTGACCCTCGAGTTGGGCGGCAAATCCCCCTATATCGTGTTCGATGACGCCGATCTCGATTCCGCCGTGGAAGGCCTTGTCGATGCGATCTGGTTCAACGGCGGGCAGGTCTGCTGCGCAGGCTCCCGCCTTCTGGTGCAGGAAGGCGTGGCCGACCGTTTCCATGCGAAGCTGAAAACCCGGATGGATGGTCTGCGCCTGGGCGACCCGTTGGACAAATGCATCGACGTGGGCGCCATCGTGGACCCGGCGCATCTGGCCCGCATCACCGCCATGGTGGAGGCGTCGGAGGGTGAGCTTCACCGCGCCGCTTGCCCGCTGCCTGCGGGCTGCTTCTATCCGCCCACGCTCATCACCGGCCTTTCCGCCGCCTCCCCCCTGATGCAGGAGGAGGTGTTCGGCCCCGTCCTCGTGTCCATGACCTTCCGCACGCCTGCCGAGGCGGTGGAGTTGGCCAACAACACGAAATATGGCCTTGCGGCCTCGATCTGGACCGAGAATGTGAACCTCGCGCTGGATATGGCGCCGAAGGTGCGCGCCGGGGTGGTCTGGGTCAATGCGACCAACCTTTTCGACGCCGCCGCCGGCTTCGGCGGGGTGCGCGACAGCGGGTTTGGCCGCGAAGGCGGGTGGGAGGGACTGCTGGCCTATCTGCGCCCGCGCGATAAGGCCAAGCGCCTGAACCGGATCGAACCCGTCCCGGCCCCTGCCACCCCGCAGGTTGACGGCATCGACCGCACCGCCAAACTCCATATCGGCGGAAAACAGGCCCGCCCCGACAGCGGCTATTCCCGCGCTGTCTGGTCGCCCAAGGGGCGGCTTCTGGGCCATGTCGGTCTTGGCAACCGCAAGGACATCCGCAACGCGGTGGAGGCCGCCCATGCCGCGAAAGGCTGGGCCACGGCCTCCGCCCATCTGCGTGCGCAGGTGATCTATTACATCGCCGAGAACCTTTCCGCCCGCATGGATGAATTTGCGGGGCGGCTGAAAGACATGACCGGCAAGGATGGGCGCGCCGAGGTCGAGGCGTCGATCGCGCGGCTGTTCACCTATGCAGCCTGGGCCGACAAGTTTGAAGGACGGGTGAAGCCCGCCCCGATCCGAGGCGTGGCACTGGCGATGAACGAACCTGTCGGTGTGGTGGGGGCCGTCTGCCCCGATGAGGCGCCGCTTCTGGGCTTTGTCTCCCTGATGGCGCCGCTGATCGCCATGGGCAACCGCGTGGTGATCGTGCCGTCCGAGGCCGCCCCCCTTGCCGCCACCGATCTCTATCAGATCCTCGACACCTCCGACCTGCCCGGCGGTGTCGTCAACATCGTGACCGGCAGTCACGTCGATCTTGCGCCGGTGCTGGCCTCCCATCTGGATCTCGATGCGCTGTGGTGTTTTTCCTCCACTGATCTTTCGGCGCGGGTGGAGGCGTCGGCGGCTGGCAACCTCAAGCGCACATGGGTCAACCATGGCCGCACAACGGACTGGGAGCAGGCCGAAGGCGCGCCCTTCCTGCGCGCTGCAACCGAGGTGAAAACCGTCTGGGTGCCCTATGGCGAATGACCGCCGTTGAGGGGGTGCAAAATCACCCCGCAGCATCCACCCCACCCTTGACGCAGCCGCCCCGCTCTGGCACCCCATGGCACAGGCCGGGCCTGTAGCTCAACTGGTCAGAGCAGGGCGCTCATAACGCCTTGGTTGGGGGTTCGAGTCCCTCCGGGCCTACCAAACTCCATCTATTTTCCTTTCGTTTTCATATCTTTAGGGGAATTTATGGCGAACCTATGGGAAAGGTTCACCACCGTTTGTTCCCGGTTTGGCCGGGAAAGCAGCTTTGCGAAGGCGGAATCTGCCATCTCTTCGCGCAAGGCTGACGCGGTGTAACGCTCAACTTCGGCAAGCGTCTTGTGGCCGGTGACGGCCATTATCTCGTGTGGCGTTGCCTTTGCTTCGGCCATGGGTGTATTCCCTTGCTAGCAAACGAATGGCTAACCGCCCACGAGGCCGCAATCAAGACCCTGAGTGACGAGCGTAAGGACGTCTACCGCAAATTGCGGGAACTGAGTGCCAATCCCCTTGACGTGTCGCTGGCTATGCCGCGCAACAGCTTGCAGCCGACTGTGGAAGTCAAGGAAGACGGGACCGAACAGGCGTTGCCACTTATCGATCATCACTTGCTTTGCGACGAAAACGGCAAGTTCCCTGCCGCGTTCAATTCTTGGGAACTGGAAGTGCTGACCAAGGAAGCCCAGCGCGACGGTTTCTTGGCATGGTATCGCAACCCATCATCCGCCAGCCCGGAGTCGCTGGGCATAACCTACCCGGAATACGGGCAAGAAACCATCATGCGGCCCGACTTCATCTTCTTTGCCACTAGCGAAGACGGAACCGCGCGGGCGCACATTGTCGACCCTCACGGACAATTCTTAGCCGACTCTTTGCCGAAGCTGGTGGGGTTGGCCGACTATGCCGAAAACTGCGGTGGTCACTTCGAGCGTATCGAAGCTGTTGCCAAGGTTGGTGATGTCTTCCGGGCGCTCGACATGAAGGCCGCAGACGTCCGAGACGCCATTCGCCTCGGACCTAGTGCCAAATCTTTGTTTGAAAGTAACAAAGCTAAAGCGTATCCGAACACCGGGTCCACAAAATGACTTGTGTTCGCAACCTGAAGAAAGGTTCCCAGCCTGGCTCTGGAATGCCGTCGCTCGCTCACAAGATTCGCGAGTCAGCTATCCGGGACCTTTCCACCGTTCACTGCGCGGGCTTGGGTTCCTTCGCGGTCGCCGCACCACCGAAGTGGAGGGCGGCGAGCGGACATCCACTGATCGAAACAGCTCCTACAAAACATTGGAAAGCGGTCTTTCAAATCTGTCCCCTGGGTCTGCCTCGAGGAGCTATCGGCTCAGAAATCGGATGTACCAAAGCACCAACAAGATCGCCGGATCGGTATGAACTGGCGTCTTTCTCTCGTCCTCGCCTTTCCTGTTTAACTGCTATCCGGATCAGGTCGGTAAGGCAGGCAGTATCTTGGAAGACTGCTGCCCAAGACCCGCGATGCCCAGTGTCACGACTTCGCCCCCTTTCAGAAATCTCGGCGGCTTTTGCCCCATGCCGACGCCCGGCGGTGTCCCGGTGGAAATTACATCGCCCGGCTGGAGGCTCATGAACCGGCTGCAATAGGCAATCAACTGCGGAATCTTGAAGATCAGGGTTGCAGTATTGCCCGATTGCATCCGCTCGCCATCGACATCCAGCCACATCCAAAGGTGGTTCAGATCTTCCAATTCGTCTGGCGTCACCAGCCATGGGCCGGTGGGACCAAAGGTGTCGCAGCCTTTGCCCTTATCCCATGTGCCCGCGCGATCGAGCTGGAATTCACGCTCGGACACATCATTGATCACGCAAAACCCCGCCACGTGATCCATGGCATCGGCTTCCTCGATATAGACCCCGGGCTTGCCGATAACGACGCCAAGTTCAACTTCCCAATCGGTCCTGACCGAATTGCGCGGAATCTGGATCGGATCATCTGGTCCACAGATCGCTGATGTCCATTTGTTGAAGATGATCGGTTCCGGCGGAATGGGCATCCCGGCTTCTTTGGCGTGATCGGCATAGTTCAGCCCGATGCAGATGAATTTGCCGATGTTGCCCACACAGGGCCCCAGCCGCAAATCTTGCTGCGGAATACCTTCGACAAGCGGGAGCGACGCGACATCAAGGTTGCGCAAAGCCTGAATACTTTCTGGCAGCAGCATCTGGCCGGAGATATCCGGCACAATATCAGAAAGATCCCGGACCCGTCCTTCGGCATCAAGAAGCCCCGGTTTTTCCGCGCCGGGTGCGCCATAGCGAAGCAGTTTCATCTCAGTTTCCCATCATTGTAGAAATGTCGTGCGGCCACAAAGGCCTGGATTACGCGATGCCCTGCGCGCCACCTGCCCGCCCGGTCGCGAAGTGCGGGCAATTTGAACGGGTATCAGGCGGCCTGACTGGGTTTGATCCCGGAAATGGCTTGAATCAGGTTGTCTTCGGTCACTTCGTCCGAAGTGAAGGTGCGCATGATACGGCCCGCATACATGGCAACGATCCTGTCTGACACATGCAAAACCTCGGGCATTTCGGAACTGATGACCATCACCGCATAACCTTGCGCCGCAAGTTCACGCAGCAGTTTGTGGATCTCGGATTTGCTGCCCACGTCGATGCCCCGCGTGGGTTCGTCCACGATCAGCACCTTCGGGTGCATGGACAGCCATTTCCCGATCACGATCTTTTGCTGGTTGCCTCCTGACAGATCGCCTGCCCGCGTCTTCCAACTTGGTGTCCGGATATCAAGGCGGTCACGATACTTGTCGAAGATCGCGGTTTCCGCGCTGTGGGCGATGAAAGGTCCGGCCCTGAGATTGTCCACCTGCGGCAGGGTCATGTTGTCGCGGCAATTCATCCCCAGGATCAGGCCCTGTCCCTTGCGGTCCTCTGGCACAAGGCTGATGCCGCGCGAGATCGCATCGGTAGGGGAGGTGATCCGCACCTCCTTGCCGTCCAGCAGGATCTGCCCGGCAGACGGGTTGCGCAGACCGAACAGCGTCTCTGCAATCTCGGTCCGGCCAGCGCCGATCAGCCCGTAAAAGCCAAGGACTTCGCCGCGGCGCACTGTGAAGCTCACGTCGTGGAACAGCTTTCCACAGCTGAGGCCACGCACTTCCAGCGCCACATCACCCAGATCGTGATGCACCGGGTTGCGGCTGAGGTCGAGCTTGCGGCCGATCATCATCTGGGTGACAGCTTCTTCATTCGTCTCGTTCGTGGCGACCGTGCCTTGATATTGTCCGTCACGCAGAACCGAGATGCGGTCCGTGATCTTGAAAATCTCTTCCATGCGGTGCGAGATGTAGATGATCCCGACGCCTTCTGCCTTCAAATCGGCAACCACATCGAACAGGACCACCTTTTCCGCGTCGGTCAAAGACGCCGTCGGTTCATCAAAGATCACCGCCTTTGCATCGACCGTCAGGGCGCGGGCGATTTCGACCATTTGCTGGTTCGCAATCGAAAGGTCGCCCACTCGGGTCCTGGCATCAAAACCGACGTTCAGCTTTTTCAGGATAGCGTTGGTCCGTTCGGTCAGCTTGGCCCAATCCACGCGGCCGAAACTTTTGCGTGGCAGTTCCCCCAGGTAAATATTTTCGGCCACGCTCAGTTCTTCGGCAAGGCTAAGTTCCTGATGAATGAAAACGATCCCCATTGCCTTGGCTTCCAGCGGTCCTGACATGGTGACCTTTCTGTTGCCCATGAAGATATCGCCACTGTCGGGTTGGTAGATCCCGCCGAGCACCTTCATCGAGGTGGATTTCCCGGCACCATTCTCTCCCATCAGGGCATGGACCTCTCCGGGCATGACCGAAAATGAGACCCCATCGAGGGCGCGCACGCCGGGGAAGGTCTTGACGATGTTTTCAAGACGCAGAACAGGTTCGGTCATACCTTCAACTCCTCTTTGCCTTTGGTGTTCAATTGGCGATCCAGGAACAGAACGGCAATCAGGATCAGGCCGATGACAAGGTTCACCGTTGACGTGTCTGCACCGATATGGCCCAGCCCCTTGCGCAAAAGCTGAATTGCAATGACGCCGCCGAATGTCCCGATCACGTTGCCCGCACCGCCCGTGATCTTGGAACCGCCCAGCACAACGGCGGTAATCACCCAAAGTTCGTAAAGCTGACCGTCATTGGGGTTCACCGACCCACTTTCGGAATAGAACACAACCGCCGACAGCGCCGCGAGAAAGCCGATGATCGCAAAGTTGATCATCATATGCGGGCCGACCCGGATACCTGCGTTGACGGCCGCCTCGCGGTTGTCGCCGATGGCATAGGCATTGCGGCCATGGACCGTCTTGGCCATGATGAACCAGATCACCAGCGTCACAACAAGCAAGAACCATGATGCGGTGGCAAGGCCCAGAAACTTCGCCTCGGCAAAGTCAACAAGCGTCCAGTTAAGATGGCTTGTCGGATTCTCGCCATTGAACATGAAAACAATGCCCCGGAAGCCGAGCATTGACCCAAGTGTGACGATAAAGGCATCAACCCCGGTTTTCCATACGATAAGCCCGTTGAGCGCGCCAAGCAGCGTGCCAACCGCAAGGGCCAGCAGCCAGGCCACCGGGATCACCCAGTCGCCAAGCCCTGCAAAGATCGGCCATGTCATGCTGTTGAGAAGAATGATTGCCGCAATCGCGTAGATGGCGCCCACCGACAGGTCGATATTGCCATTCACCATCACGATCGTCATCCCCATCGCAATGATCCCGATCGGAGCCGACTGCTTGAGCAACAGCAGCATGTTTTCGTAATCCATGAATGCTTTGTTCGACAGCGACAGGAACTCTCCCGCGACGGAAAAGAAGATCAGTTCGAGAACGATAAAGCCCCAGATTGCGCCGGTCTTGAGTGTGTTTGACATTTTTCCCGATTGCATCGCCGCCCCTCCCTAAGCCAACGGTGACCAAAGCTTGCCGCGCTTGACTGCAATATCAAGCCAGACAGCAAGGATGATGATCCCCCACGTCAACACGAACTGGACGTAAAATTGCAGCCCCATCAGCAAAAGACCGTTCTGGATGAACCCCAGGATCAGCACGCCGATGACGGTCTTGAAAATTGTGCCGGCCCCGCCCAGAAGCGACGCCCCCCCAAGAATGACCGCAGCCAGCACCCCAAGTTCCAGCCCCTGACCCACCGTGTTCTGAGAGCCAAGCGAACGGCTGGCCTGGATCAACCCGGCAATTGCCACGCAGCCCGAGGAGATCAGGTAGCACATGAAAACTGTCCGCGCCCGCCGGATGCCTGAAAACGTTGCCGCGGTACCACTTCCGCCCACCGCATAGACCTTGCGCCCGAAGGGGGTCTTGGAAAGGACGATTCCCAGAATGACCGCCAGCGCGATGAAGATAAGGATCGGCACCGGAATGCCAAAAGCGCTGCCCTGCCCGAACACGCCGAACCAGGTGTCCCCCTTGTTGGCGATGTCCATGTTCTTGCCACCCGAATAGGTCAGCGTCAGGCCGTGGATCGCTGACAGCATCCCAAGCGTTACGATCAGCGAATTGAGCCTTAGGTATCCGACCAGAAACCCGATGAAAGCCCCCAGACAAAGCGTCATCGCAAACATCGCGGGAATGGCAAGGGCCGGGCCAATCTTGTCGTGCAAATCGAGGACGACAATGGTCGAGAAAGACATCATGGAACCGACCGAAAGATCGAGGTTGCCACTGATGACCACGAAGGTCACGCCCAAAGCCATCACTCCCAGAATGGTCGATGACCGCATCACACTCAGAACATTGTCCGGTGACAGGAATTTGGGATTGGCAAATGTAAATACGACTATGAACGCGGCAAACGCAATCAGGATACCCTGTCGTGCCAGAATGCTGCCGATCTGTTGTTTGGTCATTGTGGCCATGATCCCCTCCCCTAGGTCGCTGGCGGTCCTTGTCGTGCTGGTCGGTGCTCCTCCCCGACACCGACGGTCAGATAAGGGTCATCCCTCCGTCAATCATGACGATTTGCCCGGTCATGTAGTCGCTGTCTCTTGATGCAAGGAATGTCGTCGTTCCGGTGATGTCCTGCGGCACCGCCACGCGGCCTTTCAGGATTTCTGCCGAAAACTCCTCCATCGCTTGCCCCGGTCTCTGGGATGCCCCGATCGCAAGCAGGTCTTGATCGACCTGATCCCACATTTCGGTGGCCACCACGCCGGGCGCAAAACCTGTTACGGTGATGCCGTGTTTCGCCAGATCGCGCGCCCCTGACTGCGTCAGCGCCACAACCGCGAATTTCGAGGCGCAATAGGGCGCGACATTGCCAAAGCCTTGGCGACTGGCGATGGAGGCGGTGTTGATGATCTTGCCGCCGCTGCCTTGCGCGATCATCTGGCGCGCGGCTTCCTGCATGCCGATCAGGCACCCCAACCCGTTCACCCCCATGATGAACTTCCAGTTCTGTTCGGTCACATCCATGAAGTTCATCGGCTTGTTCACGCCGGCGTTGTTGAACTTGACGTCCAGACGCCCGAACATTTCGATAGTATGGGCGATCATGGCCCGGACCTGTTCACGGTCGGTCACATCGACCTGTGCCGAGGCGACGACTTTGCCACCATCCCGGACGCGGCTTCGGTTGGCCTCGGCGACTTCGGCCACCTTCGGCCCATTGATGTCGGCAAAGCAGACCTTTGCACCTTCGTCCAGCAACGCCTCGCCAATGGCGCGACCGATCCCTTGCGCAGCGCCGGTCACGATGCAGACGCGGTCAGTAACACGCCCCATATTCCATCCCAATCTGAAATTTAGCTGAAACTGAAACATGCGGGGCCAGACCGTGGCCTACCCCGCATGGTCATGACACCTCAGAACACCGGCTTGGTGTAATCTCCCATATTGTCCTGGGTGATTTTGGGTGTGTCGAAATAATTCAGGAACGGCACTTCGGCACCGCTCAGAACGTCAAGTGCCGTTTTCAACGCGGCTTCTGCGTCGTCCACCGGCGACTGGTAGATCGAGCCCCAGTAGTCCCCTGCGGCCATCGCATCATACCCGACAGCAAAGTTCGTGGCACCTACGAAAATGATCCCTTCACGGCCTGCGGCCTTGGCCGCGTTGAGCGCGCCCACGCCCATGTTGTCGTCGCCCGCATAAACGCCGTCGATGTCATCGTATTTGACCAGGAAGGCTTCCATCACCTGCTGCGACTTCTCGCGGTTCCAGTCGCCTGGTTGCGTATCCAGCACGGTTACATTGGGGCAGACTTCGGGAAGCCGATCCTCGAAACCCTTGGCACGCTCGATGGCGGTGGTATAGCCGGGCTGGCCCGTGATGTGCACCACCTTCGCCTCGTTCTCGACGCCCATGGCCTTGAATTTATCGCACATGATCTCGGCCGAGCGTGCGCCTTGGGTGATGTTGTCGGGGCCAGAGAACGATTTGACGAAGCTGAACCCCGCTTCCGCGATGTTCGAGTTGGTCACGATGACCGGAATACCGGCCTGATGTGCCTTGCGAACGGCGGGGATCACCGCCTCGCCGTTTGTCGGCCAGATGATGATGGCGTCAACACCTTGCTGGATCAGGTCTTCGATCTGCGCAATCTGGCGCGCCACATCTCCGCCGGCGTCCAGAACAACGGCCTGGACATCGGGGTTGGCCTCGGCTGCGGCGATGAAGGCCTTTTCATAGGTTGTCTGGTAACTGTCCACGCCAACGTTGTTTTGGGTGATGCCGATCTTCATGGTCTCGGCTGACGCGGCGCCGGCCAAAGCCAGAACGGCGGTAGATGCTGCAAACATGTTGCGAAGCTTCATTTGTATCTCCTCCCGTTTGATGACGTTGTCATCTTTTCTTCCAATGCGCCCGACCCGGACACCCGAACACCATTCGGCACGCCGAACGATTGAATGCCATCTTGCCAGTCTGTCTCACAGCAGGCCGCAACAGATAAATCCATTTTGAACATTTTTTGTTCTAAAGTGGATATTTTTTCGATATGCTCTGAAGGCCAACCTGGACATTTTGAGGAGTAAGGCCCGTGGTCGAAACCGTTTCATCCAAGCCGGACAATTTTCCTGAACCACAAAAACTTCGGCTAGTCAGAAAGCACAAGACCAAAATGAGCGTCATGGAAAGACATGGTCAAGGCAAGCCGGTTTCGCCACAGGCGCATACCGAAACGCTTGAGATGCTGTCCTTTCTGGACGCGTTCAGTGACGAACTGGAAGACGCTCTGGGCCTCATCGCACCAAATGCGTATCTCCGTATGGTGCTGCATCTTCTGCATGGCAATTTCGAAGCCAAGATCGTGACACCCAGCTCGCTGATCAGCGCAAGCCGTGTGCCCTATGGAACGGCGAACCGCCGCATGAAGGAGATGATAGACGAAGGCCTGATCGAAATGCGGCCCCGGACAAGAACCGGCAAGACGTTTTCGATGCATCCCAGTGCAAAACTTCTGGCGCAATGGATGCAGCTTTCCGGTCGCCTGCGTCGCCTTGCCCTGACCCGCTTTGGCGGTCAGTCCGAGACCAAAAACACCCAAGACTACTATTTTGGCGGCAGCTACGCCGCCGCGCAGTCCATCCCCCCTTTGCGCGTTCTGCCCGAACCATTGAAGGTGCCGGGTGGCATCCGAGTGCTCGTCCATGGTGATCCGACCTTCATGGTGATGGAAAACCTCAAGCGTCAGTTCGAGCAAGTCATCGGAACCGACATCAGCCAGCGCGCCTTTTCCATCGACCGGTTGCGCGAAGAGGCGTTACGGAACGTTACGCGCGATCGCAGCCGCTATGACATAATCGCAGTCGATCTGCCGTGGGTTGGGGAGTTTGTGGAAAAAGGCGTTCTCATGCCGTTGGACCAGATCATGGATCTGTCGCGGCTTGATCCGGCCGATTTCCACACTGCGGGTTGGAAGGGTGGCCATTGGGGTGGGCGGGCTTACGGTGTCCCTGCCCAGACGACGCCAGAGCTGTTGTTCTACCGCCGGGACATGTTTGCCGCGGCTGGCCTTGAACCGCCCACCACCACCAATGCGCTGCTTCACGCGGCCAGAACATTGCACGACCCACGCCGTGGTCGCTACGGAATTGCCTGGAATGCCGCGCGGGGAACGGCACTTGGCCACACTGTTCTGATGACTTTGGCGGATTTCGGACAACCGATCCTAAACCTGCCAAGCATCGCAGGTGGCTTTGACACAGACCAGCTGGCGGCCGGTGGCTATCGCGCGACCATCGACACCGAGGCGGGATTGCAGGCGGTCGAGTTCCTGATGGAGCTGATGAACTATTCGCCGCCCGATATTCTGTCGATGTCGTGGTACGAAAGGGTCCGGCCCTATGCCAGAGGCAGCGTTGCGATGGCGTATGGCTATACGCTGCTGGCCCCGTATTTCGAACTGGACGAAACCTCGCCCGCCTTTGGGCAGACCGGGTATCTGCCGCATCCGGCTGGTCCGGGTGCAAGCCCGATCGCGCCCGTCGGGGGCTACATCATGGGCATTCCTGCAAATCTGGCACCGGAACGGATCCCTGCGGCTGTCGAAGCACTGGCCGTCTTCACCTCGCCCGAAGCCCAAAAACTCTATGTCCAGAACGGAAGCCGCACCAACCCGCGCTATTCGGTCGGATCCGATCCCGAGGTGCGCAACGCCTCGGTGATTTTCGAGGCGGTGGACGGAATGTGCTGTCGCGACGAGCTGCAATTCTGGCCCCGGCCTCCTGTGCCCGAGATCTGCGACATCATCCAGATCTGCGGCGAGGAATTCCACGACATGCTGCGCGGGATCGTCACCCCGCGTGACGCTTTGCGCAAGGCCCAGGACCGGGCCGATGCGCTGATCCGACAACCCGACTGACCGTGATCTGAGGAGGAAATCACAATGGACCCCAATCGTCTGAAAGGTAAGAACATCCTGATCACCGGTGCCGCCCGCGGCATGGGTGCTGCAAACGCCGAAGCCTTTGCGGCGCAGGGTGCCAATGTGTGCCTCGGGGATCTCGATCTTGATGAGGCCCGGAAGATGGCCGATCAGATCAACACTGCCGGAAACGGCAGAGCCATCGCAGTCCGCATGGATGTCACCAAACGCGAAGACAATGCCGCCGCCGTTGCCGAGACGGTAGAGGCATTCGGGTCGATCAATGTCGGCGTGTTCAACGCCGGGCTGAACAAACCCCGTTTCTTCATGGATATTGATGAAGAGAACTGGGATTTGATCATGACGGTCAATACCAAGGCGATGTGGCTGGGCATGCAGGAAACTGCGCGCCAGATGATCGCCCAGGGCCCGATGGAGGATCACCCCTACAAGATCATCAACGTGGGCTCAATCGCATCGCGCAAACCGCTGATCGACGTGACCGTGTACTGCACGTCCAAATATGGTGTGCTGGCTTTGACCCATTGCGGTGCTTTGGGACTGTCTGAGCACAATATCACGGTCAACGGCTACGCCCCCGGCGTCGTTGTGACGCCCCTGTGGGAACAACTGGACAAGGACCTCGTCGACATCGGTTTCAAGCAGCGCGAGGGCCAAGCCTACGATGATATCGTCCGCGATGCGTTGCAGATCAAGCGCGTGTCCTATCCCAAGGATATCATCGGCACTGCGTCTTTCCTTGCCAGTGACGACAGCGACTACATGACCGGCCAGATGGTCCACATCGACGGCGGCTGGTGCATCCAGTAACGCGCCGAGTTTCACGCAAATTTCAACCTTTCAACGGGTCCGCATCGCGCACCCGAAGGAGAACCTTATGTCTCGCGCACTCATGCCCAACCTGCTGACACCGAAAGATCTGGAACCCAACTGGGAATGGCGCGAGCGCCTTCCGGCCTGGGGCCACATGTCGGTCGATTTCGAACGCCGTATCGATCACGACCGTTTGCGCCGGTATCGCCTGGCGCGGACCCGCCAGGCGCTTCAGGCGTCCAACGCGGGCACCCTGCTGCTTTTCGATGTGAACAATATCCGCTACGTCTCGGCTACCAAGATCGGCGAATGGGAACGCGACAAGATGTGCCGTTTCTGCCTGCTGACCGGCGATGACAGCCCCTATGTCTGGGATTTCGGTTCTGCCGCCATGCACCACAAGCGCCACGCGGACTGGCTGGAGCCCGATCACTGCCTTGCCGGTGTGGTTGGCATGCGCGGGACGATCCCGCCCGAGTTCGGGTTGATGCAGAAATATGCCAAGCAGATTGCGGGTCTGATCCGCGATGCGGGCATGGCCGACATGCCGGTTGGCGTGGATTACGCCGAAACCGCCATGTTCCACGCCCTGCGCGAGGAAGGCATCAACGTCGTGGACGGTCAACAGATCATGCTGGCGGCGCGCGAGATCAAGAACTGGGATGAAATCCAGCTTTTGACCCAGGCCGCCGCGATGGTCGATGGCGTCTATCACATGATCTATGAAGAACTGAAGCCGGGGGTGCGCGAAAACGACATCGTCGCCCTGTCCAACAAGATGCTGTATGAAATGGGATCGGACGACGTTGAGGCGATCAACGCCATTTCTGGCGAACGCTGCAATCCGCATCCGCACAACTTTACCGACCGGTTGATCCGCCCTGGCGATCAGGCCTTCTTTGACATCCTGCAAAGCTATCAGGGCTATCGCACCTGTTACTACCGCACGTTCAACGTGGGTCGGGCAACACCGTCGCAGAACGATGCCTATGTCAAAGCCCGCGAATGGATCGACGCGTCGATTGCGATGATCAAACCGGGCGTGACAACAGACAAGGTGGCCGCCGTGTGGCCGACGGCCGAAAGCCTTGGCTTCCCGAATGAGGATGCCGCCTTCGGGCTTCAGTTCGGGCACGGTCTGGGCCTTGCCCTGCACGAACGCCCGATCATCAGTCGTGCGATCAGCATGGACCATCCGATGGAGATCAAGACAGGCATGGTCTTTGCGCTGGAAACCTATTGCCCCGCCACCGACGGCTATTCCGCCGCCCGGATCGAGGAAGAGGTCGTCGTGACCGAAAAGGGTTGCGAAGTGATCAGCCTTTTCCCGGCCGAGGAACTGCCCATCGCGAATCGGTACTGACGATGGCCAATCCATTCGATCTGACCGGCCGCAAGGCGCTTGTCACCGGCGGGGCGACCGGCATCGGCGAGGGCATTGCCCTTGCCCTTGCTGGGGCAGGGGCCGACGTGGCGCTGACCTATCGCAGCCACCAGCCCCAAGACACCCTTGCGAAAATCGAGGCGCTGGGGCGAAAGGCTGCTGCGGTTCAGGCCGATTTCACCGCGATGGACGAGGCGGCGGCAGAAAAAGTGATCGCTTTCGCCGCCGATGCTTTGGGGGGCCTCGATATCCTTGTCAACAATGCAGGCATCATCCACCGCGAAGAGTCGGTCGATCTGTCGCTGGCTGACTGGCAACGCGTGATGTCCGTCAATCTCGATTCCGTCTGGCTGCTGTCACAGGCCGCAGGCAAACGGATGGTGGATCAAGGGGCGGGCAAGATCATTATCGTCTCTTCAGTGCTAGGGTCGCAGGGTGGATTGCGGGTCCCCGCCTATGCGTCCAGCAAACATGCCGTGATCGGCCTGACCCGAGCCCTTTGCAACGAATGGGCAAGCTCTGGCGTAAATGTGAACGCAATAGCGCCCGGCTATACCGCCACCGACAACACACAGGCGCTGCGGGACGATCCCGAACGGTCGCGCGCGCTGCTTGAACGCATCCCCGCGGGACGCTTTGCCGAAACGCACGAGATTGCAGGGGCCGCCGTCTTCCTCGCTTCCGATGCTGCCGCCTATTGCCATGGCAGCACCGTGACCGTGGATGGCGGCTGGCTTGCCCGCTGAAAGGACAAAAATGCAACAGCCACTTCACGGAAAAACCGCCCTGGTGACAGCCGCAGGCAATGGCATCGGGCGTGCCTCGGCCGAGGCATTGGCCCAACTTGGCGCAATTGTGATTGCCACGGATGTCGACGGTGCCGCTGTCAGCGCCGTCGCCGAAGGGTCCGACCGGATCACGGCGCACAGGCTGGATGTGCTGGATGCGAGCGCCGTTGCCGCGTTGGTCAGTGCCAGCCCGCCCATCGACATCTTGGTGAATTGCGCGGGCTGGGTGCATGACGGCTCGATCCTCGATTGCGACGATGCCGTCTGGGACCGATCCTTTGACCTGAACGCCAAAGCCATGTTCCGGCTGACCAAAGCGGTGCTGCCCTCCATGCTGGAAAGGCAATCAGGCTCGATCATCAACATCGCCTCCATCGTCTCCAGCCTGAAAGGTGCGCCGCGACGCTTCGCCTACGGTGCCTCAAAGGCGGCGATCATCGGCATGACCAAGGCGATCGCCGCCGATTTTGTGAAAGACGGTATCCGCTGCAACGCCGTCTGCCCCGGCACAGTGGAAAGCCCCTCGCTGAAAGAGCGCCTGGCGGCAACCGGCGACTTTGACAAGGCGCTTGCCGAATTCAGGGCGCGTCAACCCATGGGACGCTTGGGCAAACCCGAGGAAATCGCTGAACTGGTCTGCTATCTGGCCGGGGATTTGTCCGCATTCACGACCGGGCAAGCCTTTGCCATCGACGGCGGGTGGTCCCTCTGATGCGTCTTGATCGTGCGGCGTCAATCTTCGATCTGCGCGCCATGGCCAAGCGCCGGATTCCCCGCTTTGCCTTTGATCTTGTCGATGGCGGAGCGGAATCCGAGCGCAACATGCGGCGCAATGTCGAAGCCTTCGAAGAGGTGGAACTGACCCCCCGCTACATGGTCGATGTCTCACAGATCGACACAGGCACCTCGCTGTTCGGTCGGACCTACAACCAACCGTTCGGCATGGCGCCCATCGGCATGCTGAACGCGTTCTGGCCCGATGCCGACCTGACGCTGGCCCGTCTTTGCAAGCGCGAGAACATTCCGTATGTGGCCAGTTCAGCCGCCTCGACAACCATGGAACGTCTGGCAGAGGCGGCTGACGGAAACGGCTGGTTCCAGCTTTACGTCTCCGGTGACAAGAACGTCACCGAAAGCCTGATCTCGCGGGCCGAGAGTGCGGGGTATGACGTTTTGGTGGTGACCGCCGATGTCCCCGCAGCAGGCAAACGCGACCGTGACATCCGCAATCAGCTCAGCGTACCGTTCCGATTTACACCAGAGGTTATCTTGCAACTTGTGACCAACCCGACCTGGTCGCTTGCAAGTCTCCGGCACGGAAAACCCAATATCGCCAACTATGCCGATCTGCTGAAAGCGGCCATGTCCTATGCAGATGTGCAAAAAACCCTCATTACCCCCGCTTTCACGTGGGATGACCTCGCCCGTCTGCGCACGCGATGGAAGGGCAAGCTTCTGGTAAAAGGGATCCTGCATCCCGATGACGCACTCCATTGCGCCGAGATTGGCTGCGACGGGATCGTCGTGTCGAACCACGGCGGGCGGCAGGTGGCCTTTGGCCCGCCGACCATCGAGGCTTTGCCAGCGATCGCCCGCGCTGTGGGTGACCGTATGAAGATCATTCTGGATAGCGGCATCCGTCACGGCGCCGATCTGATGCGCGCCAAAGCTCTGGGTGCAAACTTTGCGTTTGCGGGTCGTGCTTTGGCATATGGCGTCGGGGCTGGCGCTGCCCAAGGTGCTGATCGCGCCATGGACATCCTCAAACTGGAACTTGTGCGGGCGCTTGGGCAACTGGGGGCAACGTCATTCAACTCTGTTGGACCGTCAGATATCACGACGCGGCCGCCGCGCAGATAGACGCCTGAGCGCCTCCGGCTCACGCCGCTTTGAACAGTCGTTGTGTATCTTCGATCCGTAAGCGGTGCGTGAACCCCGTTGGGCTGTCAGGTTGACGGTTTCTGGAATGCCCAAGGCATGATGTCGTCGATGCGCGACGCGGGGTGGCCGTTGGCGATGGCGGTCAATGTTTCGCGCAGGTAGGCGTAGGGATCGACGGCGTTCAGTTTGCAGGTCTCAATGAGTGAGGCCATGCGCGCCCAGGTTCGGCCGCCCTCGTCATGACCGGCGAAGAGAGCGTTTTTGCGATTGAGGGTTATGGGTCTGATGGTGTTTTCGACCGGATTGGTGTCCATCTCGACGCGGCCGTCGGTCAGGAAGATTTGCAGGCCATCCCAGTGCCGATGGATGTAGC
Organism: Pseudorhodobacter sp.; assembly: GCA_046295215.1. GTDB lineage: Bacteria > Pseudomonadota > Alphaproteobacteria > Rhodobacterales > Rhodobacteraceae > Szabonella. Next base: position 2,547 of record JBKBNP010000008.1, on the reverse strand, counting down.
CGAGCTTTTCGCCAAGGCGGGATTTGGCAGAGATGCGACTGCGCTGGTGGGTCAGCCAAAGGCTGAAGTCGGCAATCAGCGGCGCGGATTGCGCTTGGCGAGCGGCGAGGCGCTCCTCGGGTGAGCGGCCCCGGACGGTGGCTTCGATCTTGTAGATCTGGGCGATGCGGCGCAGGCCTTCGGCCGCAATTTCGGAGCCGTCCTTTTGATAGATGTCATGCAGTTTGCGCCGGAAATGGGCCCAGCAATGGGCCAGCGTCAGCGGCGTGCCGCCCACGCGCTTTGGTTCGGTCAAGGCATCGTAGCCGGTGTAACCGTCGACCTGCAGAATGCCTTCAAAGCCTGTCAGGATATCCATCGCATGGCGACCATGGCGCCCGGGCGCATAGGTGAAGACGACGGCGGGTGGATCGGCGCCACCCCATCCACGATCATCGCGGGTTAGCGCCCAGAGGTAGCCGGTTCTGGTCTTGCCCGCCTTGGGATCGAGGACCGGCGCACGGGTCTCGTCCATGAACAGGCGGCCTGACCGTTTGAGGTTGACCAGCATCCGGTCAACGACCGGGGCCAGATGGTAGGCTGACACGCCACACCAGTTTGCCAAGGTTGACCGGTCCAACTCCACGCCGCCCCTGCCATAGATCTGGCACTGGCGGTAAAGTGGCAGATGATCGGCATATTTGGAGACGGCGACATGGGCGAGCGTGCCCTCGGTCGGCAGCCCGCCCTCGATCAGCCAGTTGGGCGTGGCCGCCTGCACAACACCCGCATCGCAGCGCCGACAGGCATAGCGCGGGCGAACCGTGACGATGACCTGGAAGCGGGCGGGAGCGATGTCGAGCCGTTCCGCACGGTCTTCGCCAATCTTCACCATGTCGGTGCAGCCGCAGGGACAGATCTTCTGCGCGGGTTCGATCACCTGTTCGATGCGCGGCAGATGGTCGGGCAGATGGCCAAGGTTGCGCTTGGCTGGCGGGCGTCTGGGTTTGCCATCGGCATTGCGCTCCGCCAGCGCTTCCCGGGCAGCCTCGGCTTCCGCAACGGCCGTTTCCAGATCCTCGAAAGCCAGCTGACGCTCATCGGGGGGCAACCGCTCGGACCGCTTGCCGTAAAGCGCATGGCGCAGCTCGGCGATGAGGCAATGCTGACGTTCGGTCTGCGCCTCCAGCCCTGCGACCTTGGCCTGCATGGCTGCAAACGCCTCCCGCACGGCGGACGGAAGACTATCCAGATCAAAGGGGAGATCGGCGGGCGCGGACATGGCGACTTATATCGCACACCTCCGCAAAGGCCCATATTTACAAGGCGATCCGAGTCATTCTGTCGCAGTGGGATGCGTCGGTCTGGGCGCATGGATACGCCGCCAGTCAAGGCCCGCAAACAGCGCCTCGAACTGCACCCGCGACAGCCGCATGATGCCGTCGCCAACCTTTGGCCAAGCAAAGCCGCCCTGTTCCAGCCGCTTGTAGATCATCACGATCCCACTGCCGTCCCAGAACAGAACCTTGATCCGGTCGCCACGTTTGGACCTGAACACAACCATCACCCCAGCCTTGGGCGCAAAACCCAGCTCGGCATGCGCCATGGCCGCCAGACCATCGTGCCCTTTGCGGAAGTCTACCGGCTTGGTCGCGATCACGATCCTGACGGCCTGATCCGGAAAGATCAAAGCACCTTCCTCAGCGCCGCCACCAAGGCCGCCGCGCGCTCCGGGCTGCAGTCCGGCGACACATGCAAAACTGCGCCACGAATCTCGACCATGATCACGCCCGTGTCGGCCGACGTGGCAGCACCATCAGCCAATGGCTCGACCACCAGCGGAACGAATGCCGGGGCCACATTGATCGGCACCACCAGTTCTCCTCTACGCGCCTGGCCGCGCCATCCCGAAAGGTGCCGGGCAATCAACCCATGCTTCGCCGCAGCATCGCAGACCCGCGCGCCAGGTTGAAAACTCTCAGCCACAATCCGCGCCTTGAGATCATCCGGCCATCGCCGCCGCCCGGTCGGACCATCAAGGACCTCGATCCGCGACACTCCCCTCGACCTGCGCACCTCCATCCGGTGCTCATTTTGGTGCTCCACCGCCGTCCCCCCGCAAACTCAGTCGCAGGACGGCATGCCCGATACAGCATCAGGCCGAAACCACAGGGCCGGCGCACCGCTTACGTCGATCCGGCACAACGAACCACGGTACCTTCGGGATGCGGACAGACGACGTTTGTCGGAGCGAGGATGATGATAGGGGTGGAATCGCAGAACTCCAACCGACGCGTGACAGCAAACCGAACCAATTCCTGCCTTGCCAAGGTCTCCGACCGAGACTCTCCGCAGAAAGATTCAAGCTTTGTCTTGTACGAGTGACCGCTTTGGAGGCAATTTAACTACCCGCACATAGGACCTGAGCGCAGATTTGGGCCGTTCGCTTGGTAATCCCCCCCGAAAGTAAGGGGCTGCATAAGTAGAATTTTCTCGGCATGATGCATGAGGAGATTTCGAATGAAGACAAGCAGATACACGGAGGCACAGATCATCGCGATCCTGCGT
>JBKBNP010000007.1:0-89329 GCA_046295215.1 Pseudorhodobacter sp. | reverse complement strand
CCGGAAGGCGCGGGCGGTGCTTCATGGGCGGGACCAAAATTGCAGGGGTTTGAAGGAAATCATACAAAACACTGCAGGCCATGGCGAGAAAAACCACAACGTTTCAGCGCAAAATCAATGGCATGGAGGTTGTTCAGGGCGAACTAACGAGAGTCCTTGGGTTTGATAGTCGGTGGTTTCGGGTCGGGCAAGTGCGCCGGGCGTGGAGCCTTCGCATTGCTCAAGCGCCCGGCGCGCTTCGGCGGGTGGTTGGTTTCCCAGCGAGGAATGCGGCCTGACATTGTTGTCGTCATATCGCCACAGGGCCAGCTGGCGGCGGGCAAGTGCCAGGCTGTCGAAGATCTCCTCATTGAGGCATTCATCGCGCAGGCTGCCGTTGAAGCTCTCGATGTAGCCATTCTGCTACGGCTTGCCCGGGTCGATGTTATGCCACTCGACCTTGTTGTCGTTGGCCCATTTCAGGATCGCCTTGCCGGTGAACTCGGTCCCGTTGTCACTGACGATGCAGGCCGGTTTTCCACAGATGCGGACCAGCGCGTCCAGTTCCCGTGCGACCCGCGCGCCTGAGATGCTGGTGTCAGCAATCAGGGCGAGGTTTTCGCGACAGCAATCGTCATTCACCGCCAGGGCGAGCCATTGTGCGCCATTGGTTCAAGAACAATGGCGAGCGAACTTCCGGCAGGCCCCGAAGGTGTCGGACAGAAAGTCCGGCGACCAGCGCTGGTTCGGGCGAAACGGCACCGGCATCGCTGTGCGGCTGCCGCGCGCCCGTTCGCCTGCTCTCTCGAACCGATGGCGTTCGCAAGCTCACTCCTCAAGCTGTTTCAGGCGCGTCGCCATTGTCGCTCGGACCAATGGCGCTCCAATGGCAACCATCGGACAGGTCCATCCCGCCATACTTGCCTTGAGCTTGTAGAACGTTGCCGGGCTCAGCCCATGCTTCCGGCACAGCTCAGCCGTCGGCAATCCAGCCTTCTGCTCTTTGATCATCCCGATAATCTGCGCCTCGGTAAAACGGCTTTTCCTCATCTCGTCTGCTCCTTCAGGTTGGGCAGACTCTACATTGCGGCGAGGGAACTTCCGGGGGGCAGGTCAGGCTCCAAACTTTCCCGTGCGTTTCAAGAGCCCTCGCAGCCCCGAATCGGCTTCACCCGCATTTCGAGAACCCGCAATCGGCACAGGTCATGCAGCCCTCCACCCGCCGCATCTCGTAGCTGCCGCAGGAGGAACAGGCCGCGCCCTTCGGGGCTCCGATCGCCACCACCCCGGCCTTTGGGTCGCTTTTCAGCCCCATGCCCTCGCCCTCGATGAAACCGATGGAGACCAGATGCCGCTCGATCACCCCGCCGATGGCGGCAAGGATCGACGGAATATAGCGCCCGTCCACCCAGGCCCCGCCGCGCGGGTCGAACACCGCCTTCAACTCCTCCACCACAAAGCTCACATCCCCCCCGCGCCGGAAAACCGCCGAGATCATCCGGGTCAGCGCCACGGTCCAGGCGAAATGCTCCATGTTCTTGGAATTGATGAACACTTCGAAGGGGCGGCGATGGCCCGCGATCACAATGTCATTGACGGTGATGTAAAGCGCATGTTCGGAGCCGGGCCATTTCAGCTTGTAGGTCTGGCCTTCCAGCGCGCCGGGGCGGTCCAGCGGCTCGGAAAGGTAGACCACCTCGGCCCCGGCCTCCGAAGCACTTGCGGGCGCCTCGGCGGGCGTCTGGTCGGTGTTTTCAGACACCGACAGCACCGAGCCTGTCACATCATTGGGCCGGTAGGTGGTGCAGCCCTTGCACCCCTGATCCCAGGCGGCCATGTAGACCTCCTTGAAATCCTCGAAGGAAATATCGGCCGGGCAGTTGATGGTTTTGGAGATGGAACTGTCCACCCAGTCCTGTGCGGCGGCCTGCATGCGGACGTGATCCAGCGGCGGCAGGGTCTGGGCGTTGACGAAATACTCCGGCAGGGGCGCATCGCCCTTCAGGTCACGCCACATCTGCACGGCATAATCGACGACTTCCTCCTCGGTGCGGCTGCCATCCTTTTGCAAGACCTTGCGCTTGTAGGCATAGGCAAAGACCGGCTCGATCCCGGAACTGACATTGCCTGCATAAAGGCTGATCGTGCCGGTGGGCGCGATGGAGGTCAGCAGCGCATTGCGGATGCCATGGGCGCGGATCGCCTCGCGCACATCGGCATCCATTTTCTGCATGGTGCCGGAGGCGAGATAGGGCTCGGCGTCAAACAGCGGAAACGCGCCTTTTTCTTTCGCCAGATCCACCGATGCCAGATAGGCCGCGCGCGCAATGGCCTTCATCCACTCACCCGTCTGCGCCGCCGCCCGTTCAGACCCATAGCGCAGGCCGAGCATCAGCAAAGCATCTGCCAACCCCGTGACCCCCAGCCCGATCCGGCGTTTGGCGCGTGCCTCTGCCGCCTGCTGCGGCAGGGGAAAACGGGAGGCGTCCACCACATTGTCCATCATCCGCACCGCAAGGCGCACAAGGTCGTCCAGTGCCGCAGGGTCCAGCCGGGCGGTGTCGGAGAACGGGTCCGTCACCAGCCGGGCAAGGTTGACCGAGCCCAGAAGGCAGGCGCCATAGGGCGGCAGGGGCTGTTCGCCGCAGGGGTTGGTGGCGGCAATCGTCTCGCAATAATGCAGGTTGTTGGCGGCATTGATCCGGTCGATGAAGATGACGCCAGGTTCGGCGAAATCATAGGTGTTGCGCATGATCCGGTTCCACAGATCGCGTGCGGGCAGCGTGTGATAGACCCGGCCGCCGAACTGCAATTCCCAGGGTCCGTCAGCCTTCACCGCCGCCATGAAGGCATCCGTCACCAGCACTGACAGGTTGAACATGCGCAGGCGGGCGGGGTCTTTCTTGGCCTCGATGAAGGATTCGATATCCGGGTGGTCGCAGCGCATCGTGGCCATCATGGCACCGCGACGGCTGCCCGCCGACATGATGGTGCGGCACATCGCGTCCCAGACATCCATGAACGAAAGCGGCCCCGAGGCATCCGCCGCGACCCCCTTGACCGCCGCGCCGCGCGGCCGGATGGTGGAGAAATCATAGCCGATGCCGCCGCCCTGCTGCATGGTGAGGGCCGCCTCTTTCAGCATGTCGAAAATGCCGCCCATGCTGTCGGGGATGGTGCCCATGACAAAGCAGTTGAACAGCGTCACGCTGCGCCCGGTGCCTGCCCCTGCGGTGATGCGGCCTGCGGGCAGGAATTTGAAATCCTCCAGCGCGGTATAGAAACGCTCCTCCCAGACCGCGGCCTCCGTCTCCACCTCGGCCAGCGACCGGGCGATGCGGCGCCAACTGTCCTCGACGGTGGCATCCACCGGGGCTCCGCCTGCATCCTTCAGCCGATACTTCATGTCCCAGATCTGCGCGGCAATCGGGGCGGCAAAGCGGGTCATGGCGGATGTCCTTGCTGTCTGGAAAGGCACAAAGGATAGGGCCGGGAGGGGGGCGGGTCAACAAGATACGCCGGGTCTTCGCACAGGATCTGGCGGAAGGCCCTGTTCCCCTGCCCCACAGCAAGGGGAACCATGCCAGCCGCACCGGACGAGGACAATCAGGGAGCGGCACGGTCCGGCAGGGCTCAACCGGCCCCGGGCGGCGGCCGCGCGGGTGCCCGACAGGACGGCGCGAGAGGCGGAGACGGCCGGTTCCGGGGCGCGCTGCCCGGACGGGATCGTGCAGCCCTGCGGCGCGGCGCCCTGACCCGGCCGCCGGGGAGGGCTGTCTGCCCTCCCCGGACCCCACCCGAGGATATTTTCGGACAGAAAAAGCAGGGTCGGATGATTCCGGCGATCCCTGCGGAGGGGCAAGACCGCAGGATCGGGAAAACAGGGGCTCTCGACAGCCCCGCCGGAGGCGGCCTGAAAGGACGGAGGGGCGCGGTCAGACGATCTCGACCGAGTATTTCTCGATCACGGTATTGGCCAGCAGACGCTCGCACATCGCCTTGACCTCCGTCTCGGCGGCGGCGCGGTCGGTGGCGGCGAGGTCCAGCTCGATCAGCTTGCCCTGACGCACCCCCGTCACCCCGGCAAAGCCCAGCGTGCCGAGCGCGTGGCGCACAGCCTCCCCCTGCGGGTCCAGAACACCGTCTTTGAGCATGATATGGACGCGCGCTTTCATCGGGGCCTCGTTTTGTCAGATAGGGTCAGTTGATCAGCGTAGGCTTGGGCGTATGCGTGACATTGGAGGGCATGACCCCCAGACGCCGCGCGAGTTCGGTATGCACGTCCGGCAATGGGCCGGGCTCGCGCAGCGCCCCCTCGCGGTCGGGAATTTCCAGCCCGCGCAGATCCCAGAGGCGGCAACTGTCGGGGCTGATCTCGTCGGCCACGATCAGCCGCATGAAATCGCCTTCCCAGACGCGGCCCACCTCCAGCCGGAAATCCGCCAGCCGGATGCCGACCCCCAGCATCACGCCGGACAGGAAGTCATTGACCCGCAGCGCCAGGGCGATGATGTCGTCCAGATCCTGCTGGTTGCCCCAGCCAAAGGCGACGATATGTTCCTCCGACACCAAAGGCGTGCCCAGCTTGTCATCCTTGAAGTAATATTCGACGACCGGACGCGGCAATGGCGTGCCTTCCGGGATGCCCAGCCGGGTGGAAATCTCGCCCGCCGCGAAATTGCGCACGACAATCTCCAGCGGCATGATCTCGGCCATGCGCACCAGTTGCTCGCGCATGTTCAGGCGGCGGATGAAATGCGTGGGAACGCCCACCGAATTCAGCCCCGACATGAAGAATTCCGACAGCCGGTTGTTCAAGACACCCTTGCCCTCCACCATCGGCACAGGGGTTCCGGGCGTTGTCACATCGTCCTTGAAATACTGGATCAGGGTTCCGGGTTCGGGCCCTTCGTAAAGGATCTTGGCCTTGCCTTCGTAAACTTTCTTGCGACGCGCCATGAAGTCCCCAGACCGGTGCCAGATCAATGTGGGAACGGGGCGGCGCACGACCCCCCTCTTCCCTTTGCCCGCGCTATAAGCCATGGCGCGTCCGCTCGCAAGGCGCGCCGTGCGGGCAGGCGCTGCGGCGGCCTGCCTCTTGCGGTATGGGGCGGCGAAGGGCATATCAGGGCAAACCCATCAATGAGAAGGGCCTCAGCCATGAAAACGTTTGAAGACCGCGAAAAAGCCTTCGAGGCGAAATTCGCCCATGACGCCGAAATGCAATTCCGCGCCGAGGCGCGCTGCAACAAGCTCCTGGGCCTCTGGGCGGCGGAAATGCTGGGCAAGAAAGGCGAGGAGGCCAACGCCTACGCGCTGGACGTGGTCAAGGCCGATTTCGAGGAGGCCGGGCATGAGGATGTGGTGCGCAAGGTCGCCGCCGATCTGGGCCACCGCGCCACGGCAGACGAGATCCGCGCCAAACTCGCCTCCCTGCTGCCGCTCGCCAAGCACCAGCTGATGTCGGAGCTTTAAGGCAGGCCGACCTTCGGGGGGCGGATCTGCACAAGGAGGATGCGGCGGTGCGGGAACAGCCGTGCGCCGCATGATGATCTTGAAGATTATGAATTTGTGCCCCCGTCTGTCGCATGGCAAACGGGGGAAAATGGCAGCCGCACCGCGACGGGGCGGCCCCCGGGATATGGGGATTTGGGGCACGGGATTTTGACATGACGGACGCATTGAGTCGGATGCTGGCGGAACGGGACTGGATCCTGCTCGACGGCGCGACGGGCACCAACCTTTTCAACATGGGGCTGTCCTCGGGCGAGCCGCCGGAGCTTTGGAACGTCGATCAGCCCGACAATATCCGCAAGCTTTATCGCGGCGCCGTCGATGCCGGGTCGGACCTCTTCCTGACCAACAGCTTCGGCGGCAATGCCAGCCGCCTGAAACTGCATCAGGCCGAGGGCCGGGTGCGCGAACTGAACCGCGTCGCCGCCGAACTGGGGCGCGAGATTGCCGACAAGGCTGGCCGCGCGGTGATCGTGGCAGGCTCCGTCGGCCCGACGGGCGAGATTTTCGAGCCGATGGGCACGCTGACCCATGCGGTTGCCGTGGAAATGTTCCACGAGCAGGCCGAGGGCCTGAAGGAGGGCGGCGCGGATGTCCTGTGGGTCGAGACGATCTCCGCCCCCGAGGAATACAAGGCCGCCGCCGAGGCCGCACGTCTGGCCGGAATGCCCTGGTGCGGCACGATGAGCTTTGACACCGCAGGCCGCACGATGATGGGCACGACCTCTGCCGCCATGGCCGAGATGGTGGAGAAGCTTCCGAACCCGCCGCTGGCCTTCGGCGCGAATTGCGGTGTGGGCGCCTCGGATCTTTTGCGCACGGTGCTGGGGTTTGTCGCGGTCGGCACCGAACGCCCGATCATCGCCAAGGGTAATGCGGGCATCCCGAAGTATCACGATGGCCATATCCATTACGACGGCACGCCCGCCCTGATGGGCGATTATGCCGTGCTGGCGCGCGATGCGGGCGTGCGGCTGATCGGCGGCTGCTGCGGCACCATGCCGGACCATCTGCGCGCCATGCGCGAGGCGCTGGAAACGAGGCCAGCAGGCCCGCGCCCCTCGCTTGACACGATTTCCGAGGCATTGGGCGGGTTTTCTTCGGCCACTGACGGCACTGGCGACGACCCCGGCCCCGCACGGCGCGAGCGGCGCGGCGGCGGGCGGCGCGGCTGATCCTTGTGCCGCTGCGGCCCGTTCACCGGTCCTGACGGGCCGCCTCGCTGCAAAAGCGACGAGCGCCCGCAGGGGCGGGCGGCGCGCGCCCGCTCAGAACAGCGCAAGCTGATCCCCCGGGCGCGGCGGCGGGCGGAACAGGTCGCAGCGCAGCGGCGGTTGATGCAGCACCAGACCAAGCCTTTCGCGCGCCAGATCGAACCGCCGCGCGATCAGGGCCGACCAGACCCCCTGCCCCCGCATCCGCCGCCCGAAGCCCGGATCATAGGTCTTGCCCGCATGCAGTTCCGCCAGCCTTGCCATCACCTTCGCCGCCCGCCCCGGTGCGTGCGCGGCCAGCCAGTCGCGGAACAACCCCTCCACCTCCCCCGGCAGGCGCAGAAGGATCCAGCTTGCCGCTACGGCACCCGCATCGCGCGCGGCCTCCAGCACCGCCTCCAGCCCGTCATCGGTGAGGCCAGGAATGACCGGGGCCACCATCACCCGCACCGGGCAGCCGGCATCGGTCAACCGCCGGATCATTTGCAACCGGCGCAGCGGGGCGGGGGCGCGCGGCTCCATCCGCCGCGCCAATCCGGCATCCAGCGTGGTGATCGAAATGCCCACCCGCGCCAGCCCCGCCTGCCCCATCGCCCCGAGGATGTCGGCGTCGCGTTCCACCAGCACCCCCCGCGTCGTCACCGCAACCGGATGGTTGAAGTCGCGCAAGACCTCCAGCACCTCGCGCATCACGCGGTGTTGCGCCTCGATGGGCTGGTAGGGGTCGGTATTGGTGCCGATGGCGATGGTTGCGGGCGCATAACCCTTCCCCCGCAATTCCCGCGCCAGCACCGCACCGATGCCGGGCCGCGCGATCAGACGGGTTTCGAAATCCAGCCCCGGCGAATAGTTGAGATAGGCATGGCTCGGCCGCGCATAGCAATAGACGCAACCATGTTCACACCCCCGGTAAGGGTTCACCGACCGGTCGAAGGGCAGATCGGGCGAGGTGTTCCAGCTCAGCGCGGATCGCGGCACCTCCACCCGCGTTTCGGTGCGCAGCACCCGGTCGTCCTCGGGCATGTCCCAGCCATCCGCGCTGACCTCGCGCGTCGCGGTCTCGAACCGGCCAACGGCATTGCTGGCCGCCCCCCTGCCGGGGATGCGCAGGCCGGGGGCAAGGCCGGTCTCGGAGGGCTTCGGACAAGACATGCGGCCAGACTAGAACATATCAGGAACAATATCCAGCAAATCCCCGCGATCAAAGGGGCTTTGTCGGCTTTCACCCCGCCAATGTCGCAATCCGAAAAGTGCCCCGGCCCCTTTGGCCCCATGCAACCCTCAGATCATCCCGCAGGAGCCCCCCATGGCTGACGACGACATCATCCTTTCCGACCTCAGCGACGACGAACTTGTCCTGCAAATGCATGACGACCTCTATGACGGGTTGAAGGAGGAAATCGAGGAGGCTGTGAACATCCTCATCGAGCGCGGCTGGACGCCCTATGACGTGCTGACCAAGGCACTTGTTGCGGGCATGACCATCGTCGGTGCCGATTTCCGCGACGGCATCCTGTTCGTGCCGGAGGTTCTGCTGGCGGCCAACGCGATGAAGGGCGGCATGGCCATCCTCAAGCCGCTGCTGATCGAAACCGGCGCCCCGCGCATGGGCAAGATGGTGATCGGCACCGTCAAGGGCGACATCCACGACATCGGCAAGAACCTCGTCGCGATGATGATGGAAGGTGCGGGGTTCGAGGTGCGCGATCTGGGCATCAACAACTCGGTCGAGAAATATCTCGAGGCGCTGGAAGAGGAAAAGCCCGACATCCTCGGCATGTCCGCGCTCTTGACCACCACGATGCCCTACATGAAGGTCGTGATCGACACGATGAAGGAAAAGGGCATGCGCGACGACTATATCGTGCTGGTGGGCGGCGCGCCGCTGAACGAGGAATTCGGCCGCGCCATCGGGGCGGATGCCTATTGCCGCGATGCCGCCGTGGCCGTGGAAACCGCCAAGCAGTTCGTCGCGCGCAAGCACAACCAGACCGTCGCGCACTGACCCAGAGACCAGAGCGTCCCCCCTTTGCCCGGGAGGGCCGCACCCCCCGGGACCGGGCCATGCGTTGGCCCGATGCAGGCAGGTTCGCGGGGCTTGCCGGTGCGGGTGCGAGCCCTGCCCTTGTCTGCACAGGGGGCGCATCGCATATGCAGACAAGGCAGACCGCCGATTTTCAGCCCCGGAGGCCCCCGATGCCGCCCCGCGTTTTCGTTTCGCTCCTCCTGATCGTCCTTGTCGCGGGGGCGGCAACCGTCGCTGCGGCACAATTCATCGGCCTGCCCTTTGCAGCCCTGGGCCTGTTGGCGGCACTGGCCGCGCTCGCAGTCCGGGTCTGGATGGACCGGCGCAAATGACCTTGCCGGAAGATCATGTCCTGACCGAATGCGGGCTGCCACCCGAGGGGCAAGGCCGGGTTCTGCTGATCGCCTGTGGCGCGCTCGCGCATGAAATCCTCGCGCTGAAACGGTTAAACGGCTGGGACCATCTGGACCTGCAATGCCTGCCCGCCAACCTGCATCTCTGGCCCGACCGGATTCCGGCGGCGGTGGAAAAATCGGTGATCGAACACCGCACAGGCTACGCGCGCCTCTTCGTGGTCTATGCCGATTGCGGAACCGGAAGCCGATTGTTCGAAAAGTGCAAGGAATTGGGCGTTGAAATGGTCCAAGGTCCGCATTGCTATTCGTTTTTTGAAGGCAATGGCGACTTTGCCACCATGGCGGAAACGGAATTCACCGCCTTCTACCTCACCGATTTCCTCGTGCGGCAATTCGATGCCTTCGTCTGGAAACCCATGGGGCTGGACCGCCATCCCGAATTGCGCGACATGTATTTCGGAAATTACACCAAGCTGGTCTATCAGGCGCAGACCGAGGATGCTGCCCTCGATGCCAAGGCCCGCGACTGTGCCGCGCGTCTGGGATTGGCCTATGAACGCCGCTTCACCGGCTATGGCGATCTGGCGCCTGCGCTGGCCGCACTTGCGCCCTGACCCTTTCCCTCGCCCCCCGGCTCGCCTAATCTGCGCGCCGAACGGAGGCACCCCATGCAGCTTGATCCCGCGCTTGACGCGCTTGGCCATATCTTCGGTGACCGCTTCAGCCGCGCGCCCGGCATCCGCGCGCAGCATGGGCAGTCGGAAACCCATATCACTGCGGGTCTCCCCGATGCCGTGGTCTTTCCCCGCACGACCGAGGAAGTTGCCCATATCGCCCGCATCTGCGCCCGCAATGGCGTGCCGATGGTGGGATGGGGCGCAGGCACCTCGCTGGAGGGGCACGCGCTGGCGCTCAAAGGTGGGGTTACGGTGGATTTCACCCAGATGGATCAGATGCTTGCGGTCTATCCCGAGGATATGCTCTGCGTCATCCAGCCCGGCATCACCCGCGAGAGGCTGAACGAGGAATTGCGCGCGACAGGGCTGTTCTTTCCGGTTGATCCGGGGGCGAACGCGACGCTCGGCGGCATGGCAATGACGCGAGCCTCCGGCACCACCGCTGTCAGATATGGCACGATGCGCGACAATGTTCTGGGGCTGGAGGTCGTGCTGGCCGATGGCCGGGTGATCCGCACCGGCACGTCGGCCCCCAAAACTGCGGCCGGATATGACCTGACCGCGCTGATGGTGGGCTCCGAGGGCACGCTGGGGCTGGTCACGGAACTCACCCTGCGCCTGCAAGGCCAGCCCGAGGCGGTATCCGCCGCCGTCTGTGCCTTTCCGACATTGACCGATGCCGTGGATTGCGTGATTGCCACCATTCAAAGCGGCATCCCCATGGCGCGGATCGAATTTCTGGACGAGGCGAGCGTGGCCGCCTGTGCCGCCTGGGCCGGGATGGACCTGCCCGCCGCCCCGCATTTGATGGTGGAATTCCACGGCTCGCCCATGGGCGTGCAGGAACAGGCCGAACGGTTCGGGGAACTGGCGGGTGAATACGGCAGTTCCGGCTTCCAATGGGCCAAGGCGACCGAGGACCGCGCGCGGCTCTGGCGGATGCGGCATCAGGCCTATCCGGCCATCCTTGCCTCGCGTCCCGGCGCGACGGCGGTGGTGACCGATGTCTGCGTGCCGATCTCGCGTCTGGCGGAGGCGGTGGCGGAGACGCGCGACGACATTTCGGCGGGCAGGATTCCCGGGCCGATCCTCGGTCATGTCGGGGACGGGAATTTCCACGCCATCCTGCTGATCGACCCCGACAGCCCGCAAGAAGCCGCAGAGGCCAAGGCGCTGGCCACCCGCATGGCCGACCGCGCGCTGCGCCTTGGCGGCACGATCACCGGCGAACATGGCATCGGCTGCGGCAAACTGGGGCATATGGAAGCCGAACATGGCCCGGCCTGGGATGTGATGGGCCAGATCAAACGCGCGCTCGACCCCGCAAACCTGATGAACCCAGGCAAGCTGGTGCGGCCATGGTGACCGATCCCGCCGCCTTTCCCCGCGCCTTTGCCGCCGCCTGGGGCGCGCGCGATGCGGATGCCCTTGCCAATTTGATTGCAGAGGACGGCGACCTGCTGAGCCTCACCGGTGCCCATGCGGAGGGGCGCCGGGCAATTACGGCACTTTTCAGGGCCGAGCTTGACGGGGCCTTCAGTCAGTCGCGGCTGGTCACCGGCAAGACGCGCCTGCGCCCGCTTGGCGGTGGTGCGGCGGTTCTGGTGCAGCGGTTCGTGCTGTCGGGGCTGGTGAACGACACCGGGCAGGACATGGGCCGGATCGGCGCGCTGATGCTGGCCACCCTTGCCGAAACCTCCGCGGGCTGGCAGGCAGTCGCGTTGCAGTTCACGGCGCTGGAAGCCTAGCCCAACAGGGCGCGCGCGGCGTCGCGGGCCGCCGGGGTGATCGTGTCCCCCGCCAGCATGCGGGCAATCTCCTCCACCCGGTCGGCGGGCGAGAGCGGCACCACGCTGGACGTGGTCATGCCGTCCTGCACCCGCTTTTCCACCCGCCAGTGATGCGCGCCAAGCGCGGCCACCTGCGGGCTGTGGGTCACGACCAGCACCTGCGCGCCGCTCGCCAGCGCCGCCAGACGGCGACCAACGGCATCGGCAGTCGCGCCGCCCACACCCCGGTCGATCTCGTCGAAAATCAGCGTCAGCCCCGGCGCATCCCCGGTCAGGCAGACTTTCAGCGCCAGGAGAAACCGCGACAATTCCCCGCCCGAGGCGATGCGGTTGAGCGGCCCCGCCGGGGCGCCGGGGTTGGTGGCGACGCTGAAAGACACGGCATCCACGCCCTCCGGCCCCGGCTCGCCGGGTTCGATCAGGGTCTGGAACACCGCGCGTTCCATCTTGAGCGGTGCCAGTTCGGCGGCCATGGCCGTATCGAGCCCGCTTGCTGCCTTGCGGCGCGCTTCGGTCATGGCAGAGGCGGCGGCGGCATAGGCAGCCTCGGCGGCAGTCCGGTCGGCCTCCAGCGCGGCGAGGTTCTGCGCCCCGCCATCCAGGGCCGCCAGACGCGCGCGCAGGTCAGCGGCGAAACCGCCCAGATCATCGGCCAGAACGCCATGCTTGCGCGCCAAGGCCCGGATCGCGAACAGGCGTTCCTCCACCTGTTCCAGTTCATGCGGGTCGAAATTCAGGGCGGTGAGGCAGGCTTCCACCTCTGCCTGCGCCTCCCCCAACTCGATCATCGCACGGCCAAGGGCGGCGAGGGCATTCTCCAGCCGTCCCTCGGCCTTGTCGGCGGCCCCGTCCAGCCAGCGTTGCGCGTCCATCAGCAGGCCCTCGGCCCCCTGATCCGACAGCGCCTGATGCGCGCGTGCGATGTCGGACCGGATGCGCTCGGCGGCCTGCATGCTGCGGCGGCGCGTATCCAGCAGCGCCTCCTCCCCCGGTTCGGGGTCCAGCTTGTCGAGTTCCGTGACCGCGTGACGCAGGAAGTCCTCCTCCGCCTTCATTGCGGCAAGGGCGGTCTCTGCCTCGGCCTGTGCCTTGCGGGCGCGCGCCATCCGGGTCCAGGCGGCACGCAACGGCGTCATGTCGAGCCCGGCAAAGGCGTCGAGCATCTGGCGATGCCCGCGCGGGTTCAACAGGCCCCGGTCGTCATGCTGGCCATGCAGTTCCACCAGCGTTTCGGACAGGGCACGCAAGACCTCGCCACTGGCCCGGCGGTCATTGATCCAGGCCGTCTTGCGCCCATCCGCGAAATTCAGCCGCCGCAGGATGAGTTCAGGGCCGGACGGCATCCCCGCCTCGGCCAGAACGGCATGGGCGGCATGACCGTCAGGCAGGTCGAACACAGCCGTTACCTCGCCCTGATCCGCCCCCGCACGCACCAGTTCCGCCCGTCCCCGCCAGCCCAGAACGAAGCCGAGCGCATCGAGCAGGATCGACTTGCCCGCCCCGGTTTCCCCGGTCAGCACGTTCAGACCCGGCTGAAAGCCAAGCTCCAGCCGGTCGATGATCAGAAGATCGCGAATCTCAAGCGCTCGCAGCATGTCAGGCCACCCGTCCCGCCGCAGGCATCATCGGGCGATCAGAGCCACTCGCCCCGGATCACCTGCCGGTAGACCCGGCGCAGCCAGCTGTCGCCCCGTGCCTCCATGGACAGGCCCCGGCCCGTCAGCAGACGGTAGCTGTCGTCATAAAACGGGCTCGACTGGTAGTTATGGCCCAGAATCGCCCCGGCGGTCTGCGCCTCGTCCGTCAGGCCTAGGGTCAGATAGGCCTCGACCAGACGATGCAGCGCCTCGGCGGTATGGGTGGTGTTCTGGAAATCCTGCACCACCACACGGAAGCGGTTGATCGCTGCCGTATGCTGCCCGCGTTTCAGGTAATAGCGCCCGATCTCCATTTCCTTGCCTGCCAGATGGTCGAAGGCGAGTTCGAATTTCAGCATCGAGGAGGAGGCATATTCGCTTTCGGGATATTCCTCGATCACTGCGCGCATGGCCTGCAAGGCCTGGAAGGTCAGACCCTGGTCACGACCAACCTCGTCGATCTGGTCGTAATAGCTGAGCGCCAGCAGGTATTTGGCATAGGCCGCATCCTCATCCCCCGGATAGAGGTCGATGAAGCGCTGTGCGCTGGCGCGGGCATCCTCGTATTTCTTGCCCTTGTGCTGGCTGAAGGCCTGCATGATGAGCGCGCGTTTCGCCCATTCGGAATAGGGATAAAGCCGCTCCACCTCGGAGAACAGGCGAATCGCATCATCGGGCTTGGGCTGCACTTCCAGCGACCGCTCGCCACGGGCAAAGATCTCCTCTGCCGTCAGGTTTTCCAGCGGAACCGGATCCCGCGTGCTTGTGCCACACCCTGCAAGGGTGGACATCAACAGCGCCGTCGCCAGGAACCCCGCGCCTGCCTTACCGACTGCCATCTTCCGCCTACCCCATTTTCCTGCGATTGCCCGTCGCAAAAATCATTGCGACCAGCCCCGTTTGCCCTGTCCTAGCACAGAAAAATCCGGGGCGCAAAACGCCTTTGCAGCTTTTGGCAAGGCTCAGCAATGAACCGGGATATCGGACCGCAGCACACCCATCCCGGGCAGCTTGCCACCGGTCGGCGCGGTGCAGTCGATGAAGCGCCAAGCGCCCTGCGTTGCAAAGAGCTTGCGCAGCAGACTGTTGGTCAGCGCATGTCCGGCGCGCACACCGATGTAGCGGCCAAGGATCGGACCGCCCGCCAGCGCCAGATCACCAAGCGCGTCGAGCATCTTGTGGCGCACCGGTTCATCCTTGTGACGCAGACCACCGGGCGAAAGGACGCGGTCGCCCTCGAACACGACGGCATTGTCGAGATTTCCGCCAAGCGCCAGCCCATGCGCGCGCATCGCATCGACATCGGCCTGCCGGCAGAAGGTGCGGCTGTCACAAAGTTCCCGGACAAAGGCGCCGTTGGACATGGTGAGTCGCTTGGTCTGGCTGCCGATGGCTTCTTCGTCGAACTGGATGCGGAAGTCGATTTCGAGCATCTCTGCGGGTTCAAGGCGGGCGATGGCCTCCCCCTCCCGCACCTCGACGGCCTCCAGAACCCGGACGGCCCGCACCGGGGCAGCCTGCGGCAGCAGACCGCGCGCGAGGAAGGTCTGCACGAAGGGACGTGACGAGCCATCCAGAATCGGAACTTCGGGGCCGTCAATCTCGATCAGTGCGTTGTGGATGCCGCAACCGGCAAGGGCCGCCATCACATGTTCGATGGTGGACACGCTGTGGCCCGCGTCATTCGCGATCATCGTGCAGAGCCGGGCGGAGACAACGGAATCCCACCGTGCCGGGATCAGCACATCGCCCGATGTCACATCGGTCCGGCGAAACCAGATCCCGTAATCGGCCGAGGCCGGATGCACGGACATGCGCACGGGATGGCCGGAATGGAGGCCGATGCCCGTGAAAGTCGCAGTGGATTTCAGCGTATTCTGCAAGGGTATCCCCCGGATTGCGTGATCTTGGCGGCCGAAGCACTGACCTATCCCCGTCGGGGCACTCTGACAAAGCTAACGATGGCTCGGGCCGGGAAGCGCAGGCTCCCTGTCGGGCAACCACCAAGCCGTTTTCACACAACTCTAGCTAAGCAATAGGGGCGGCGGGAACAACTCACTCTTTGTGACCGTCTGTAACAAGGGCCGGGCACAAAGAAACAACTCGGAAAACCTGTGCGAAACATATTGATTTTAAAGAAAA
The DNA here is from genome assembly GCA_046295215.1 of Pseudorhodobacter sp. Classification (GTDB taxonomy): domain Bacteria; phylum Pseudomonadota; class Alphaproteobacteria; order Rhodobacterales; family Rhodobacteraceae; genus Szabonella. The sequence continues at coordinate 73,994 of JBKBNP010000007.1, read as the reverse complement.
AAAGGCCCGCATCTTGCGGGCCCTTTCCTCGGCTGACTGGTCCGGATCAATTCGCCTGGCGGCGAAGGAATGCGGGGATCTCGATGCGCTGCTGGTCGGCATTGGCATCGCCATCCTCGTCATAGCCGGTGACGGGCGGTTGCTGGCGCACAACCGGCGCGGGACGTTCCGCTGCCGCCTCGCCATGCCCCGCCATGCGGTTGATGAGCGACCCGATCCCGAAACGCGGGCGCGGGGCTTCGGCGGCAGGTTGCGCGGGGGCCGGGGCTGCGGCGCGCTGCGCCGGTGCCTTGCTGACAGCCGCCTGAAGCCGGGCCAGCGCCTCGGGCGAGGGCGTTCCGACAGCGCGCGGGCGCGGCGCTACGAATTCAGCGGCATCCGCGTCGATCGGAGAGCGCGCCTGCGGTGCGGCAACAGCCGGTTGCGGGCGATAGGCGGGCGGCGGCAGATCGTCCACGGCCTCTTCCATTTCGGCTTCTTCATCCTGATGGAAGGCGGCGGGTGTATGGCGCTCCACCCGGTCGAACAGGCTCGGGGCCTCGGCGGCCGGTTGCGGGGAGGCCGCCACGACAGGGGCCGGGGCGGAGGCTGCGGCAGACGTGACCTTCAGCGCCATCGGACGCGCGGTCTCGGGCTCCGGCGCGGTGAAGGCGGCAGGCAAGGGCGCCGCCATCGAGCGGCGCGCCACCGGCGTATCGGCGCGGTTCGCGGCCGATGCGTCGATGCCGGTCGCCACGACCGACACGCGCAGCGCGCCTTCGAGCGAGGGGTCGAGCGTGGAACCCACGATGATATTCGCGTCCGGGTCCACCTTTTCGCGGATGATGTTCGCGGCCTCGTCCAGTTCGAACAGGGTCAGATCGTAGCCACCGGTGATGTTGATAAGCACGCCCTTGGCACCGTTGAGGCTGATTTCGTCCAGAAGCGGGTTGGCAATGGCCTTTTCGGCGGCCTGCTGGGCGCGGTCGTCGCCCGTCGCCTCGCCGGTGCCCATCATCGCCTTGCCCATTTCGTCCATCACGGCGCGGACATCGGCAAAATCGAGGTTGATGAGACCCGGACGCACCATCAGATCGGTGACCCCCTTGACGCCCTGATAGAGAACATCATCGGCCATGGCGAAGGCTTCGGTGAAGGTCGTGCGCTCATTCGCCAGCCGGAACAGGTTCTGGTTGGGGATGATGATGAGCGTATCGACGACCTTTTGCAGCGCCTCGATACCTTCTTCGGCCTGCCGCATGCGCTTGGCACCCTCGAACTGGAAGGGCTTGGTCACGACACCCACGGTCAGCACGCCCAATTCCCGCGCGGCCTGCGCGATGATCGGGGCCGCCCCGGTGCCGGTGCCGCCGCCCATGCCGGCGGTGATGAAGCACATATGCGCCCCCGCCAGATGGTCAACGATCTCCTCGATCGTCTCCTCGGCCGCGGCGGCACCGACGGTCGGGCGCGCACCGGCCCCGAGACCTTCGGTCACTTTCAGGCCCATTTGGATCGTCGAAGTGGCGCGGCTTTGCTGGAGCGCCTGCGCGTCGGTATTCGCCACGACGAATTCGACACCCTCCAGGTTCTTGTCGATCATGTTGTTGACGGCATTGCCGCCCGCCCCACCGACACCGAACACGGTGATGCGCGGCTTCAACTCTTCGCGTTGCGAGGTCATCATCAGATTAAGTGTCATGGTCAATCCGCCTGCCTAAGGTTGTCCCGCGCGCCTTACGAGAGCGCTTTTCGTCCCCAATTCCAATGAATCTATCCGCAGCCCGGGGAAAGGTCACGAAAAAAACATAGGCTCGCCACAAAATATAGGCGAATTCGCGCCGGAACCTCCGCGTATTGGCGAGGCTACCGGATATTGGGGTCACCAGTTGTCCTTGAACCATTTCATCGCCCTTCTGAACGAGCGCGCCGGATAGCGTTCGGCAGGGATGTCGAAGTCCCACCATTCGTCCTGCGGATGGGCCGCGAACAGGCACAGACCCACCGCCGAGGAAAAGGCCGGGCCGGTGGCCGCCTGTGGCAGCCCCTGCACCCGCAAGGGGCGACCCAGCCGCACCCTTTGGCCCAGAATGCGCGCGGCCAGCCCGTCCAGCCCGGGGATCTGGCTCGCCCCGCCGGTCAGCACGATCTGCTGGCTGGGGAGATGCTCGAACCCCGCCGCATCGAGCCGGGCCCGAGCCTCCTCCAGGATTTCCTCGACTCGGGGGCGCATGATGCCGATAAGTTCCGTGCGGCTGACGCGGCGGCGGTCCTTTTCCCAGTCGCCGCTGTCGCCGCCGATCTCGATCATCTCGCGGTCGTCCATGCCGGTGGCGTGAACCCCGCCGAACTTGGTCTTGATCCGCTCTGCCGTGGTCAGGGGCACCTGCAGGCCCTTGGAGATGTCCGAGGTGACATGATCGCCGCCCATGCGCACGGAATCGGCATAGATCATGTGCTTTTTCATGAAGACGGAAATGCCGGTCGCCCCGCCCCCCATGTCGATGCAGGCGGCCCCCAGTTCCTGTTCATCCTCCACCAGCGAGGAGATGCCCGAGACATAGGCCGAGGACGCCAGCCCCGCGATGTCCAGATCGCAGCGGTTGATGCAATGGACGATATTCTGCAACACCGAGGCATCGACCGACAAAAGATGCAGGTCGCAGGCCAGCCGGTTGCCGATCTGTCCACGCGGGTCGCCGAGGCCGGAGCGGTGATCGAGCGCGAAGTTCACCGGATGCGCATGCAGCGCCTCGCGCCCCTGTCCGATGTCGGGCATGTCGCAGGCGGCCAGCACCCGCGCCACGTCCTGCTCGGTGACAACCGTGTCGTGCAGATCCCATTCTCCGGCAAGGCCATAGCTGCGCGGTTCGGCCCCCGAAAAGCAGGCGATGCAGTGATCGACCCGCACATTCGCCATCTTCTGCGCCGATTGCACGGCGGTCCGGATGGCGCGTTCGGTTTCATTCATCACCGCGATCTCGCCGAAGCGGACCCCGCGCGACCGGGTGGTTGCCGCCCCGATCACCCGGAACGAGGCCTGCCCCGCCATCGGCCCCACCCCGTCGGTTTCGCGGAACTGCCGCTCGCCGTCGAACCGCAGGATCAGGCAGGCCACCTTGGACGATCCGATGTCCAGAACGGCGATGACACCGCGCTGGATGGCGGCGCGGCGCATGTTGCGCATGGCGCGTTGGGTTTCATAGAGATCGGTCACAGCGCGTTCTCCACTGGAATGATGCCGCGAAGGCGGCGCATTTCGGTCAGGGCATGGGGGGCAAGTTGCAGGCTCGGACGGCCTTGCTGGCGCAGATCGACATTCCGGATGTCCCGCGCCAGAAGATCCTGCGCCATGTCCAGCGCGATCAGCCGTTCGAGGGCGCGGACAGGCTCGCGCACCGGCAGCAGGATACGCTGGTCGCGGTCCAGCACGATATCCCAGCGACGCTCGCCCACACGCACGAGGCCGCGCAGGCGTGGCAGCAGCGGCCCGGCCGAGGTCAGGATACGCAGTGCCTCGGGGATGGCGCGATCCGCACCCTCCCCCGCGATCAGCGGCAGGTCCGCACGTTCGGAACGTGCGGCAATTTCCGTCACGGGATGGCCCGCGCCGTCCAGCATCACCAGCCGCTCCGGCCCGCGCCAGACCACAACCGGCTCACGCTCTGTCACCACGGCCTGAAGGATGCCACCGGGCTGGATGCGCAGCAGCACATCCTGCACCGCGTCGATCCCGGCGACCCGGCTCCGTGCTGCCGTCAGGTCCAGATCGAGCGAGCTTTGCGGCAAGGGAAGCGCCAGTGCCGTGCGCACCCTGTCGGCCACATCCGGCGAGGCGCCTTCGACCGACAGCAGCGTGACCAGAAATTCGGGCCGGTTCTTGACCGCGTCGCGCAGGTCCACCCAATTCTGCGACAGCGCCTCGCGCCGCGTGTCGCTGGCAAGGTAAAGCCCGATGCCGAAGGCCAGACAGAAGGCCGGCACGCCCACCCGCAGCGTGGTGCGGAACGCGGGCGTCAGCCACAGGCGGTTCAGGCGATAGGCGATGCGGCTTGGTGCGGGGTCGCGGCGCAGGCCCTCGGGCAATCGGCGCCGGAACGGATTCAGCGATCGCATGAGGCATCCTCCACCATCCAGCGGCAGAGATCGGCAAAGCTCATCCCCTCCGCCCGCGCCTGTTCGGGGGCGAGCGAGGTCGGCGTCATGCCCGGCTGCGTGTTGGTTTCCAGAAGGATCAACCCGGCCAGGCCGCGCGGTTCATCCCAGCGAAAATCGGTCCGGCTGAGGCCCCGGCACCCCAACGCCCGGTGCGCGCGCAGCGCATAATTCTGGCAGGCCCGCGTGATCTCTTCGGGCAGATCAGCCGGGCAGACATGGCGCGATCCGCCGGGTTTGTATTTCGCGTCATAGTCATACCAGCCATCGGTCAGGATGTCGGTGACGCACAGCGCGCGATCCCCCAGCACGGTGCAGGTCAGTTCACGCCCCGGCACGAAGGCCTCGACCATCACCACCTCGGGCATGTCGTCGCCCAGTTGCGGCGGGCCGTTGGCGCCATCGGTCACGAGGTAGACCCCGACTGACGAGCCTTCATTGTTGGGCTTCACCACATAGGGCGCGGGCATGACATGCCGCGTGCGCACATCATCGCGCCGGGCCAGCAGCGAGGGCACCACCGGAAGGCCTGCGGCGACATAGGCCGCCTTGGCCCGTTCCTTGTCCATCGCAAGGGCCGAGGCCAGCACGCCCGAATGGGTATAGGGGATGCGCAGCCATTCAAGGATGCCCTGCACGCAGCCATCTTCGCCCCAGCGGCCATGCAATGCGTTGAACACTACATCCGGCCCGGCCTCGGCCAGCCGCGCGCAAAGGTCCGCCCCCGCATCGAGGGTGATAACCTGAAATCCTGCCTCCCGAAGGGCCTGGGCACATTCCTGCCCGCTGACCAGCGAAACCTCCCGCTCTGCCGAGGGGCCGCCCATCACTACCGCCACTTTGGGGGCTTGTCCGCTCGAACCAGCCGCCATTTTACTGCCTCAGGGCCGCTTTGGGCCCATTTTTGTTATCCGAACGTTATTCGTTCTTTCAGTCTGCTGCGACGGCGTCGCCGACCCGCATGATTTCCCATACTAGCGTTATTCCGGAGGTTTCGAAAACCCTTTTTCGCACTGCCTCGCCCAATTCTTCCAGATCGGCGGCGGTGGCCCCGCCTGCGTTGATGAGGAAGTTCGAATGTTTCTCGCTCATCTGCGCCCCGCCGCGCCGCGCGCCGCGCATTCCGGCCTCGTCGATCAGCTTCCACGCCTTGAGGTCATGCACGTCATCGGCCTGCCCTGTCGATGAAAACCCCGCCGGATTGCGGAAGGTGGACCCGGCAGACCGGTCCTTCACCGGCTGGGTCGCGTCGCGTTTGGCCAGTTGGTCGGCCATGCGCGCCGCAAGGGTTGCCGGATCGCCGGGGGGCGGGGTGAAGGTCGCCTCAAGGATCACCGCACCGTCGGGCAGCGCAGAACTGCGATAGGCAAGGCCCAGATCGGCGGCGGGGAGGGTGAGGACCGCCCCGCCCCGCGTCACGATCCGCACGGTTTCCAGCACATCCGCCGTATAGCTGCCATAGCAGCCCGCATTCATCCGCACCGCGCCCCCGATGGTGCCGGGGATGGTGCGCAGGAAGGTCAGGTCCAGCCCCGCCTCGGCAGCCTTGCGCGCGACATGGGCATCGAGCGCCCCCGCCCCCGCCGTCACCCGCCCGCCGTCAATGGAAATGGTATTGAACCCGCGCCCGAGCCGCACCACCACCGCCCGGATGCCGCCATCGCGCACGATCAGGTTGGACCCCACGCCCAGCGGGAACACCGGCACGGACGGGTCGAGGCCCGACAGAAAGGCCGCCAGATCCGCCTCATCCGCAGGCTGGAACAACCAGTCGGCCGGGCCGCCGACGCGCAGCCATGTGAGGTCAGACATCGGTTTGGCCGGTGTCAGGGATCCGCGACTGTCGGGAAACTGTTGCATGGCCGCTCCTCTAGCCGGAACGGGCCGCGAAGGACAAGCAGGAACCCTGCCCGCTCACCGCATCCACAGCCCTTCCCGCTTGATCGTGTTGCGGATCACCTGTTCGCGGCGCGGCAGGTTGGCACGGTCGAACAAGGCGCGCACCTCTGCCCCCTTGCCCTGATAGATCATCCGTTTGAAGGGCGGATAGTCCTTCAGCACCTTCTTGACCGGGTTGGGTGCCGTCACGGCCTCCAGCACCTCCACCACCCGGTCGCTTTCGCGGGCGTAGAGCAGCGGCAGCATCCGCCAGTGGCAGGCCACATCGCCGTCCAGCCCCACTAGTTCCGGCCCCGGCCTGCCACCACCGAAGGAATGGATGACCAGCGGCAGGGCCACCTGATCGAGCCAGGGGTCGAGCGGTTGCAGCCGCAATTCCTCGGGCCGGTCATCGCGGATCGCCACCGCATAGTCGGCAAAGCGGGCGCCAAAGGCGCGGGGGCTTTGGTGAAAAAACCAGCCCGCGTTGAAATAGAGGTATTTCTGCCAGTATTCATCGGGTTGTGCGGGGTCGAGGCTGCTCTCAAATTCCAGCCCGAAGCGGTCATAGAGCGATTTCCAGATCGCACCATAGCCGGGGCCGTAAAGCTCCAGCACCGGCCATGTCCCTTCGCGCCGCATCGAAGCCGAAGGGCGCGCGAAATCGAAGGGTGTTTCCGACAGCGCGCCGGTAATCAGCGTGTCCGTATCCAGAAACAGGAAGGGTTCGTCGGGCAAGGCGGCCAGACAGTCGATCTTGTTGCCATAGGGGTAGGACTGGCCGAAATTCCGGCTGTCGAAGGGCAGGATCTCCGCGCCGAACCCTTCCAGCAGATCGCGCAGCGGCCCTGCCGGGATGCGCGGATCCTCCCGCCACAACGGCCCCGGCTGGGGTTCGGCAATGAACAGACGGCCCGCAAAGCCGGGATCGCAGGCCCGCAGGCTCGCAGCCAGCAGAACCGCCTCATGCGCAAGCCGCCCGCCCTGCCCCACCGCCACGATATTGAAGGCTTGTCGGCTGCCCCCGGTCTGTCCCATAACTGGTCCTGTCTACCCGATGTCGTTTTGACGCCACTATACGGGCGGACGCGTAATTTGAAAGCCGGAGCATTGCCATGAAACGCCTGACAACCGCCGCGATTTTCCTTGCCAGCCCGCTCGCCGCGCAGCCCACCGATTTCACCACGCCCGAAGGGGCCGCCTTCATCCATCAGCAGATCCAGCACGGTATCCTCGGCTTCACCGAACAGGGCGACAATGACCTGATCTATTTCACGCAACTGATCGGCTGGCGCTGCGGTGTGCAGGAGGTCCATTACGGGTTCAACGAGGATCTGCCGGTGAACCGCCTGCCGCTGGAACCCTGCCACCGCGACCTTGCCAACCCCAATACGATGAAGGAAACCGGCGTTGGCCCCTATCCCCTGTTCGTCACCGTGCCCAAAGGGTCGGTGCAGCAGGTCCGTCTGCGGGTGATCTATGAGGATGGCAACAGCGCCACCTTCCTGTCGGAACGCGCCAGAAGCCTGTTCTGAGGCCGGTCAACGGCGCGGGGTGAAGCGCAGCGACAGGCAGGACATGCCGCCATCGAGTTTCGCGCATTCGCTGTTGCCGATCTCGCGCAAGGCATAGCCCGCCGCCACCAGCGCATCGCGCGTCGCCGGAAAACCAGCGGGCATCAGCACAAGGTCATTGAACCGGATCGTGTTGGCGCAGGCCTCCTCGCCTGTCGCCGTCAGGATCACGCGGTAGCCCTTGAAACAGCCCGAGGCCGCAAGGCGCGGGGTGGCGAGGATGGTTTCGCCGTCCAGCAGCGAACAATCGGTCTTGAAATGCAGAACCCCGGGCGGTGTCGCCACCTCGCGCAGCCGGTGCCCCCAGGGGGCGACCAGCCGGGCCAGTTCGTCGATCCCGGCGGCATTGGTGCGCGCCGACCGCCCCACGAGGATCTCATGTTCCGTCGTCAGGATGTCACCACCTTCGATGAAACTGTCCTCGCCGGTGATCCAGCGGACCTCGCCATAGAGTTTTTTCAGATGCGGAGCCATTTCTGCGGCCTCGCCCAGACGCGAGGGCGCGCCGGGGCGCATGATGACAGCGCCTTCGGGCAGGCAAAGGGCTGTATCCTCGACAAAGACGCTGTCAGGATAGGCGTCGAGCGGGTCCAGTTCCACCACCCGCGCGCCGGTTTCCTTCAGCGCCGCGATGTAATCGGCGTGATGCGCCTGCATCAGCGCAAGGTCGGGCTTGCCGGTATCGACCGCGCGCAGCCCCGCCGTGATGCTGGCCGCGGGCCGCCGCGTTATCGCATGGGTGAAGCGGAAGGAACGTTCAGACATGGGCCATCCCCTGTGCAGTCAGCAGCCCGGCCACGAGGCCCGGCAGGTCGTTGAAATCATTGAACCGCCCGGCCTGCGGCAGTTCCCCGGCAGGCGCCTTGCGATAGCCTTCGGTGTAGAGCAGGAAGGGCATCCCCGCCCGCAGCGCCGTTTCCGCGTCGGTTTCGCTGTCGCCCACATAGATCGCGGGGCCGCCGCCAAGCGCCTCCAGCCCCGCCAGCAGGGGGGCGGGATCGGGCTTGCGGGTGGGCAGGCTGTCGCCGCCCCAGACGGTTTCGAAAAGATGGCTCATGTCCAGATGCGCCAGCACCGCATGGGTCGGGCGGATCGGTTTGTTGGTGACAAGCCCGAGCCGGTGGCCCGCCGCGCGCAGCGCCTCCAGCGCCGGGATCGCCCCGGGATAGATCACCGTCAGATCGACCGCCGTTTCGTAGTTTTCGGTGAAGCGCGCGATCATGCGGTCCTGTTGCGGGCCTTCAGGGGGTCGTCCCGAGGCTTCCAGCAGCCGCGCGATGAGGTTGGGCACGCCCTTGCCGATGAAGCCCTTGACCTGCACGAAAGGCAAGGGCGGCAGGCCCTCGGCGGCCAATGTACGGTTCGCCTCGGCATGGATGTCAGGGGCGCTGTCGATCAGCGTGCCGTCGAGGTCAAAGAGGATCGCCACCATCAGACCGCCCCCTCTGCCGCCGCCCTTATCGCGCGGATATTGTCGCCGTAGACGCTGGGGTTGTCGACCGATCCGCCTCGGAACACGGCAGACCCCGCCACCAGCACATCCGCCCCCGCCGCCGCCATCAAGGGTGCGGTGGTGGGGTCCATGCCGCCGTCGATCTCGATATGGATGGGCCGGTCGCCGATCATGGCGCGCAGCTCCCGCACCTTGTCGGTCATGTCGATGTATTTCTGCCCGCCGAAGCCGGGGTTCACGGTCATCACACAAACCAGATCGCAAAGGTCCAGCAGATGCGCCACCGCCTGCGCCGTTGTGCCGGGGTTCAGCGCCACACCCGCCTTCATCCCTGCGCCGCGAATGGCCTGCAACGTGCGGTGGATATGCGGCCCCGCCTCGACATGCGGGGTCAGGATGTCCGCGCCTGCCTTGGCAAAGGCCTCGATATAGGCATCCACCGGCGCGATCATGATATGCACGTCCATCACGGTTTTGACGTGCCGCCGGAAGGCCGCGACGGCGGGCGGGCCGAAGGTGATGTTGGGCACGAAATGGCCGTCCATCACATCGACATGCACCCAGTCGGCGCCCTGGGATTCAATCGCCTGAATCTCCCGCCCGAAATCCGCGAAATCAGCGGAGAGGATGGACGGGGCGATCTTGATCGAACGGTCGAATGTCATGGCGGGCCTTTCGCGACAAAAGCGTGGCCTCCCTTCTAGGCGGCGCGGTGCGGATCGTCCAGCACCCGGAAAACGCCGATTGCCGCAAGGGGGCGGGCCGGTCTAGGCTTGCCACATGTTTGCCGCGCAATCCCTTGCCCATGCCGCCCCGCGCCTGATCTGGCCCGCCGCCTATGGGCTGATCCTGCTGGGCTGGCTGGGGCTTTTCGCGATGGTCCCGGCCGAGGCGGACCGGCCACCCGGATTTTGGGAGGCGCTCTGCGTCGGGGCCGGGGCGGCGGGCTTCGGCACGCTCTGGGCCATGTGGGCGCTGATGGCGCTGGCGATGATGCTGCCGACCTTTCTGCCCGCCTTGCGGACCTATCTGGGGCTCGGGGCGGTCGGGGCCTCGGACGGAACGGGCGCGGCGGCGCTGATTGCAGGATATGTCGCGGTCTGGATCGGGGCGGCGTCGGTCGGGGCGACGGCGCAGATGGCACTGGCCCGCCTGCCCGAAGTGGCGGGCGCGGAGGCGGGGCTGCTGGTGCTGGCCGGGCTTTACCAGTTCAGCCGGATGAAATCCGCCTGCCTGTCGAAATGCCGGATGCCGCTGACATTCTTCATGGAACGCTGGCGGCCCGGTGCGATGCACGCCTTCCGCATGGGGGCGGAACTGGGCGTGATCTGCCTTGGCTGTTGCTGGGCGCTGATGGCGCTTGGCCTGATCGGCGGCACGATGAACCTCTTGTGGATGGGGGCCGCGACCCTGTTCATGGCGCTGGAGAAACTGCCCGACATCGGCCGCCCGCTGACCCGCCCTGCGGGCTGGGCGCTGATCGGGGCGGGGGGAATGGCGGCACTCGCCGCGGGAAACGTGATCTGAAGGAGGATGCGCATGGCTTTGGACCTGCCCGAATGGGCGATGAAGGGGGAGTTGATCCTCAACTGCAACTGTACGGTGTTCTGCCCCTGCGTGGTGAGCCTCGGCAAACACCCGCCGACCGAAGGCTATTGTCAGGCCTGGCTCGGCATCCGCATCGACGAGGGGCATTATGCGGGCGAGTCGCTCTCGGGCCTCAATATCGGCATGGTGCTGGACATTCCGGGGCAAATGGCGCGCGGCAACTGGAAGGCCGCCGCCTATATCGACGAGCGCGCAAGCGAGGCCGCCTATGACGGGATCCTGCGCATCCTGTCGGGCAAGGCGCGCGGCACGACAGGGCTGTTTTCCATGCTGGTCAGCGAGTTTCTGGGGGCCGAACGCGCGCCGGTGCGGTTTGAAACCGAAGGCAAGACCCGCCGCCTGATGGTCGGCAAGATCATTCAGGGCGAAGTCGCCCCGATCCCCGGCCCGGACCCCGACAGTGATGTGATGGTGACGAACACCGGCTACTGGATGGGGGCCGATGTGACCATCGCACAGGCCACGAAGGGCCGGGTTCGCGCGCATGGACGGGTCTGGGATTTCGAGGGCCGCAGCGCCGAGATCTGCCAGATCGACTGGCACGGACCGGCCTGACCGGCACTGCCCGCCAGACAGCAGGCTTGACAGGGGCGCGCAAAAGCCCCATCTCCCCCTCAGTCCGAAGGCCCGTGCCGCGTGAGCATGTGAAAGGCCCGGACAACTGGTTCCCACCGTCACGCAGGGGTTCCGCAAGGCAGACGGCGTCGGGCAAGGGCCCGGGGTGAGGCTTCCTTGCTTCCCACTGTCGGCCCGATGGGGGCCGGAAATGGCCGCGATTGCGTGGCCGGAAAGAATATCATGACGACTTTTGCTGACCTCGGGCTTTCGGCCCGGCTTCTGGGCGCGCTTGACAAGACACTCCTCAAGGCCCCGACCCCGATCCAGGTTCAGGCGATCCCCTATATCATGCAGGGGCGCGACCTGATGGGCCTCGCACAGACCGGCACCGGCAAAACGGCGGCCTTCGGCCTGCCGCTGCTGCACCGCCTGCTGGACATCGGCCACCCGCCGGGGCCGCGCCAGGTGCGCGCGCTGATCCTGTCGCCGACGCGCGAATTGACGACGCAGATCAAGACCAATCTGGAGGTGTTCACCAAGGGCACGCCGGTCAAGGTGACGCTGGTGGTGGGCGGGGCCTCCATCTTCCGTCAGTCGCAATCGCTGGCCAAGGGGACGGACGTTCTGGTGGCCACCCCGGGCCGTCTGATCGACCTGCTGGAACGCGGCGATGTGAGCCTTGAACAATGCGGCTATCTGGTGCTGGACGAGGCCGACCACATGCTTGACATGGGGTTCATCCATGCGCTGCGCCGGATCGCCAAACATATCCCGGTCAAGCGCCAGACCATGCTGTTTTCGGCCACCATGCCGAAAGACATCGAGGAGATTGCCTCCACCTATCTGCGCGACCCGGTTCGGGTTCAGGTCGCCTCCCCCGGCAAGCCTGCCGACCGCATTTCGCAGGGCGTGCATTTCACCCCGCAGGGCGACAAGGCCAAACTGCTGGAAAGCTATCTGCTGAAACATCCGGGCGAACAGGCGCTGGTGTTCGGACGCACCAAGCACGGGTCGGAAAAGTTGTGCAAACTGCTGGCGACCTGGGGCTTCAAGGTCGGGTCGATCCACGGCAACAAGAGCCAGGGCCAGCGCGACCGCACCCTGACCGAGTTCCGCAACAGCGAGCTTGACGTGCTGGTGGCCACCGATGTCGCTGCGCGCGGTATCGACATTCCGACCGTGCGCCATGTCTACAATTACGACCTGCCGAACGTGCCGGAAAACTATGTCCACCGGATCGGGCGCACCGCGCGCGCCGGCATGGACGGGGCCTCGCTCAGTTTCTGCGCGCCTGCGGAAATGGGCGAACTGGCCGCCATCGAGAAGATGCTGAAAACCGCGCTGCCGGTGGTGGGAGGTGCCCCCTGGGGTATCGCCGATATCCGCGCCGTGCCGAAACCCGCGCCGCGCGGCGGTCATGGCCAGCGTCAGGGCGCCAAACCCGGCGGGAAACCGGCGCAGAAACAGGGCGGCAAACCGCAGGGACGTCCGCAGCCGCAAGGCGGGCTTGACGCGCCCAAGAAGGCAAACCGCCCGCATCGCGGACGGGGCGGCAAGCCGCAGGGCGGGCGGGGCGCTGCCGCCTGAACCACCCCGAAGCGGGGCAGCGGCCTGTCAGGGCCGCGCCTCATCTTCCAGATTGAGCTTCATCTCCAGCAGCACCTGCTGAATCGCAAGGGTTTCGCGCAACAGGCGCTTGGCCTCGTTGATCGAGATCTTGCCGTCGGCAATCGCCTGATTGTATTCGGCCATCAGTTGCGCAAACCGCTGCGACAACGCTACCACATCCGAATTGATCCCCGATGAGGTGGAATTGCGCCGTTCCCCGTCATAGGACATCGTGATTCCGCGCAGATCGGCCAGCGCGGAAGTGACGAAGGGAAAGGACGCCCCGGCCTCGATCGACGCCACAACGTCGATCGGCATGAAACGGTCGTCATGTTCCTCGGCATCGGAATAATAGCGCCCCAGCGTCGCCTTCGACTTGCCCGACAGATCGCAGGCCGACTCGATCCCCACATCCTTGACCAGCGCTTCGGTGTGCTTCTTGAGATAGGATTTGAGGGACATCAGGCATAAACTTTCTTCAAACAATCGGGGAATTGGACGAGGCGTTTCCCATTAATCAAATCATGACCGTTTGTCATCCATGTTCTGGCTGCGGTCCTTCCGCAGCGTTTACGAGTGGCCGGTGCCTCTGTGCCGGTTTGGGTGGGGTCCGTCGAATCATCGGCCCTGCGGGGTGGCGCGGATAGTTCAAGCCCGTCGTTCGACGGACCAGTTTTGTGGATTTTCAATGGTAACGGGAGGGGAGCGGGTCCGGCAGTCCGGTCTGTCTGCCCTCCCGGTTTTCAGGCTCCCCGGCAGGGCTGCGCGGCGGCGCGGCGCAGATGGCCACCGCCAGAGGGGCCTAGCGCTTGCCACATGGCGAGGGCCGGTTTAAGGGGCGGCATGGCCAAGCTCTATTTTCACTATTCGACAATGAATGCGGGCAAATCGACCTCGCTTCTGCAAGCGTCGCACAATTACCGCGAAGGCGGGATGCAGACCTTTCTGCTGACCGCACAACTCGACAATCGCGCGGGCGACGCACGGATCGCATCGCGCATCGGAATCGGCGAGGCAGCGGACACCTTCGCCCCCGGCGAGGATCTTTTTGCCCGGATCGAGGCGCGTCTGGCGCAGGGGCCCTTGGCCTGTGTGTTCATCGACGAGGCGCAGTTTCTGGAAAAGGCCCAGGTCTGGCAACTGGTGCGCGCGGTGGATGACCTCGGCGTGCCGGTGATGTGCTACGGGTTGCGCGTGGATTTCCGGGGGGAGCTGTTTCCCGGCTCCGCCGCGCTGCTGGCCTGGGCGGATGAAATGCGCGAGGTCCGCACCATCTGCCATTGCGGCAAGAAGGCCACGATGGTCATCCGGCGCGGCCCCGACGGACAGGCCTTGCGGGACGGCGAACAGGTGCAGATCGGTGGCAATGAAACCTATGTCTCGCTTTGTCGGCGGCACTGGCGTCAGGCGGTTGGCAGCGCCTCCGACCCGGTCTGACGGCTGCGCAGCGCGATCATCGCCCCTGCACCTGCGATCATCGCCATGCCGATCCAGGCCTGAACCGTCAGAACCTCGCTCCAGATCACCCAGCCCCAGAGCGCGGAAGCGGGCAGGATGACATATTCGAAGATCGAGACACGGCTGGCCGAGGCGATGAGATAGGCCTTTATCATCAGCCCGACCCCCAGCAGCGACCCGGCCGCCTGCACGAAGGTCCACAGATAGAACTCCGCCGGAGGCCAGACCGCACCACGCACCACGAAACCAGCCGCCCCCGCAGGCACATCGGGCGCGATCAGCCCAAGAACCGCCATGCCCGCCAGCCCCATCACACCAAGCGCCACGAAGAACCCCGCAAGCAGGGTTTCGGCCCGTTCGCCCCCGCACCATTCCCGCGTCGCGATGTTGCCGAAGGCATAGAGCGCACCTGCGAACACCGGCAGCACGGCGGCCAGGGTCGCGCCCTCTAGCGCCTCGGTGCCAAGCAGCATCAGCACCCCCGCAAAGCCGCAAGCCACAGCCACGATCCGCACCGGGCCGATCCGCTGGCCATAGATGAATTTCGAGAACAGCAACACGAAGATCGGCGCCGTGAACAGACCCGCCGCAACCTGCGCCACCGGAAGAAAGGCAAGGCAGCCGAAATAGATCAGCATCGCACTTGCATGGATGACCGACCGTGCCACAACCGGGCCAACCCGCAGCGGGCGCAGATCCAGCCCGACCGCGAGTGCTGCGAGTTTCAGCAGCACCAGCGCCATGACTGCCCGCACCGCATGGAACTGCCAGAGCCCGGCCTCCATCGCGATGATGCGCACGAAATTGTCGGTGAACCCGATCAGAAGGGCATAGATCAGGATCGCCACCGCAGCGGTCAGGGTCCGGTCAGGCGCAGCCGTCATTCATGTCTTTCCCGAAAGGGACGTCTGGCATGGCTCTTTCCAAAGCCGCTGACAGTCGCCAAGATCACCCCGGTGATTGAGCCTGCCTTACAGGCTTTTGCAAGGGGGATCTCGCGATGGGATGGCTGGCCGATGAAACCGGACTGGAGCGCTGTGCCGCCAATCATGTGGCGCTGACGCCGCTGGTCCATCTGGCCCGCGCCATGGATGTTTTCCCCGACCGCTGCGCACTGGTTTACGGCCCGCTCCGCCGCAGCTATCGCGATTATCACGCCCGGGTCAGCCGTCTTGCCTCGGCGCTGGCGGGCCGGGGCGTGCGGCCCGGGGATGTGGTGGCCACGCTGCTGCCCAATGTGCCCGCGCAGGCAGAGGCGCATTTCGGGGTGCCCGCCTGTGGCGCGGTGCTGAACACGATCAACACGCGGCTCGATGCCGATACGGTCGCCTATATCCTCGGCCATGGCGGCGCGCGGGTTCTCCTGTGCGACACTGGCCTGCTGCCGCTTGCGCGCGTGGCCTTCGGCATGATGGACACGCCGCCCCCCCTGCTGGTCGAGGTTGCCGATCCGCAGGCGGGCCATCCCGCCAGCGGCACCGAACTCGCCTACGAGGCCCTGCTGGCCGAAGGGGATGCCGCCTTTGGCTGGCTGATGCCGCAGGATGAATGGGAAAGCATCGCGCTCAATTACACCTCCGGCACGACCGGACGCCCCAAGGGCGTGGTCTGCCACCATCGCGGCGCGTTCCTGAACACCATGGGCACAGTGGTCAGCTGGGGGCTGACGATGTATCCGCGCTATCTGACCATCGTGCCGCTGTTCCATTGCAACGGCTGGTGCCACACCTGGATGATGCCGCTTCTGGGGGGCACGCTGGTCTGCTGCCGCGACATCACGGCGGCCAATATCTATGCCGCCATTGCCGAGGAAGGCATCACCCATTTCGGCGGCGCGCCCATCGTGCTGAACACGATCATCCATGCCCGCCCCGAGGACCGGCGCGACTTTTCCCATAAAGTGCAGGTCTTTACCGCCGGTGCCCCGCCCCCTGCCGCCACGCTGGCCGCAATCGAGCCCTTGGGGTTCAACGTCACACAGGTCTACGGGCTGACCGAAACCTACGGCCATATCACCGAATGCCTGTGGGACGACGCCTGGGACGACCTGCCCGAACCCGACCGCGCCGCGATCAAGGCCCGCACCGGGGTTGTGCAGCCGATGGCAGGGGAGGCTGTGGTGATGGATGCCGAGATGCGGCCGGTGCCCCGCGACGGTGAAACGCCCGGCGAGATCATGCTGCGCGGCAATACGGTGATGAAAGGCTATTACAAGAACCCCGAGGCCACGGCAGAGGCGTTCCGCGGCGGCTGGTTCCATTCCGGCGATGTCGCCTTCCAGCACCCGGATGGCTATATCAAGATCACCGATCGGGCCAAGGACATCATCATCTCGGGCGGCGAGAATGTCAGCTCGGTCGAGGTGGAAGGCGTGCTGATGCACCACCCGGCGGTGCTGCTTTGCGCGGTGGTCGCGAAACCGGACGACAAATGGGGCGAGGTGCCCTGCGCCTTTGTCGAACTGAAACCCGGAGCCGCGGCGACCGAGGCGGACCTGATCGCCTTTGCCCGCACCCGGCTGGCGGGCTTCAAGACCCCGAAATCCGTGATCTTCGGGGAATTGCCCAAGACCGCCACCGGCAAGATCCAGAAGTTCGAATTGCGCGACCGCGCCCGGGCGCTGACGCCCTGATGCTGCAAGGGCCTGTGCAAGGGGCGACCGGCCCAAACGATTGTGCGGAGGCGCAGGCTCGGCTATCGTCAGAGGCAGAGGCAGCATACAAGGCCGCACGGGCAGATGACGGCGCTGAAAAAATACCGGAAACTTGAATGCACCGGCCTCTGGCGGGCCGATCCGCTTGGCCAGCGGCGCGAGGTTATCGTCAATCTGGGGGATTCCTCGCTCGTTCTCAGCGACCCCAAGCAGGAAACCGCGCTGTCGCATTGGTCGCTTCCGGCAGTGATCCGGCGCAACCCGGACAAGCTCCCCGCGATTTTCGCCCCCGGCCTCGAAGACGGCGAGGAACTGGAAATCGAGGATCCGGAGATGATTGCCGCGCTTCGGACGGTTCATTCCGCATTGGAATCCGCGCGCCCCCATCCCGGGCGTCTGCGCAACGGCATCCTCGGCACGATGGCGGCCGGGATCGTTTTGCTGGGCGTGGTCTTTCTGCCCGAGGCGCTGGCCACGCATACGGCGTCCGTCCTGCCGGATGCCACCCGGGTTGAAATCGGGCGGCTGGCGCTGGCGGACATGTCCCGTCTGACAGGGCAGCCCTGCGCAGGCCGTCGCGGCACACAGGCGCTGTCGCGGCTGGCGCTGCGCCTTGCCGACCCTGCCCCGCGCATTGTGGTGCTGCGCGAGGGGCTTGCGCATCCGATCCACCTGCCCGGCCCCGTGGTCGCCCTGCCGCAATCCCTGCTCGCCGAACAGGACGGGCCGGACATGGCAGCCGGTTTCGCGCTGGCGGAAACCCTTGCCGCGCGGATCGCGGATCCGATGCTGCCGATCCTGCGCCATGCCGGCAGCGTGGCGACCCTCCGGCTCCTGACCAGCGGCGTTCTGCCGCCCGATGCGATTTCCGGCTATGCCGAAAAACGCATCTCCGCCCCGACCGCCCATCCGCCGGTTTCGCTGCTGCTGGCAGGGTTCGAGGCGGCGGGCATCGCTTCGACGCCCTACGCTCAGGGAATGGCCGCCTCGGGCGACCGGCTGCGCGACCTGATCGACAGCGACCCGTTCGAGGGCGTCGTCCCGCCCCCCCTGATGACCGATGAGGATTGGGTCAGCCTGCAGGACATCTGTTCGGGCTGACACCTCCGACAGAAAGACACCCCCGCCAATGGCGAGGGTGCGAGTCTGGTTCCTGCCCGACTTCTTGCCGGACGCCCCGCATCAGGGGCGTCGGATAATTCACTGCCGGATGAACGCATCCCCGAAGCCCGCACGCTGCGCCACCGAAAGCGCCTGCCGCGCCGCATCCGGAGAGGCGAAGGGACCGAGGTGGACGGTCTGCAACTTGCCGCCTTTCGCCACAGTGACCGGCAGCCCCATCCCCGCAAGCCGGTTGGCGGTCGCCCTGGCATTTTCGGGCACGCCAAAGCTTCCGACCTGCACCGAATAGAATTTCGCAGCCTGCCCGACAATGGCCGCACGCGGTGCATTGATGGTCGCGACCATCGCCCGCGTTTTCTGGTGCGGAACGACCCTCCGGTCCGTTTCGGAAACCAGCCTTGCTGGCGTCTCGCGCGTCCAGACGCGGTCCTGCGCGGCCTGTCCTTGCGCCGTTCCCTGCCCCCGGCGCGGGTTCAGCCGGTCATCCGTCCAGGCGCGTTTGTAGCCTTTGGGCAGGGGCGCCTCCTGCGTTGCAAAGCTCGCAGCCCCCAGCGACAGCGGCACACTGAGCGAGGCAAGCGCCCCCCCCGCATCCGAACACATCACCGTCGATCCACCCGATGCCAGCGCATAGCGGCGGGCAACAGGTGCCTCGGCGGGACAGGCATATCCGGCGGCGGCGCGTCCCACAGGGGCGGCGGCAACCGGGGCTGGCGCACGCTCTGCATTGACGCGCGCGACGGCCGCATCGAGATTGAAATTCGGATCCGCCGAACAAAACAGGGATGTCCGTCCGTCGGCCAGCCGTGCCCGCTTGCCATGGGGCGAACCGGCAGGGCAACCGGGCGTGGCGCGGGCCGCTGCGGGAGGCGGCGCGACGGCAACGCGATTGGCGACCGGGGCCGCCGGCACATAGCGGCTGTTGTCCACACCCGACCTTGCCTGCGCATTGCGGATCGTGGGCGGGGTTTGCAGGCTCGCAACCGTATCCATCGGACGTCCGGTGGCGCGCGGACCGGGCGAAACCGCAGGCTGCTGCACGCGCGGCGCGGCCGGGGGCGCGATGGCGGGCGACACAGGCGCAGCGGCAACCGCGACGGGGCGTCCGGAGGGGGTTTGGCCACAGAGCGGCTTGCGGTCCCGCGACAGGCGCGCGACCCAGTTCACCTGACCGCCGATCCCGGCGCGCAGGAACACGCAGCCCCGGCTGTCCACATATTGCTGACCCTTGAAGCTGGCTGGCGGCAATTCGGCCGGACGCGGCGCACCCTGCGCCGGAACCATCGTTGCAAACAGACACACCGTGGCAGCGGTGGTCAAAAGACCCCTGACAAACATCGACTACCCCCATGTAGCGTCGGAGGATAATGAGTCAGTATTGTTTCCGAGTAAAGGATAAAAACCCGCTATTTTGTGCCAAACATCCGGTCACCCGCATCCCCTAGCCCCGGAACGATATATCCGTGATCGTTCAAATGACTATCGAGCGAAGCTGTCACGATCGGCACATCCGGGTGCGCCGCCTTCATGCGTGCAACCCCTTCTGGTGCCGCCAGAAGGCAGAGAAACCGGATATTCACCGCCCCGCGTTCCTTCAGAAGATCAATTGCCGCAACCGAGGAATTGCCCGTCGCCAGCATGGGATCGACGACGATGCTCATGCGGCTGTCCAGCGCGTCGGGAACCTTGCAATAATATTGCACGGGTTGCAGCGTTTCGGGGTCGCGGTAGAGCCCGACAAAACCCACCCGCGCCGCTGGGATAAGTTCCAGAATACCGTCCAGCAGCCCGTTGCCCGCCCGCAGAATGGAAATCAGCGCCAGTTTCTTGCCCTCCAGCACCGGGGCATCCATCGGTTCCAGCGGGGTTTCGATCCGCATCGTGGTCATGTCCAGTTCGCGCGTGACCTCATAGGCCAGAAGCAGGCTGATCTCGCGCAACAGACGCCGGAAACTTGCGGTGGAGGTGTCCTTGTCGCGCATCAGGCTCAGCTTGTGCTGCACCAGCGGGTGTTTGACGACGGTCAGATGGTCAAGCATGGTCAGCCTCCAGCAGTTTCGCGATCCGGCTTCGGGTATCGGCATCGCAGAAGGCCGCGTCAAGCGCGTTGCGGTTGATCGCGGCCAGCACGGCGTCATCCCCGTCGAAAACCGCGTGCAGCCGGTCGAACTCGTGGCGCATCGTGGTGCGGAAGAACGGCGGGTCGTCGGTGGAGACAGTGACCTTCACACCGCGTTGATAAAGCTCGCGGATCGGATGCGCCCGCCAGTCGGGATACAGCCCGAGCGCGATGTTCGACCCCGGGCAGACCTCCAGCACCACGCCCGCCTCGGCCAGTTCATCGACCAGTGCCAGATCCTCGATGGCGCGCACGCCATGGCCGATCCGGTCCACCCGCAGGTCGCGCAGCGTGTCGCGGACCGACTCCGGCCCGCCCCATTCCCCGGCATGGGCGGTCAGCCGCAGCCCCGCCTCGCGCGCCATGTCGAAGGACCATGCGAAATCGACGGGCTTGCCTGCGGTTTCATCCCCCGCTATGCCGAATCCGGTGATGAAATCCCCTGCCGTTTCCGCCGCGCAAAGGGCAGCCTGCCGCGCCTTGTCGGGGCCGAAATGGCGGATGCAGGTGACGATGCCGCGCAGCGTGAGCCCCAGATCGCGCTCCGCCCGCGCGGCCTCCTCGCGGATCGCGTGCAGATATTCGCGCCACGCCCCCAGATCGCGGCCGCCGCAAAAATCCGGTGAGAGGAAACATTCCGAATAGACCACCCCGCATTCGGCGGATTGTTCCAGCACGGCCTGGGTCAGCCGGGCATAATCCTCGGGCCGTGTCAGAACCGAGGTGGCCGCCTCATAAACTTTGAGGAAATGCCAGAAATCGTCAAAAGCATAGTTTCCTGCCTCATCAAAGATACCGCCGATACTGATATGTTTTTCCTTGGCAAGTCCCCGGATGAAGGCCGCAGGCGCCGCCCCTTCCAGATGCAGGTGAAGTTCGATTTTTTTCATTGCCTATCCCAGAAAGCTGCGCCCCGGTCCGGCCATCGGCGCGCCCAGATGCGCGGCAACCGAAGCCGCGACATCGACATAGGCGCAATGCCCGATCTCGCCCGTCCCCACCCCGGCACACAGGACCGGCACCCGTTCGCGCGTATGTTCGGTGCCGCGCCAGGTCGGGTCATTGCCATGGTCGGCGGTGAAGATCGCCAGATCACCGGGGCGAAGCCGGGCCAGAAAGGCCCCTGCCCGCATGTCGAACCATTCCAGCGCCCGCGCATAGCCCGCCACATCGCGCCGATGGCCGTAAAGACTGTCGAATTCCACGAAGTTCGCGAAAGTGAACGACCCTTCCCCGGCACGTTCGGCCAGATCGTCCAGCCGGTCGAACAATCCTGCATCCGACGGGGCCTTGTGCAGCGTCCCGATGCCGCGCATAGAAAATATGTCCCCGATTTTGCCGATCGCATGGGTCGCCCGCCCTGCCCCCGCCAGATGGTCCAGCAGCGTGAGGCCGGGCGGCGCACTGGCAAAGTCGCGCCGGTTGGGGGTGCGGGCAAAGGCGCCCGGCGGCCCGGTGAAGGGGCGCGCGATGACCCGACCGACCCGCAGGGCGTGGAGCCGGGGGGCCAGCGCCTCGCAGAGCGCGATCAGCCGGGCAAGGCCGAACGCCTCCTCATGCGCTGCGATCTGCAAGACGCTGTCGGCAGAGGTATAGCAGATCGGCCAGCCGCTGCGCAGATGCTCCTCGCCCAGATCCTCGATGACGGCGGTGCCGGAGGCGTGGCAATTGCCGAGGATCCCGTCCGTCCCCGCCAGCCGGCAGATCTCTGCCACCAGATCGTCGGGAAAGGCGGGGGTTGCATCCGGAAAAAACGTCCAGTCCCAGGGCACCGGCACGCCCGCCAGTTCCCAATGACCCGAGGGTGTATCCTTGCCGCGCGAAACCTCGGTGGCCGCCCCCCAACGCCCGGTCGGGTGCGCGTCCAGCCCCGGCGTGGCGGCCCCCGAAGCCAGCCGCACCGCCGCGCCAAGCCCGAGGGCATCGAGAACGGGCAGGTGCAAAGGGCCTGATCGCCCGTCCTCGGCGCGCCCGGCGGCACAGGCCTGCGCGATATGGCCAAGCGTATTTGCGCCCTCATCACCGAAATCCGCGGCATCGGGCGCGCCGCCGCATCCCACCGAATCCATCACGATCAGAAAAGCGCGCGGCATCAGCCGATCCTGTCATGGATCAGGGGCGGCTCGGGCGGTGCGCTGTCGGCCAGGCGATAGGCGGCCTGCACCCGCGCAACCGCCGCCTCCGCCCCGGCCTCGGTCGCGGCATGGACCATGGCAAGCGCCACGCCTGCGGTCACATCCTCGCCGATCCCGGCAAGGTCCGAGAGGCCGACGGAAGGATTGACCCGGTCGCCGTCGCGCAGCCTGCCGCCCCCCAGATGCACCACCGCCTGCCCGAGCGCGCGGGTGTCGATCCGCGCGACGAAGCCTTCGCCCGGGCTGGGCACCTCGCGCATCACGGGGGCGGCCGGCAAGCGGTCGGGCCAGCGGTCGATGAAATCGGCCGGCCCGCCCTGGGCCGCGACCATGCGCCCGAAAAACTCTGCCGCAGCACCGGATTCAAGGGCTTCGGAAATGCGCGCGGCACCGTCCAGCGCATCCGCCGCAAGCCCGCCAAGCGCCAATGCCTCCCCCCCGAGCGCCGCCGTCACGTCCCGCAGCGCCAGATTCACCGAGGTTCCGGTCAGCGTTTCCATCACCTCGATCACCTCCAGCGCGTTTCCGGCGGCGGTGGCGAGCGGCTGAGACATGTCGGTGATGAGCGCGGAGGTCATGCAGCCCGCCCCCTGCGCGGTGGTGACAAGGGCGGTGGCCAGCGCACGCGCCTCCTCCATCGTCCGCATGAAGGCGCCCGAGCCGACCTTCACATCCAGAACCAGCGCCTCCAGCCCGGCGGCGAGTTTCTTGGACAGGATCGAGGCGGTGATGAGGTCGATGCTTTCCACCGTGCCGGTGACATCGCGGATGGCGTAAAGACGGCGGTCGGCGGGGGCAATCTCGGCGCTGGCGGCGACGATGGCGCAGCGGGATTCCTCGATCTGGCGGCGCAACTGGCCCGCATCGAGCGTCGTGCGCAATCCCGGGATCGACTCCAGCTTGTCGAGCGTGCCCCCGGTATGGCCGAGGCCCCGCCCCGAGATCATCGGCACATAGGCCCCGCAGGCGGCAAGGGCCGGGGCAAGCAGGAGCGAGACGCAATCCCCGATGCCGCCGGTCGAATGTTTGTCGATCACCGGGCCGGGCAGATCCCAGACGAGTTGTGTGCCGCTGGCCAGCATGGCCCGCGTGAGCGCGACGCGCCCGGCCTCCCCCAGGCCCCTGAGGCAGACCGCCATGGCAAAGGCCCCGGCCTGGGCATCGGTCACCTCCCCCGTGGCAAGTCCGCGCGCGAACCAGTCCAGTTCCGCCGCCGAGGGGGTGCCCCCGTCCCGCAGTGCGGCGATGATGCTGCGGGCATCCATCGGCTAGCCCTTGTCTCCACCGGGCGGCGGGGTGGGCCCGCTGCGGACCATATGGCTGGCATTGAACACGCCGGGCAGCAGATCCGCGACAGTCACGGCACGGCGTTGGCCGTCGGTGGTGCAGAGCGTGACAGTGACATCAGAGGCGGCAAATTCGGCGATCTTCTGGCGGCAGCCGCCGCAGGGCGGCACCGGGTCGGGACTGTCGGCGATCACCAGCACCTCGGCGATCACCGTATCGCCCGCCGCAACCATGGCGGCAATCGCGCCCGCCTCGGCGCAGGTGCCTTCGGGATAGGCCACGTTTTCCACGTTGCACCCGGCATAGACGGCGCCCGAGGCGGCGCGGATGGCAGCCCCGACCTTGAAGCCGGAATAGGGTGCCCAGGCGTTTTCCCGCACGGCGGTCGCGGTTTCGAGAAGGGACATCGGCAGGCTCCGGGCTGGGGTCGTCGATCGGAACATTGGGGCGGATGGGGCGCGGTTGCAAGCCTTGCGCGGATGGCAGGCGCCGGGAGGGCCGTCTGCCCTCCCGGACCCTCCCGAAGGTATTTCGGCCAAGATGAAAAGGGGAAGGATCAAGCGGGCCGGGTCGGCGGGCGGCCCGGCAGGGACACTTCCAGAAGTTCCAGATCGGGGCTGGGATCGCGGTAGCGGGTGGCGAGGCCCGGCGGGATGACAAAGGCGTCGCCCGCGGCGAGCTGGGCGGGGGGATGGCCCGCAGCCTCGACGGTCATTTCGCCAGACAGGACATAGGTGAAGAGGATGTCGCCATCATGGGCCATGGTTTGCGTCTGCCCGCCATCGGGACGGGCGACCATCACGCTGGCAACACCGCCGGTATTGGCGTGGATCGTCGTGTCGCGCGCCACGAATCCCGGCAGGCGGAACGGCGAGAACAGCGCCCCCTCGGCGCGGTTGTGGACGAACCGCTGACCCTGCCAGACCCGGTCTGGGCGCAGGTGCGGCGTCGGCAGCGTCATCCTATGGTCGATCTCGGTCACATGTTCGGCAGGCACCCCGATCTCGATGACCTCGATCCCGTCGGAGGCTTCCAGCACGCGATGGCGGATTTCGGGCGGCTGGATGAAACAATCGCCGGGGTGGAGGCGGATGGGGCCACCCTGATCCTCATAGACCACATCGACCCAGCCCCGGATGCAGAAGATGAGTTGAAACCCGACGCGGTGGAAATGCACCATATCGGGCACGGGGCCGCCATCGGGGATGCGGATATGGCTCGCGATGATCGAGCCGCCGAGGCGCGAGGGGATGAGGTCGCGATACTGCATCCCCGCGCGACCGACCACCCAGGGGGCACCATCGGCAAGACGACGGACAACAAAGGCATGCTGGGTTGCGGGCAGCGCCAGCGTGGGGACAAGCTCGGTGATCTCTATGTCCGTGCCCGCAGGGGAGGTGAGACGGGACGCCCCGAAACCCTCCGGCCGGTCGGTGGCAATCAGGATATGGCCGGGATGCGCCCCGCACAGCATATCGAGCCTGAGACGCAGCCCGTGACCCGAGACAACCGCCACTTTCGGGTCATCGGCAGGCCAGATCGCATCGAGCCGGAAGCCGAGTTGACGGGTGAAGAAAGCCAGTTCGTCCTTGAGGTCGCGGGCAGGCAGGCAGATTTCGGCGCGGCTGTCTGGCATGGTCCTGCCCTGAACTGGTGGATGCAGCCTGCCCCAGCCCCGCTTGCTTGGCAAGCGTGTCACCAACCCGCATGATCGGGGCTGGCAAGATGCGGGGGGAACGAGGCACCGGCGGAAGGGGTTGCACCCGTTTCCGGATAGTTTAAGGCTGAACAAAATTCTCGGGAGGAATTGATGGACGAGGGCAAATCCGAACAGGCGCGCCATCCGGCACTCGATTACCACGAATTTCCCAAGCCCGGAAAGCTGGAGATCCGGGCGACGAAGCCGCTGGCCAATGGCCGGGATCTGGCGCTGGCCTATTCGCCCGGCGTGGCGGAGGCCTGTCTGGAGATCAAGGCCGATCCCGCGACGGCAAGCCGCTATACCGCGCGCGGCAATCTGGTGGCGGTGGTCACGAACGGAACCGCGGTGCTGGGGCTGGGCAATATCGGGGCGCTGGCGTCAAAACCGGTGATGGAGGGCAAGGCGGTCCTTTTCAAGAAATTCGCCAAGATCGACTGTTTCGACATCGAGGTGAACGAGGCGGATCCCGAAAAGCTGGCCGATATTGTCTGCGCGCTGGAACCCACTTTCGGCGCGATCAACCTTGAGGACATCAAGGCCCCCGACTGTTTCATCGTGGAACGCATCTGCCGGGAGCGGATGAAGATCCCGGTTTTCCATGACGACCAGCATGGCACGGCCATCGTGGTGGGCGCGGCGGCGACCAATGCGCTGCATGTGGCGGGCAAGCGGTTCGAGGACATCAGGATTGTCTCCACCGGCGGCGGGGCGGCGGGGATTGCCTGTCTGAACATGCTGCTGAAGCTGGGGGTCCGGCGCGAGAATGTCTGGCTTTGCGATATTCATGGCCTGGTCTACGAGGGCCGCGAGGTGGATATGAATCCGCAGAAGGCGGAATTTGCGCAGGCGACGGACAAGCGCACATTGGACGACGTGATCGAGGGGGCGGACCTGTTTCTGGGCCTGTCCGGCCCCGGGGTCTTGAAGCCCGAAATGGTCGCGCGCATGGCCAAACGCCCGATTCTCTTTGCTCTTGCGAATCCGACACCCGAGATTCTGCCGGAACTGGCGCGGGAGGTTGCCCCCGACGCCATCATCGCCACCGGACGCAGCGATTATCCCAATCAGGTCAACAACGTGCTATGCTTTCCGTTCATCTTTCGCGGGGCGCTGGATGTCGGCGCGACCACGATCAACGATGCGATGGAACTGGCCTGTATCGAGGGCATCGCGGCGCTTGCCCGCGCCACGACCAGCGCCGAGGCGGCGGCGGCCTATCAGGAAGAGAAGCTGAGTTTCGGGGCGGATTACCTGATCCCCAAACCCTTTGATCCGCGCCTGATCGGGGTTGTCGCCTCAGCCGTGGCGCGCGCGGCGATTGAAACCGGGGTGGCGACGCGGCCGATGCCGGATCTCGATGCCTACAAGCGCAGTCTGGACGGGTCGGTGTTCAAATCCGCGCTCATCATGCGCCCGGTATTCCAGGCCGCGGCCCAGGCCGAACGGCGCATCGTCTTTGCCGAAGGCGAGGACGAGCGCGTCTTGCGCGCCGCCAATGCGATGATCGAGGAGACGACCGACAAGCCCATCCTGATCGGCCGTCCCGAAGTGGTCGAAATCCGCTGCGAACGTGCGGGTCTGCCCATCCGTCCGGGGCGCGACTTCGATCTGGTGAACCCGGAAAACGATCCGCGCTATCGGGATTACTGGGAAACCTACCATGGCCTGATGGCCCGTCAGGGCGTCACGCCGGACATTGCCCGCGCTGTGATGCGCACCAATACCACGGCCATCGGTGCGGTGATGGTCCAGCGAGGCGAGGCCGACAGCCTGATCTGCGGCACTTTCGGGCAGTATCTTTGGCATCTGAACTATGTGAACCAGATCCTCGGGCGGGAAGGGCGGCATCCGGTCGGAGCGCTGAGCCTGATGATCCTCGAGGACGGCCCCCTGTTCATCGCCGACACGCATGTCCACCCGGAACCGACGCCGGAGCAGATCATGGAAGCCGTGATCGGCGCGGCACGGCATGTCAAACGGTTCGGGGTCATTCCGAAGGTTGCACTTTGCGCCTCGTCGCAATTCGGCAACCTCGATTGTGACACCGGGCGGCGGATGCGCGCGGCGCTGGATCTGCTGGACGCGGCCCCGCGTGAATTCGCCTATGAGGGCGAGATGCATATCGACGCGGCGCTGGATCAGGGATTGCGCGACCGGATCTTTCCGGGCGGGCGGTTCGAGGGGGCGGCGAATGTGCTGATCTTCGCCAATTCGGATGCGGCCTCGGGCGTGCGCAACATCCTCAAGATGAAGGGCGGCGGGCTGGAGGTCGGGCCGATTCTGATGGGAATGGGCAACAAGGCGCATATCGTGACGCCCTCGATCACCGCACGGGGGCTTTTGAACATGTCGGCCATCGCGGGAACGCCGGTTGCGCATTACGGCTGACCGCCGGGCAGAAGGCCTGCGGAGGATGAGGCGACTCACCTCCGCAGGACGGGCGGGAAGCGGGGAAGCGAAATTTGCAAACTCGGTCGACTGCACATGATTTCCTGAATTTTGATCGCGGTTTTGCAAAAATTTGCGATGCAACGGGTCAGTTATTTGCAAATTTTTTGCCGCCGCGCCCGCCGCTACCGGTAACATCGTTGCACGAAACCCCGGCTCTCGCGTAACAGAACCCAACGTCGGAGGAGGACGTCGATCAATGTCTTACGCAGAGATTTACGCAGGCTGGAAGGCCGATCCGGAAACATTCTGGATGGAGGCCGCAACGGCCATCGACTGGGACCGCGCGCCCACCCGCGCCCTCGACTCCAGCCGCGCGCCACTTTTCGAATGGTTCACCGATGGCATGGTCAATACCTGCTGGAACGCGGTTGACCGGCATGTGGCGGCCGGGCGCGGCGATCAGGTGGCGATCATCCATGACAGCCCGGTGACGCGCAGCAAGCACAGCCTGACCTATGCCGAATTGCAGGCCCGCGTGGCCAGCCTCGCCGGGGCGCTGGCCGCACGCGGCGTGACCAAGGGCGACCGGGTCATCATCTACATGCCGATGGTGCCCGAGGCGCTGGAGGCGATGCTGGCCTGCGCGCGGATCGGCGCGGTGCATTCGGTCGTGTTCGGTGGCTTTGCCGCGAATGAGCTCGCCGTGCGGATCGACGACTGCAAGCCCAGGGCGATCATCGCCGCCTCCTGCGGGATCGAGCCTGCCCGCGTGATCCATTACAAACCGCTTCTGGACGGGGCGATTGAACTGGCCGGGCACAAGCCGGATTTCTGCGTGATCCTTCAGCGGGAGCAAGAGGTTGCCAGACTGGTCGAGGGCCGGGATTTCGACTGGCACGCCTTTCAATACGGGGTGGAACCCGCAAATTGCGTGCCGGTCGAGGGAAACCACCCGGCCTATATCCTCTATACCTCGGGCACGACGGGGGCGCCCAAGGGCGTGGTGCGGCCAACCGCCGGACATATCGTGGCGCTGAACTGGTCAATGGGGGCAATCTATGGTGTCGGGGTCGGCGATGTATTCTGGGCCGCGTCCGATGTGGGCTGGGTCGTCGGCCACAGCTATATCTGCTACGCGCCGCTGATCGCGGGCTGCACGACGGTCGTGTTCGAGGGCAAGCCGGTCGGCACGCCGGATGCGGGCACTTTCTGGCGGGTGATCGCCGAACATGGGGTGAAAAGCTTCTTCACCGCCCCCACCGCCATCCGCGCGGTCAAGCGCGACGACCCCAAGGGCGAACTGATGGCGCAATATGATCTGTCGGGATTGCAGGCGCTGTTTCTGGCGGGCGAACGCGCCGATCCCGACACGATAGAGTGGGCGCAGCGCGCGCTGAACGTGCCGGTGATCGACCATTGGTGGCAGACCGAAACCGGCTGGCCGATTGCGGCAAACCCGCTGGGCCTCGGGCTGTTGCCGGTAAAGCTCGGCAGTCCCTCGGTGCCGATGCCGGGCTATGACGTGCAGGTTCTGGACGAAGGCGGCCATCCGGTGCCTGTCGGAACGCTGGGTGCCATTGCGGTGAAACTGCCGCTGCCACCGGGAACGCTGCCGACGCTGTGGAATGCCGAGGACCGGTTCCACAAATCCTACCTGTCGCATTTCCCCGGTTTCTATGAAACCGGCGACGCGGGCTATGTCGACGAGGACGGGTATCTGTTCATCATGGCCCGCACCGATGACGTCATCAACGTCGCGGGGCACCGCCTTTCGACCGGCGCGATGGAGGAGGTTCTGGCGGCCCATCCGGACGTTGCCGAATGTGCCGTCATCGGCGTTACGGATGCGCTGAAGGGCCAGTCGCCACTGGGATTTCTCTGTCTCAACAAGGGCTCTGACCGTCCGCATGCCGAGGTGGTGAAGGAATGTGTCGGCCTGATGCGCGACAAGATCGGCCCGGTGGCCGATTTCAAGCGGGCCTGCGTGGTGGACCGGTTGCCGAAAACCCGGTCAGGCAAGATCCTGCGCTCGACCATGGTGAAGATCGCGGATGACGAGCCTTTCAAACTGCCCGCGACCATCGACGATCCCGCCGTGCTGGATGAAATCCGCAACGCACTCCGCGGTCTCGGTCTGGCAGGTGGCGGAGCGTGATGCCCCGCGCGCCGCGGCATGCATACTTTGACATCCCGGGACTTGGGCGTATCTTGCGCCCATGATGTTCCGGCTGCCATCACCCGTCAGAACCCACATCACCGCCGCACAGGCGACCTTGTGCCATTTCGCAACGGAAACGGTGACGGGATGACGGGGGATGACGGGCAACGCCTGCACCGGATTGCCGGGTTGCTCGACCTCCTGGGGCGCATGGACCTGCCGCCCGAAGCGCACCGATTGATCGCAGAGGCGCGCGCGCTTTGTCCGGTCCGGGCGCAGGAAACGCGGCGCGGGGATGACCAGGACATCGACCCGGCCGTTCTCGACCAGATTCTCGCGCTCGTCGGCCCCGACGACGCGAAGGCGCTGATCGACCGGCTGGGCATGGATCTGATCCAGTGCCGCGACGGGCTGCGGAACGGGCTGGAGCCGCCGGACTGGCCCTCCATGCGGATTGCCGCGCATAATCTCGTGTCCCTGTCCGGCACGGCGGGGGCGGACCCCTTGCGCAGGATGGCGATTGGCCTTGTCGCAAGTTGCGAACTGCAGGACACGGCGGCGGTGCAGTCCGCCTTGCCGCCACTGCTTCAGCGGCTCGGGCATCTTCTCGACCATCTGCGCCGCAAATCCGGCACGCAGGAGGAGAGCCAGGCATGACCGAACCCGCCGCACTTCCCTCCGCCGGCAGCGCCCCCCGCCGCGCCGCAGCCGCCAGCGATATTCTTCTGATCGAGGACTCGGTATCGCTCCAGATGATCTATCGGTCGGTTCTGACAACGGCCGGGCATCGTGTCACTGTGGCCTCGAGCGCCGCCGAGGGGCTGACGAAATTCCGTGAAGCCTCCCCCCGGATCGTCCTGCTGGACCTGATGCTGCCGGACCGGGACGGGCTGGACCTGATGCGCGACATGCTGGCCGAAGTGCCGCAGACCAGCGTCATCGTGATCACGGCCAACGGATCGATCAACAAGGCAGTGGAGGCGATGCGGGCCGGGGCGCATGAGTTTCTGGTCAAGCCCTTTGACGAGCAACGATTTCTGGGTGCGATCGAGAATGCGGCCCCCGGACGTCGGCAGACCCGCCCGGCGGCAGCCCTGCGCCCGCCAACCGACCCGCTGGAAGAAAGCGGCTTTGTCGGCAGTTCGCAGGCGATGCGCGAGGTTCAGGACAAGATCCGCTCGGTCGCGCAATCCATGGCGACGGTTTTCATCACCGGCGAAAGCGGCACCGGCAAGGAGCTGTGCGCGCTTGCCGTGCATCGCAATTCGACAAGGTCAAACGGGCCCTTCATCGCCCTGAACTGCGGCGCGATCCCGCAAGACCTGCTGGAATCCGAAGTTTTTGGCCATATCAAGGGGTCTTTCACCGGCGCGATTTCGGACAAGCAGGGGGCGGCGGCGGCGGCGGATGGCGGAACGCTGTTCCTCGACGAGGTCTGCGAGATGCTGCCGGCCCTGCAGACCAAGCTCTTGCGGTTCCTGCAAACCTCGACCGTGCAGCCGGTGGGGGCCACCCGCCCCCGCAAGGTCAATGTCCGCATCGTCTGCGCCACCAACCGCGACCCGACCGAAGCCGTGCGGCGCGGACAGTTCCGCGAGGATCTTTACTACCGCCTCTATGTCGTGCCGATCCACATGCCCCCCCTTCGCGACCGGCAGGAAGATGTGATCGAGATCGCCGAAGCCGCATTACGCCGGTTCGCCCAGGAAGAAGGCCGAAGCTTCACCAGCCTGTCCGCCGAGGTCCGCCAAAAGCTGCGTTCCCTGCCCTGGCCCGGCAATGTCCGCCAATTGCTGAACGTGATACGCAATGTCGTGGTCCTGCATGATGCAGCACAGGTGGAACTGCACATGTTGCCCGCCGAACCGGGGCAACATCAAGGCTCCGACCCGCCCCTCCCGATGTCGCTGCCCGAAGCGACCGAAACCGCATTCGAGGCACTACTCGACCTGCCGCTGGCGCAGATCGAACGCCGGGTGATCGAGGCCGTGCTGGACCGTCATGGCGGTTCGGTCCCGCGCGCGGCCCGCACGCTGGAAGTGTCGCCCTCCACGCTCTACCGCAAGATCGACCAGTGGAACGGGCGCAGCTAGCCTGCGGCTCTGGCGCGCGTCACAGAAACTGCTCGCGCAACAGCCGTTCTTCCAGCCCGTGGCCTGCATCAAACAGGATCCGGTGGCGGATGGCGGGATCGCTGCGCACCTCCACCGACAGCACATCGGGCACAGAAAGGCTGTCGGCATCCGCACGCACCGGGCGTTTGCCCGGTTGCAGCACGTCGAACCGCACCACGGCCGTTTTCGGCAGCAAGGCCCCACGCCAGCGCCGGGGGCGAAAGGCTGCAATCGCCGTCAATGCCAGCACGTCCGACCCGATGGGCAGGATCGGCCCATGCGCTGAATAGTTGTAAGCCGTGGACCCCGCCGGCGTGCAGACCAGAGCCCCGTCGCAGACCAGTTCCTCCATGCGCAGCCGCCCGTCCACGGTGATGCGCAGCTTGGCCGCCTGCGGCCCGGCGCGCAGCAGGCTGACCTCGTTGATCGCCAGCCCCTCGATCATCTCCCCCCCGGCGGTTTCGGCGCGCATCACCAGCGGGTTCAGCACTTCCTCCCCCGCCGCCGCCAGCCTCTGATGCAGGTCATCCTCGGCATAGGCGTTCATCAGGAAGCCGATGGTGCCGCAATTCATGCCATAAACCGGGCGGCCGAGCGCCTGTGTCCGGTGCAGGGTCTGGAGCATGAACCCGTCCCCGCCGAGCGCCACGATGAAACTTGCCCCGGCAGGCGCGGCCTGCCCGTAGCGCGTCGTCAACGAGGTCAGAGCCGCTTGCGCTGCGGGCACGGAACTCGCCAGAAAGCTGATCGTCCCGGCCATGTTCGCTCCCATCCTCCGCGCGCCCCATCCCCCGCGCGCCCCAGTCTTGGCCGTCCCGGGCGGCAAACTCAAGGGCAGATGGCGGCAAAGAGCCGATGCCGCGCAGGCACTGTCGGGCAAAGTGGTCGCAAGGCCGCAAACAAGCCTTTCTGAATGCCCCCGCTTGCGCTAAATGCCTCGCATCCCTCCCGCCCCATGGCCGCCACAGGAGACACGAATGAACGCCCCCACCGACACATCCCACCGCGACGCAGGCTTTTTCAGCGAACCGCTCTCCAGCCGCGATGCCGAGTTGTTCGGCGCGATCCGCCAGGAACTCGGCCGCCAGCGCGACGAGATCGAACTCATCGCCTCTGAAAACATCGTCTCCCGCGCGGTGATGGAGGCGCAGGGCTCGGTGATGACCAACAAGTATGCCGAGGGCTATCCGGGTCGGCGCTATTACGGCGGCTGCCAATATGTCGACATCGCAGAAAACCTCGCGATCGACCGCGCCAAGCAACTCTTTGGCTGCGATTTCGCCAATGTGCAGCCCAATTCCGGCAGTCAGGCCAATCAGGGCGTCTACACGGCCCTTCTGCAACCGGGCGACACGATTCTGGGCATGAGCCTCGATGCCGGGGGTCACCTGACCCATGGCGCGGCCCCCAACCAGTCCGGCAAATGGTTCAACGCGGTGCAATATGGCGTGCGGCAGGACACGCTTCTGCCCGATTACGACCAGATCGAGGCGCTGGCGCTGGAACATACCCCCAAGATGATCATTGCAGGTGGCTCGGCCATCCCGCGCATCCTCGATTTCGCCCGCTTCCGCGCGATTGCCGACAAGGTGGGAGCGGTGTTTCTGGTCGATATGGCGCATTTCGCGGGGCTGGTGGCGGCGGGGCTCTATCCCTCGCCTTTCCCCCACGCCCATGTCGCGACCACGACCACGCATAAAACCCTGCGCGGCCCGCGCGGCGGCATGATCGTGACGAATGACGAGGCGATTGCGAAAAAGGTCAATTCCGCGATCTTCCCCGGCATCCAGGGTGGCCCGCTGATGCATGTGATCGCCGCCAAGGCCGTGGCCTTCGGCGAGGCGCTGCGCCCTGAATTCAAGGCCTATCAGGCGCAGGTGATCGCCAATGCACAGGCGCTGGCGGACCAGTTGATGAAAGGCGGGCTCGGCACCGTCACGGGCGGCACCGACACCCATCTGATGCTGGTCGACCTGCGCCCCAAGGGTGTGAAGGGCAATGCCACCGAAAAGGCCCTGGGACGGGCGCATATCACATGCAACAAGAACGGCATCCCCTTCGACACGGAAAAGCCCACCATCACCTCGGGCATCCGCCTCGGCACTCCGGCAGGCACGACCCGCGGCTTTGGCGAGGCCGAGTTCCGCCAGATCGGGGACTGGATCGTGGAAGTCGTCGACGGTCTTGCGCAGAATGGCGAAGAGGGCAACGGTGCCGTCGAGGCGGCGGTGAAGGCCAAGGTCGCCACCCTCTGCGCGCGCTTCCCGATCTACGCGGATCTCTGACCCTCCGCTTCTCCTGTTTGCAAATATCCCACGGGGGAAGCCTGCCCGGGTTTGCCCGGGCAGGTGCGGGGGTGTGAAACCCCCGCACCCGGCCAGCACCGGACCCAGCGCTCCAATGACCCAGCCCCCGCACAGCACCCGGAGCCTGGAACGCCGCCTCGGCGACGCCGCCCGCGCGCGCCTCCCCGCGCTCTTGGTCGAATTCGCGATGTTCGTGCTGAAACAGGGCTGGGCCTGCCTTTTCGGCGGGCTCTTGCTGGCAACGATCATCACCAGCAAACTGGTCTGGTCCCCCGACTGGCCGCTGCACCGCTATGACGCACTCTTCGCCTTTGCCATCCTCACGCAGGCGGCCTTCCTTCGGTTCCGGCTGGAAACCTGGGAAGAGGCCCGCATCATCCTGCTGTTCCACCTTACCGGCACGGCGATGGAATGGTTCAAGGTGCATGCCGGATCCTGGGCCTATCCCGAACCGGGGCTGCTGAAGCTCATGGGCGTGCCGCTGTTCTCCGGCTTCATGTATGCCGCCGTCGGCAGCTACATCGCGCGGGTCATCCGGATTTTCCACATGCGCTTTGCCCCCTACCCGCCGTTCTGGATCACCGTGCTTCTGGGTGCTGCGATCTATGCGAACTTCTTCGCACATCACTTCCTGCCCGACATCCGGCTTGGCCTGTTTGCCGCGACCCTTCTGGTCTTTGCCCGCGCGCGCGTCTGGTTCACCAATACCGACCGGCCCCGCTGGATGCCGCTGCCGCTTGCCGCCCTTCTGGCCGCCTGCGCGCTCTGGATTGCCGAGAATATCGGCACCGCGACAGGCACCTGGCTCTATTCCGGCCAACTGCCCGGCCAGCCGGTCAGCCTTGCCAAGCTGGGCTCATGGTATCTGCTGCTCTATGTGGCCTTCGTTACGGTCACTCTGGTATCCCGCGCCGGCTTGTCGCGAACAGCGCTCACAGAAACCCGCGCCAGACCAGCACGGCCAGAACCAGCCCCGCCACCATCAGAAGGCTGAACAGGATCGAGGTCGTGAGCCCGAGCAGGATGCCCTTGCGCCGGTGCCATCGATTGAGCCCGGACAGGTGCTTCACACATATATCATAATTGGCCGCGACCAGTCCCTCGTCGATCTGAAGCAGGAGCTTTGCGTTGTGGGACTGTTCTGCCGCTTCAGCCAGATCCGTTGCCGCCCGCAGCACCTTGCGGGGCAAAATCCGCCTGCCTTTCTGCAGCCTGCCCCGGAGTCCGTCCCCCCTGAGGCCCAGCCGTTCCTCCAGCAATTCGTCCACACGGTCCGCCATCTGCTGAATCGTGATCGCGCCCATTCTGTCCTGCCTCCGGTGTTCCCTCGGAGTTTAGGCCCCGGCGCGATAGGCTTCAACTGCTCTGGCGAAATCGTGTGTGATGCGCTATGCCGGTGGCATGCTGAACACACATCGCTATCGTGCTGAAAACGCACAGGGTCTTTCCCCCCTTCTGATTGTGCATGGGCTCTTCGGCTCGGCGCGCAACTGGGGCGTGATCGCAAGACGGATGGCCATGACACGCGATGTGCTGGCCGTTGACATGCGCAACCATGGCGACAGCCACAGATCACCGACGCATTCCTATCCCGACATGGCCGCCGATCTTGCCGAAGTGATCGAGGCGGAAGGCCGCAAGATGGATGTGATGGGTCATTCCATGGGCGGCAAGGCCGCGATGCAACTTGCGCTGACGCGGGGGGATCTGGTGGCGCGCCTTGTGGTTGCCGACATCGCGCCGGTCGCCTATGGCCATGACCAGACGCACCATATCGCGGCGATGCGCGCCCTCGATCTCACCGGCCTTTCGACCCGGGGAGAGGCCGATCGCAGGCTTGCCGCGACGGTGGAGGATGCGGGCCTGCGCGCCTTTTTCCTGCAATCGCTGGACGTCAAGGCAGACCCGCCCGTCTGGCGGCTCAATCTCGACGTGCTGGAGGCGGACATGCCCCGCATCGTCGGCTGGCCGGGCACGGAAGGCCGGTTCGACGGCCCGGTGCTTTTCCTGTCGGGCGCAGAGAGCCGCTATGTCCTGCCGGAACATCGCGAGACGATCCGCGCCCTGTTTCCTTCGGCGCGCTTTGCAAGGATACCGGGTGCCGGTCATTGGCTTCATGCCGAAAAGCCGCGGGAGTTCGAGGAGACGCTGCGCGTCTTTCTGTCCTGACCTGCCCGCTTTTTCTGTCTGGAAATATCCTCGGGGGGTGAGGATTTGCCTGCCAAATCCGAGGGGGGGCAGACAGCCCCCCTGCGCCCTCCCCCCTCAGCCGCGCCGCCCGTAGTAAAGCCCCACGACATGCTCGGCCTCGGCAAAGAACAGCCAGCGCGCGGCCAACACCCCGCCAAGATGCGACAGCACCGCCAGCCCCTGCGCCAGCGGCCCGCCGGTCAGCACAAACAGCGCGGGCAGCACCGAGGCCCCCAGCACCGCGATCACCCGCAGCTTCAGCGCATGGCGGCGGCCGACGACATGGATCATCTCGCGCAGCAGGTAATTGCCCCCGGTATGCGGTGCTTCGAAAACCGACATCCCGCCCCGCCCCGAAAGCCCCGTCGCGGTCGCCATGCTCGCCCCCCGCGCGGCAAACTGCCCGTCCCCCAGCACGAAGGCCGCCCCCTGCACCACCGCAAGGATGGCCAGCAGCGCCACCGCCAGCCCGCCCTGCAAGGTCAGAAGCGCGCCCCCCGCCAGCGCAAAGCCCAGAAACAGCGCAGGCGTCGTCCAATGGTGCCAGCGCGGCACGGCGCGGATCGTGGTATAGATCATCGCCGTTGCAAACACCGTCCCCAGGGCCAGCGCCGCCGCCAAGAGGCGCAAGCCATAAGGCCAGCCGAAGCCCAGCCAATCGGCCAGCGCGCAGGGGGCGAGCGCCAGCAGCGCCAGCACCGCGCCCCAGGCCTCCCGCGACAGCCAGCTTGACCGCCATTGCGTGAAGGCCAGAAGCGCGCGCTGCGGATTGCCAAGGTGGAAGGCCGAGGCGCAAAGCCCCCCCACCGCCAGCCCGTAGCCCAAGGCCCAGCCGAAAAAGGCAGGCCAGCCCGCAAGCGTCAGAAACCCCGTCGCCAGAAAGACCATGCCCCCGAAGCCAAGCCCCGACAGCACCGTGAACAGAATGACCGAGGGCGCCGGGTTCATCCGATCTTTCCCAGCATCCGGTCAAGCCAGCCCGCAAAACCCGCCGCCTGCACATCCAGCATGGGTGCCAGCGGTGCGGCATTGCCGCCCCGGTCCTTGGCACGGGGCGGCAGGTATTTGTTCACCGGCCTCGTGCCCATTTCCGGCATCAGGTCGACCCCGCCCCGGTCCGCCACCAGCCGCGACACCGCACTGTCCGGGTCGCCCAGATCGCCGAAATGCCGCGCGCCGGTGGGGCAGGTGCGCACGCAGGCAGGCTCCCGGTCCTCTTCGGGCAGGTTTTCATTGTAGATCCGGTCCACGCAGAGCGTGCATTTCTTCATCACCCCTGCCGCCGCATCCATCTCCCGCGCACCATAGGGGCAGGCCCAGGCGCACAGCCCGCAACCGATGCAGGCAGCCTCGTTCACCAGCACGATGCCATCCTCGGCGCGTTTATAGCTTGCCCCCGTCGGGCAGACCGGCACGCAAGGCGCATCCTCGCAATGCAGGCAGGACCGGGGGAAATTCACCGTGAAGGGCGCGGCATCGGGGGGCGCGACCTGATAGCTGTGGACCCGGTTGAGAAAGGTGCCCGAGGGGTCCGCGCCATGGGCGTCCTGATCCGAGAGAGGCGCACCATAGCCCTGATCGTTCCAGCCCTTGCAGGCCGTGACACAGGCATGGCAGCCGACACAGGTGTCAAGGTCGATCACCAGCCCCAGTTTCTTGTCGGTATGGCCCGGCAGGCAGGTCATGCGCCCCCCCTTCCCTGATCCGGCAGCACCGGGAATTGCGGTAATGACTCGGTGGGGCGCGCGCATTTCTCCACCCGCACCCGCAGGTCGAACCAGGCCGCCTGCCCGGTCACCGGGTCGGAATTGGACCAGCGATGCCCGTCGCCCTTGGGCGGCAGCAGTTCGTGGATCAGATGGTTGAGCAGAAAGCCCTTCGTCGCCTCGGGAGCCTCTGGGTCAAGCCCCCAGGCCCCCTTGCGTTTGCCGATGGCGTTCCAGGTCCAGACCGTATGGGGGTTCAGTGCAGGCATATGCGCGACCGGCACCACGATTTCCCCGGTGGGTGACGTCACCCGCGCCCAGTCCCCATCCGCAAAGCCCTGTGCCTGCCAGACCGCTGTGGGCACATAAAGCGGGTTCTGCCCGTGGATCTGGCGCAGCCAGGCGTTCTGGCTGCCCCAGGAATGATACATCGCCATCGGCCTTTGCGTCAGCGCATGCAGCGGATAATCGGCGGCTGCGTCATCGCCAAAGGGCGGATACCAACAGGGAAGCGGGTCCATCGCCTGTTTCAAGCGCGCGCGCATGTGATCTGGCGGCTGACGCGGTCCCTCGCCCTCTGCGGCGCGCTGGAAGCGGCGCATCGGTTCGGACCAGATCGACAGAAGGTAGGGCTGCGGCGCATCGTAAAGCCCGGTGCGCACGGCCCAATCCTGATAGGCGCGGTTCCAGGGTTTGAAATAGCGCGCATCTTCCGGCACATGCGCCTGATAGAAGGCCCCGTTCTCGATATAGCGGTCAAGCTGCGCGGGATTCGGATCGCCGCGCCCCTCGGCCTCGCCATCCCCGCGCCAGCCCATCAGCGGGCCGATGCCGGGGCGGCGCTGGTGGTTCACGATGTAATCGGCGTAATCGGCGTAAAGTGGCGCGCCGTCCGCATCCACAAAGCCCGGCAGCCCCAGCCGCGCGCCCAGATCGATCAGCACCGACTGGAAGCCCCGCACATCGCGGTCAGGCTCCACCACCGGCCAGCGCATCGCATCGCCCGCCGCATCGGGTTCGGAGATGGGGCGGTCCAGAAGGCTGATGCAGTCATGGCGCTCCAGATAGGTGGTGTCGGGCAGGATCAGGTCGGCATAAGCCACCATTTCCGACGCATAGGCATCGGAATAGATGATGCGCGGGATCCGGTATTCGCCATCCGCGCCCTTGTCGGTCAGCATCCCCATCACGGCGGCGGTGTTCATCGAGGAATTCCACGCCATGTTCGCCATATAGAGAAACAGCGTGTCGATGCGGTAGGGATCGCCTGCATGGGCATTGGCAATGACCATATGCATCATGCCATGCGCTGACAGCGGGTTTTCCCAGGAAAACGCCTTGTCGATGCGGGCGGGGGTGCCGTCAGCGCGCAGGCACAGATGCTCGGGGCCGCGCGGATAGCCCAGATGCGGGCCGTCGAGCGGTTTGCCGGGCGTCACCTTGCAATGGGGGGCGGGATGCGCCTCCGCCGGTTTCGGATAGGGCGGCTTGAAGCGATAGCCGCCGGGGGTTTCCACCGCCCCCAGCAGGATCTGCAACAGATGCAGCGCGCGCGCGGTCTGGAAGCCGTTGGAATGGGCGGAAATGCCGCGCATGGCGTGGAAACTGACCGGACGGCCGGTCATCGCCTCATGCCGGTCGCCGCGAAAATCGGTCCAGGGCTGGTGGATCGTCACCGGATGGATGAAGGCCGCATCGGCGATTTCCGCTGCCAGCGCGCGGATACGCGACGCTGGGATGCCACAGCGGTCGGCCACCGCCTCGGGCGCGTGGTCGGGGGAAAGATAGCGTTCTGCCATGTGCTGAAAAACGGTGCGCGCGCCCTGATGCGTGGCCCCCAGATCGGGGGCGATGCCGGGAGTGTCGAAGGGCACCGCAGCACCCTGTGAGACAACCAGCGGTTTGTCGTCCGCATCCCGCAGGAACAACCCGTCCGGCCCGACGAGGCAAGGCGCATTGGTGAAGCGCGCAAGGTAAGCCAGATCGACCTTGCCCGCCTCCAGCAGGCAATGGATCAGCGACAGGATCAACAGCCCATCCGTGCCCGGCGTGATGCCATACCAGTCATCCGCCACAGCGTTATAGCCTGACCGCACCGGATTGACCCCGACCACCCGCGCGCCGCGCGCCTTGAGCCGCCCCAGCCCGATCTTGATCGGGTTGCTGTCATGGTCCTCGGCCACGCCGAACAGGATGAACAGCCGCGTGTGGTCCCAGTCGGGCTGGCCGAATTCCCAGAAGGCCCCGCCGATGGTGTAGATCCCCGCCGCCGCCATGTTGACCGAACAGAACCCGCCATGGGCGGCATAATTCGGCGTGCCGAAATTCTGCGCCCAGAAGCTCGTCAGGCTCTGGCTCTGGTCGCGCCCGGTGAAGAAGGCGAGCTTTTCGGGCGCGGTTTCGCGCAGGGGCGCCATCCATTCGACCGCCAGCGCCAGCGCCTCCTCCCAACTGATCGGCTCGAAGGCCCCGGACCCGCGCGGCCCCACCCGGCGCAGGGGCTGCGACAGGCGCGAGGGCGCGGTGATCTGGCGGATGCCGCTCGCCCCCTTGGCGCAGAGAACCCCCTTGTTCACGGGATGCGCCCGGTTGCCCTCGACATAGCTGACCTTGCCGGAGGTCAGATGCACATTGATGCCGCAGCGGCAGGCGCACATGTAGCAGGTGGTCTGTCGGATCTCGTCCGACACAGGGGGCGACAGGTTCAGGATGGGCTGGGTCATGCGCCCGCCTCCATCAGGGCGCGGGCCTCGGCGGCGATCTGCGCCTCCTCCTCGGCCAGCAGGATCAGAACAGGAAGGCGCGCGCCCTGCGGCTGCAGCCGTTCGGCCCCGGCATCGTTTGCAGCCTTGTCATAGGCCACGCCCGCCCATGCCAGCCCGTCCAGAATACCCGCCCGAACCGGCGTTGCGTTTTCGCCAATGCCCCCGGTGAACACCACCGCATCGAGCCCCCCCATCGCCGCCATCAGCGCGCCGCCATGCGTCACGGCAGAGCGGATGAAATGCGTCACGGCAAAGCCTGCGCGGGGCGAAGGGTCGGCCAGAAGGGCCCGCATGTCGGAATGGCCCCCCAGCCCCAACAGGCCAGAGGCGCGGTTCAGCATCCGCTCCGCCCCTTCAATCCCATGCGCCTCGGCCAGCCGCAGCACAGCGGTCGGGTCGATACTGCCGGTGCGCGTGCCCATGGTCAGCCCGTCAACGGGGCTGTAGCCCATCGAGGTCGCGACCGACCGGCCATCGAGCATCGCACAGGCCGAGGCCCCGTTGCCAAGGTGATAGGCCAGCACCCGGGCCGGCATCCCCCCCAGCAGCCCCGGCAGGCGTTCGGCGATGCTGGCATAGGACAGGCCGTGAAAGCCGTAGCGGCGCAGCCCCATCGCCTCCGCCTCGGGTGGCAGGGCATAGCGGGTGGCAAGTTCGGGCATGGTGGCGTGGAAGGCGGTGTCGAAACTGGCATATTGCGGCAGGTCGGGCAGCAGGACGGCCAGCGCCTCGATCCCCGCCAGATTGGCGGGGTTGTGCAAGGGCGCGAGCGGCAGGCAGGCGCGGATCGCGTCCAGCACGGCAGGTGTCACCCGGCAGGCGCGCGTCAGCCCCGCCCCGCCATGCACCACGCGGTGTGCTGCGGCATGGATCCGCCCGACCGGGTGGCCAGCAGCCTCCATCGCCGTCAGAAGGGCTGCAAGGGCGCTTCGGTGATCGGCCAATGGCAGGGTCCGATCCGCCCCGCCGATGCGCAACCGTGACGCGCCGCCAATTTCCGACGCCTGTGCGTCCAGCACCTGCTGCGCGCCGTCGAACAGCGCGAGCTTGATCGAGGATGATCCCGAATTCACCACCAGCAGCAAGGCAACCCTCCCATTCCTTCAGGGCAGAGTGCTGTCAGATCGCGGATT
Organism: Pseudorhodobacter sp.; assembly: GCA_046295215.1. Lineage (GTDB taxonomy): Bacteria > Pseudomonadota > Alphaproteobacteria > Rhodobacterales > Rhodobacteraceae > Szabonella. The sequence goes on along the minus strand of JBKBNP010000007.1, from coordinate 31,942 downwards.
TCACAAGCCCGGCAATCGACAGCCCGGCCAGAAGCAGGATCGCGAAGCGGCGGAAATCGGCAGGATCAGAGCGCAGGAACTGCCGCCCGCCCAGCCAGACCCCCAGCAACAGAACCGGCATCGCAAGCGCCGAGGCGGCCAGCGTGTCCGCCCCGATCATCCCATGCGCGGCCATCAGGGGCACGGTCCAGAGGTCAAGACAGGTGAAATAGACGATCAGCGTGGCCCGGAAGGTCGCCGCCGGAACGCCCTGCGCGGCAAAGAACAGCGCCACCGGCAAGCCGCCTACAGCGGCGGCATTGGCCAGCCCCGACACCACCCCGGCACCTGCATGGGCCACCCCGCCCATCGGGCGGGAGATCGTCCAGCCGCGCCAGAGCATCAGGCAGGTGGCCAGCACGAAGAGCGCAATTGCCATCCGCGCCGCGTCGGGCGTCACAAGGCCCAGCAGCCACAGCCCCACCGGCACCCCCGCCAAAGCCCCGGCAAACAGGAACCCAACCCGCCGCCAGTCGATGCGCCCCCGGATCGACCGCAGTTGCGCGCCGGTCAGGAAGATATCGACGATCAGCACGACCGGGACAAAATGCAAGGGATCGGTGACCAGCGCCGCCCCCGACACCACCAGCGCGGCAAAGCCGAAGCCCGAATAGCCCCGCACGAAAGCCGCCCCGAACAGCACGGCCAGCATCCAGAGCGCCGCCGGGACGGTCAGATCAAAGGGCAGCGGCATGGGGCCTCAGGGCTCCGTTCCGGGCAGGGGCGCGGCGGCATCCGGCCCGCTGCCATGGGTCACGCCGCGCGCCACTGGCTCAGGCCCGCCCCCGCCCATATCGCGAACAAGGGGCGGGATCACAGCCTATTCCGCCGCCTCGGCATAGCTTTCGACCGGCGGGCAGATGCAGATCAGGTTGCGGTCACCATGCACATTGTCCACCCGGCCCACGGGGGGCCAGTATTTATCCACCCGGAAGGCCCCGGGCGGAAAACAGCCCTGTTCGCGCGGATATTTGCGGTCCCAGTCGGCCACCAGATCCTCGACCGTGTGGGGCGCGTGGCGCAGCGGGCTGTCGGCGGCGCTGATCTCGCCCGCCTCCACCGCCGCGATCTCGTCCCGGATGGCCAGAAGCGCGGTGATGAAGCGGTCGATTTCGGCCTTGGTCTCGGATTCGGTCGGCTCCACCATCAAGGTGCCCGCGACGGGCCAGCTCATCGTGGGCGCGTGGAAGCCGTTGTCGATCAGCCGCTTGGCGATGTCATCCACGGTCACGCCGGCTTCGGCAAAGGGCCGCGTATCAAGGATGCACTCATGCGCCACCCTCCCCTTGTTGCCCATGAAAAGGATCGGATAGGCCCCCTTGAGCCGCGCCGCGATGTAATTGGCATTGAGGATCGCCACCCGCGTCGCCTGCGTCAGCCCCTCGCCCCCCATCATCAGGCAATAGGCCCATGAAATCAGCAGGATGGAGGCCGACCCCAAGGGCGCCGCACTCACCGCGCCCTCCCCCCCCGTCTGCGGATGGCCGGGCAGATGCGGCGCCAGATGCGCGCGCACCCCGATCGGCCCCATGCCGGGCCCACCGCCGCCATGAGGGATTGCAAAGGTCTTGTGCAGGTTCAAATGGCTGACATCACCGCCGATCTCGCCGGGCTTCACCAGCCCCACCAGTGCGTTCATGTTCGCCCCGTCGATATAGACCTGCCCGCCATGGTCATGGGTGATCTGGCAGACCTCGCGCACGGTTTCCTCGAACACCCCATGGGTCGAGGGATAGGTGATCATGCAGGCCGCGAGCCGGTCGCCCGCTGCCGCCGCCTTGGCGCGGAAATCATCCAGATCCACATCGCCATTGGGAGCGGATTTCACGACGACCACCTTCATCCCGCACATCTGCGCCGAAGCCGGGTTGGTGCCATGCGCGGAAACCGGGATCAGGCAGATGTCCCGCTCCCCCTGCCCCTGCGCACGGTGATAGGCCTGAATGGTCAGAAGTCCCGCATATTCGCCTTGCGCACCGGAATTGGGCTGCATGGAAAAGGCGTCATAGCCAGTGATCTCGCACAGCTTTTCGGTCAGGTCCGCAATCGCCTCGCCATAGCCCGCCGCCTGATCGGCGGGCACGAAAGGGTGCAGACTGCCAAATTCCGGCCAGGTGATCGGCATCATCTCGGCCGCCGCGTTCAGCTTCATCGTGCAGGATCCCAGCGGGATCATCGCCCGGTCCAGCGCAAGGTCACGGTCCGAAAGACGGCGCATGTAGCGCATCATTTCCGATTCCGCGCGGTTCATGTGGAACACCGGATGGGTCAGGTAGTCGCTTTCGCGCAGCATCACCTCGGGGAACCCGAGCGTCGCGCGATGCGGCGGCACGCCCTCGATCCCGAAGGCGCGCAGCACCCGCACCAGCACCCGTTCATCCGTCGTCTCGTCAAGGCTGATGCCCACGCGGTCCATGCCGATCTTGCGGAAATTCAACCCTTCGGCCCGGGCCGCGGCCAGAATCCCCGCCTGCCCCACGCCCACCTCCACGGTGATCGTGTCGAAAAACGCCTTGGGCGAGACCTTCGCCCCTGCCGCCTTCAAGGCCCGCGCCAGCCGGTTGGTCAGGAAATGAACCCGCTCGGCAATCGCACGCAGGCCCTTGGGACCGTGGAACACCGCATAGAACCCCGCCATCACGGCCAAAAGCGCCTGCGCCGTGCAGACATTGGAGGTCGCCTTTTCGCGCCGGATATGCTGTTCGCGGGTCTGGAGCGCCAGCCGGTAGGCCTTGTTCCCCCGCGCGTCGATGCTGACCCCCACAATCCGCCCCGGCATCGCCCGTTTCAGATCATCCCGGCAGGCCATGAAGGCGGCATGCGGCCCGCCATAGCCCATCGGCACGCCGAACCTCTGGCTCGATCCCACGGCAATATCGGCCCCCATCGCGCCGGGTTCCTTCAGCAAACACAACGCCAGCAGATCCGTCGCCACCACGGCAATCGCCTTTGCCGCATGCAGCGCCGCGATCTGCTCGCTGAAATCGCGCACATGGCCATAGCTGCCGGGATACTGGAAAATCGCCCCGAACACTTTTGCCGCGTCGAGATTCTCCACCACATCCTCGATGATCTCGATCCCCAGAGGCTGCGCCCTCGTGCGGATCACGGCAATCGTCTGCGGATGGCAGAAGCGGTCCACGAAAAATGCCCGCGCCTTCGACTTCGCGCTGCGCTCGGCCATGGTCATGGCTTCCGCCGCCGCCGTTGCCTCGTCCAGCAGGCTCGCATTGGCCACCGGCAACCCGGTCAGATCGGCCACCATGGTCTGATAGTTCAGCAAGGCCTCCAGCCGCCCCTGCGCGATCTCGGGCTGATAGGGCGTGTAGGCCGTATACCACGCAGGGTTTTCCAGAATGTTGCGCTGGATCGCGGGCGGCGTCACCGTGCCGTAATAGCCCTGCCCGATCAGGCTGGTCATCACCCGGTTCCGGCCCGCCACCTCGCGCATCCGCGCCAGCAATTCATGCTCCGCCAGCGGCGCCCAGGACAGGGCCCGCGCCTGCCGGATCGAGGCGGGCACGGTCTCGCTCACCAGCGCCTCCAGATCGGCGGCCCCCACAGCGGCCAGCATCTCGTCCATCTCGCCCGGCGAAGGCCCGATATGGCGGCGGTTCGCAAAATCATAGGTGTTGTAGTCGCTCGGCGTGAAACTCATGTCGCTCACCTTCCGGACAGAAACGCGGCGCTCTCACCCCTTTTTCTGTCCCCAAATATCCCGGGGGGTCCGGGGGGCTGGCCCCCCGGCGCTTGGGCCGAACCGGCGATCAGCCGATCAGATCGTTGTAGTCGTCCTCGTCCATGAAAGCATCGAGAACACTCAGGTCGTCCACCTTCAGCTTGAAAAACCACGCATCCCCCGTGGGGTCGTCATTCACCAGCCCCGGCTTGTCGGCCAGTTTCGAGTTCACTTCGACGATTTCCCCATCCACCGGAGCAAGAATGTCTGACGCCGCCTTGACGCTCTCGATCACCACGACCTCGTCGCCGGTGGCCACCATGGTTTCCACCTCGGGCAGTTCGACGAACACGACATCGCCGAGTTGCGTCGCCGCATGTTCGGTGATGCCGACAACGACGATATCGCCATCCGGGGTGGATTCGACGCGCAGCCATTCATGATCTTCGGTGTATTTCATCTTCAACGCTCCTCAGCGCTTGTAGGTGGATGGACGGAAAGGAAGCTCGCAAACCGTGACAGGCAGGCGCTTGCCGCGCACCTCCCCCCACAGCCTTGTGCCGGGTTCGGCACCATCGCGGGGCACATAGCCCATGGCAATCGGGGCCTCGACCGAGGGGCCGAACCCGCCCGAGGTCACACCGCCGATATTGCGCCCGCCTTCGGGCGCATCCCAGATCACGGTGCCCTCGCGCATCGGCGCCCGGCCCTCGGGGCGAAACCCGACGCGCAGCGCCGGCGGTCCTTCGGCCAGTTCCGACAGGATGCGCTCGGCCCCGGGAAACCCGCCCGCGCGCGCGCCACCCGCCCGGCGTGCCTTCTGGATCGCCCAGGTCAGCCCCGCCGCGACCGGCGTCGTGTGTTCGTCGATGTCATGGCCATAAAGGCACAACCCCGCCTCCAGCCGCAGGCTGTCCCGCGCGCCCAGCCCGATGGGGGCCACGCCGTCGCGCGCCAGCAGCGCCCGGGCAAAATCGGGGGCCGAGACCTCGGGCACCGAAATCTCGAATCCGTCCTCGCCGGTATAGCCCGATCGGGAAATCCACATCGCCCCATAAACCGTGTCGACCGAGATCACATCCATGAAGCGCATCGCCGCCACATCCGGCACGAACACCGCCAGCATGGCCTCCGCCTCTGGCCCCTGCAAGGCCATCAAGGCGCGGTCCGTCACCGGCTGAACCTCTGCCACCGCACCCAGATGCGTGGTCATATGGGCAATGTCGGCCTCCTTGCAGGCGGCGTTGACCACCACGAACAGATGATCGCCCCGATTGGCGAACATCAGGTCGTCAAGGATCCCGCCCCGGTCATTGGTGAAGAGCCCATAGCGCTGCCGCCCCTCGGCGAGCCCCTCCACCGCCACCGGCATCAGCGCCTCGAACCCCGCCACAAGATCCGCCATGTTACCCTTCGGGCGCAGGATCACCTGCCCCATATGGCTGACATCGAACAGCCCCGCTTTGGCGCGCGTGTGCAGATGTTCCGAAAGCACGCCCATCGGATATTGCACCGGCATCATATACCCCGCGAAGGGCACGAGTTTCGCGCCAAGCTCCAGGTGCAGGTCGTAAAGACAGGTCCGTTTCAGATCGGCCATGCGGCCCCCCTTCGCCTCGCCGGACAGTCCGGCACCAGACCGGCAGGACAATCCCGCCTGTCGATGCCCCCTCTGTCCCTGCCCAGACCCGTTGCCGGACCTTCGGACGCCTGAGATCGTTATCCCTTCGGCGGGCGCGAACGCCACTCTCCAGAGTCTGTCAGCAGGAACGGTCCCTTGCGCCTGAGAGTTTACCGGGGCGGTTGCTCCTTCGGCACCGGATCGGGCTTGCACCCGGCCCGGATTCTCCCGATCCTGCAGCGACGATCTAGCCCGCCGATCCGCAGGCTGGCAAGCGCAAAGCGACCGACCGACACCCGAGGCCATGATCCCGACATGCCGCCCAGCAGCCCGACCGCACCCCCGCCCCGCCACTTCTTCGGCTATGGCAGCCTCGTGAACCGCGCCACGCATGACTACCCGGCCGCGCGGCGCGCCCATCTCTCCGGCTGGCGGCGGGTCTGGGTCCATACGCAAGCGCGCGATCTGGCCTTCCTGTCGGTGCGCCCCGATGCGGGCTGCACCATCGCGGGGCTGGTGGCCGAGGTGCCGGGGCAGGACTGGACCGCACTCGATGCCCGCGAATTCGCCTATGCCCGGCACAGCGTCACCGCCCTTCCCCTGACCGGCCCCACCCTTCCGGTGCAGGTCTATGCCGTGCCGGAATCCGACGCCCGCGCCCCGGTGCCCGCACATCCCATCCTTCTCAGCTATCTCGATGTCGTGGTGCAGGGGTTTTTGCGCGAATTCGGCCAGCAGGGCGTGGCGGAGTTCTTCGCCACGACAACAGGCTGGACCGCCCCCATCCTCGACGACCGCACGGCCCCGCGCTATCCCCGCGCGCAACCGCTGTCGGCCACAGAACGGGCCATGGTCGATGCAGCCCTCGCAGAACTCGGCTCGCCGCGCCTCAGCGCCTGAACCGCATCAGCGCCATCAGCCGCCCTTCGCGCGCGAACCCGTCCTTGTCGGGCGGGCGCGGGGCCACCATCGCGCGCCATGCCTGCCAGACTGCGATGCCCGCAAAGATCACGCCGCCAACCGCCTGCCCGATCAACACCCCCGGCGCCCCCATCTGTGCGGCAAAGACCAGCACGAACGGCACCGTGCCCAATGTGTGCCGTCCCCAGTTGACCAGCGTGGACTGGAACGGCCGCCCCAGATTGTTGCAGGCCGCATTGGCGACAAAGATCACCCCGTTGAAAAACACCATCAAGGCCAGCGGCCCGCAGAAGAGGTAAACCAGTTCCCGCGTCACGCCCTCGGCGCGGAACAGATCCGCAATCGGCCCGCGCAACACAAACAGCAGCGCCGACATGACCCCCACCACCAATGCGCAGAACAGCATCGCATCCAGAAAGGCCCGCCGCACCCGGTCCATCTGCCCGGCCCCGAAATTCTGCCCGATGATCGGCCCGATGGCCCCCGACAGCGCAAAGATCGTGCCGAAGGCCACCGGCATCAGCCGCCCCACAATCGCCATCCCCGCCACCGCCGCCTCGCCGAAATCGGCCATGGCCCGCGTCACGAAGGCCTGGCCCACCGGGGTCGCGATCTGCGTCAGGATGGCGGGAAAGGCGATGGCCCAGACCGGCGGCAGATCGGCGCGCAGCCCGGCAAGGCTGGGCCGGTCAAACCCGCCATGATGCCGCCGGATCGCCTCCACCGCGATCACCGCCATGGTGAGCCGTGCGGCCACACTCGCCAGCGCCGCCCCGGTCAGTTGCAGATCCAGCCCGAAGATCAGGATCGGGTCCAGCACCGCATTGACCGCGCCCCCCCAGATCGTCGTCATCATCGCGCGCCGCGCCGCCCCATGCGCCCGCAGGATCGCGCCTCCGATCATCGCCACCATCAGAAAGGGCAATGAGGGCACGATGATCGACAGGAAATGCACCGCGAGCCGCGCGGTTTCCCCCTGCGCGCCCAACAGGCCGACCAGAACCCCGAGCTGCGACCAGACAAGCGCTGCAAACAGGATACCGAACCCGATGCCATGGATCATCGCATGTGTCGCGCGCTGGCGTGCCAGATCCCGCTCCCCCGCGCCCAGCGCGCGCGCCACCAGCGCGCCCGCCGCAATCCCCATGCCGATCCCGAAAGACGTGGTGAAAAACAGGATCGCCCCGGCATAGCCGATCGCCGCAGCCAGTTCCGCCTGTCCCAGCATGGCGATGAAGATCATGTCGACGAAATCGACCAGAAACACCGCCATCAACCCCAGAGACGAGGTCAGCGACATCACCGCAACATGGCGAAAGAGATTGCCCTCCAGAAAGGCCGCGCGCTGTTCCACGTTCGCCATCCACCCCCCTTCGGCCTGTCCTGCAACCTCAGGCCCTACCGCCTCTGCCCTTTTTCTGTCCGGAAATATCCTCGGGGGTGAATTGGCCCCGCAAGGGGCCAAGAGGGGGCCGACAGCCCCCTTTCCCGGTCAGCCCTTCGCGCGCACCCGTTGCATCAGCGGCATAACATCGGCCATTTCCGGCCCATGCGCCTGCCCGGTCAAGGCCTTGCGCAGCGGCATGAATAGGCCCTTGCCCTTGCGCCCGGTCGCCTCCTTCACGGCGGCGGTCCACTGGCCCCATGTGTCTGGCCCCCAGGGCTGCGGCGGCAACAGATCCATGGCCTGCACGATGAACTCCCGGTCCTCCTCGTCCACCATCGGTTCCGCCCCGTCGCGGAAAAGCTGCCACCAACCCTCCAGATCGGCCAGCACGGTGATGTTCTCGCGCGCCACGCGCCAGAAGCCTTCGGCCAGGGCCTCGGGCACACCAAGGCCCGCAATCCGCTCGGCCACCGCTGCAAACGGCAGGCCCTGCACATGTGTCCGGGTCAGCGGGAACAGATCCTCGGCATCGAATTTGGTGGGTGCTGCCCCGAAACTGCCCGGCTCGAACCCTTCGATCAGATCTGCGTGGCTCGCCGCCAGTTCCACGGGCCTCGACGACCCCAGCCGCGCCATCAGCGACAACAGCGCCATCGGCTCCACCCCCCGCGCGCGCAGATCGCGCAGGGACAGGGTGCCCAGACGTTTCGACAGCGCCTCGCCCTGCGGACCGGTCAGCAGGCTATGATGCGCGAATTCTGGCGGCGTGCCGCCCATCGCCTGCATGATCTGGATCTGCGTCGCGGTATTGGTCACATGGTCCGCGCCCCGCACGATATGCGTCACCCCCATGTCGATGTCATCGACCGAAGAGGCGAAGGTATAAAGCACCTGCCCGTCGCCGCGCACCAGCACCGGGTCCGACACAGAGGCCGCATCGATCGACACCGGGCCGAGGATGCCGTCCGTCCACTCGATCCGCTCCTGCTCCAGCAGGAAACGCCAGTATCCGGGCGTCTTTTCGCGCAGCCGGTCCCGCTCGGCCTCTGTCAGCGCCAATGCCGCGCGGTCATAGACCGGGGGCTTGCCCATGTTCAGCAGCTTCTTGCGCTTGAGGTCCAGATCGGTCGGGCTCTCGAAACATTCATAGAACCGACCCGCCGCGCGCAGCGCCTGCGCCGCCTCGCCGTAGCGCTCCAGCCGCGCCGATTGCCGTTCTACCCGGTCCCATGTCAGGCCCAGCCAGTCCAGATCTTCCATGATCGCGTCGGCATATTCCTGCCTTGAGCGTTCCTGATCGGTGTCATCCAGCCGCAGGATGAAGGTGCCACCCGCCTTGCGGGCAATCATCCAGTTCATCAGCGCGGTGCGCAGATTGCCGACATGGATATAGCCGGTGGGCGAGGGGGCGAAACGGGTGACGGTCTGGGACATATGGGTTCTCCTGAACCCCGCCGATCTGTCACAGCGGGGCTGAATTGTCCATATCGTGCCCGCTGGACGCCCGCCCGGCCCGCGCCTAATGTCGCGCCATGACGCAACTGCCCGAAAATGCCTTCGCCCCGGATCTGGAAATGATCGAACGGCTCGCCCATGGCGCGGTCACCGCCCTGCCCGAACCGTGGCGCAGCGCCGCGGTGCAGGTTGCGCTTCGGATCGAGGATTTCGCCTCCGACGAGATTCTGGAGGCGATGCAGATTGACGATCCGTTCGAATTGACCGGGCTTTACGAGGGTATCCCGCTTACCGAGAAATCCGTGATGGACCAGCCTGCCCAGCCCGACACGATCTGGCTCTTTCGCCGACCTGTCCTTGATGAATGGCTGGACCGGGGCAATGTCTCGCTGGCCGAAATTGTGACCCATGTTCTGATCCACGAACTCGCCCATCATTTCGGATGGAGCGATGAGGACATCGCGGCCATCGATCCCTGGTGGGAATAATGCAGCCATTGCCCTCCGGCCCCTGACGGGGCGCGCGGGATCTGGCCGGTCGAGGCTTCACCCCGGAAAACCGCCGATCCAACTGTTTCCTGACCTGATCAGGAGAGCCAGCCTGACGCAGACGCCACCCGCCGAGGTGCTGCGCCGCAGCCCGGGACAGGCCCTGGCCACCTGCGGCTCCCCGCTGCCGCGGGAAGGCCCGCCCCCGGTTGACGCGGTCGGTGCCGCTGCGGAAACTCGGGGCCGGACATCTGGCAGGATTGACCCGGTGTCATGGGTCTTTTACCAAGTAGTAAAAGCACCAGTCGCCGCAGGCAGGACATGCCGGAAAAACGGGGACATTCAAAGGGAGTCGAACCATGACCATATTGCAGAAATCATCACGTCGCGCCTTGTCGGCCTCGGCGCTGGCGCTGGCGCTTTCGGCAGGCGCGGCCAGTGCCGAAACGCTGCGCTGGGCGCGTGTCGCCGATGCGCTGACGCTGGACCCGCACAGCCAGAACGAGGGACCGACCTCGACCCTGCTGCACCACGTCTATGAAACGCTTGTCGGCCGGGCCACCGATGGCTCGCTGCAACCGCGTCTTGCGGTCGAATGGTCCATCCATGCCGATGACCCGACGATCTGGGTTCTGAAGCTGCGCGAAGGCGTGACTTTCCATGACGGCAGCGCCTTCACCGCCGAGGATGTCGTCTTTTCGATGGAGCGCGTCCGCCACGAAAGCTCGGGCTTCCGCGCCCTTCACGGGGCGGTCACCGGGGCCACGGCGATCGACGATCATACCGTTCATATCCAGATGAACGGGCCGTCACCGCTCTATGTGCAGAACCTGACAAACTTCTTCATCATGGATTCCGGCTGGGCCGAGGCCAACAATGTGGTCGCGCCGCAGAATTTCGCGGCTGGCGAGGAAAACCACGCCGTGCGCAATGCCAACGGCACCGGCCCCTATCGCCTCGTCTCGCGCGATCCCGAAGTGCGCACGGTTCTGGCGCAGTTCGAAGGCCATTGGGCCGAAGCGCCACAAGTGACCGAGATCATCTACACGCCCATCGCCGAGGCGGCCACGCGGGTCGCGGCCCTGCTGTCGGGCGAGGTCGATGTCGTTCAGGACGTGCCGGTGCAGGACATCGCGCGACTCGAAGCGACCAGCGGCCTGCGCGTCGTGACCGGCCCCGAGAACCGCAACATCTTCTTCAGCTATGACCAGACCTCGCCGCGTCTGGCATCGGCCAATGTCGAGGACAACCCCTTCTCGCACCCTGAAGTGCGCGAGGCGATGGCGCTCACGCTGGACCGCGACGCGATCCAGCAGGTCGTGATGCGCGGCCAGTCGCAGCCTTCGGCAGCGCCGCTGCCGCCCTTCGTGAATGGCTGGCGCGAAGACCTGCACGCCTACTCCGCACCGGATTACGCCCGGGCGAACGAACTGGTGCGCAGCGTCTATCCGGACGGTTTCTTGGTCGACCTGCATTGCCCCAATGACCGCTACCTGAACGACGAGGCGATCTGTCAGGCCTTTGTCGGCATGCTTGGCCGGGCCGGGATCAACGCCAATCTGGTTTCGCAGACCCGTTCGCTCCACTTCCCGCTGATCGAGCGTTGGGAGACCGATTTCTACCTGCTCGGCTGGGGCGTTCCGACCTTTGATTCGGCCTATGTGTTCAACTTCCTCGTTCATACCCGCGAGGAAGGTTTCGGCAGCTACAACGGCGCCCGCTATGCCAATGCCGAACTCGATGCGCAGATCGAGGCGCTGGCCACGATGACCGACCTTGACGCCCGCAACGCGCTCGTCGCCGAGATCTGGGACAAGGTCATGGAGGACCGCGTCTTCCTGAACGTGCATAACCAGCTTCTGGCCTATGCCATGCGCGACGGCATCAACCTCGAAGTCCACCCCGAGAACCAACCACATATGGCGACGGTGACGTTCGGCAACTGACCCTGCGGTCAGACCTGCGGCCCACGGCGAAAGCCCCGTGGGCCGCTCCTTTCCCAGCCTGACAGCCAGGGGCACCTCGCCATGCTCGCCTATATATTCCAGCGGATCGTGCAATCCCTCCTTGTGATGCTGGTGGTCTCGCTGGTGTCCTTTGCCCTGTTCCGCTATGTGGGCGACCCCATTTATGCGATGGTCGGGCAGGAAACCTCGATTGCAGACCGCGAGATCCTGCGGGACTCTCTGGGCCTGAACGATGCCTTCCTGATCCAGTTCGCGCGCTTTGTCGGCAATGCGGCGCAGGGTGAGTTCGGCATCTCCTACCGCCTGCAACAGCCGGTGATGGAGTTGATCCTGCAACGCCTGCCCGCCACGCTGGAACTGGCGCTTGTCTCCGGTCTGGCCGCCTTTGTGCTGGGGGTTTCTGCCGGTGTCTACACGGCACTCCGGCGGCGCGGCGTTCTGTCGGGGGCGATCATGACAGTGTCGCTGCTGGGCGTGTCACTGCCGACATTCCTGATCGGGGTTCTGCTGATCTGGGTCTTTGCGGTCGAGCTGCAATGGCTGCCATCCTTCGGTCGCGGTGATACCGTCACGCTGCCCGGCGGGTGGCAGACCGGTTTTCTCACCCATTCCGGCCGGATGTCGCTGATCCTTCCGGCGATCACGCTGGGCCTCTATCAGATGACCCTCATCATGCGCCTTGTGCGCGCCGAGATGCTGGAAGTGCTGCGCACCGATTACATCAAATTCGCCCGCGCCCGCGGCCTGACCAACCGGGCGGTCAATTTCGGCCATGCGCTGAAGAATACGCTGGTCCCGGTGATCACCATAACCGGGTTGCAACTGGGGTCCATCATCGCCTTTGCCATCATTACCGAAACCGTTTTCCAATGGCCGGGCGTGGGGGCGTTGTTCATCAATTCGGTCCGGGCGGTCGATGTTCCGGTGATGTCGGCCTATCTGGTGCTGATCGCAGTGATCTTCGTCATCATCAACCTGATCGTCGATCTGCTTTATTTCGCCGTCGATCCCCGTCTGCGCGTCGAGCGCGGCGGCGCGCGGCATTGAGGTCCGCCGCATGACCGATCCCGGTTCCGAAACCAAGATCCCCGGTCGTCTGTCCCGCCTGTGGGACAGCGACGTTGCCTGGTCCTTCCGCCATTCGCCTGTGGCGATCCTGTCGGGTCTCGTCGCGCTCATCATCGTGCTGGGGGCGGTCTTTGCGCCCCTGATCGCGCCGACCAATCCTTATGATCCCTCCAGCCTCAACCTCATGGACGGCTTCACGCCGCCGATGCAGGAGAATGCCTTTACCGGAAATTCCTATCTGCTGGGCACTGACAATCAGGGTCGCGATGTGTTCTCGACAATCCTCTATGGCGCGCGGATCTCGCTGTTCGTGGGGGTGTCGGCGGTGCTGTTCGCGATGGTTCTGGGCATCACGGCGGGGCTGGTGGCGGGCTATCGCGGTGGCTGGGTCGATGCCGTCCTGATGCGCGTCGCCGATGTGCAACTGTCCTTTCCGTCAATCCTCATCGCCTTGCTGATCTTTGGCGTGGCGCGCGGGATCATCCCGCCCTCGCAACGGGAAACCATGGCCATATGGGTGCTGATCATCGCCATCGGGCTGAGCGACTGGGTGCAGTTCGCCCGCGTCGTGCGCGGCGCGACCATGGTGGAGAAAGGCAAGGAATATGTGCAGGCCGCGCGGGTGATCGGTGTCAACCCGGTGCGCATTCTGGTGCGGCATATCCTGCCCAATGTCATGGGGCCGGTGCTGGTCATCGCGACGATCGGCGTGGCGCTCGCGATCATCGCCGAGGCGACACTCTCGTTCCTGGGGGTCGGGGTGCCACCGACCCAGCCCAGCCTCGGCACGCTGATCCGCATCGGGCAGCAATATCTGTTTTCGGGCGAATGGTGGATCCTGCTGTTTCCGGCCCTGACCTTGCTGGCGCTGGCGCTGGCGGTCAATCTGCTGGGCGACTGGCTGCGCGATGCGCTGAACCCGAGGCTAAGATAAAGGAGAACGACCTTGGCAGAACTAAATCTTTCGGCTGTTGATGAGGTAATCAAGGCAAGAAAAACGCTGCATGGTGGCGGCAAAGGAAAACCAAGAAAGCTAACTGATAAAGATCTAGAAGGCGCGGCCTTAAACAGAGCAACAGTGGTGTTTTTATCTGCAACTCTTCAAGCATTTGTTGGTGAAATATTCATGGAATGTTCAAAAAAAGCATTCGGACATGAGTTCACAGACAAAAAAATCGACAACTATCTAGCCACTTGGAGAAATTGGGGGAACCCAAGTCCGTCGAACATCGTCACACTGTTCAGAAGACTCGGGATCGACGATGTATTGGATGGGCTGTCATGGAAGGCGCAAAGCAACGCCAAACTGCGTTCCAACCTCGATGCGCTCAACCAGATTAGGAATAAAATTGCTCATGGGCAGGAACTAAAGCTCAACGGAAAACCATTTAGTTTGCAATTTAACCAAGTGGTTCGTTGGCGGAATATCTGCAAGAGTTTTTCAGAAAACTTTCGGGAGCATGCTTTGGGCAGGATAAAATGACAGATCCCCTGCTGTCCGTCCGTGATCTGGTTGTCGAGTTTCCCACCCGGCGCGGCACCCTGCGCGCGCTTGACCGCGTGTCCTTCGACATCGCCCCCGGCGAGGTTCTGGGCATGGTGGGCGAATCCGGGGCCGGAAAGTCGATCACCGGTGCGGCGATCATCGGGCTGATCGAGCCCCCCGGCCGCATCGCCGGCGGCGAGATCCGCCTGCGCGGCGAGCGCATCGACAATCTGCCGCCCGAGTCCCTGCGCCGGATCCGCGGCAAGCGGATCGGCATGGTGTTCCAGGATCCGCTGACCAGCCTCAACCCGCTCTACACCGTCGCGCAGCAACTGATCGAGACGATTCGCACCCATCTCGACCTGACCGAAAGGGAGGCCCGCCTGCGGGCGATCGGCCTGCTGGACCGTGTCGGCATCCCCGCCGCCGCCCGCCGGATCGACGACTATCCGCATCACTTCTCGGGCGGGATGCGTCAGCGCGTGGTGATCTCGCTCGCCCTTGCCGCCGAACCCGAACTGGTCATCGCCGATGAACCCACCACCGCGCTGGATGTCTCGGTGCAGGCGCAGATCATCGACGTGCTGAAGGAAATCTGCGCCGAACGGGGGGCTGCGGTCATGCTGATAACGCATGACATGGGCGTGATCGCGGAAACCGCCGACCGGGTCGCCGTTCTCTATGCCGGTCGCATGGCCGAGGTGGGGCCGGTGCGCGATGTGATCCTGCGCGCCCGCCACCCCTATACGCGCGGGCTGATGGGCTCGATCCCGACCCTGACGCAGACCTCGGACCGGCTGGTGCAGATCCCCGGTGCCATGCCCCGCCTCAATGCCATTCCGACCGGCTGCGCCTTCAATCCGCGTTGTGAGATGGTGATTGATCGCTGCCGCAGCGAACAGCCGGACCTGCGCGTCATCGCCGACCGCCACGCCGCCGCCTGCTGGCGCGCAGAGGAGGAGCCGCGCCATGGCTGACCCCTTTCTCCGCGTTACCGGCCTGACCCGGCGCTTCGATGTTTCCAAACCGTGGCTCAACCGCCTGTTCGAACGTCTGGACCGTCAGTTCCTGACCGCCGCCGCCGATGTCAGCTTCGACATCCGCAAAGGCGAGACCTTTGCGCTGGTGGGCGAATCCGGGTCCGGCAAGTCGACCATCGCCAAGATGATCGTCGGTCTGCTGACCCCCAGCGCCGGCAGTATCGAGATCGACGGCCAGCCCTTCGATGTCTCGGATGCAGCCCGCGCGCAGGCCATGCGCAAGCGGATACAGATGATCTTTCAGGATCCGTTCGCCAGCCTCAACCCGCGCTGGCATGTCGGCGACATCATTGCCGAGCCGATCCGCACCTTCGGCCTGCTGCGCGGCGCCGAGGTCACGCGGGAGGTGGCGCGGCTTCTGGATGTGGTCCGTCTGACGGCGGCCGATGCCGGCAAGTTCCCGCATGAATTCTCGGGCGGGCAGCGCCAGCGCATCGCCATTGCCCGCGCCCTGTCGTCACGCCCGGAGTTCATTGTCTGCGACGAGCCGACTTCGGCGCTGGATGTGTCCGTGCAGGCGCAGATCCTGAACCTGATGCGCGACCTGCAGGACGAGTTCGGGCTGACATATCTGCTGATCTCGCATGATCTCAGCGTCGTGCGGCATATGGCGACCCGGATCGGTGTGCTTTATCTGGGGCGGCTGGTCGAAGAGGCGGATTCGCGGCGGCTGTTCACCGAACCGCAACACCCCTACACGCGCATGCTGCTCGATGCGGTGCCCGATCTGGCCTTGTCAGGGCGACGGCGGACGCCGGTCACCGGCGAGATCCCCAACCCGATAAATCCGCCCTCCGGCTGTGCCTTTCACCCGCGCTGCCCATTGGCGCAGGATCGCTGCAAGGTCGAGATCCCGGCGCCCCGCCCCACCGCTACAGGCACAGCGGCCTGTCACTTTTCCGGCCAGACACAGGTTGGCGTCCCGGCCTGACACCCGCGCGCACGAGCGTTGAAGCGGTTTGTCAGAACGGTGCGGAGCCGGGCTTCAGCGCCCCGGCGCCAGAGGCTTTTCACCGGGACGCATTTTGCGAATGCTGGCCCGTCGCAGGCGAAACGATCTTCCGGAATGATCTTGACCCGACCCGTCGTCCCGCCGCCATTCAGTCCTTCCGCCGGAAGGTCGCGTAATGCGGCGCACGGCCCTCGCGCAGCGCCTTTTGTTCATAGCGGGTGGAGAGCCAGTCCTCCCACGGCACCGGCCCTTCGGCCATCAGGTCGAACCCGGCAAGCGGAACCTCCTCCAGCGTCTGACGCATGTAGTCGGCAATATCGGTGGCAACCCGGAACTCGGCACCGGGACGCATCGCGCGGGCCAGCGGCAGCAGATGGTCCTGCGTCACGAAGCGGCGGCGGTGATGGCGCGTCTTGGGCCAGGGGTCGGGATAGTTGAGAAACGCCTTCGACAGCGATGCCTCGGGCAGCACGTCGAACAATTCGCGCACATCGCCCGGATGCACGGCGAGGTTTTCCACCCCCGCCGCGCGGATCTTGCCCAACAGCATCGCAACCCCGTTGATATAGGGCTCGCATCCGATCAGCCCGACACCCGGATAGCGCGCGGCCATATGCACCATATGCTCGCCCCCGCCGAACCCCACCTCCAGCCAGACCGGGCGATCCCCGAACAGGGCCGCAAGATCCAGCGCCGCGCGGTCGGGGTTTTCTGACGGCCAGATCCCGCGCGGGCGCAGATGGTCCAGATCCTGCTCCAGATAACCTTTCTGGCTGGGTCGCAGCGTCTTGCCATGGCGGCGGCCATAGAAATTGCGGCGGGGGGGCTGGGCTTCGGTCGGTGGCTCGTCGGTCATGGGCTCGCTCCGCTGTGCCGCGCCGGGCCTAACCGCAGGACCGGCCAGCGTCAACCGCCGGTCCTTCTTTCCGGGCCATCGCCCCTTGTATGGCAGCCGCTCCCCGCGCAGATTGGGCTGGGAATCGGGGGGGCTCCCCCAGACCGCGAAACGGAGGCGCGACCCCATGAAAACCGTCTATATCCTCAACGGACCCAACCTGAACCTGCTGGGCCAGCGCCAGCCCGAAATCTATGGCCGCGAGACGCTGGCCGATGTCGGCGAGGCCTGCGCGGCCCTCGGGGCGGACCTGGGTCTGGAGGTGCAGCTCTTCCAGTCCAACCATGAAGGCGTGATCGTCGACACGATCCACGAGGCGCGCCACAAGGCGGCGGGCATCATCATCAATCCCGGCGCGCTGTCGCATACCTCGGTCGCCATTCTGGACGCGCTCAACGCCTTTGACGGGCCGGTGATGGAGGTGCATATCTCCAACATCCACAAGCGCGAGGAATTCCGGCATCATTCCTTTGTGTCGGGCCGGGCCGAGGCTGTGATCGCGGGGCTGGGGACAGAGGGCTACAAGGCGGCGGTGCGGCGGCTCGCGCAATTGCTGGCCTGACATGGCCGACCTGCGGATCGGGGTGGCGGGGGCCGGGCTGATCGGGTTGCGCCATATCGCGGCCATCGACGCGGTGCCGGGGGTGCGGCTGGGGGCGGTCATCGACCCGCTGCCGAAGGCCCGGGAACTGGCCGAGGCGCGGGGCGTGGACTGGTTTGCCACGCCCGAGGATCTGCGCCCCGGAATGCTGGACGGCGTGATCCTTGCCACACCCAATGCGCTGCATGTGCCGGGGGGGCTGGCCTGCATCGGGCTCGGCCTGCCGGTGCTGGTGGAAAAGCCGGTGGCGACGACCGTGGCAGAGGCGCGCGCGCTGATCGAGGCGGGCGAAGCTGCGGGCGTTCCGGTCCTGACCGGCCACCACCGCCGCCACAACCCGCTGATCGTGAAGGCAAAGGCCCTGATCGACGAAGGGCGCCTTGGCCGGTTGGTCAGCGTTCAGGCACAGTTCTGGCTGCGCAAGCCCGACGACTATTTCGATACGGGATGGCGCCGCGAACCGGGGGCGGGTCCGGTTCTTGTCAACCTGATCCATGATGTCGACCTGCTGCGTCACCTCTTGGGCGATGTCATCGCGGTGCAGGCTGTCGAAAGCCATGCCGCGCGCGGCTTCGCGGTGGAGGATAGCGCCGTGATCCTGCTGGAATTCGCGAATGGCGCGCTTGGCACGGTCAATCTCTCCGACACGATCCCCGCGCCCTGGTCATGGGAAATGACGGCGGCGGAAAACCCCGCCTATCCCGCGACCGATCAGGCCTGCTATCTGATCGGCGGCACCGAGGGCGCGCTGGACCTGCCGCGCCTCCGGCTCTGGCGTCATGAAGGGCGGCAAGGCTGGTGGGAACCGCTGGCGGCCACGGTCTATCCGCATGACCATGCCGACCCGCTGCTGCGCCAGATCGCGCAATTCGCCGCCGTGATCCGGGGGGAGGAACCGCCGCTCGTGTCCGGGCGCGAGGGGATGAAAACGCTGCAGGTGATCGAGGCGGTCAAACAGGCGGCGGTAGAGCGGCGGCGCGTGCCGATCACTGCCGACCCACGAAAGGAAAGATGACATGGATCTGCCGGTAAACCGCTTCAAGGCAGGTTTGCGCGAGGGACGGCCCCAGATCGGCATCTGGGTGTCGATCCCGGGGTCCGGCACCGCCGAGGCGCTGGCGGGCTGCGGGTTCGACTGGATGGTGATCGACAGCGAACATACGGCACTCGACCTTGCCACCATGCAGTCGATGTTGCAGGCGGTGGAGCCCTATCCGACCTCGGCCATCGTGCGGCCCGGCTGGAATGATGCGACCGAGATCAAGCGCATCCTCGATCTGGGCGCGCTGTCGATCATCATTCCTTACGTTCAGACTGCCGAGGAGGCGCGCGCGGCGGTGTCAGCCGTCCGCTACCCGCCTGAAGGCTTGCGCGGTATCGCAGGCACGAGCCGGGCCTCGCGCTTTGGGGCGATCCCGGATTACATCACGCGCGCCAATGCCGAGATCTGCCTTGTCGTGCAGATCGAGTCCGCGCAAGGGCTGGACAATATCGAGGCCATCGCGGCGGTGGAGGGCGTGGACGGGCTGTTCATCGGCCCGGCGGATCTGGCGGCCTCGCTGGGCTTTCCGGGGCAGGCCGGGCATCCGGAGGTCAAGGCGCGCATCTTCGACGCGATCCGGCGCATCCGGGCGGCGGGCAAGCCTGCGGGTATCCTGTCGCTGGACCCGGTGTTCACCGCCGAGGTCATCGCGGCGGGCACGACATTTACGGCGGTGGATCACGACGTGGCGCTGCTGTTGCGCGGTGCAAACGCTCTGGTGGCCAAGTGGAAGGGCTGAGCGCTCGTCTGGCAGGGCTGGCAAAAGGCGGGGTGCTGCGCGCCGGGATCAACACCGGCAACCGGGCCATCGTGACCGTCGGGGCGGAGGGCGCGCTGACCGGCCCCGCCCCCGACCTCGCCCGGGCGCTTGCAGCCCTGATCGGGGCGCGGCTCGAGGTGGTGCGCTACACCAGCGCTCCGAAAATGGCCGAGGATGCCCCGGCGGACCTGTGGGACATCTGCTTTCTGGGCCATGACGCGAGCCGCGCGCATCTTCTGGCCTGGTCGCGCCCCTATCTGGTGATCGAGGCGATCTATGCTACGCGCCTGCCCCTGCGGCTGGCCAGCGTGGCGGAGGCCGACCGCGCGGGCCATGTGATCCTGTCGGCGAAAGCTGCGGCCTATGACCTGCATCTGGCGCGCAGCCTGAAATCCGCGCGGCTGCTGAGCCTCGACGGGTTCGAGGCGAGCCTTGCTGCGTTCCGCAAAGGGACAGGCGACATTCTGGCGGGGATCCGGGCGGTGATGGAACACCGGCTGGCGGATGACCCGCAGGCGGCGCTGATGGCAGAGCCTTTCGCCACGGTCGGTCAGGCTATTGCCGTTCCGGTGGCGCGGGCAGGGTTCGTGCCCGCGCTCGATGATTTTCTGGCCCGACAGGCCGCTCATCGGCCCTGACGGGCTTCTTCGCTGTGTCGCCAGCGATGAAATCCGTCAGGATTGAAGCGTGCCGCCGGTCAGAGTGCCTTTTTCAGCACCTCGCCCAGATCGGTCTTTTCCCAGGAAAAGCCGCCATCGGCCTCGGGCGCGCGGCCGAAATGGCCATAGGCGGAGGTGCGGGCATAGATTGGACGGTTCAGCCCCAGATGTTCGCGGATCCCGCGCGGGGTGAGGTCGATCGCCCCGGCCACGGCCTTTTCGATCTCGGCATCCGGCACGGCGCCTGTGCTGTGCGTATCGACATAAATCGACAGCGGCTTGGCCACACCGATGGCATAGGACACCTGAATGGTGCAACGATCCGCAAGGCCCGTCGCCACCACATTCTTGGCCAGATAGCGCGCGGCATAGGCCGCCGACCGGTCCACCTTGGTCGGATCCTTGCCCGAAAACGCGCCGCCACCATGCGGGGCCGCGCCGCCATAGGTGTCCACGATGATCTTGCGCCCCGTCAGACCCGCATCGCCATCCGGCCCCCCGATCACGAAGGTTCCGGTCGGGTTCACATGCCATTCGGTTTTCTTGGTGATCCAGCCCTCGGGCAGAACCTCGCGGATATAGGGTTCCACGATGGCACGGATCGCCTTGGACGACTGTTTGCGGCTTTCATGCTGGGTGGACAAGACGATGGAGGTCACCTCCACCGGCTTGCCATCGGCATAGCGCAGCGAGATCTGCGATTTGGCATCCGGCCGCAGCAGGGGTTCGGCCCCCGATTTGCGCACTTCGGCCAGACGGCGCAGGATCGCATGGGAATACTGGATCGGCGCGGGCATCAGGTCGGGCGTTTCCCGGCAGGCATAGCCGAACATGATGCCCTGATCGCCGGCACCTTCCGCCTTGCCCTTCTTTTCATTCGCATCGACGCCTTGCGCGATATGGGCGGACTGCCTGTGCAGGTAGTTATGCACGCGCAGGGTTTCCCAATGGAATTTCTTCTGTTCATAGCCGATGTCGCGCACGGCATCGCGCACGATGCCCTCGACCCGGCCAAGCATGTCCTTCAGCAGCGCCTTGTCGCTCAGACCGACTTCCCCGCCGACGACCACGCGATTGGTGGTGGCAAAGGTCTCGCAGGCGACGCGCGCATGGGGCTCCTCGGCGATGAAGGCATCGAGGATGGCATCCGAAATCCGGTCGCAGACCTTGTCGGGATGCCCTTCCGAGACGGACTCGGAAGTGAAAACATAATTCTTGCGGCTCATGGGAAAGTGCTCCGTTAGGGAAAAACCGCCACGCCAGGAAGCCGTTGTGACGGAATGATCCGGATGCGTTACGCGCGGGGCATCGGAAGGTCAAGCCCTGCCCTTGACGCGGGCGGCGGCGCCGACAAGGGCGAGTCCGGCCAGCAACAGAAGCTCCAGCGGCAGATCGCCCGTTCGTGAATAAAAGGTGCGCCCGGCAAGGGCGGGTGGCAGCGGCGCGTCCAGAAATCCGGCCTCGCCAAGATCCAGTTGCACGACGATCTGCCCCCTTGCGTCGATCACCGCCGAAACCCCGGTATTGGCGGATCGCAGCAGCGGCTTGCCCTGTTCGATGGCGCGCAGCCGCGCCTGCGCCAGATGCTGCCAGGGCCCTGTCCGCGTGCCGAACCAGGCGTCATTCGTGATCTGGAGGATCCAGTCCGCCCCCTGCGGTGCCGCGTTCAGATCCTGCGGAAAGACCGCCTCGTAGCAGATCAGCGGCAGCGCCCGCCCCAGCCCCGCCCCGAGGTCGAGCAGCACAGGCCCCTCCCCCGCAGAATACCCGGCCCCCAGTTGCGAGGCGAAAGCCCCGATCCCGAACCAGTCCCACAGCAGATCGCCAAAGGGCATGTATTCTCCGAAGGGCACAAGGTGATGCTTGTCATAGACCGCGCGCAGATCGCCCTCCGGCCCGATCAGAGCGAGGCTGTTCCAGCCGCGCCCGGCTTCGGCCCGCTGGATGCCGATGGCCATCTGTGCCCCCTGCCCCGCCCCGGCGATTGCGGGCAGCAGCGCGCCCTCGGTGTCCAGCAGATAGGGCACGGAGGTTTCCGGCCAGACGATCAGATCGGGGCGGGGGCCCTCGCCCTCCGGGGTCTCGGCGCTCAGGTCCAGCAACCGCTGAAAGAAGTCGCGGGCGCGGTCAGGATCCCATTTCAGGCTCTGTTCGGCATTTGGCTGGACCAGCCGCACCACCGCACCCGTCGCCGGTGGCAGATCGCGCGCGAGCCGGTGCTGGCCCCAGAGCCATGCCGGACCCAGCAATGCCAGCACCGCCAGTCCCGCCACCACGGGCCGGGCGCGCAAGGCAACCGGCAGCACCGCCACAGCAACAGCCAGCGCCGTCAGCCCTCCCGCCCCCGCAAGCGCGGCGAGTTGCGCCACCGGGGTATCCACCCAGACATGCCCCGGCATGGCCCAGGGGAACCCCGTCAGCACATAGCCGCGCGCAAGCTCCGCCAGCGTCAGCGCAGGCAGCAGCGCAAGCGCCGTGCGCGCCGCCGAACCCCCGACCCATCGCGCCCCGGCCCAGGCCGCCGCCCAGAAAAGACCCAGCCCGAAAGAAATCAGAA
This sequence comes from Pseudorhodobacter sp., assembly GCA_046295215.1. Lineage (GTDB taxonomy): Bacteria > Pseudomonadota > Alphaproteobacteria > Rhodobacterales > Rhodobacteraceae > Szabonella. Next base: position 9,325 of record JBKBNP010000007.1, on the reverse strand, counting down.
CCACCGCAAAGGGTGCCATCCAGCCATGGATCTCAGGGGCGATCAGGAAGGGTTCGACGATCCAGCTCAGCGCCAGCGCGAAATGCCCGGCCCCGGCGAAAAGCCCGGTCCAGGCGGCACGGCCGGGTGTCATGCTGCCCGCAAGTTGGGCCACAAGGCCCGCAAGTGCCACAAGTGTCACCGGCCAGAGCCCGAAAGGCGCCTGACCGAGGGCCATGGCGGCCCCAAGACCAAAGGCAACCAGTGCAGGGCGCAGCCCGGGAAAGGCCGCACGCATACGGCGCACCGGACCCGGGCGGCGGCTGTCGTCCGGGCGGATCACTTGACCGGCATCGCCTCGGGCCGGGGTTTGGCGGAAGGCGCAGGCAAAGCGGCACCGCCCCGTCGGCCTGCAGCCCCGGGCAGGCGCACCTTCAGCCGCTTGATGCGGCGCGGGTCAGCGTCCAGAATCTCGAACTCGACGCCGCTTTCATGGGCCACAACCTCGCCCCGAGCCGGAATCCGCCCGATGCGCAGAAAGACCAGACCGCCCAGCGTGTCGATGTCGCTGTCCTCCTCGCCATTGCGCAGGGTCAGGCCGATGGCCTGTTCGAATTCATCCAGCGGAACCGTGGCCTTGGCGAGATAGGTTCCTGGCGCATCCTCTTTCCACAGCGCGCCTTCGACCTCGTCATGTTCGTCCTCGATCTCGCCGATCACCGTCTCGATCAGATCCTCGATCGTCACCAGCCCGTCGACGCCACCATATTCGTCGATGACAAGCGCCATGTGGACGCGCTCCTTCTGCATCTTCTGCAACAGCACACCCACCGGCATCGACGGCGGCGCATAGAGCATCGGGCGCAGCATCTTGCGCAGGGAAAAGCGTCCGCCCGACCCGTTGAAGCCGTATTGCAGGGCAAGATCCTTGAGCAGGATCAGCCCCTGCGGATGGTCCAGCGTGCCCTTGTAGACCGGAATCCGCGAGAACCCGTGTTCGCGGAACACCTCGACCAGTTCATCGCGCCCGATGCCGAGCGGGACGGCGACGATTTCCACCTTGGGGATGGCCACGTCATCGACCCGCAGCTTGCGCAGGTTGGCGATGCCATGGGGGGTCGCGCTTGCAACGGCCGGCGTATTGCCGGGCCGGGGTGCCTCCACGCTGCGGGGTTCTTCACTGTCAGTGGCGCCCAGCGCACCGAACAGGCGGCCGAGCAAGCTTCGCTGCGGAGGTTCGGAAGGTTCCGCCGCGTTGGGGCCTGACGCATCTTGCGTCATCATCGGCCCGGAATTCGTACTGCCCATCTGTCCTTTTCCAAAAACACCCGCCGATGCGGGCCATCATGCATATGGGTCTGCAACCCCCAGCCGCGCAAGTATGCGCGACTCAGTCGCCTCCATCAATTCCGCATCCCTGTCGCGACTGTGATCGTAGCCCAGAAGATGCAACACTCCGTGAACAATCAGATGCGTCACATGGTCCCCGACCGCTTTTTCTGCGGCTTTGGCCTCTGTGCAACAGGTTTCCCAAGCCAGCGCAATGTCGCCCAGTTCCTCTGGATCATCTGCAGTGCCTGGATCCGGGGGCATGGGCGGAGCGCCGTCCTGCGCGCTGCCACGCTCCTCGGACGGCCAGGACAGCACATTGGTCGGCTGTGCCTTGCCCCGGAAACCGGCATTGAGCGTCGCGATTCGCGCATCGTCGCAGCCCATCAGGCAAAGGGAAAAACCCTGCTCCGCCATCCCCAGATCGGCCAGCGACGCCCGCACCGCCCGATCCGCCAGCGCCGGCAGGTCGATCGCCTGCCAGCGCGGGTCTTCGATCACTGTGTCAACCAGAGGCTCCATCGTCGGCCTCATACGCCTCGATGATGCGGGCGACAAGCGGGTGGCGCACGACATCCTTGGAGGTGAAGTAGTTGAAGCTGACGCCCTTCACGCCCTTGAGGATCCGTTCGGCATCCGCCAGCCCCGAGGACACGCCGCGCGGCAGGTCGATCTGCGTGCGGTCGCCGGTGATGACCATGCGCGAGCCTTCGCCCAGACGGGTCAGGAACATCTTCATCTGCATGGTCGTGGCATTCTGCGCCTCGTCCAGCACCACAAAGGCATTGGACAACGTGCGCCCACGCATGAAGGCCAGCGGCGCGATCTCGATGCGCTTTTCCTCCATCAACTTCTGCATCTGCTTTTGCGGCAGGAAATCGTTGAGAGCATCGTAAAGCGGCTGCATGTAGGGGTCGATCTTTTCCTTCATGTCACCGGGCAGGAAGCCGAGCCTTTCGCCCGCCTCCACCGCCGGGCGCGACAGAATGATCTTTTCCACCGCACCCGCAATGAACATGGACACGCCCACAGCCACGGCCAGATAGGTCTTGCCGGTGCCCGCAGGCCCGATGCCGAAGCCCAGTTCATTGTCAAAGAGGTTGGCGACATAGGTTTTCTGCGCCTCGGTGCGGGGCTCCACCGGCTTCTTGCGGGTGCGCAGTTCATAGCGGGAGGCCGAAAACATCTCGATCTGCTCCGTCAGTCCCAAGGGCGAGTCCGGCATCGGGCGGCCCATCCGGATTGCGGCGTCTATGTCCCCCGCGACAACGCCGCGTCCGGCTTCCAGCCGCGCATAGAGGGCGCGCAAAACCGCCGAGGCCAGTTCCCGCGCATCCCTGTCCCCGATAACCGCGAGCCTGTTGCCGCGCCGCAGCACATGCACCCCGGTCTGATGTTCGATCTGCGCCAGGTTGCGGTCATATTCGCCGCAAAGCTCGATCAGAAGGCGATTGTCCGGAAATTCGAGAAGCGTTTCGACAACGTTATCCGGTGCGGTCGGGGGGGTCAGCGCGCTGATGCCCAAGAGGCTCTCCTTTTGCCTGCGTCACAATTCAAATGTCAGGGCTCGTCCGGTCCCGCACAAGGGGAAACTGCGCCCTGCTGCCAGCGTCTCCGGCTTTTGCGAAACTTGAGTGTCATATCGGCCGGAAACTGCCGAAAATTCTGACCTTCAACGAAAAAGGCCGCAGCTTTCGCTGCGGCCCCAAACTCATTTTCCGGGCGGGCCTGCATCAGCGGCGCACCACCACCGTCTTGCGGCCCGGTCCGGACACACGGTCACGGATGCCCGGTGCCGCCGTTTGATAGTCGCGCAGCACCGTTCCGGGCGGATAGAGGTTGTTGCAGACCGGCAGGCCCGACACCGGGTCATAGCGCGGGCTGGCGTAACCTTCCAGGCCGTCGTCGATCATCCAGTTCTGGCAACCGTCCGGGTCATAGACAATCGCCGCGCGACCATTCTGCAGGACACCTGTGTCGCGGCCCTTGTCGAGGCCGGTTGCGATCACATCGGTGCCGTCACCACGCGGCGCAGAGGTGCCTTCGCTGCTGACGCAACCGGAGAGCGAGAGGGCGAGAACGAGGCCGGTCAGGGGCACAATCATTTTCATCATGTCTGTTACCACCTGTAGCAAACGATTTCGACACGCCGGTTCTTCTGCATTCCGGCGGCGGTGCTGTTCGACGCGATGGGACGGCGTTCGCCATATCCCTGCTGCCGCTCGACCATGGCGCCGACAGACCGGGCCACATCGCCCACCGCCTTGGCCCGGCGGTCGGACAGGCGCATGTTGTATTCATCCGAGGCGCGGCTGTCGGTATGGCCATAGATGCCGTAACCGAAGGCATCCGTGCTGCGGAAGAACTGTTCCAGCCGTGCGCGGCCATTCGGGGTCAGACGGTGGCTGTCCGTCGCGAACAGCGTGTCGGTGTTTTCCACCAGACAGGTGTTGCGCTTGAGGCAGACGGGCTTGCCCGTCTTGGGATTGCGCCGGGGCACCATATAGCCCTCGACACCGCCATCCGCCCACCAGTGCATGCAGCCGTCGTCATCGATCCAGAGACCCCATTCCACCACGCCCGCAACCTTTGGCTGCGCAGCAACCGGACCAGTGGCCAGAACCCCGAAACTGAGCGCAAAAGCCGCCGCAAGGCCTGAAAATTTCAGCATTAAATTTCTGTTCACAGCCTTCACCCCCCAAGGCACACCGCATCGTCAATATCGGGTCAGATTTGCAGGCTGTGACGCGGCTTGTAAAGTGAAATCTGGCAAGACAAAGGCAATAACATACCAAGGATAGCGGCCAAGCCCGCACAGCACGCCATATCTGCCATCGTTGCCTGTTCGGAAACGATCCGGCACCGCTCCGTCAATCCAGCTTTTGGGCCGCCAGAGAATTGGTCGATGAACCCGTAATCCGGACGCGCACCAAGTCCCCCACCCGTCCGCCCGGATCGGCAACATGCACCGCATGGAGGTGATCGGATTTGCCGACCAACTGCCCCGGCATACGCCCCGCCTTTTCGTAAAGCACCGACACTTCGCGCCCGACCATGGCCTCCTGCGCCGCGCGCTGCTGTTCGGTGACCAGTGCCTGAAGCGCCTGAAGCCGCATATCCGCGACTGCGGCCTCGACAGGCGGTTTCTCGGCGGCGGGCGTGCCGGGACGGGCGGAATATTTGAACGAGAACGCCGCCCCGAACCCCACAGCGCGGATCAGGTCCATCGTGGCCTCGAAATCGCGATCTGTCTCGCCGGGGAAGCCCACGATGAAATCCGACGACAACAGGATATCCGGCCGGGCCGCGCGGATCCGCTCAACCAGCCGCAGATAGCTTTCGGCATCATGCTTGCGGTTCATCGCCTTGAGGATCCTGTCCGACCCCGACTGCACGGGCAGATGCAGATAGGGCATCAGTTGCGGCAGGTCGCCATGGGCTGCGATCAGATCATCGCCCATGTCATTCGGGTGGCTCGTGGTATAGCGCAGCCGGTCCAGCCCCTCGATGGCCGCGAGATCCCGCAAGAGCCGTGCGAGCCCCCGGTCCTGCCCGTCATGCGTCCCGTGATAGGCGTTGACGTTCTGGCCCAGAAGCGTGATTTCGCGCACGCCCCGGCTGACCAGATCCCGCGCCTCGGCAAGAATGCGCGCCGCCGGGCGGCTCACTTCCGCCCCCCGCGTATAGGGCACGACGCAGAAGGCACAGAACTTGTCACAGCCTTCCTGCACGGTCAGAAAGGCTGTGGGGCCCCGCGATGCGCGGCGGGCCGGCAGATGGTCGAACTTGTCCTCGGCCGGAAAATCGGTATCGACGACCTGCCCCTCTGCCCGAACCATCCCGGGCAGGCGGTGATAGCTTTGCGGACCAACCACCAGATCAACCAGCGGCATCCGGCGCAGGATCTCTGCGCCCTCGGCCTGCGCGACACAGCCCGCCACCCCGATCTTGAGGCCGGGATTGGCCAGTTTCGCGGGGCGCAGGCGACCCAGATCGGAATAGAGCTTCTCCGACGCCTTTTCACGGATATGGCAGGTATTGAGCAGCACCATGTCGGCATCGTCCACCGTTTCGGTGCGCACAAATCCTTCGCCGCCCAGCACCTCGGCCATCCGCTCGCTGTCATAGACATTCATCTGGCAGCCGTAGGTCTTGATGAAGAGCTTGCGCTGCGGGGCCTGCCCAGAGACGGGTGGTTGCTCCGGCAACGCATCGGAGCGCATGTCGGGCAGACCGTCGGACGGGAGGCTGGGTTTGTCGGTCATGGCGCGCACTTTCTTCGATCTGGCCCGATCCCGAACCAGTCGAGGGTCCGGAAAGGGAGCCGCCGCAGCCCGCTTCACGGCCTTCGGTCAGGATCCCGGCCCGCAAGGGTTTACACCGATCCCCGCCCGCCTTCAATCGGGCTGCCTCCTTCCCTGCCGTTCGGGTCGGCATGAACCGCGATTGACCTTTGCGCCGCTTTGACTTTTGGTGACGGGAACCGCCCGGCGCGGAGGATCAGGGTGCAGCATGAACTATTCCGAAATCAGCGATTTCCTGTCCCGCAGCGGCAGCCTTCTGGCAACCGGACCGGTGGCTGTGGTCATGGCCGAGGACGGGGTGGAGCTTGACAGCACGATCCGCCACAACCTGCGCGCCGGGTTCCGCGTGTTGATCCTGCTGACGCCGGACGAGATCGCCCTCTCTCCCGAGCTTGCCGATCAGGTGCATCGGGTCCGGCATGACATCCACGCGGAAAATGCGCTGGTCACTGCGGTAAACCGGTTGATAGACGCGGCCTCCGGCAGCTGGATCTATTACTGCTTCAATGCCGAATACCTGTTCTATCCATTCTGCGAAACCCGCAACATCCGCGAGATGCTGGCCTTTCAGGTCGAAGAACGTCGCGAGGCGATCCTGTCCTATGTGATCGACCTTTATGCCGCCGATCTGACGCAGCATCCCAACGCCGTCTGCCTTCAGGGCGCGCAGCTCGACCGCTCGGGGTATTACGCGCTCGGGCGACGGGATCCGGCCAACCACAATCACCCGAGGGAGCGGCAACTGGATTTCTTCGGCGGGTTGCGCTGGCGGTTCGAGGAACATATCCCGCCTGCCCGCCGCAAGATCGACCGGATCGCCCTGTTCCGGGCCCGGACAGGACTGAAACTGCGCGCCGATTTCACCTTCTCGGACGAGGAATACAACACCTACGCCTGCCCCTGGCACCACAATATTACCACCGCCATCGCCTCGTTTCGCACCGCGAAGGCGTTGAAAACCAACCCCGGCTCGACCTTCGACATCCAGACCTTCCAATGGCGCAACTCGACCGAGTTCCAGTGGCACAGCCAGCAACTCATGGACCTTGGCCTGATGGAACCCGGTCAATGGTTCTGAAACGGGGATCTGGCTTTGCTGTCATCTGCGGGCAAACTTGGCGCAATTGACAGGTTCGACTGCCGCAGGTCGGTCTTGTCGATATGGTCCATGTCGCGCCGGGCCTCCCGCATATGATGGAGGCCCGAATGTCGCGCTGACAGTCCGCCAGCCGGGTGCCGTTCAAGCCGAGGTTGGAGTCGATCCGCGCGGGGCAATCCGTCAGCCGGCGGGTTTCACGGTCCTTTCTGCGGCCCTTTTCCAAGGATCATGGCTGGCCATGTCGCCCTCAGGCGGCATTGGTCCGCGCATCCGGTTCGGCCATCTCGAACACCGCCATCTGGCTTGCGCCCCCCAGATCGGGATGATGCCCCGCAATGTCGTGGAACTCCGCACCATAGCCCCAGACCCCGGCCACCCGCAGGCACCAGCGGCGAAACTGTGCCCTGTCCCATTCGAAACGGTGGCCGGGATGACGCATCCGGCGGGGCGGCACTCCGAGAAGCGGATTGAACTCCGCATTCGGGGTGGTGATGACAACGGTCTTGGGCCGCAGGGTCAGGAACAACGCGCGCTCCAGCTTCGACAACTGGTCAGGATCAATATGTTCGATCGTTTCAATGAGAATGGCGCAGTCGAACCCGGCCAGATCGGGCGCAGGATCGGTCATGGACGCTTCGCGCAGGTCGATGCGGGGCACCACGGCCGGACATTCCGCCAGCCTGCCGCGCAGACGGTCCAGAGAGGCGCGGCAGATGTCCATGCCCACCAATTCCAGAAGGCCGGGTTCCGTCGCAAGCCGGACAAACAGATCCCCCTCGCCGCAGCCAAGGTCGATGACCCGGGCGGATCCGCTTTGCCGCACCACGTCCAGGACCGCTTGCAGGCGTTCTTCGTGGTGCCAGGTGGTCACGAACAGGCCTCTGGCCGCTGCATCAGGGCGACGTTCTGCACCGGCACCTCGCATGTCCAGCCCCAGTGGTCGGCGAGATGGCGGAAGGTTGCTTCGCGGTAGAACACGACATGGGTCGGATCCTTTCTGTAATGCCAATCTGCGAACTGCGCATCCCCGATCTGGAAACTGGTCATGATGGCAAGCCATCCGCAGGGGCGGACCCTGTCGCACAGCCGGGCGAACTCCTGCGCCGGGTGGTGGAAATGCTCTGCAACCTCGGTGCAGGTCACGAAATCGTAGGTGCCACTCAAGGGGGCCGGGTCTGGCGCGAAAAACGGATCGTAGAGCGCCACGTCATGCCCGGCCTCGCGCAGCATTGCTGCCAGCGCCGGGCCGGGACCGCAGCCATAGTCCAGCCCGCGCGAGCCAGGGGCAAGCCGCGCCAGCAGCGGCTCTGCCAGTCTGGACAGAAAGCGGCGGTAGTGCGGATCGTCCGGATGATTTTCGTGATGCAGGTAATGCGCGTATTCAGCGTCGCTATCCGGGTAGTGCGCCGGGTCGAGAAACCGAACCTGACAGGACAGGCAGCGGAAATAGGCACGCCCCTCGACAGACAGGAAATATTGGGCTGACGCTGCGCAGACCGGGCAGGGCAAGTCCCGAATGTCGGGCGTATGCAGGGTGCCGGGCGGTGCCTGCGTCATGCCGCCTCGGCCCGCGCCAGATAGACCGTCTGGGTGAAGGGCCGTCCGGTCAGCGGATTGTCGAATGTCACGGGTTCCGCCCAGGCCTCGGCAAAGGTCGCGCCCAGCCGGTCGAGGAACCGCTGCTCCGTGACCTCGTTCGACCAGAGACCGAAGATGCCACCGGGTTTCAGGTGCCGCTTCAGGGATCGCAGACCCTCGACCTGATAGAAGCCGCTGCTGCGGTCGTCGAGCAGGTGGTCGGGGGCGTGGTCTATATCGGCAAGGACCGCGTCGAACTGTCGTCCCGGGGCATCAGGATCGAACCCCGCGCCCGCCGCCATGGCGAAGAAATCGCCCTCCACCAATCGACAGCGCGGATCGCGCGCCAGCCGCTCGCCCATCGGCAATATCCCGGTTTCATGCCATTCGATCACGGGTGCAAGGTATTCAACCACGATGAGTTCCGCGACCGGGGCTTCGGCAAGGACTGCTTCTGCCGTGTAGCCAAGACCGAGCCCGCCCACCACAACATCGAGGGTCTCTGCCCGGCAGGCCCCGACCCCCAGCCGACCGAGCGCGACCTCGGACGCCGTGAAATGGCTCGTCATCAGGAATTTCTCGCCCAGCATGATCTCCCAGACATCCACACCGAGTCGCAGATCACGACGGCGGCGCAAACTGAGCGCACCGATCGGCGTCGGGCAATAGTCGAGTTCTTCAAACAATGCGCTCATTCACTCACGCCTTCAAACGGTGCGGTCAGTTTGCTGCTGGGTTCCTCGGGACGCTCCCTTATCGGCTCTGCCGCTCAGGAATTCAATCACTGGTCCTGTCGCGTGGTTTTGCGGCCCCAGCGTCAAGCGCGTAGCGGTGGACACGACCGTGATGGAAAAGAACATCGCCCATCCGACGGACGCCCGGCTTTATGAGCGGGCGCGGGGCCAGCTGGTGGCGCTGGCGCAGGAGGCCGGGGTGGAGTTGCGGCAATCCTACGCGCGCCTCGCGCCGCGGCTGGCGCTGCAGGTCGGCCGCTATGCCCACGCCAGGCAGTTCAAGCGCATGCGCAAGGCATTGA
>JBKBNP010000006.1:0-90667 GCA_046295215.1 Pseudorhodobacter sp. | reverse complement strand
GCGGTGAGGAAGGCCTCCACTTCGCGCAGGGTCAAGGCATCGAAGGCCCCGCTGGCGCGCGCCTCTGTCAGCACATCCCACCAGGTGCAAAGATGATGCAGCGTCAAGCCATGCGCGGACAACCGGTCGGTCGTTTCCGGAAAGATGCCGTAATAGAAGATCACCGCCGTATGGGCGCAGGTGGCACCGGTGTCCCGGATCGCATCGACGAAGGAGAGTTTCGAGCCGCCATCCGTGGTCAGATCCTCGACCAGCAGCACGCGCTGCCCTTCGGTCATCGCACCCTCGATGCGGGCGTTGCGGCCATAGCCTTTCGGCTTCTTGCGCACATAGGTCATGGGCAGGGCCATGCGCTCGGCCACCAGGGCCGCAAAGGGGATGCCCGCCGTCTCGCCACCCGCGATATTGTCGAAGGCTTCCAGCCCCGCGTTCCGCATCACGGTCACGGTCAGGAAATCCATCAATGTCGACCGGATGCGCGGATAGGAGATCAGCTTTCGGCAATCGATATAGGTGGGCGAGGGCAGGCCGGCGGCCAGCGTGAAGGGCTCCTCGGCATTGAAATGCACGGCCTTGATTTCCAGCAGCATCCGCGCGGTCAGGCGGGCGATCTCGGCGGCGGGCGGGTAGCTCGAAGGGATCATGGGCAGTCCTTTTCGCGATGGTGCGGTTTCATCCTGGTCCAAATACCTCCGCCGGAGGCTCCCGCAATCAATGTCGGACGCTCCGCGGGAGGTATTTGGACCAAGATGAAACCGCGGTCAGGGCTCCACATGCCAATGCACCGGAAAGCCCGGATCGAAGACGGTGACGGGCCCGGCCTCGGTCAGGATCTTTTCGGGCCAGATCGCGGGAGCCCCCTTGGTGAGGGTGATTTGCGTTTCGTTCGGGGGCAGGCGGTAGAAGGCGGGGCCGTTGAGGGAGGTGAAGGCCTCCAACCTGTCGAGTGCGCCGTCCTGCTCGAAAACATGGGCCAGCAGCGCCATGGTGTTCGTCGCGGTAAAGCAGCCCGCACAGCCACAGGCCTGTTCCTTCAGCGCATCGACATGCGGCGCGCTGTCGGTGCCGAGGAAGAACCGGCCTTCGCCAGAGGTGGCCGCCGCGCGCAGGGCAAGGCGGTGTTTCTCGCGCTTGGCGACCGGAAGGCAGTAATAGTGCGGCTTGATCCCGCCCACGAGGATGTGGTTGCGGTTGATGATGAGGTGATGGGTGGTGATCGTCGCCGCCAGATCCGCCCCCCCCGCCCGGGCATAGTCCACGCCCTCGGCCGTGGTGATATGTTCCATCACGACGCGCAATCCGGGTATCGCACGGCGCAGCGGATCCAGAACCGTGTCGATGAACACCGCCTCGCGGTCGAAGATGTCCACCTCCGCCGTGGTCACTTCGCCATGCACGCAGAGCGGCAGGCCGATCTCGGCCATCCGCTCCAGCACCGGGCGCACGCGGTCGAGGTTGCGCACGCCGCCATGGCTGTTTGTCGTTGCTCCGGCGGGGTAGAGTTTGACGGCCTTGACCAGCCCGGAGGCTGCGGCCTCGGCCACGTCCTGCGGATCGGTGCCTTCGGTGAGATAGAGCGTCATCAAGGGCTCGAACACCATGCCATCGGGCAGGGCCGCGAGGATCCGGGCGCGATAGGCGACCGCATCGGCGGCGGTCACAACCGGGGGAATCAGGTTCGGCATGATGATCGCGCGCGCGAAATGGCGTGCGGTTTCGGGCAGCACGCCCTGGAGCATGGCGCCATCGCGCAGATGGAGATGCCAGTCGTCGGGGCGGCGGAGGGTGAGGCTCTGGATCATGGCATCGCGCTAGCCGATCACGGCGCGTTTTTCCAGCCCGAAACGCGACATCGGGCTTGTCGGCTGAGGGTCGTTCTGCAAAACTGCAGATGCGGAACAGTTTGGGTCCGTATTCCCGAAAACTTGGCAGTCCATAGATACCGCGCCTCCTGCGTCGGGTGCCACGGCCTGCCCGAAACCGGAGGAAACCCGGATGAACGAGGATATTGTGCGCCTCATGGCAGCCTGTGACTATGCCGCGCGTCAGCACGCGGATCAACGCCGCAAGGGGGCTGCGTGCGAGCCCTATGTGAACCATGTGATCGAGGTGGCCGCGCGCGTGGCAAGCAGCCCGGATGCGGATGCCGACACGGTGATTGCGGCCCTGCTGCATGATGTTGTCGAGGATACCGATGGCACGGCTGCGGACATCGCAGCCCTTTTCGGGGCGCGGGTTGCCGGGATCGTGCTGGAGGTGGCCGACGACAAGACCCTCGCGAAATCTGTGCGCAAGGCCCGTCAGGTCGAAACCGTCCGCGCGAAATCCGACGCTGCGCTGCGTATCAAGCTCGCGGACAAGGCCGCCAATCTGGCAGCCCTGGCCCACAGCCCTCCTGCGCATTGGAATGCTGCGCGCAAGAGCGCCTATCTGGATTGGGCCGAAGCCGTCATTTCAGGATGCCGCGCGCTCGATCCGGTGCTGGAGGCGGGGTTCGACCGCGAAGCCTCCCGGCTGCGCCAGTGCCTCTGATCCCGGGGTCAGGCCTCTCAGGTCAGGCCAAGCCCGGCCTTCATCAGCAGGCGCCGCACCGGTGCCAGACCATGCAGGGCGCGCAGCCCGCCCATCCGCAGATCGCGAAACGCGGGTGAACGGGCCATCGAGGCGCGGTTCAGAAGGTCGATGCCGGCGACGCGGGCGACCACATCGGGGTGGCGGCGACGGTGATAGGCATCGAGCATGGCGCGGTCGCCGAGCCCCTCCGGACGGGCGCGGGCGAGGTCGATCAGGCAGGCCAGATCGGCGAGACTCATGTTCAGGCCCTGAGCGCCGATCGGGGGCACGACATGGGCCGCCTCGGCCATCAACGCGCTGCGCTGTCCGGCCATGCGATCGGCGCGCTGGCTGATGATGGGCCAGGCGGTCAGCCGGCTCTCAAGCGTCAGGGGCCCCAGCACGCCGGTGGACCGTTCGGTCATCGCGGCCTCGAACGCTGCGGGGGGCAGGGCCATCAGCCGTGCCACTTCCGGCCCGCTGTCCATCCAGACCACGGCCGAGGCCGGACGGCCCTCATGGTCGGGCAACGGGACCAGCGTGAACGGGCCGCCGGTCCGATGCACCTCGGTCGAGATGTTCTGATGTGGGACCGGATGGGACACTGCGAAGGCCAGCGCCTTCTGGCCGTAGCGAAACGTCTGATAGCCGATGCCCAGTGCCGCGCGCATCGGCGACCCGCGCCCGTCCGCCGCCACCAGCAACCGGGCCGACACTGGGCCGCCGTCCGACAGCCCGATCCGCGCCTCGGTTTCGCGGGTGACAAGCGTGGTCGTGGCCACGCCGGGGCGGAAATCGACATTGGGGAGCGTTTCGAGATGGGCGACCAGCTCGCGCCGCAACAGCCAGTTGGGCAGGTTCTGCCCGAAAGGCGCGTCCGAAACCTCGGTGACCTCGAAATCGCGGATCAGCCGCGCCTCGGGCTCCGGCCCGCCCGCGTCAATGATGCGCATGATGTCCAGCGGGGTGGCATAGGGGGCAAGACGCTGCCAGATGCCCAAGCCCGCGAGCAGGGCAACCGAGGGCTGGAGGAAGGCGGTTGACCGCAGGTCGGCCCCTTCTGCCCCCGCCTCCGTGACCGGGCGGGCGGGATCGGCACAGATCACGTCAAATCCTTCGGCCCCGAAGGCCGCCGCTGCCATCAGGCCCGCGACACCGCCGCCGGAAATCAGGATGTCGGTCGTCTGTGTCATCATCCACCGCCTTTCCCCGAACCATCTAGCGCCGGGCGCGGGGCAAGTCCAAGCGGCAAAGCGTCCCGCGGACAGGATGCCGGGATGTCAGCCGAGCGTGATGAGGATGAGAAGGACAAATATCACCGGCACCGCGCTGAGGGCAGCGACGGACAGAGCCACCACACCCCAGGTCTGCACCGACAGCACAAGGATCGTGAGCAGGATCACCAGCGCATACCAGATGTTTTCCTGATCGCGGGCAATGTCCCGGGCGATCCGGCCGATGAAGGGAATGGCGTGGACCACCCGCAGGAGGGGGCCGGGCCGGGCGGGAGCATGGGTCATCGTCATGGGCGTTTCCTCACTGTTCGCCCCTGGCATATGGGGTGGAACGGGCAATCTGCCCATCGGGCAGGTTGACGCGCTGCGACGCATCGTCTCAGCCTGTGCCCCGCTGGAAAGCCGTGCCTCAGGCTGCGAGACCCCGCAGGAAAGCCGTCAGGTCATCCGTGTGGTGATGGATATGGTCGGCAGGATGCGGGTCGGGCGCGACATGAACGGTGCGCATTCCCATCGCATGCGGGGCGGCAAGGTTGCGGGGGTCATCCTCGAACATTGCGGCGCGGGCGGGGTCGATCCCGTCGGCGGCAAAGACCGTCTCAAAAGCCGTGCGCTCGGGCTTGGGGCGAAATCCTGCCTGCTCCACCCCGTAGACCGCATCGAACAGGCCCGACAGGCCGCGTGCCTCCAGCACCCGTTCGGCATAGGGGCGCGATCCGTTGGTAAAGACGATGCGCCGTCCGGGCAGGGCCGAAATCGCCGCCGCAAGGCCCGCGTCCTGATCCAGATGGTCCAGCGAAATGTCATGGACATCCGTCAGATAGGGGCCGGGGTCCAGCCCGTGTTCCTGCATCAGACCGGCCAGCGTGGTGCCGTAGCTTTGCCAGTAATGGTGGCGCAGGCGGTCGGCCTCGGCGCGTTCCACGCGCAGCGCCTCCATCACCCAGGCGGTCATGCGGACCTCGATCTGGTCGAAGAGCCTTGCCGAAGGGGGATAAAGCGTGTTGTCGAGGTCAAAGACCCAGGCGCGGACATGCGTGAACTTTCTGGCGATCATGGCGGCAGACTAGCGCGGCAGGCCTCCGGCATGCAATGCTTTGGCGCTTGAGAGGCGGGCAGGGGGTGGATAACCTGCCGCCGGACCAAAGGGGAGCGTTTGACCGGTGCAAAAGGATGCCTATACCCTGATTCTGGAAGCGATTGACGCGGGCATCTACAAGCCCGGCGACAGGCTGGTGGAATCGGAGCTTGCCGAGCGGCTGGGCGTGTCGCGCACGCCGGTCCGCGAGGCGTTGCAGCGGCTGGAAACCCAGTCGATGCTGACGCGGGACGGGCGCAGCCTGATCGTGGCCTCGCTGGATCACAACCAGTTGGCGGAACTTTATGCCGTGAGGACCGAACTGGAGGGGCTGGCCGCCCGGTTGGCCGCGCGCCATGCCTCTGATGAGGAATTGCGCGTGTTGCGGGGCATGGTCGAGGAGGACATGGCGCTGCTGGGCGGCGATCCGAGGGCGCTGAGCCGGGCGAACAAGCGGTTTCACAAGCAGATTCATCTGGCCTCGCACAACCGGTTTCTGGTCCAGCAGCTCGATCTCGTGCATCGCTCCATGGCGCTGATGGCGAATACCTCCTTTGCCGCAGAGGGACGGGATTCGGCCGGGCTTGCGGAACACGTGGCGATCATCGCCGCCATCGAGGCGCGTGACGGGGAGGCTGCCTATCAGGCGCTGCGCACCCATATCTCGCGCGCGTTCGAAACGCGGCTCCGCGTCGATGCGGGGGAGTTGCGGCTGCGCTGACGCCTCCGGGCCGGGGCGGGGGCCTGGCAGCCCTCGGGCCGGTCAGGGCAGGTCCGCGCGGGTGGGGGCGAAATGGCCGTGGCTCGTCTTGTCCCAGTAAAAGGGGCAACGGACCAGTTCCCAAAGCGCCTTGTAGGAGGCGAGCGCCCCGAGCGGAAAGTAGAAATGCAGGGTCGGCACCCAGAACGGGCTGAGCCGGTGCCGCGTGCGCCGCAATCCCTGAAGGTTCAGCACGATGTTCACAACCTCGGTCAGCACATAGAGGCCCATCAGCCAGATCATCGCCAGTTCCGGCAGGCTGTAGGACAGCGGATGGGTGAACCCGAGCGGAATGATCCAGAACGACCACAGCACGGGGGCCAGAAGGAATTGCGACAGGGTGCAGAGAAACAGGATCTGGAACCCCGCGAAGCGCCAGACCCCGAGTTGGCGCCACAACAGCACCGGGTCGCGCATATGCACGGCCCAGGTCATCATGTAGCCCTTGAGCCAGCGCGACCTTTGCCGGACCCAGGGCAGGGCGCGGCAATTCGCCTCCTCCTCGGTCACGGTGTCCAGCAGTTCGGTGCGATAACCGTGCCGCGCCAGCCGGACGCCCAGATCGGCGTCCTCGGTCACGTTGTGGGCATCCCATCCCCCCAGTTCCACCAGCGCCTCCCTGCGGAAAAACAGCGTGGTCCCGCCCAGCGGAATCACCAGACCCATCCGCGCCAGCCCCGGCAGGATGACGCGGAACCATGCGGCATATTCCATGGTGAAACAGCGTGACAGCCAGTTGGTGCGGGCGTTGTAGAAATCCAGAACGCCTTGCAGGCAGACGACCTCCGGCCCCCTTTTGTGGAACCGCGTCACCACCTTGTGGATCTGGTCGGGTTCGGGCGCATCCTCGGCGTCGTAGACACCGATGATCGACCCCCGGCACAGGTCGAGCGCGAAATTCAGCGCGCGCGGCTTGGTCTTGAGAGGACCGTCGGGCACCACGACCACCCGCATCCAGGGCGGCAGGTCAGACCGGGAGAGGGCGTCGCGCGTCCGGCTGTCGCGTTCCTCCACGACCAGCAGGATGTCGAGAAGGTCGCGCGGATAGTCGAGCCGGTTGAGTCTGCGGATCAGGCGCGGGGCAATATCGTCCTCCTGATGCAGCGCGACCATGACGGAAACGGTGGGAAGCCGCAGGAGAGGCGGAGCCGGGCCTTCGACCGGCGCGTGGCGAAGCGCCGCGACAAGGGCCGCCCCCCGCAGCAATGTCGTCAGGAGCAGGGTCAGGCTGGCCCATATCGTGAAGGCCAGACCCAGGCCGGTCGGGGACAGCCAGAGCCCGAATGCCAGAAGCGCGAGAAAGAACCCGGCCCGAAGGGCCATGGGTCCGCTGCCCCAGTTCCGGCAGCTTTCGACGGGCGGAACCCGTTCTTCGGCAAAGCGGACCAACTGCGCACCGCGCTGCGCGATCACGACGGATTCGATGGCGGCCAAAGGCATGACCGCCGCCATCACCGGGCCAAGCTCTGCCGTGAGCCAGGCGTGGTGGTGGGCGAACTCGTCGGGCCGGGCGGTCGCGACAAGGGTGACACGACCGTTGCTGCGGATCGGCAGCAGCCCTTCGCGCAGGCAGGCCGACGCGCCCAGCCGGTCGATCAATGCGGGGTCGGGTGGGTGGCTGGCCGGATCGATCAGCCGCAGGTTCCAGAAGCGGGCCATGGCCTCGTGAAGCGCGGTTTCCGCGATCAGCCTGCGCGTCAACAGGATGTCGGCGAGACGCCCGCCATGGTGCCGCTGGACCGAAAGGGCAAGCACCAGCGCCTGCGGAGAAATCAGTCCCTCTTGCAGCAGCGCCACCCCCAGGCCCCGGGGCGATGGCGCGCGCAGTGCATGGACCGCCGGGCCGGTTGTCGGGACATCCCGCGCCGGGTTCGGACCCTTCGGGACATCCGCATCCGCCGCGATGCGCCTGAAGCTGTGTTGCAGCGCAACCATCGCGTTTCCTGCCGGCATGGCGGGCCATCGAAGCCCGCTCCCGACAGTCGGGGCGAAAGCCTTAACGCAAAGTTAACCCCAGAGATATGCACAGAAAAAAGGTCACTGCCCGCCAAACTGCCCGGGCTTCTGGTAGCGTGCTTCCGGCATTCTACAAGATATTGATCGGGCGATTGCCGGGGCCGCGCAGGGGTCAGGCCGCGCGGCGGGACCGCATTGCCTCGGCGAATCGTTCGAAAAGATAATAGCTGTCCTGCGGGCCGGGGCTCGCCTCGGGATGATACTGCACCGAGAACACCGGCTTGCCGTTGAGCGCGATGCCACAGTTGGATCCGTCGAAGAGGCTCACATGGGTTTCCCGCACGCCTTCGGGCAGCGTCTGGCTGTCCACGGTAAAGCCATGGTTCATCGAGGTTATTTCCACCTTGCCGGTGTCCATGTCCTTGACCGGGTGATTGGCACCGTGATGGCCGTGGTTCATCTTGACGGTGCGCGCGCCAAGCGCCAGCGCCAGCATCTGATGGCCAAGGCAGATGCCGAATACAGGCAGATCGGCGGCGAGAACGCCCTGAATCATCGGCACGGCATAATCGCCGGTCGCTGCCGGATCGCCCGGGCCATTCGACAGGAATACGCCCTCGGGGTTCAGGGCCAGCACATCCTCGGTCGTGGCGGTTGCGGGCAAAACCGTCACCTCGCAGCCCGCACTCGCGAGACAGCGCAGGATGTTGCGTTTCGCGCCATAGTCGATGGCGACGACCCGCAGTCCCGGCCCTTCGCGCCGCGTGTATCCCTCGGGCCAGGCCCAGCGTTGTTCGTCCCAGCGATAGCTTTGCGTGCAGGACACGTCCCTGGCCAGATCGAGCCCTACAAGCCCCTTCCAGGCCCGCGCCCGTGCCACCAGCGCCTCGATGTCGAACCTGCCCGAAGGGTCATGCGCAAGCGCCACATGCGGCGCGCCCTGCTGCCGGATCGCGCGGGTCAGGCGCCTTGTGTCGAGGCCACCGATGCCGATGCGGCCCTTGGAGGCGAGCCAGTCGGTCAGATGCCCCGCCGCGCGCCAGTTCGACGGATCGGTCGGATCCCATTTCACCACCATTCCGGCGGCCACCGGATCGGCGGTTTCGTCATCCTCGGGGGTAACGCCGGTATTGCCGATATGCGGGAAGGTGAAGGTGACGACCTGCCCGGCATAGGAGGGATCGGTCATGATTTCCTGATAGCCGGTCATGGCGGTGTTGAACACCAGTTCCGCCACTGTTTCGCCGGTGGCCCCGAAACCCTTGCCGAAAAACAGCGTGCCATCGGCCAGCGCAAGGCAAGCTGTTGGAATTGCGGGCGTATCGGCGGGATGGGGCATGGGACGACTCTCTCTGGCCGGATTTCGCGGACACTACGGGCAGGCGGGGCCGGGGTCAAGGTCGGGCGCCAAATGGAATATCGTTCCCAATCAATGCCTTGGTGCTACCGCCCGATGTTGCGGCAGATCGTGGCTTCGGTTAGGATGGATGCTTCGCCAATCCCGGTGCCAGAGGATCAGCATGACACTTCGCGACAGGTTGCAGACCGCGCTCAAGGACGCCATGCGCGCGCGGGAGCCTGACCGGCTCTCGACGCTGCGGCTCATCAACGCTGCCATCAAGGATCGCGAGATTGCCTTGCGCGGAGAAGGCGCGGAGGATGTGAGCGAGGCAGAAATCACCGCAATCCTGTCGCGTATGGTCAAGCAGCGACAGGAAAGCGCGCGCGCTTATGAAGAAGGCGGCCGGCTGGAGCTGGCGGAAAAGGAGCTTGACGAGATCAAGGTGATCGAGGAGTTCCTGCCACGCCAGCTTGCTGCCGAAGAGGTCGAGGCCGCGATTGTCGCCGCCATGTCCGAAACCGGTGCCGCAGGCATCCGCGACATGGGCAAGGTCATGGCCGCGCTCAAATCGCGGCACACGGGCCAGATGGATTTCGCGGCCGTGGGGCCGATGGTGAAGGCCCGCCTTTCCTGACGGGCGCGCTTTTTGCCTTGTGGGGTTTTGCATCCTGCGGGTCC
Organism: Pseudorhodobacter sp.; assembly: GCA_046295215.1. Lineage (GTDB taxonomy): Bacteria > Pseudomonadota > Alphaproteobacteria > Rhodobacterales > Rhodobacteraceae > Szabonella. The sequence goes on along the minus strand of JBKBNP010000006.1, from coordinate 81,065 downwards.
GCACCCTTGCGAGAACGCCCCGGCAGCGCGACGTCAAAAATGCGGGTTCAAGGGGCGGAAATGCCCCGCAACCCTCCCGCCCCGCACCTATGTCTCGCGGCGGAGATCACCACCCCGGTCAGCGTGTTCCGCGATCATCGGGCTGGCGTATTGCATGCAGCGCCTGCCGGAGTTCAGGTTCCAGCCGCAGGCGTTCCTCCTCTGACAGGAAACTGCCGATCTCCACCTCGCGCGGCCCGCCCTTGAGCGTCAGATACTGGGGCACCGGCCCACCCTTTTCATGCCGTTCGACCCGCACCCAATGGGGATTGGCTTCCCAGTCCTTCCTTTGGCCGCGCGGACCGTGGCGGGTCAGGGTCATGCGGTCGGCGGCAAGGGTGAGATCCTCAAGGATCTCGCCATCGCGGTAGCTTCGCGAAAGCGCGAAATATACCCCCGCCAAGGCCAGCACGAAGAAGGGAAGGAGCCCCCAGAGGACCGGGGAGCCGACAAGCACCAGCAGCGGCAAGGCAATCAGGACCGCGGTCGCCGCGATAAAGGCGACAAAACCCCGCCGGGGCAGCGACCGGTGCGGCCACAGATGCAGACGGCGGATGCCACCTTCAGGGGGAAGCCATTCGTAGGGCATGGGATCAGGCCCGCACAGTCTTGCGGATCAGCGTGAGGCTCAGCGCCAGCAGGACAAGTCCTGCCCCGGCCAGCAACAATGCGCCCGCGAGCATCCCTGCATTTTCCTGCCAGAAGAAAGTCTCCGGACCGTCGATATATCGCCCCGGCATCGCAGTGACGGGACCAAGGGCGAGCAGCGCCGACACCCCGGCGCCTGCGTGGAAGGCATAGGTGCCGAACCCCGCCATGATGCGCCGAAGTCTTGTTCCGGTTCCAACGACTTCACTCTGTGTCAGCCCTTTGGTCAGCATTGCCGCGCCCGCGACCGCCAGTGCAACAAAGGGCAGATCCCGAAAATAGCTGTTCCGGCCCGGAATGTATGGACCATCGCCAATCATTTGGTCGCCGTCACCAGCGGCAACTGAACCTGCAACCATCCCGTCCCCGAGCCCCCCCCCGAGGAGGACGAGGACACCGCCGGCAACGATTGCCAGCAGGGCGGTGGCGGCGGCTGTCGGGGGCAGGCCCGCGCTGCGGAATGCCGGACGCATCAGCAGCGGCAGAACCAGCCAGAAGGCGAGGGCGGGGGCGGTGATGTAAAGCGACAGCATCATGTCCTTGTCTGGCACCTGGACGCCGGTTTTGCCAAATGGAAAAGGCCCCGGATCGCTCCGGGGCCTTTCGCGTCCGTCACGGGATCAGTGCGCGTGGCCCTTGTCCCAGTCCGACTGCTTCGGCAACTGCTCAAACGTATGTTCGGGCGGCGGCGAGGGCAGGGTCCATTCCAGCGTGTCGGCGTATTCGTTCCAGTAGTTGTTTTCCTCGACCCGCTTGCCGGCTTTCAGCGTGTAGGCGACGATCCCGAGGAAGAACACGAAGGAGGCGAAGGAGATGAAGGCCCCGATGCTCGACCACCAGTTCCAGTAGGCAAAGGCCTCCGGGTAATCGATATAGCGGCGCGGCATGCCCTGACGGCCAAGGAAGTGCTGCGGGAAGAAGGTCAGGTTCGAGCCGATGAACATGGCCCAGAAGTGCAGTTTGCCCGCCCATTCCGGATACTGGCGGCCCGACATCTTGCCCATCCAGTAATACACACCGGCAAAGATCCCGAACACGGCCCCGAGCGACATCACATAGTGGAAGTGCGCCACGACATAATAGGTGTCGTGATAGGCCCGGTCGACGCCCGCCTGGCTCAGCACGATGCCGGTCACGCCGCCGACAGTGAAGAGGAACAGGAAGCCGAAGCACCACAGCATCGGCGTGCGGAAGTCGATGGACCCGCCCCACATCGTTGCAATCCACGAGAAGATCTTGATGCCCGTGGGCACCGCGATCACCATGGTCGCCAGCATGAAATAGCTCTGCTGTGTCAGCGACATGCCGACGGTATACATGTGGTGCGCCCAGACGACGAAGCCCAGCACCCCGATCGCCACCATCGCATAGACCATCGGCAGATAGCCGAAGATCGGTTTGCGCGCGAAGGTCGCGATGACCTGGCTCACGATGCCGAAGGCGGGCAGGATGATGATGTAGACTTCCGGATGGCCGAAGAACCACAGGATGTGCTGGTAAAGGATCGGGTCGCCGCCGCCCGACGGGTCGAAGAAGGTCGTCCCGAAGTTGCGGTCGGTCAGCAGCATGGTGATCGCGCCCGCCAGAACCGGCAGCGCCAGCAGGATCAGCCAGGAGGTCACGAAGATCGACCAGGCGAACAGCGGCACCTTGTGCAGCGTCATGCCCGGCGCGCGCATGTTGAGGAAGGTCGTGATCATGTTGATCGCGCCAAGGATTGACGAGGCGCCCGACAGGTGGACCGCGAAGATCGCGAGATCCATCGAGAACCCGCCTTCATTGGTCGAGAGCGGCGGGTAAAGCACCCAGCCCACGCCCGACCCCATCTGCTCGTTCCCGCCCGGCGACAGCACCGAGGCGACGGCGAGCGAGGTGCCCGCGACGTAGAGCCAGTAGCTGAGGTTGTTCATGCGCGGGAAGGCCATGTCCGGCGCGCCGATCTGGAGCGGCATGAAATAGTTGCCGAATCCCCCGAACAGCGCGGGAATGACCACGAAGAACATCATCAGGATGCCATGGGCGGTGATCAGAACGTTCCAGACATGCCCGTTGGGCGTGCAATCCTCGATGGCCGCAGCGGTGAGGCGCGCGCCTTCCATGCACATATACTGGACGCCCGGCTCCATGAGCTCCATGCGCATGTAGACCGTGAAGATCACCGAGATCAGGCCAACGAGCCCTCCGGTGAACAGATAGAGAATGCCGATGTCTTTGTGGTTCGTTGACATGAACCAGCGGGTGAAGAACCCGCGTTCGTCATGTTCGTGGCCATGAATGGCTGCGTCGGCCATGCGTGCCTCCCGTTGCGTTGATCCTTAACGCGGACAGGGATCGGTGAATCCGCCGCCGCTCACATTCCCGTCTTAGAATGGTGCGGCGGCGGCGGCAATCGGTGACTTTGACGCAGATCAAGAATTTCCGCGTCAATGCCGGATTTTGCGGTGTCAGTTCGTCGCAGGCGCAACCGAGGCGAGATAGGCCGCCACATCCTCGCCGCCCTTGCGCAACCTGAAGGTCATCGAGGATTTGGCAGCGGAATCGCCGGTCTTTTCAACGACCCAGCCCTTCGGGTCGGCGGTATAGGCCACGATCTCCGCTTCGGTCCACACGAGCCCGGAGGCCGCGAGCGAGGCCAGCGACGCGCCATAGCGGAAATCGGTGGAGCCGACGACCCGGCCGACGACGCCGTAAAGGTTGGGGCCGGTCTTGCCGCCCCGCACGATCTCGGTGCCGTCAGCGGTGGCGATCGTGTGGCAGGATTTGCACTTTCCGAACTCCTTTTCGCCGTTTGCGGCATCACCGGCAAAAACCGGTGCGCCGAGGGCGATCAGGAGGGCGGCAGGGGTCAACAGGGCTCTGGTCATGGCTATCCTCGCTGGGTCCGGCAGCCACCCGGGAAAGGATGCCGCCGGTTGGAACTCTCGGTGTTAAAATAGGCAGTTGCAGGATCGCTTTCCAGTGGCATTGCGGCCTTGTTTCAATCTGTCGCGGCAGGGGGTGCGGGGAAGTGGTCGGGGAAGGTCCGCATCAAGGCTGCGTCAAGGTCGGCCATGGTGACCGGCAGGCCAAGATCGACAAGGCTCGTGACGCCATGGTCGCGAATTCCGCAGGGCACGATGCCGTCGAAATGCGTCAGATCGGGTTCGACATTGATCGACAGGCCATGGAAACTGACCCAGCGGCGCAGCTTCACCCCGATGGCGGCGATCTTGGCTTCGGCGGGGCGCCCGTCGGGGCCGGGCCGGTCCGGGCGCTCGACCCAGACACCGACACGTCCCGCGCGGCGTTCCCCCCGGACGTTGAATTCGGCCAGTGTGGCGATCACCCAGTTTTCAAGGGCGCAGACGAACCGGCGAACATCGCGGCCGCGCCGGTTGAGGTCCAGCAGCACATAGGCGACACGCTGGCCGGGCCCGTGATAGGTATACTGCCCCCCGCGCCCGGCGACATGGACGGGGAAGCGGTCAGGATCCACCAGATCGGCCGCATTGGCAGAGGTTCCGGCGGTGTAGAGCGGCGGATGCTCCAGAAGCCAGACCGACTCGGGTTCGCGGCCCGCGGCAATCCCGGCCACATGCGCCTCCATCGCGGCAAGCGTTTCCACATAGCCGGAAAGCCCGTCGAAACTGCGCCACTCCATGATCTGTTCCTTTCGCTCTGCGATGCGGTTGCCCGAGGCCGCGCCGATTCTGCGGGATGGGAGAGGCCGCAGATTATCGCTTCGCATGACGAAACCGCCATGCTAGGCTTTTCGGATCAGGTCCATTTATTTGACGTTGGAGTGTTGAGATGGCTTTCAAGGGATTTGCAAGCATTTGTGCGGCGGCGACACTGGTTGTTGTGCCGGTGCAGCAGGCGGCGGCCGACAGCGGCCTTGTGGGAGGGATCGTCGGCGGCATCATCGGCGGGGCCATCGTGAACCACGCCAACAAGAACCAGCGCCGCCCCGCCAATACGCAGCGCGCGGCTCCGCGCCACACCACCTCGACCAGCAATGCGGCGCGCACGGCGAATCGCGAGGTGCAGGTTGCACTGAACTATTTCGGTTTCCCGGTCGGCACGCCCGATGGTGCCATCGGCCCGAGGTCGCGCGCCGCGATTTCGGAATATCAGGCAACTCTGGGCTTTGTTCCGAACGGGGATCTCAACGCTTTCGAGCGGGATCTGCTGGTTGGCTCCTACTATCGGGCGCAGGCGGGCGGGGCCGTGACGATGGCGCAGATCGCGCAGAACCCTCGGGGGGCCAAGGGGCTGCTGATCGCTTATCGCGACGAGCGCCTTGGTGTCGCGCCGCAGGGCGGGCAGATGGCGGCGGTGCCGCAGGCGCCGGGCGCTCCGCTGGGATTTGCCGCGGCCGGGCCGGGTGTCGTGGCCGCCGCCGTGCCGCAATTCGGGGCTCCGGCAGAGCCTGCCGGAACGGCACTGCCCTCCTTCATGGGGCAGGGGGCAACTCAGGCCTCGCTGGCCTCCCATTGCAACAAGGTCTCGCTCGTCACCAATTCCAACGGGGGCTTCGTCACGCAGGTCACCATGACCGACCCCGCCTTCGCCCTGTCCGAACAATTCTGCCTCGCGCGGACCTACGCAATCGCGCAGGGCGAGGATCTGGTGTCCAAGGTCGCGGGCTTCACACCGCAGCAGATCTCGGAACAATGCGCGGGGCTCGGCCCGGTGCTGAAGGATCATGTCTCGGCGGTGTCCGTCAAATCGCGGGACGAGGTGATGCAGGGGGTATCGGGCTTCGTGCTGGGGTCCGGCATGGCGCCGGCGCAGCTTGCAGGCACGGCCAAGATCTGCCTCGGCGTGGGCTATGTCACCGACAATATGGATGTGGCCATCGGATCGGCACTGGTGCTGACCGTGCTGGGCGAGCGGGGCTATGGCGAGTTGATGGGCCATCACCTGATTTCCGGCATCGGGGCCGCGCCGCGTGCCGATCTGGCGTTGAGCTGGTATGACATCGGTTATGAGGCGGAAGCCACCGGATCCTTGCCGGTCTTTGCGCCGGGGATGGCGGATCGTGGCAGCCTCGTGCGGCTTGCGGCCTATTCGGCAGCGGGGCGGCCGATTCCCGGTGCAACCGTTCCGGGCGCGCCGGTGCCCGCCTCTGCGATGCCCAGCTTTGCCGTGCCGGGTGTGACCGCGCCGGTCACGCCCTGAGGGCAGGGCGGCGTTTCCGACCGTCCTGCGAAGCCATGCCGCGCCAGTCCTTCGGGGGCTGGCGCGCTTTTTCGGTTTCCCGCCGGGGCGGGGAACAAAAAGCGCGCGGCGTCGCAGAATTGATCTTCACATCGCCGCTGCGCTTCGCTAAGACCCGGCTCGTCACCGACAGTGCGGTCGTGGCGGAATTGGTAGACGCGCAGCGTTGAGGTCGCTGTTCCTTAACCGGAGTGGAAGTTCGAGTCTTCTCGACCGCACCATTTACCCCAATCAGGGCGTTGAAAGTAAACGATTTGATATTTTCGCCCCGGTTTGCCCACCAACTTACCCCCATTGCAAACCCCGCTGTGCTGCCGCCCACAATCTGCGCAGCCGGATTTCCTGACGCCAACCGGATTTCGGACGATTCGTCCGCGCTGCATCGGTCCTGATGCACAAATTTCCCGCATTTGGTCGATTTCGGGCGATCCGGTGGCCTTTATGTTGCAATGCCCATGCGGTTTGGGTTTAACCTTGGACAACAAGAGCGCGGCATGAGCCGCCGGTCATCAGGGAGTGTAGGGTGCCCAGGGAACCCGGTAGCGACGATTTCGTCGTATTTGATCGTGTGCAGAAAAGCTACGATGGCGAAACGCTGGTCGTCAAAGACCTGAACCTCTCGATCGGGAAGGGCGAATTTCTGACGATGCTGGGGCCATCGGGGTCGGGCAAGACGACCTGTCTGATGATGCTGGCAGGGTTCGAGACGGCGACCCATGGCGAAATCCGGCTGGATGGGCGCAACATCAACGTGGTGCCTCCGCACAAGCGCGGCATCGGGATGGTGTTCCAGAATTACGCGCTTTTTCCCCATATGACGGTGGGGGAGAACCTTTCCTTTCCGCTTGAGGTGCGCGGGATGGGCAAGGATGACCGCGAAAAGAAGATCATGCGCGCGCTCGACATGGTGCAGATGGGGGAGTTCGCCTTTCGGCGGCCCGCGCAACTCTCCGGTGGCCAGCAGCAGCGCATTGCGCTTGCCCGGGCACTGGTGTTCGAGCCGGAGCTGGTGCTGATGGACGAACCGCTTGGCGCATTGGACAAGCAGCTTCGCGAACACATGCAGTTCGAGATCACCAATCTGGCGCATCAGTTGGGCATCACCACGGTCTATGTGACGCATGACCAGACCGAGGCGCTGACCATGTCCGACCGGGTGGCGGTGTTCAACGATGGCCGCATCCAGCAGCTTGCCCCGCCCGACGAGCTTTATGAACGCCCCTTGAACAGTTTCGTTGCGCAGTTCATCGGTGAGAACAACAAGGTTCATGGCACTCTGGAGGATATTTCCGAAGGCCGGGCCCTGGTGCGGCTGGCCACCGGGGAGCTGATCGACGCGACCCCGGTGAATGTCACGCAGAAGGGGCAGAAAACCCTTGTGTCGATCCGCCCCGAACGGGTGGAGTTCAAGCCCGAGATGCTGCCCGAAGGGGCGCATACGATCGAGGCCGAGGTGATGGAATTCATCTATATGGGCGATCTTTTCCGCACGCGGCTGCGGGTCGCCGGAGTTGATGATTTTGTCATCAAATGCCGCAACACCCAGGGTCAGCGCAGGCTGATGCCCGGCGAAAAGATCAGGATCGGTTGGGCGCCCGCCGATGCGCGCGCCTTGGATCCGGCCTGAGGAGGAGAGCGGGATGGCGAAGGAAGATCCCTACGAGCTTCTGATGAAGGTCGATGATTTCTGTCAGGAGTTCCGCGACGAGGTCGTGGAGATCGCTACCGACAACCTGCGCAACCGCTGGATCAAGGAATACCCGAACGATCTGGTGTCCTCCTACCGCAAGGATCTGAAATTTGTCGAGGCGGCGGGTGCGAAGCTGGAAAATCTGCTGTCGAAAATTGATGACCCGCCTTCGCAGAAGGAAGTCGATGCCTATCACAAATCGGCGCAGGTGCTGATCGATGGCTGCCAGTCGCTCGACTATCACAACACCATGTTCACGGCCTATCTTGAAAGCGAGATGGCCGAGATCTACTCGGCATTGCTGACCCTGCACCGGTCCTTTCTGGCCGGGATCCCGAAGCGGCTGGAAAAGCTGCTCGATATTCTCATCAAGTCCGAAAAGCTGATGAAAAAGGCGGAGTCGGATCTGAAATGGGCAAAGGTCCAGAAAAACGTCAATGCCGTCATCACAGGCTGCGCGACGATTGTGAGCCTCTGGCCCAATGTGAAGGCGGCGAAAGTGGCCTATACCTCGGCGGCTGCGGCATTGTCCAAACTGGGGATCGACCAGCTGATGGGCCCCAGTGGACCGGGGGCTGCAGGCGTGGTGAAATCGGTCGTTGGCGAGGCCTGTGGCTCGGCCAAGCTGCTGGGCAAGGTCGTCAACAATGCGGCACTGGCGGTTGGCGCGGTGGACGGGTTCCTGTCCGACAAGGGTGAAGAGGACAAGGCGAAGAAAACCCTGAAAGATCTGCGCAAGCAACTCCGCGCGGCGCAGGATGAGGCGCTGATCCTGCTCAAGCTTTTTGAAAACGGCGAGGCCAAGATGATCCTCTTGTCCGAACAGTTGTGGAAGGCGGCCAAGGCCGGCGCCGATGCGACGGGGCGGCATGTGGAAGCAAAATTCGACCGGCTGGATTTTCTGGACCGGATCGAGTGCGAGGACTGACCGGCAGGGCGCAGGCCCCCCGGTCGCAACGACAACGAAAAAACTCAACAGGAGAGAAAAAATGAAAAGATTGCTGATCCTTTCGACCGCATTGGGCGGGCTGGCCTCTGCCGCCTCCGCACAGGAGGTCGTCGTGATGTCCTGGGGCGGATCCTATGGCATGAGCCAGGTCGAGGCCTACAACAAGCCCTTCACCGCCAAGACCGGCATCAAGACCACGATGGTCGATGCCGACAACCCCGCCACCCCGATCAAGGCGCAGGTCGAGGCGAAGAACGTCACCATTGACGTCGCCGACATTGAACTCGCAGATGCCGTGCGGCTTTGCGACGAGGGCCTTCTGGAGGTTCTCGACCATTCCGAACTGCCGCCCGCCCCCGATGGCACGCCCGCCGCCGACGATTTCATCGCGGGTTCGCTGATGTCGGAATGTGCGGTGCCGTCGATCGTGTGGTCGGCGATTGTCGCCTACAATACCACGTTGTTCACCGGCGATGTTCCCACGACCATTGCCGATTTCTTCGATACGACGAAGTTCCCCGGCAAGCGCGGCGTGCGCAAGGATCCGACCTCGACCCTTGAAATGGCCCTGATGGCCGATGGCGTTCCGGCGGCAGAAGTCTATGACCTGCTTTCCACCCCCGCCGGTGTCGATCGCGCATTTGCGAAACTCGACACGATCAAGTCCGATATCGTCTGGTGGGAGGCAGGCGCGCAGCCGCCGCAACTGCTGGCCGATGGCGAGGTGGTGATGTCCACCGCCTATAACGGCCGGATCTTCAACGCCGCCGTGGGCGAGAACCAGCCCTTCGAGATCATCTGGGACGGGCAGGTGCTGGACTATGACCTCTTCGTGATCCCGAAAGGCGCGCCGAACAAGGAAGCCGCCTGGGAATACATCAAGTTCGCCACCGACACCCAGCGTCTGGCCGATCAGGCCAAATGGATCAGCTACGGTCCGGCGCGCAAATCCTCGGCGCCTTTCGTCGGCCTCTTCATGGACGACAAGACCGAGATGGCCCCGCATATGCCGACCGCGCCGGAAAACCTGACCAATGCCCTGTCCAACAACTTCGAGTTCTGGGCCGACCGCAAGGTGGAGCTTTCCGAGCGGTTCAACGCTTGGCTCCTGAACTGACCTGATACCGGCGGGGGCCCGTTCCGGGCCTCCGCCACCTTTCCCTTCCGGCAGGATGACGACATGGCCGATGCCACCGCGAGCGAAGTTCCAAGCGAAATCCGACCGGGTCTTTTGCGCACGGCTGACGGGCGGCCCCTGAAGTCCGCCCTTGCACGCGCCTCGCGCCGCGCGCGGATCCGCGCCTTCCTGCTCGTGCTGCCGCTTCTGGCCTTTGTCTTTGTGACCTTCGCCATTCCGATCACGCAGATGCTGTCACGGTCCGTGGTCAACACACAGTTTTCCGCCAACATGCCCGAACTGGGCGCCTGGTTCGCTGAAAATCCCGGGATCGAGCCGACCGAGGCCGCCTATGCCGCCCTGGCTGCCGACCTGAAAGCCGCTGCGGCCAACCGCACCATCGGCAATGCCGGCACGCGGATCAATTATGAGGTGTCGGGCACGCGGTCGCTGTTCACCTCGACCGGACGGACGGCGGCCCGGCTGGAACCGCCCTTCCGCGAGGCGCTGCTGGAGACAAATCCCGACTGGGGACGCCCCGATCTCTGGGCTGCAATGCGCGCGGCCTCCTCGGGCACGACGCTGAATTTCTACCAATCCGCGCTCGACCGTCGCATCGGCCCGGACGGGAAATTCGCTCCGGTCGAGGATCAGGGTGCGATCTATAAAAAGCTGTTCATGCGGACCTTCGTTCTGTCCATCGTCATCACGGGGCTTTGCCTGCTTCTGGGCTTTCCGGTGGCGCATCTGCTGGCCGTCCTGCCGCTGCGCTATGCGAGCCTTCTGATGATCCTTGTGCTGCTGCCGTTCTGGACCTCGCTTCTGGTGCGCACGACAAGCTGGATGGTGCTGTTGCAGGGGCAGGGGGTGGTCAACAACACATTGGTCGCCCTTGGCCTCGTGTCGGACGGCAACCGGCTGGCGATGATGTATAACCAGACCGGCACGATCATCGCGATGACGCATATCCTGCTGCCCTTCATGATCCTGCCGCTCTATTCGGTGATGAAAACCATCCCCCCGGCCTATGCCCGCGCCGCGCGCAGTCTTGGTGCAACAAGCTGGACGACCTTCCGCCGGATCTATCTGCCCCAGACGGTGCCGGGGATCGGGGCGGGGGGCATCCTCGTGTTCATCCTTGCGGTCGGTTACTACATCACGCCCGCGCTGGTGGGGGGGGCAGATGGCACGCTGATCTCCAACCAGATCGCGTTCCACATGCAGACCTCGCTCAACTGGTCGCTGGCGGCGGCGCTGGCGGCGATGCTTCTGGGGGCGGTGCTGGTGCTGTATTGGGCCTATGACCGGATGGTGGGCATCGACAACATGAAGCTGGGCTGACCCGATGGCCAGGCGCGACAGGGAATGCCGGGCACGGCGCGGCATGACAGATCCGGGCCGCGCGGTCCGGCGACAAGGAGAGTGACATGGCGCTGCCCGTCTATGCGAGCCCGTTGGAGAAGGTCTGGCACTACAGCTATCTGGTGATCTGCGCGCTGATCTTCCTGTTCCTGATCGCGCCGATCCTCATCATCATCCCGTTGTCCTTCAACGCCGAACCCTATTTCACCTTCACCGAGCGGATGCTGACCTTCGATCCGGACGGCTACAGCCTGCGGTGGTATGACAATCTCCTGACCTTCGGCATGACGGCCCCGGATGCGCCGCGCGACGGATCATGGTGGTCGGATGTCTGGCGCAACGCGCGTTGGGTTCAGGCGGCCAAGAACTCGATCATCGTCGGCTTCTTCGCCACCATCCTCGCCACGGTTCTCGGCACGGTTGCGGCCCTCGGCCTTGCGCGGCCGGAAATGCCCTATCGCAAGGCGATCATGGCAATGCTGATATCACCGATGATCGTGCCGATCATCATCACGGCGACCGGGCTTTTCTTCTTCTACTCGTCCACCGGCCTTGCAGGGTCTTACCTCGGCGTTGTTCTGGCCCATGCGACGCTTGGGATTCCCTTTGTCATCATCACGGTGACGGCGACCCTGATGGGGTTCGACCGGTCGCTTTTGCGGGCCTCGGCCAATCTGGGGGCGGGTCCGGTCACGACGTTCTTCAAGGTGCAACTGCCGCTGATTACGCCGGGCGTGGTGTCGGGGGCGCTGTTTGCTTTCGTGACCTCTTTCGACGAGGTGGTGGTGGTGCTGTTCATCGGCAGCCATGAACAACAGACGATCCCGCGCCAGATGTGGAACGGCATCCGCGAACAGATCAGCCCGTCGATCCTCGCTGTTGCGACGATCCTCGTGATCTTCTCGATCTGCCTTCTGACGGTGGTGGAACTGCTGCGGCGGCGGTCCGAGCGTCTGCGTGGTGTGACGCCTGCCTGAGATGAGGAAAGGGGTGCTGTCTGCCCCCCCTTGCCCGGATGGTCCGGGCAATTCACCCCCGAAGATATTTAGGCCCCGAAGGTATTTGGGCAAGGTGAACGCCAGATGCGGAAGATCGGGTCCGACCGGGGCCAGCGCCCTCAGGGGAGCAGATTGAGCCAGATCCAGGCGGTCAGGACGGTTGCTGCCGTGGCCAGAAGGACGGTCGAGGCGGCGACCCGTTTCGCGGCGCCATACATGTTTGCAAAAAGATAGGCGTTCACCCCCGGGGCCATGGCGGCGGTGATGACGGCAGATCGGATCTGGTCGGTACCGAGGCCGAAACCGAAGCGCGCCAAGGCCCAGGTGATCGCGGGATGCACCACCAGCGACAGCGCGCAGACCGCCGCGATGGTGCGCATGTCGCCCTCGGGACGATAGCGCAGCAGCACGCCGCCAAGCCCGAACAGGGCGGCCGGAATGGCGGCAAGAACCATCATGTCGACGGCATTCCAGACCACGCCGGGCAGCGGCAGGCCGGTCAGATTGACCGTGATCCCGGCCATGATCCCGATGACCAGCGGCTGGGTCAGGATGGCGTGCAGGATCTGGCGGGTCAGGGCCAGTTTCGCCAGCCCCTGACCTTCGGCGCGCAGAAGTTCCATCAGGCTGATCCCGATCGCATAGAGCAGCGGCGAATGGACGGAAATGATCGCATAGTTCCCGGCCAGCGCCTCCGGCCCATAGGCGCGTTCGGTGATCGGCAGCCCCAGAAGCAGCGTGTTGGAAAAGCTGGCCACGAAGGCGATGGAGAGCGCATCGACCGGGCTGCGCCCGAAAACCGTCCGCGCCAGCAGATAGCCAAGGCCGCCTGCGCCAAGCGCGCCCGCATAGAAGCTGATGATAAGCCCCGGCGCGAAGGCGGAATTGAGTTCGAGCCGGCTCATCGAGGCAAAGAGCAGGCAGGGGATTGCAAAATTCTGGGCGAATTTCATCACCCCGTCCACCGCGTCGGTGGAGACGATACCTTTCCACGCCGCGAAATATCCGAACCCGAGGATCAGGAACACCGGCAGGATGACATCGAGAAGCGCGCTCATCTGGGGGCGTCCAGTTCGATCACCATGCCGTCATGGGCGGGGATCACATGATCGGGCGTCTCGGCCATCACCGTGTCATGGTCGAGGTCATTGTGCATGTTCGTCAGCACGGCCCGGCGCGGTGCCGCGCGGGCGATCCAGCCCAGTGTCATGTCGAGATGGGCATGGGTCGGATGCGGTTTGCGGCGCAGCGCATCGACGATCCAGCAATCCAGCCCTTCAAGAAGCCGCCAGCCCTCCTCGGGGATGGACACGGCATCGGGCAGATAGGCAAGACCGCCGATCCGGAAGCCGAGGGCCGCCATGGACCCGTGATCGGCGCGGAAAGGGGTCAGTGTCACGTCGCCGCCCGGGCCGGACAGGGTGAACGGATCGGGGCCAATGCCGTGCAGGTCGAGGATCGGGGGGTAGGGCGATCCTGCCGGTTGCGCGAAGGCATAGCCGAACCGCGACAGGAGCGCGTCCTGCGTCGGGCCATCGGCCCAGACCGGCAGCCGGGCCCTGCGGTTGTAGACGATCTGGCGCAGGTCGTCGATGCCATGGGTGTGGTCGGCATGGGCATGGGTGTAGACGACACCGTCCAGAAGGCCGATGCCAGCCGACAGAAGCTGCTCGCGCATGTCGGGTGAGGTGTCGATCAGGATCCGTGTGGCCCCGGCCTCCGTGATGCGTTCCACCAGCAGCGAACAACGGCGGCGGCGGTTTCGCGGATTGGCGGGGTCGCAGTCGCCCCAGTCGCCGCCAAGGCGCGGCACGCCCCCCGATGACCCGCAACCGAGGATGGTGAAGCGGAGCCGGGCCATCAGACGGGTCTTGCCTTGGGGAAAAGCCGCTCGAAATTCGCCTCGGTTGCCGCAGCGAATTCGGTCAGCGACAGCCCGAACACGCCCGCCCCGACCTTGGCCGTGTGGGCGGTGAAGGCCGGTTCGTTGCGCCGCCCGCGATGGGGGGGCGGGGCGAGATAGGGGCTGTCGGTTTCCAGCAGGATCCGGTCCAGCGGGGCGGCGGCGAATATGTCGCGCAACGCCTGCGATTTCGGGAAGGCGGCAATGCCCGACATCGAGAGATAAAAGCCCAGATCAAGGGCCGCGCGCGCCAGTTCCGGCCCCGAGGAAAAGCAATGCATGACGCAGCTGAAAGCTGCGTGGCGGTGGCCTTCGGTCAGGATCGCGGCCATGTCCTCATCCGCATCGCGGGCATGGATGATAAGCGGCAGCCCGGTTTCCTGTGCCGCCGTGATATGGATGCGCAGGCTGTCGCGCTGTGCCGCCCCACTTTCGGCGGTGTAGTGGTAGTCGAGCCCGCTTTCGCCGATGCCCACCATTTTCGGATGCTGGGCGACCGCAACCAGATGATCCACTGTCACCGGGGACAGTTTGCCCGCCTGCATCGGGTGGATGCCGTAAGCATACCAGACCGACGGATGCGCCTCGGCTATCGCGCGCACGGCGGGTTCCTGATCGGGCCTTGTGCAGATCGTCACCATGCGCCGCACACCCGCCGCATGGGCGCGGGCGATCACCGCATCGCGTTCCCCGTCGAAATCGGGGAAATCGAGGTGGCAATGACTGTCGGTGAGGGTCGGTGGATCGGAGGCTTCGGTCATGCGTCGGGCTCACCCAGGGGCGAGCTGTCCCGCCGTCTCGTCAATGCTCAGAACCATATCCATGAGAAGGGCGGCAGGGTCAAGGTTGACCGCCCGGCCCCGCCGCGCCCGGGCGGCAAGCCCCTGCGCGAGATCGGCCCAGAGGCGCGCGGCGCGCGGATCAGGAGCAAGGCGGGCCAGCAGTTGCGCCTCGCCCGGGGCGGCCTCGGGTGGGGTGCGGCCAAGGGTTCCGGCGCGGGCGAGCCGGGCAAGGAAGAGGTCGATCAGCAACAGGATGAGATCGAAGGTTTCCTCGGCATTGCGGCCCGCGCCAAGGTCGGCGAGGGCGGCGGCGCGTATCCGGTCCAGCCGGGGCAGGGTGGCGAAAAGCTGCACGATCCCGCGATAGAGGTTCAGTCCGTCGAGGTTCAGGATGCGGATCGCCTCGCCCACCGACCCGGCCGAAAGTTCGGCCAGCGCCACCGGGTTGTCGGGCGGGGTGCCTGCGTTGGCCAGCGCGTTGGCCATGGCCTCGGGCGGCAGCGCAGTCAGGCGCAATTCGCGACAGCGCGACCGGATCGTGGGCAAAAGCCGCGCGGGCTGATGGCAGACCAGCAGGATCGTGGCAGCCTCGGGCGGTTCTTCCAGCAGTTTCAGCAGCGCGTTGGCGGCTTGCGGGTTCATTTCGTCGGCACTGTCGATGATGGCGGCGCGGCGGCCCCCATCGGCGGCGGAGAGGGTGAAAAAGCTTTTCATCTTGCGCACTTCATCGACCGTGATGACGGTTTTCAGCTTTTTCTTGTCCTCGTCCCACGCCCGGCGCAGGTGGAACAGACGCGGCTCCGCCCCGGCCAGCGACCGGCGCATGACCGGGTGATCGGCCGGTATGTCCAGCCGGTCGGGGGGCGGGGGGGCGAACATGCCGCCGTCATCCTCCGGGGTTGCCAGCAGGAAGCGCGCGATCCTCCAGGCGAGCGTTGCCTTGCCGAGACCCCTTGGACCGGTCAGCATCCAGCCGTGATGCAACCGGCCCGAGTTGAAGGCGGCGAGGAAAGCGGCCTCGGCGGCCTCCTGCCCCAGAAGCCGCAGCGTTTCGCGCGGATGCGGGGCACCGGTCACGCGGTCGGGTTCGGGCTGATCCTCGGCGGGCGTGACGGCTTTGGGCGCGCGGCTCATGTAAGCGCCTCCAGCGCGCGGGCCAGAACCTCGGCGGCCACGGTGTCGGTGTCGCGGTCGCCGTCGAACACGGCAAATCGCTGCGGTTCGCGGGCGGCAAGATCAAGAAACCCCCGCCGCATCCGCGCCTGCAACGCGAGCCCCATGCCCTCGAACCTGAGTTCGGTGGTTTCGCGCGCGATGGCCCGGGCCAGCCCGGTTTCGGCGGGAATGTCGATCAGGAAGGCCAGATCGGGTTCGGTTCCGATCATCAGGCGGTGCAGGTCATCGACAAGGCCGCGCAATTCCTCGCCCCCGTCGCGGGCGATGCCCTGATAGGCGCGGGTGCTGTCGGCAAAGCGGTCGGTGATGACGGTGGCGCCGCGTGCAAGGGCGGGCAGGATGGTCTTTTCCAGATGATCGCGGCGCGCGGCAGTAAAGAGCAGGATTTCCGTCCGGGGCGACCAGCGGTCGGCAGCACCTTCCAGCACCAGACGGCGGATCTCCTCGGCCCCCGGACTGCCACCCGGTTCGCGCGTCAGGACCGCATCCAGCCCGCGCGCCACAAGGGCTGCGTGCAGCATCCTGGCCTGTGTGCTTTTGCCCGATCCGTCGATGCCCTCGAAGCTGAAGAAACGGCCCCGCAAGGGCGTGTCAGCCCCCATGTCAGGAGGCCGGCTCGCCCGCGCCCGCAAAGCGCGCCCGCAAGACCCCCGCCGCCGCCGTCAGCCGTTGCAGATAGCCCCCGGCGTCGATGTCGGTTTCGGTGAAAAGGGATACCCGGCGCTCGGGCAGGTCCGGCACACGGATCACCAGTTCGCCGACCTGCGTGCCCGCCCGCATCGGGGCCCGCAGCGGGCCGGTATAGATCACCTCGGCCTCCACGCCCTCCTGCACGAGTGCGGGCACCAGCATCGAGACATCCTCGGCCGGAACGAGGCCCACCTTGGGCGCGGACCCCAGCCAGACATCGGCCTCGGCCACGCGGCCCCCGGCCTTCACGACGGTTTTCAGCACGAATTGCCGGAAGGCCCAGTTCAGGATGCGTTCGCTTTCCTCGGCGCGCGCCTTGTCGGTCTGCAGCCCGGTGATGACGAAGATCACCCGCCGGTCGCCCTGTTTCGCCGATCCCGTCAGCCCATAGCCCGCCTCGCTGGTATGTCCGGTCTTGAGCCCGTCCGCCCCGCCGCCCAGGGCCAGCAGGGGGTTGCGGTTGAACCGGTTGGCCGGGGCGCGGTCAGCGAAGTTGAACTCCGTTTCCGCAAAGATCGTGTAGAATTCGGGAAATTCCTCGATCAGACGGCGGGCAATGATGCCCAGATCGCGCATCGACATGCGGTGGTTCGGATGCGGCCAGCCCGAGGCATTCGTAAAGACCGAGTTGGTCAGGCCGAGCGCCCGGCCGCGTTCGGTCATCTGCGCGGAAAAGGCGGCCTCGGTCCCGGCCAGCCCTTCGGCGACGACCACGCAGGCATCATTGCCGGAATTGACGATGATGCCATAGATCAGGTCGCGCACCGTGGGCCGGTCGCGTTCGTTGAGAAACATCGTGGAGCCGCCCATGGCACGCGCGGCCGAGGACACCGAAAACTGCGTGTCCAGCGTTACACGACCATCACGAAGCGCCTCGAACAGCATGTTGAGCGTCATCAGCTTGGACATCGACGCGGGCGGCAGCGCCTCGTCGGCATTCTTGTCCATCAGAACGGTGCCCGTGGTCATGTCATAGACCCAGGCGGCGGTGGCGCGGGTCTCAAAGGCCCCGGCAGCGGGCGCAAGCCCGAGCGCGAGGATCATGGCCGCGATAGGGGCGGAAAGGCGGTTTTTCATTGTCTGCTCCATTTGCGGGGATCAGCGCGAGACGAAATAGGCATCCGTGAACCCAAGCCCCTTGACCTTGGTCAGCATGGCGTCGCGCCCCCCAGCCGGGGCAGGCCCCGCCGTGACGCGCCAGAAGGTCTTGCCCTGGCTGGTTTCGCTCAGGATGTTGGCGGCAATTCCGGCCTTTTTCAGACTGTCGGCGGCGCGTTTTGCATTGGCCTCCACGCTGAAGATGCCGATCTGGATCAGGTTGCGCCCGGTGCTGGCCGGAGCCGTCGCGGCGGGCCGCGTTGCCGGGGCGGAGGGGGTGACGGTTGGCGCGCGTGGGGCTGTCGCGGCAGGCGGCGCCGCTGCGGCGGGGCGCTGCCCTTCCACCCGGTCGAGCGCCGCCGAGGCTGCCGAGGGCGCGTCAAGCGAGGCGGTTTCCACGGTTTCGGCCGCATCGAGGATAGGCCGGGTCGCGTCCGGTGTTTCCACCGGAACCTCTTCGCGGCGCAGCGCCGTCACGTTCAGCCGTGCGGGTTGACCCGCAAGGATGCCGAGCGCCGCCGCCGCATCCGACGAGATCTGCAAGGGCGGGCCGGGGTTGATCCGTTCACGGCGGAACAGCGCGCCGATCACAAATTTGCCATTGCCCGGGTTGCGCAAGATGACCCGTTCGGGGTCGGTCGCATCCGGCGACGCGACCCAGACCCCTCCGAGCGAAGGCCGACCGTCCCAGAGCGCCTCTTCTGTCACCTGAAAGACCTGCGGCGCTTCGACGTCACGATCGACCAGCCGGACCGAGGTTGAGTTGGTCGCCACGCCCGGGTCGCTTTCGGAATTGCTGTTTCTTGTGAAGGGGTTGTTTTCCGCGTTGCAACCGGCAAGCATAAGCCCCGCCAGTGCCGCCGCGATCAGCCCGCTGTGGTTCACCCGTTCCATTCTCGCCCCATGACCGCGCGAATTCTGCGTCGCGCCCTGTTTTTCTGCCCGTTGGCCCGCAGGGGCCGGATCGGAAAGCCCTTCCGAATTCGAGGCATCATACCGGCAACAAGGGCCGGAGGAAAGACCAAGGGCCGCTGTCTCGTCGCGTGGGGAGCAGGATGTTGCCGGGGGCGGAGAGGCCGGTGGCTGGACGCAGATGCCGCGTTCACGCTGGCTTCGGCGCTGGTGGCGAGGGGCTTTTATTTCGGAGCGGGGCATGTGGTCTTGTCCGCCTTCGCGGGCGGCGTGCCGACTGTGGTCTGACGGCAAAGGACGAGGGGCCATCCGATGACGGACGGCCCCCCGTGATGTCTCGGAGGCTCGTTTATTCAGCCTTGGTCGCCTCGATGGACAGTTGCACCTGCACCTCGTCCGAGATGAACGGAGCGAAGGCGCCGAGATTGAAATCCGACCGCAGGACGGTGGTCGTCGCGCTGAACCCGGCCCAGGGTTTGCTTTCCATCGGATGATCGCCGATCTGGTTCATCACCGCGTCAAGGACGACCGGTTTCGTCACGCCATTCAACGTCAGATCCCCGGTGATCTTGGCCGCAGTCTCGCCCGTCACCTCGATGCCGGTCGACGTGAAGCTGACCAGCTCGTCATCGGCGGCGTCAAAGAAATCGGGCGACATGAAATGCTGGAAGCGCCCCTCCCAGCCCGTCAGCATCGAGCGCACCGGGAAGGCAACCGAGACCGATGACGCCGCGGGATCGGCCTGATCGAAGGAAATCTGCCCCTCGAAGCCCGAGAACATGCCCCAGGTCGTCGAATAGCCGAGATGGTCGTAGGAAAACACGATCTGGCTGTGGCTCGGGTCCAGAACCCATGCATCGGCTGCGGCAAGGGCAGGGGTGGCTGCAAGTGAGGACAGGATCACGGCATAGGCGGACAGTTTCATTCAGATGCTCCTTTGAAAATCTTGCCTTCCGATATGCTGCGACTGCGAGAGGGGGCAATCCGGCAAAATCCAACAGCAGGTGAGTGCTGCCGCACATCACCCTTGGGTGTTCATCTGCAACAGGAAGGGCAGGGCATCAGGGCGCGCAAAGCCGCAAGAACTGATCATATGCCATCTCCGCGCGCTGCGCGATGGCGGCGGCGGTGGGTTCGGGGTCACGCCCGATCACGCGGCGGATCTGGAGATCGCCCACCAACAGGCTGAGGTAGAGCCCCACAGCGGTCCCCGGATCGTCAAAGCGCAGATCGCCCGCCTTGCGGGCCCGGCGCAGCACCTGTCCGATCAGGGGGGCCACCACCTCGCGTCCGGCTTCCGAAATGGCTTGCCCGAGTTCCCCCGTCGGGTCCGCCGGCGCCGCGCGGTTGAGCGCGATGGCATGCTCGCCCAGCAACAATTCCAGCAACACCGGCCCGAGGTCGCGCAGAATGGTGATCGGAGGGCGCTCGGCGGCGAGTTCCGCCTCGATTGTCCGGCGCGTGGCCTCGGTGGTGCGCGCCACGAGTGCCAGCGCCAGGCCCTTCTTGTCGCCGAACCAGCGATAGAGCGTTTCATTGGAGGCCCGCGCCCGCTTGGCAACGGCAAGCATCGACATGCCCGCATAGCCCCGTTCGTGCAGCAGCGCATAGGCTGCGGCTTCGATTTCCTCCTGACGGAAGGCTCTGGTCTCCTCGCGCATGGCTGTCTCCCGGGGGCTGGCACCTCTGCGCCCTCCGCTGGATCCTGTATCGCCCCGGCGTGGTCATGCCACAAGGGTTGACGGGGCGTATTCCCGGTTTCGGATGTTCAGGCGGTAATGGGTGTTACGGAAAAAGCCCATGTCCCGTCATACCCATGCCACAATCCTTCCGCGAGAGGGGCGGAAAGGAGGCTCCGAAGGTGGGGCGGATGGCTCTCGCTTCTTTGGCAAGGGGAGGGCATGATGCGTGGCTGATGGCCGGGCCTCCGGGGCGAATGTGGCCGCCGCAGCGGGACCGCGCGCGCCGCATGCTGTGGGCTCCGGTTCCGGCGTTGAAACGAGGCTTGCAAGGGGCTGAAGGCCTCCCTATAAGGCAGCCTTCCTGCCGCACCCCCTTTTCATCGGTGCAGGCTCTCGTGGACGGTCCGCGGACAGGATTGACCGGCCTATGAAATGCACCCGGATACGGAGTTCACATGCCGCTTTACGAGCATGTCATGATTGCGCGTCAGGACTTGTCCAACACGCAGGCCGAAGGGCTGATCGAACATTTCTCCACGGTTCTCGGGGATAACGGCGGCAAGGTCGTCGAACACGAGTACTGGGGCGTCAAGACGATGGCCTACAAGATCAACAAGAACCGCAAGGGCCACTATGCCTTTCTGAAAACGGATGCGCCCGCCGCTGCCGTTCAGGAAATGGAACGCCTGATGCGCCTGCATGACGACGTGATGCGCGTTCTGACCATCAAGGTCGAAGAGCATGGCGAAGGCCCGTCCGTGCAGATGCAGAAACGCGACGACCGTGAGCGCGGCGACCGGGGCGACCGGGGCGACCGGGGTGGCGACCGCGGTGATCGTGGTGGCGACCGGGGCGACCGGGGTGGGGATCGCGGCGACCGCGGGGCTGACCGGGGCGGCTTCGGCGGCGACCGTCGGCGTTGATCTGAGACAGGAAAGGACCGAATATCATGGCGACCAAACCGTTTTTCCGCCGCCGCAAGGTCTGCCCCTTCTCGGGCGACAATGCACCGGCAATCGACTACAAGGACACGCGTCTTCTGCAGCGCTACATCTCCGAGCGCGGCAAGATCGTTCCCTCCCGCATCACCGCAGTCTCGGCGAAAAAGCAGCGTGAACTGGCCACGGCCATCAAGCGCGCCCGCTTTCTCGCGCTGCTGCCCTATGCCGTGAAATAAGGAGCACCAACCATGCAAGTGATCCTTCTTCAGCGCGTGGCCAAGCTGGGCCAGATGGGCGAGGTCGTGAACGTCAAGGACGGCTACGCCCGCAACTTCCTGCTGCCGCAGGGCAAGGCGCTGCGTGCCAACCAGTCGAACATCCAGTCGTTCGAGGCCCGCAAGGCGCAGCTCGAGGCCGAAAACCTCGAAACCCGCAAGGAAGCCGAAACCGTGGGCGCCAAGCTCGACGGCCAGAGCTTCATCGTCATCCGCTCGGCCTCCGATGCGGGTGCGCTTTATGGGTCCGTCACCACCCGCGACGTGGCCGAAGCTGCGACCGAGGGCGGATTCACCGTCAATCGTGGCCAGGTTGTCCTGGACAAGCCGATCAAGGATCTTGGTCTGCATGTTGTCAGCGTTGTGCTGCACCCCGAAGTGACCGTGAAAGTGACGCTGAACATCGCGCGGTCCAACGAGGAAGCCGAACTGCAAGCCTCGGGCAAATCGATCCGCGAACTGGCAGCCGAGGCCGAAGCGGCGGCAGAGTTCGAGATTGCGGAACTCTTCGACGAGATGGGTGCTGCCCAGGACGGCGAAGACCTCTGATTTCCGGCCTTCGGGCGGGACTGGAACGCGCGGGGGAAACCTCGCGCGTTTTTTGCTGCGGTTGCACCGGACGGGACCGGGGAAGGGGGGCTGTCTGCCCCCCTCGGCCCTGCCGGGCCTCACCCCCCGAGGATATTTGGGGACAGAAAAAGGCGGGGCGGAGGGGTGTCTCAGAGCGGTGCGAAGCGGGCGGCGAGCCTTGTGGCGTGATCTGCAAGGGTCGGGCGTGTGGTCCAGCTTTCCAGGAGGTCACGCCAGGTGAGCGATGCAAAGGTCACCTCGTCGCCCGCCACGCTTTCCGCATAAAGGTCGATATCGGCCCGGTGAGCTGCGAAGCGGTCGGGATCTATCGCGCGGCCGTTCGAGAACCGCGCAGGTTCGGCATGAAGATAGAGCAGCAGCGCGCGTTTGCCGCGCCGAAGCGCCTCGGTTCGCAGGCCGTAGCCATGTTTCACCAGTTGCACCATGTCGAGCGCTGCAAAGCGGCGTGCGCCCCCGGCATGGGTGCGGCGGAGGCGGTCATGGCCCTGCATCGCCTCGCCCCAGACCGGGCGGTCATAGGCGGTTGAGAACTCTGCCTGCTTTGCAGGGCGGAAGGGCTCGTAGCGTTTGCTTTCAATGCCGATCAGCCAGCGGTCGGTTTCCACCGCCACATCAAGCCAGGGATGCGTGCCGCCCGCCCAGGGAAAGCGCATCTCGGCCTCGATGGCGACCGATCGCGTCGCGCCGAGGCCTGCGGCGAGCGGGGGCAGGTCAGTGGGGCGGTCCAGAAACCAGCCAAAGGCATTGACCACAAGAGCGGCGGAACTGTCGGGGCTGGCGAATTTGCCGCGCCGGAGTTCCGAGCCGGGGCTGGCCAAAAGGGCCGCGCGCAGGCGGGCTTCGGGAAGGCCCGGCAGGAAAAGATCATCGGTCACGGGCTCATCCTTCGCGTCGGGGTGTGGGGGCGGTCGGCCGGAGCCGACAGCCGGAGGACAGGGCGCTGCCGGTCCTGTCTGCCCGCCAATGGACCCGACCTTGCCCCCGGCCGGGCCAGCGTCGCATCTGCGCGGCAGGCTCCTCTGGAATGGCAAGGGCCGCGCCTTCCTTGAAAAGGCGCGGCCCTTCGATGTCCGGCCGATCCGGGATCAGAGTTCGTCCAGCGCCTCGATGGCCTTCTGCAACTCGTCCTTGCCGATTTCCTTGTCTGTGACCGTGGCCCCGGCAACGATGAAATCGACGACCTTGTCCTCGAAGATCGGCGCGCGCAGTTGCTGCTGCATCTGCGGGTTCTTCTGCACGAATTCGAAGAACTGGCGTTCCTGGCCCGGATATTGACGTGCTTGGGTCAGCACGGCCTGGGTCATTTCCTGATCGGTCACGGTGACTTCGGCCTTGCGGCCCACCTCGGCCAGCAGGAGGCCCAGACGCACGCGGCGCTCGGCGAGGGATTTGTGTTCCTCGGTCGGCTCGATGGCATCATGGTTGTGGCCCTGAACCTCGGGGTTGTCCTCGTGCCACAGTTGATGTGCGATCTGGCCGGCCTCCGCCTCGACGAGCGAGGGCGGCAGTTCGAATTTCACCATGCTGTCAAGCTGGTCGAGCAGCGCACGTTTCAGAACGGCCCGGGCGGCGCCTTTGTATTCGGCTTCCAGACGTTCCGCAATCTGACCTTTCAGCGCGGCGAGATCCTCGGCACCGAATTTCTTGGCCAACTCGTCGTCGATCTCGGCGGCTTTGGGTTCCTTGACCGCCTTGACGGTGCATTCGAACACCGCGGCCTTGCCCGCAAGATTGGCGGCACCGTAGGCCTCGGGGAAGGTCACTTCGACTTTCTTTTCCTCACCGGCCTTGGCGCCGACAAGCTGTTCCTCGAAACCGGGAATGAAGGAGTTGGAGCCCAGCACCAGCGGATAATCCTCCGCCGAGCCGCCCTCGAAATAGTCACCATCGACCGAGCCCTTGAAGTCGATCACGATCTGGTCGCCATCCTTGGCCTTGGAGCCCTTCTTGCGGTCCTCGAAATTCTGCGCGCTTTCGGCGAGGTTTTTCAGAGCCTCTTCCACGGCGGCGTCATCGGCCTTCACGACAAGGCGTTCCAGCGTGACCTTGGAGGCGTCCACTTCCGGGATTTCCGGCAGCGCCTCATAGGTCATCTCGACCACGACATCCTGACCTTCCCGCCAGGTCTCGCCGCCGACCATCTTGACCTCGGGCTGCATCGCGGGCCGGTCGCCGGAGGCGTCGAAATGCGATTTCATCGCGCCGTCGATGGCTTCCTGCATTGCGTCGCCCATGATGCGCGGGCCGAACTGCTTGCGCAGCATCGCCATGGGAACCTTGCCCTTGCGAAACCCCTTCATCTCGACCTCGGGCTGGGCTTCGACCAGCTTTTCCTGCACTTTTGCATCCAGCTCGGCCGCCGTCACCGTGATGGTGTAGCCGCGCTTCAGACCTTCGTTCAGGGTCTCGTTGACCTGCATGTATCCGTCCTTTTCCCAACTTGTCGGTGCCGGTGGAAGACATGCGTCCTCCACGCCTCGCAGCGCCGGGGTGAATGTTCCGGCCCGCAATCTCTGGGGCTGGCTTCTATCCAAGAAACAAAGGGGATGAAAGGGAAAACGCAAGCGCCAGCCGGGATGCCTCATGGGCCTTGCAATCAGGTGGGATGGCCCGCGCTTCCGGGAGGCGTCAGCCAAGTTGACGCGCTGTGCCGCAAGGGATATTCCGGCCCGGTGCGGGCGTGGTGGAACGGTAGACACAGCAGGTTTAGGTCCTGCCGCCGCAAGGCGTGGGGGTTCAAATCCCTTCGCCCGCACCAACCGGCCCGACCTCGAACGGATGACCACAGGGGCCAATGCCACGATCCCAGGCGCGCGGCAGGTTAACGGAACATCTTAAAAGCACATGTATGGCGGGGCTTGCAACCGAAGGTTGAACGCGGGGCGATTTGCTGCTAATCTGCCCAAGTCGCGGAATGGTCCGCAGCTCAACGCATTGTTGCCATATTTGTCCGGGAATAAGGCAGTGTTCCCAGCAGGAAGCCCAAGATGATCCAGAGCATCCCCCAGTTTCGCGACGCAGAACTTCTCTCCCCGGCTTCGACCGTTCCGCATCTCGGCGCCCTTGCGGCAGGAACAGTGGTGCTGACCCTTTCAGGCGCGCTTCCGGTGGAACATCTGACCGCAGGCGACCGCATCATCACCCGCGCCGGCGCCCGGCCCCTGAGGGCAATCCGCTGCGAGGTTGTCGCCAGTGCCAGGATGATCCGTATTTCGGCTTCCGCACTCGGGATTGACCAGCCAGAGGAAGACATCCTGCTGTCAGCCGATCAGCCCGTGCTGATCCGGGACTGGCGGGCAAAGGCGATGAAAGGTGTCTCGCAGGCGATGATGCCCGCAAGCGCGCTGGTCGATGGCGAGTATATCCGGTCCGAATCCGTGGCGGGTGCGCGCGTCTACACTCTGGAATTCGACGCCCCTGCGGTGATCTACGCGGGCGGTCTGGAACTTGCCACCTTCGAGGCCCACTCAGGGGTCTGAACGGTCGACACCTTGTTATCCCGCCCGGGGCCGCCCTGTGGGCGGCCTTTCGCTTTTGCAAAGCCGGGGCGGCGGTCAGAGGCCGAGCGTGCGAAAGACCTTCGGCAGTTCTTCCGGCAGATCCTCGGCAATCAGCCCCGGCCCGAAGGATCGCGCGGCCTCCGCATGGAGCCACGCCCCTGTGCAGGCGGCGTCGAACGGGGCAAAGCCGCGCGCCAGAAGCCCGGTGATGAACCCGGCCAGCACATCGCCGGACCCCGCCGTGGCCAGCCAGGGCGCGGCCTTTGCGCCCTTCGCGCGATTCACCGCAGCGCGCCCGTCGGGACTGGCGATCACCGTCTCCGCGCCCTTGATCAGCACGACCGATGCCGAGCGCCGCGCCGCTTCCCGCACCGCATCGATCCGGGACATCGCTCGCGGGTCGCTGGCATCCTGTCCCATCGCCATGGCCAGATCGGGAAACAGCCGCGCAAATTCGCCGCCATGCGGGGTCAGCACGCAGGTCTCATGGCTCAGGGCAAACAACTCCGCCGGATCGCCTCCAAAACCCGAGAGCGCATCGGCATCCAGCACCACGCCGCGCCCCGAACGGCAGGCGACCGGCACCATGGCCCGCGCCCGGTCCAGCCCCATGCCCGGCCCGAGACACAAGGCGTTGAACCGCCGGTCGTCCAGCAGACGCGCCAAGGCCGCCGCATCATGCAGGGGGCGCAACATCACTGTGTCCAGCCGCGCCGCGTTCTCCTGCAAGGCTGCCAGCGGGCAGGCCACGGTCACAAGCCCCGCCCCGATCCGCAAGGCGCCCCGCGCCGACAGCCGCGCAGCCCCCCCCTCTCCCGGCCCGCCCGCCAGAATGAGCGCATGACCGTGGTCATATTTGTGCGCCTCTTCTGCCTTGCGCAGCGCCGCGACGAAGGCTGGCCCCGCCTCGATGACCTTTGGTCCGCGCCCTGTCATTCCTGCCCCATGCCCTGCCCGCCCAGACCGATGTCGACCACCACAACCCGCTCCCCCGCTGCCAGCATCGCCCGATGTGCCGCCTTCGCCCGGTGGAAGGTCACTGTCAGACAGGGAAATTCCGCGCGGTCAAACCATTTCAGCCGCGCCCCCTCCGGTTCGGCATCCGAAACTCCCGACGGCACATCCACAGCACATAGATGCACCCGCCCCACGGTCGAGAGATCTGATGCCCGGTCGCAGAATGCGTCCCAGACCCGATGCACCTCCGGCCCCAGAGGGCGCGAGAGCCCGATCCCGAACAGGGCATCCACCACCAGAAGGGGCGCCCGGGCCTCCAGCCCCCCCGCCAGATGCTCCAGCACTTCGCGGTTCCAACCCAGCGTCGGCCCGATTCTCTCCCAGCGTCGCCACATCGCCAGGGCGTCGGCGGGCAAACGGTCCGACTCCCCGAGCAGACAGACATGCACCTCCCATCCGCGTTGCCGCAACAGGCGGGCGATCACGAAACCGTCCCCGCCATTGTTGCCCGGCCCGCACAGCACGATCCCCTGACGCGCGCGTCTTTCATCTTGGCCGAAATACCTCGGGGGTTCGGGGGCAGCGCCCCCGTCCGCAGGCAATGCAAGGGCCGGCCACTCCGCAAGGACCGCCTCGACCACACCCTGCCCGGCGCGTTCCATCAGCTCCAGCCCGGTGACGGCCCCGCTGTCGATTGCCGCCACTTCGATGGCGCGCATTTGGGCAGATGTCAGAAGTTCGGTCATTTCCGCGCTCATTCCGTTAACACTTCGCCTATCCAGCGTGCCAATTGCTTAAAAATTAATCGCACTGGCAGAATCCAGCCCGGCGAATCCCGCCTGCCGAGCCTATCCAATTGTCCCTCCCCTGTGGAAATGGTCACTGGCATAAGCACTGGCAGGAACGGGGGAGAGTCGGCCCATGAAGAAGATTGAAGCAATCATCAAGCCCTTCAAGTTGGACGAAGTGAAAGAAGCGCTTCAGGAGGCCGGAATTCAGGGCTTGTCGGTGACCGAAGTCAAGGGGTTCGGTCGCCAGAAGGGACATACCGAACTTTACCGCGGCGCCGAATATGTCGTGGATTTTCTTCCCAAGGTGAAGATCGAGGTCGTGTTGTCCGATGACATGGTGGAAGCCGCCATCGAGGCCATCATCACAGCCGCCCGCACCGACAAGATCGGCGATGGCAAGATCTTCGTCTCCCCGGTCGAACAGGCCATCCGCATCCGCACCGGCGAGACCGGCGAGGATGCGATCTGAAATCGGTCCCCGCGCCGTCGCGCAGCGGGACCATCACGACACAGCAACAGAAGGAATGACGCTTCATGAGCAAGGTCAAGGACGCCCTGAAACTGATGAAGGACGAGGAGGTCGAATATGTCGATGTCCGCTTCACCGATCCCAAAGGCAAGCTTCAGCATGTGACGCTGATCGCCGATCTCGTGGATGAGGACTTCTTCGAGGAAGGATTCATGTTCGATGGCTCCTCCATCGCGGGATGGAAGTCGATCGACCAGTCCGACATGAAGCTGATCCCCGATCCGTCCTCGGTCTATATCGACCCGTTCTATGCCGAAAAGACGCTCTGCGTGCATTGCAATGTGGTCGAGCCCGACACGGGCGAAGCCTACAGCCGCGACCCGCGCGGCACCGCGACCAAGGCCGAGGCCTATCTCAAGGCTTCCGGAATAGGGGATACCGCCTATTTCGGTCCCGAGGCCGAGTTCTTCCTGTTTGACGACGTGCGCTATTCGGTGACGCCGGCCAAGGTCTCCTACCAGATCGACGCCGAGGCGGCGGCCTGGAACACCGATGCCGAATTCGAATCCGGCAACCTCGCGCATCGCGCGGGCCACAAGGGCGGCTATTTCCCGGTCAACCCGGTGGACGAGGCGCAAGACATCCGCGG
Source organism: Pseudorhodobacter sp. (assembly GCA_046295215.1). Taxonomy (GTDB): domain Bacteria; phylum Pseudomonadota; class Alphaproteobacteria; order Rhodobacterales; family Rhodobacteraceae; genus Szabonella. The sequence goes on along the minus strand of JBKBNP010000006.1, from coordinate 52,647 downwards.
CGAGATGCTGTCAACGATGAAACGTATGGGCATCAAGGTCGACAAGCACCACCACGAGGTCGCGACCTGTCAGCACGAGCTTGGCATGATCTTCGGCGGGCTGGTTGAACAGGCCGACAACATCCAGAAATACAAATATGTCATCCACAATGTCGCCCATGCCTATGGCAAGACGGTGACCTTCATGCCCAAGCCCATGAAGGGCGACAACGGCTCGGGGATGCATGTCAACATGTCGATCTGGAAAGACGGCAAGCCGCTGTTTGCGGGTGACAAATATGCCGACCTCAGCCAGGAGGCGCTCTATTTCATCGGTGGCATCCTGAAACATGCCAAATCGCTGAACGCGCTGACCAACCCCGCGACCAACAGCTACAAGCGCCTGATCCCGGGCTTCGAGGCCCCGGTTCTGCGCGCCTATTCGGCCCGCAACCGCTCCGGCTGCGTCCGTATTCCGTGGACCGAAAGCCCGAAGGCCAAGCGCGTCGAGGCCCGTTTCCCCGATCCGGCCGCCAACCCCTACCTGGCCTTCGCCGCCCTCCTGATGGCCGGTCTTGACGGCATCAAGAACAAGATCGACCCGGGCCCGGCCTCGGACAAGGATCTCTACGATCTGCCGCCCGAGGAACTGGCCGCGATCCCGACCGTCTGCGGCTCGCTCCGCGAGGCGCTGGAGGCGTTGGAAGCCGATCACGACTATCTGCTGGCGGGTGACGTGTTCACCAAGGATCAGCTCGAAGGCTACATGGCGCTGAAGTGGGAAGAGGTCTATGCCTATGAACACACGCCGCATCCGGTGGAATACCTGATGTATTATTCCTGCTGATCCCCGGATCGCAGAACCTGGAAAGGCGCCCTCCGGGGCGCCTTTTCCTTTCCCGCGTCGCTTTTCCACCCTGACGGGCTTCCCCGCTGCGGCACGCGGAGCGATGAAAGCCGTCAGCCCTGACGCGCGGGCTCAGGTGCCCGCAGGCGCACCGCCCTCGAAGGCATTGCCATGGCGATAGTCGCAGGGCGCCTCCTGCATTTCCAGATGCAGGCGGGTGCCGGTATAGGGATGCGCGCGCGCCAGATCCTCGTCGAAGGCGATGCCGAGGCCGGGGGCTTCGGGCGGGATGATGTAACCCTCTTCCCAGCGGATCGACTGGCCGATCAGCGCCAGATGGAAGCTGCCCCCCGTCTCGATGGTTTCGGCCAGCAGAAGGTTGGGGATCGAGGTGGCCAGATGGATGTTCGCCGCCCATTCCACCGGCCCGGCATAAAGATGCGGGGCCATTTCGGCATTGTAGATCTCGGCCATGGCAGCGATCTTCTTGGCTTCCCAGATGCCGCCGACCCGGCCAAGGGCCGGTTGCAGGATCTTGACCCCGCCATGGCGCAACAGCGCGCCGAACTCGGCCTTGGTGGTCAACCGCTCGCCCGTGGCCAGCGGGATGCGCACGGCAGCCGCGACGGTGGCGAATTCCGCAAGGTTGTCGGGCGGGATCGGTTCTTCATACCAGAGCGGCAGGTAAGGTTCCAACGCCTGCCCCAGCCGGATCGCACCCGGCGTGGTGAACTGCCCATGCGTGCCGAACAAGAGATCCGCCCGGTCCCCCACCGCCTCGCGGATGGCGCGGCAGAAGGCCACCGAGCGGGTGATGTCCGACATCGCCGGGTGGTGGCCGCCGCGGATGGTGTAGGGGCCTGCCGGGTCGAATTTAACCGCCGTAAACCCGAGATTCACAAAGCGCAGGGCAGCCTCGGCAGCCATGTCGGGGTTGATCCAGAAGGCGGCGCTCTCTTGCCCGGGGGCGGGGTAAAGATAGGTGTAACTGCGGATGCGGTCATTCATCCGCCCGCCCAGAAGCGCCCAGACGGGCCGCCCGCGGGCCTTGCCCAGAATGTCCCAGCAGGCAATCTCCAGCCCCGAAAAGGCGCCCATCACCGTGGGATCGGGGCGCTGCGTGAAGCCCGAGGAATAGGCCCGGCGGAACATCAGTTCGATATTCTCGGGGTTCTCGCCCTCCATGTGGCGGGCAAAGACATCCTCGATCACCGCGACCATGGCGGCGGGGCCGACGGTGGAGGCGTAACATTCGCCATAGCCGACAATGCCGCACTCCGTGGTCAGTTTCGGAAAGATCCAGTAGCGCCCGCCCCAGCCGGGGGCCGGGGGGGAAACGATGAAGATCTCCAGATCCTTGAGGCGCATGACGGCTCCTTTCAATGGCTCAGCCCGGCAATCCCGCCTGAACGCGGGGCCGGGTGGTGTGGATGGCAATGACCGCGACCATCATCAGCGCAGCCAGAAGGAAGGGCGCCCCGGGGGCGTAGAAGGGGGCACCGGGGGCGGTGAAGATGGCAAAGGTCGTCGTCATCAGCAGCGGGGCCGCAATCATCGCAATGGCGTTGAGCGAGGCGAGAACGCCCTGCAACTCGCCCTGCGCATCGGCGGGCGTGTTGCGCGAGAGGATGGCCTGAAGCGCGGGCGTCGTCACCCCGCCAAGCGCCGTGATCGGCGTCAGGATCAGCGCGATGACGGGGGAGGTGACAAGCCCGAGCGCCGTGAGCATCACGATGTCAACCCACATGCCCCAAAGCGCCGCGCGATGTTCCCCCAGCCGCCGGATCAGCGGGCCGACCAGCAGCGCCTGCCCCAGCGCGAAGGACACGCCGTATAGCGCCAGCGAATAGCCGATCATCGTGGTGTCCCAGCCGAACCGCGCCTTGCCGAAAAACGCCCAGATCGCCGGATAGACATTCATCGCGATGCCGAGGATCAGGAAGGTCGTCAGCAGCGCCCGCAGCCCCGGCAAACGACCGACCGCGCGCAGCGCCCCCAGCGGATTGGCGCGGCGCAGCGTGAAGGCGCGGCGGTTTTCGGGGCGCAGTGTTTCGGGCAGCACGATCATCCCGAACAGCATGTTGGCCAGCGCCAGCCCGCCCGCGGCCAGAAAGGGCAGGTGCAGATCCACGCTCGCCAGCAATCCGCCGATCAGCGGCCCCATCACAAAGCCCGTGCCGAAGGCCGCCCCGATCAGCCCGAAGCGGCGGCCACGATCCTCGGGCGGGGTGATGTCGGCGATGAAGGCGGTGGCGGTGGAATGGGTGGCCGCCGCGATCCCTGCAACGATCCGGGTGGCGAGCAGGATCCAGATCGTCGGTGCCAGCGCCATTCCCAGATAGCCCGCCGCCATGACGCCGAGCGAGATCAGCAGCACCGGCCTGCGCCCGAACCGGTCCGACAGCGAGCCGACAATGGGGCCGAACAGGAACTGCATCACCGCAAAGGAGGTGGCCAGAACCCCGCCCCAGAGGGCGGCCTGCGAGAGCGTGCCGCCGGTCACGCTCTCGATCAGGTCGGGCATCACCGGAAAGATCAGCCCGATGCCGATGGCGTCGAGCGCCACCGTGATGAGGATGAAGGTGAGCGCGAGCCGGGGCGTGGGCGCGCGCGCGTGGGCGGGCTGGTCTGTCATGGCGTCAGAAGCGCCGCGAGCCGCTCCGGCATCGCAAAGAAGGGCGAATGGGCGCAGGGCAATTCGAAACGTTCGGCGGCCCCCTTTGCCATATCGGCCTGATATTCGGGCGGGATGGCGCGGTCTTCGGTGCAGCGGATATAGCGTTTCGGGACGGCGGCAAAGCGGTCGGTCAGCGCGATCGGGGTCGCCTGCGGGCGGATCGGCTGGGGCGTGAGCCGGGGCTTGGCGAAATCGACCGTTCCTTCGGGGCAGTCGTGATAGAGCTTGTCATGCAGCATGTCGGGGAGGAAGGAGAAGGTCACGCCATCGGCGGAAACCTCGATCGCCTCGCGCAGCGGCTGGCGGGGACCGGCGCGGCGCATGTCGGCCAGCGACAGGCCCGACCGGGGAAGATAGGCGCAGACATAGGTCAGGCGCGCGATCTTTTCCGGCGCGCGTTCGGCCGCGGCAGAGATCGGATAGCCCGCCATGGAATGTCCTGCGACAAAGGTCGGCCCGTCGCACTGGTCGAGGATCGCCTCGGCATAGAGGTCGAGCGTGACCGCGCTGGCCGGGGTGGGATCGTCCCCATGGCCCGGCAGGTCGATGGCGCGGACATCATGGCCCACCAGATGCGGCAGCACATCGCGCCAGCACCAGGCCCCGTGGCAGGAGCCATGGATCAGAAGAATACGTGCCATCTGCCGACCTTTCCGTCTTGGCCTCCATCGGTAGGGGAGACGTCCCTGCGGTGCAAGGGGGGCATGGGTGGCGGCGGGGGGCTGTCCGCCCCCCGGGCGCTCCCCCGGCAGAGCCGGGGCAGCGCCTCCCCCCGAGGATATTTCGAGACAGAAAAAGCAGGGAGGGTCAGTCGCAATGGCCGATGGCGCGCAGGAATTCGGCAAGGGGGGCCGCGAAATCTGCGGGGGTTTCGGCGGGGGCGAGATGGCCCGCGCGGGGGATCAGCGCGAAACGGCTGCCCCGGATCAGACCGGCGGTTTCGCGCAGGAGGTCGGCGGGGGTGGCGGCATCGCGCCCGCCCGCGATGGCGAGGGTTGGCAGGGTCAGCGTGGCGGTGGTCGGGTGGAAATCGCTGCCCGCTATTGCCGCGGCGGCGTCGGTCCAGCCTGCGGGGTCCATTTCGGTGAGACGCGCGGACCAGAGTCGGGCGAGATCGGAGCCGCGCTGCGCGGGGGCAAACCAGGTCCCGGCGATCTCGGGGAGGATTGCGGGCATTCCGCCCTGCCGGACAGATGCGATCCGCCTGTCCCAGACGCTGCGGGCCGAAAGCCGCGTGCCGGTTGCGGTCAGCACCATGGCGCGGATCAGGTCGAGCCGCTTGACGGCCAGCCCCTGCGCGATCAGCCCGCCAAGGCCGTGGCCGAGGATCACCGCGCCGGTGACGCCCCGTGCGTCCAGCGCCTGTTCCACCGCGCGGATCAGGCCGCCCATGCTGGGTGTTGCGAGGCGGGGTGAGGCGCCGTGCCCCGGCAGATCCGGTTGCAGCAGGTGCAGCCCGGGCGGCAAATGCGCCATCAGGCCCTCCCAGAGCCGCAGATCGAGCCCGAGCCCGTGCAGCAGGATCAGGGGCGCGCCCCCGGGCGGTCCCGCCGCGACCAGATGCAGGCCGGTCACGGCAGCCGGGCCAGCGCGCGGGCAAAGACCGGGGCGTCGACATTGCCGCCAGAGGCCAGCGCGATCACCGCATCGCCCTCGATCCGGTCGGGTCGGAACAAGGCGGCGGCCAGCGCGACCGCGCCGCCCGGTTCCAGCACCAGTTTCAGCCGCGCCCAGGCCAGCGCCATCGCCTCCAGCGCCTCGTCATCGGTGACGACAAGGCCGGGGCCGCAAAGCCGCTGCATCACCGGCAGGGTCAGATCCCCCGGCGTGGGCGTCAGGATCGCGTCGCAGATCGACCCGGTGGGTGCTGCGTTGCGGGCGGGTTGTCCGGTCGCGAGGCTGCGGGTGACATCGTCGAAACCCTCGGGTTCGCAGGGGCGGGCACGCAGGCCGGGGGCGCGGGCCTCCAGCGCCAGCGCAATGCCCGAGGTCAGCCCGCCGCCGCCGCAACAGACCAGCACATCGGCGGCGGTCACGCCGGCCTCTGCCGCCTGGGCCGCGATTTCAAGCCCGGAGGTGCCTTGCCCGGCGATCACCTGCGCATTGTCGAAGGGTTTGATGAGCGTCAGCCCGCGTTCGGCAGAAAGCCGCGCGCCGATGGCGTCGCGGTCCTCGCCGCCTGCGCGGTCGTAAAGCACGACCTCGGCCCCCAGCGCGCTTGTGTTGTCGATCTTCATGCGCGGCGCATCGTCGGGCATGATGATGACCGAGGCGATGCCGTGGAGCGCCGCCGCATGGGCCACGCCCTGCGCGTGATTGCCCGAGGAAAAGGCGATGACGCCGCGCGCCCGCAGATCCGGGTCAAGCGCCGAAATCGCCGACCATGCGCCCCGGAACTTGAACGAGCCGGTATGTTGCAGCGCCTCGGCCTTGACGAAAACCCGCCGCCCTGCGATCCGGTCCAGAAAGGGCGAGGTCAGGAGCGGCGTGACCCGCACATGGCCGCGGGCGCGGGCGGCGGCGGCCTCGATCATTGCGATGCTGGTCATGGGCGGATCCTTTTTGCGGGGGCTGCGGGCAGTTATAGCGGCTTGCCGCGCGGGGGGAAGGCGGGGAGTGCAGGGTGTCGTTTACGGATCGTTAACGCTCAAGAGCGCAGGCTGCAGGGTGAAAGGCGGTGCGCATGCGGGGGCGACTGGCGCTGGTGATCTGGCTTTGCGCGGCCCCTGCGGTGGCGGCGGGCCCTTGGCCGCGCGACAAGGGGGCGGGGTTCGTCGCGATCAGCAGCGATGGCACGCGCCAGCAGATCCATGCCGAATACGGCATCGGGGCCGACTGGACGCTGGGGGTGGAGGCGACGCGCGCCAAGGGCCATGCGCAGCCCTCCGTGGCCGGGTTTGTCCATCATCCGGTCTGGCGCGGCAAGGGCGGCGCCATCCTTTCCGCCGGGCTGGCGGTGGAGACGCGCGAGAGCCTTGCCGCGCGAAGCTGGGCGCATATGGCGGGCACCGGCGAGTTGGCCGTGCGGGCAGGCCTGTTCTGGGGCAAGGGGTTCGAAAGCCGCTGGGGCAATGGCTGGATGGTTCTGGAAGCTCAGGTAGAACGGGTTGTCACCAAGGACTGGATTGGCGCGCGTCATAGCGGCAAGCTCGATGCCACGATCGGGCTTTCGCCACATGACCGGATCAAGCTGATGGTGCAGGCGCAGGGCTGGATGCGGCAGGGGGGCAAGCCCCAGTTGCGGATCGAGCCTGCGGCGGCGGTGAAATTCGGGCGCGCGCATCTGGTTGCGGCACCTTCGGTGGGCGTGCTTGGGCCGCGGGATGCGCGAGTCAAGCTGGGTCTGTGGCTCGATTTCTGACCGCGTCCAGAAAGCCGCGCAGCACGGCCAGGCTTTCGGGTTCGTCGAGAAAGGGGATATGCGCGCGGTCCGGCACATCGGCAAAGATCATGTCCGGGCGACGGCGGCGCATCTCGGCGGCGGTGGCCGGGGCCAGCAGGTCCGAATTCGCCCCCCGGATCAGCGCCAGCGGCAGGCCCGCACAGGCGTCGAAGAGCGGCCAGAGATCGACCTCGGACCCGTTGAACGCCGCCAGGAATGCCTCGCGCAGGGCCGGGTCATAGGTGATGCGCAGCCCGTCCGGGGTGGCGCCATAATGCAGTCGCGCATCGGCCAGCCAGCGGTCGGGCGGCACATTGTGGAACCCGGGCATGTTGCGGGGCAGGGCCTCGGCCAGTTCGGCATGGGTTTTCACGCGCGGGTTGCGGCCGACGTAATCCATGATCCGTTCCAGCCCCGGACGGGCAATCTCGGGGCCGATGTCATTGAGGCAGATGCCCGCCAGCCGGTCCTTTGCGACCGCCGCCAGCATCATCGCGATCAACCCGCCGCGCGAGGTGCCCAGCACCGCCGCCCGCGCCACCCCGAGATGGTCGAGAAGGTCCAGCGCGTCGCGCGCCTCCTGGGGCACGGTATAGGTTGCGGCCCCGGTCCGGTCGCTGGCCCCGCGCCCCCGGTAATCCATGCGGATCACCCGGCAGGGCGGCAGATGCGGGATCATGTAGTCGAAATCCGCCATGGTGCGGGTCAGCCCGGCAAGGCACAGGATCGGCGCGCCCGCCCCTTCGTCGCGATAGGCAAGGCTGGCGCCGTCGGATGCGGTGAAGAAGTCGGTCATTGAAACTCCGGCAGGTCGGGAATGGAGGAAAGGTCGGACAGGATGCGGGCAGGGCGATGGGGCAGGCGGTCAACAGGCAGGCCCGCGCGGTTCACCCAGACGGTGTGAAAGCCGAAACCGGCAGCGGCCGCCACATCCCAGCCATTCGAGGACACGAACATCGCACGCCCGGGCGGCAACGCGAAATGCGCCTCGACCAGCCCGTAAACCTCGGGAGCCGGTTTGAAGCGGCCCACGGCTTCCACTGACAGCACCGCATCGAGACTGCCACCGATCCCGGCAGAGCCTATGGCGGCAGCCAGCATCGCGGGACTGCCATTGGAAAGGATCGCCGTTCTGGCCCCGGCGGCCTTGAGTCGCGCCAGCATGGCAGGCACTTCGGCATAGGCGGGCAATTCGTCGTAAAGCGCCATCAGGCGCGCGTGCAGGGGTGCATCGTCCAGACCGCACATCTCCATCGCCCAGTCGAGCGCCTGCGCCGTCACGAGGCCGAAATCGGCGTGGTCGCCGGTGATCGCGCGTTGCCAGGTGTATTCGAGCTGCTTGGCCCGCCAATCCTGCGAAAGGCGCTGCCAGCAGGCGGCAAGGGCGGCCTGCCCCGGTTCGGCAGCGGCCCGTCGCGCGGCCCCTGCCACGTCAAAGAGCGTGCCATAGGCATCGAATATGCAAAGCGGCAGGGCCATGCCGGGCAGGTTGGCACAGCGAAGTCCGCGCGAAAAGGGGGCGCGGCAATTGCGGCGCTTGCGGGCGCGCGGATCACCGCCTAAACCCGACCCCGGTCTGTGGGAGGTTTCAGGGCGCATGGCACGCGGCGAGATGATCGAGGAACGCGAGAAATCGAAACGCGTCGGCGCGCTGCGGGGGCTGGTTCCGTTTCTGTCCCCCTACCGGGGGCAGACGCTGGCGGCCTTCTTCGCGCTGGTGCTGACGGCGGGGGTTGCGCTGGTCCTGCCGCTGGCGGTGCGCCGGGTGGTCGACGGGTTCAACGAGGATCGTGCCGCCCTTCTGGACCAGTATTTCTTTGCCGCCCTGTTGATCGCGGCCCTGTTGGCGGTCGGCACGGGGCTGCGCTATTTCCTTGTCACCCGGCTGGGCGAACGGGTTGTTGCCGACATACGCCGCGCGCTCTTTGACCGCGTGATCGGGATGAGCCCCGCGTTTTTCGAGCGTGTGCTGACCGGCGAGGTTCTGTCGCGGATCACGACGGACACGACGCTGATCCTGTCGGTGATCGGGTCGTCGGTGTCGGTGGCGCTGCGCAATGTGCTGATCCTGCTGGGCGGGTTGATCGCGCTGATGCTGACCTCGGCCAAGCTGACCGGGCTGGTCCTGATGATCGTGCCGGCGGTTGTGGTGCCGATCATCATTCTGGGGCGACGGCTGCGCGCGCTCAGCCGCGAAAACCAGGACTGGATCGCGGCGAGTTCCGGCAATGCCTCCGAGGCGCTTCTCTCGGTTCAGGCGGTGCAATCCTTCACGCATGAAAACGCCTCGCGCCGGACCTTCGGGGATGTGACGGAAAAAAGCTATGTCGCGGCGCGCAAGCGGATCGCCACGCGGGCGGTGATGACGGTGATCGTGATTTTCCTGATCTTCACGGGAATCGTGGGCGTGCTGTGGATCGGCGCGCGCGATGTGCGGGCCGGGGCCATGACGCCGGGCGAACTGGTGCAATTCCTGATCTATGCGGTGATGGTTGCGGGCTCGGTCGGCGCATTGTCGGAAATCTGGGGCGAATTGCAGCGCGCTGCAGGCGCCACGGAACGGCTCGTTGAATTGCTGACGGTGGAGGATGCGGTGCAGGATCCGGTCTCGCCGCGCCCGCTGGCCCGTCCCGTCCGGGGCGAGATCCGGCTGGAAGGGGTGCGCTTCCGCTATCCCGCAAGGCCCGAAGTCTCGGCGCTGGACGGGGTGGACCTGCATGTGCAACCCGGTGAAACCGTGGCGCTGGTCGGTCCGTCCGGCGCGGGCAAGACGACGATCCTGCAAATGCTCCTGCGGTTCTATGACCCGCAGGAGGGTCGGGTTCTGCTGGACGGGCAGGATCTGGCAACCCTGTCGCGCGCCGATTTCCGGCGCGAGATCGCACTGGTGCCGCAAGACCCGGTGATCTTTGCGACCACGGCGCTTGAGAATATCCGCTTCGGCCGCCCCGACGCCACCGATGCCGAGGTGGAATCCGCTGCCCGGGCCGCCGCCGCGCATGATTTCCTGACCGCGCTGCCGCAGGGCTATGAAAGCTATGTGGGCGAGCGGGGCGTGATGCTGTCGGGCGGGCAGAAACAGCGCATCGCGATTGCCCGCGCGATCCTGCGCGACGCGCCGGTGCTGCTGCTGGACGAGGCGACAAGCGCATTGGATGCGGAATCCGAACGTGCGGTGCAGCAGGCGGTGGAGGAGTTGTCCAAGAACCGCACGACGCTGGTGGTGGCGCACAGGCTCGCGACCGTGAAGAAGGCCGACCGCATCGTGGTGTTCGATCAGGGCCGAATCGCAGCGACCGGCACGCATGAGGCGCTGGTGGCCGAGGGGGGACTCTATGCCCGGCTGGCGCGGCTCCAGTTCACTGATGGCGCAGTCTGAGGGGAATTTTCCTGCCCTTTCCCCGCGGGCAAAGCAGATGGGTCATTGATCCGACGCGCGTCCCGGCGATACTGCAACCCGTCCGGGCCTCTGTGCCCGTCATCAGTGAGGAAGCGATATGGGTATCTGGAGTTTCGTGAAGGACGCGGGCAAGTCGCTGTTCGGGTCCAAGGCAGAGGCCTCCGAACTGCCGCAGGAAAAGGTTCTGGAGCAGGAAATCAAGAACCTCGGCCTCGACGCCAGCGGCATGGAAATCAAGGTCGCCGAGGATGGCAAGGTCGTGGTGTCCGGCAACGCGGTCAGCCAGGAGATGAAGGAAAAGGTCATTCTGGCCGTGGGCAATGTGGCGGGCGTGGCCGAAGTGCAGGACGATGTGCCGGACACCGAGGCCGCCCCTGTGTTCCACACGGTCGTCAAGGGCGACACTCTGTCGGCCATCTCGAAAAAGACCTTGGGCAATGCCAATCGCTACAACGAGATTTTCGAGGCCAACAAACCGATGCTGACCCATCCGGACAAGATCTATCCCGGTCAGGTTCTGCGCATTCCCAAGGCCTGATTTCAGGTCGATCACGCCGGGCCGGGGCGAAAGTCCCGGCCCGATGCGTTCCAGGGTGGCTCAGGGCAGCTTGCCCAGCGTGATTTCAACCGAATCGAGAAACGGCAAGGCCGGATCGAAGCGCCCCGCTTTGAGGAATTGAAGCGTCTGCGCGATCACGGTGGGGTTGTTCATCATGAATGTATGCGTGACCGGCAGCACCAGATGATCGGCCATGCCGTCCACCTTCGTGCTTTCGACCGACACCTTGCCATCATCCGGTCCGTCGATCAGGGCGGAGGTGGCGGGGTTCAGCGTGCGGTCCCCCGCGATCACGCCAAGACTGAAGTCGACCGGCGGCAATTGCGCGGGAAAGGCCTCCGACCCGGTGCCGAGTTGCCCGCCCGCCGGTCCGTTGATCCATTCGAACGGCGCAAGGACGGAGAGCAGGTCCACCAGTTCCGACCCGCCGTTCGGCGGGGCCAGCATCACCACATGGCCCAGCGTTGCGCCGGTTTCAGAGGGGCCATGATGGGCCAGCCATGACCGCGCCAGAAGGCCTCCCATGGAATGCGTCACGAAATGCACGCGGGTTTCGCCGCACTCCGCCACCGCATTGCCGACATGATTCTCTGCAAGATCGGCAATCCCGGCTTCGGTCGAGGGGTAGCCGCGATTGACCACCCGGTAGCCCTGCGCCATCAGCGCGGCCTCCATCCCGCGAAAAGAGTTTTCCGTCCGCGCAAGCCCGTGCAGCAGGACCACACAGTCGCGCCCCGCAGTGGCCATGTCCGACGCGGCTTCATCCATCGGCGGCACGGCGGTAGGGGTCGCCGCCATGGGGGCGGCGGTCAGGGCCAGCGCCGCGATGAGCAAAAGCTGTTTCATGCCGGATATATAGGTGATCTTGCGCAAGACGCAAAGCCGATGGCTGGACAAACGTTGCGTCGCTTGGCAGCTTCGCGCCCATGTCGATCACGTCTTCCCGCCCATCTGGCCCCCGTCTGGCCGTCCGCGCGCTGATCCTGCATGAGGACCGGCTCTTGCTGGTCAATGCCTGGCCGGGCGGGGTGTCGGATCTGTGGTGCGCGCCGGGGGGCGGGGTGGAACTGCATGCAAGCCTTCCCGACAACCTGATCCGCGAGGTGGCCGAGGAAACCGGGCTGACGATTGCCGTCGATGCGCCCGCGCTCGTCAACGAATTCCATGCCCCGGGCAAGGGGTTCCATCAGGTCGATGTCTATTTCCGCTGCAGGATTGTCGCGGGAGCGCTGGGCGATGATTGGCGCGACCCGGAAGGCGTGGTGACTGAACGACGGTTCTTTTCCCGTGCGGAAATGGCCACGATCCGCTTCAAACCTGACAGCCTGCCCGATGCGGCATGGGGGCAGGGCATCCTTTACGATCCGCTGGAACCGATCGTGCGGTGACGGGTCAGAGGTCCACATCCTCCACGAACCGCGCGTTTTCCTGAATGTATTGAAAGCGCAATTCGGGTTTCTTGCCCATCAGACGTTCCACCAGATCGCCGGTTTCGCCGGGTTCATCCTCGTCGATGCTGACCCGGATCAGCTTGCGGCTGTTGGGGTCCATCGTGGTTTCCTTCAGATCCTTGGCGTCCATCTCGCCCAGACCCTTGAACCGCTGCACGTCGATCTTGCCCTTGCCGCCCAGACCCTTGGCCAGCCACAGTTCCTTTTCCGCCTCGTCGGGCACATAGAGCCGTAGCGCGCCTTGGGTCAGCCGGTAAAGCGGCGGGCAGGCCAGATAGAGATGCCCCTTGTCGATCAGCGGGCGCATCTGGCTGAAGAAGAACGTCATCAGCAGGGCCGCGATATGCGCGCCGTCCACATCGGCATCGGTCATGATGATGATTTTCTCGTATCGCAGATCATCGACCTTGAACCTTGTGCCCATGCCGACGCCCAGAGCCTCGCAGATGTCGCGAATTTCGGCATTGTCGCCCAGTTTCGATGAGGCGGCCCCCAGCACGTTCAGGATCTTGCCCTTGAGCGGCAAGAGCGCCTGCGTTTCACGGTTGCGCGCGCCCTTGGCCGATCCGCCGGCGGAATCGCCTTCGACGATGAACAATTCGGTGCCTTCGCGGCTTTTCGCGGTGCAATCGGTCAGCTTTCCGGGCAGGCGCAGTTTCTTGGTGGCCGATTTGCGGGCGGTTTCCTTTTCCTGACGGCGGCGCAGCCTCTCCTCGGCGCGCAGCACCAGAAAATCGAGGATCGCGCCCGCCGATTTCGTATCCGCCGCCAGCCAGTTGTCGAAATGGTCGCGCACCGCGCCTTCGACGTATTTCGCGGCCTCCTCGGTGGACAGCCGGTCCTTGGTCTGGCCCACGAATTGCGGCTCGCGGATGAAGCAGGACACCAGCGCGCAGCCGCCTGTCAAAAGGTCGTCGCGGGTGATCTGGTCAGCCTTGCGGTTCTTGACCAGATCGCCATAGGCGCGGATGCCTTTCAGGATCGCCGACCAGAAGCCCGCCTCATGCGTGCCGCCCTCGGGCGTGGGCACCGTGTTGCAATAGGACTGGATGAACCCGTCGCGGGAAGGCGTCCAGTTGATCGCCCATTCCACAAAGCCCGGCACGCCAAACTTTTCCTGAAACTGCACCTTTCCGGCAAAGGGGCGCTCGGCATAGGTGGTGGCCTTTTCCATCGTGTCGGACAGGTAATCCGCCAGACCGCCGGGAAAGTGGAACACCGCCTCCAGCGGCGTCTCGCCATCATTGACGGCGGTTTTCCAGCGGATTTCGACGCCCGAAAACAGGTAGGCCTTGGACCGCACCATTTTCAGCAGGCGCGCGGGTTTGAACTGCAATGACCCGAAGATCTCGGCATCGGGGTGGAACATGACGGTGGTGCCGCGCCGGTTTGGGGCGGGGCCGACCTTTTCCACCGGGCCTTGGGGGATGCCACGCGAAAAGCTCTGGCGGTAAAGTTCGCGGTTGCGTGCCACCTCCACCACCATGATGTCGGACAGTGCGTTGACCACGGAAGCGCCCACCCCGTGCAGGCCCCCCGAGGTCTGATAGGATTTGCCCGAAAACTTGCCGCCCGAATGCAGCGTGCAGAGGATCACCTCCAGCGCAGACTTGCCGGGGAATTTCGGGTGCGGGTCCACCGGGATGCCGCGCCCGTTGTCGCGGATGGTGATGGAATGATCGGCATGGAGGTCGATCTCGATGCGGGTTGCATGGCCCGCCACGGCCTCGTCCATCGAATTGTCCAGCACTTCGGCCACGAGGTGATGCAATGCGCGTTCATCCGTGCCGCCGATATACATGCCCGGGCGCTTGCGCACCGGCTCCAGCCCTTCCAGCACCTCGATGGAGGAGGCGTCATAGCTGTCCTGCGCGCCGGAAAGGAGGTCATGGGCCATGCGGATGCTCGATTCTTGTTCTTGGGCGAATTGCGCAGGATTAGACCATTCGTGCAGGTGAGGCGCAAGCGGTGGTAGGGCAAGCGGCCGGGACTGTGACCTCAGAGGTCGATCTGCGGCGGCTCGACGTCGCGTGGTGGCGCGGGCGGAGGCGGTGCCCCGGGTCTGCGGCGGATGATGATGTCACCATTGGGCAGTCGTTCGGGCCGGTCATAATTGCGCACATCGCCCAGAAGGGCCGCCAGATCGCGCGCCATGGGTTCGAGATCGCGCATCGCGCGGCTCATTTCGTCCAGCGCGGGTTCCATTTCCTTCAGCAGGCCCTCGAACAGAAGGCGCAGGCCCTCGCCGATCAGGCCGGGTTCCTCGCTGCTTGGGCCTTCTGGTGGTGCAGGTGCAGCGGGGTCGTCCTGTGCCGCGGCGGGCAGGGCAAGGACAGCGGCCAGAAGGATCGGGGCGAGCGACAGTTTCATCCCGGTGATATGGGGGGCGTCATGCGTCATGTCCAGCCTCCCCCGCCCAAAGGTCGATCGTCACCGGGAAGTGGTCCGACGCGGCCAGCAGGGCCTCGCGCAACTCGGGCGCGCGCCAGCAGACCGGATCGTTGAGCGGATGCCAGATCCGCCAGCGCGGGCGTGTGGTCGCAAGGTCCGGGCTGACCAGAATGAAATCCAGCAGCGCCTCGAAATACCGCTTTTCGCTGTCGAGCCAGAACCGCGCGGTGCTGGCCGTCAGCCCCACGCGCGATTGCAGGGCAAGCTCGGCATGCGGTTCGCGCATCCGCAGCGAAGCATCGCCCTGCATCCCCATGACAATCTCCACCCCCGACTGGCCAAAGAGTTTTTCATATTCGTCCAGCCCCGGCCCGTCATTGAAATCGCCCGCCACGATCAGCGTCTCGCCCGCCTCCAGATGCCGGACCACGCGCTGGCGCAGCCAGAGGCATTGGGCAAGCTGCTTGCGGCGGTTCTCGATCCCGATACGGATGGCCTCGGCGGGGCTGCGCGCGCCGTGCGGGGCCTTCGATTTGGCATGGACCCCGATCAGGCGCATCGCGTGCCCGCAGGCGGTCAGTGCCAGTTCCAGCGGCGGCTTGGAGAACCGGACCCGTTCAGGCTGGGCATCGGCATTCAGGTCATGCCAGAACACCCCGTCAAAGCGCGGAATGTCGCGCGGGTCCGCATGCAGCGGATCGGCACCCTGCGGGTCATGCCGTGCCGTGATGCGGCCCGGATCATAGAGAAAGGCAATCTCCTGTTCCGTCTCGCTTTCGAACCCGATCAGCGCGCGGCTGGCCCGCAGCTCGAAATGCCGCGCGAAGCCTTCCAGCGCGCGGGAGGTGCTGCGTTTGCGGCTCTGGTCCGGGGCCTCGATCACCAATATGCCATCGGCATCGAGCGCGGTGAACACGATCCCGAGCGCACCGAGCTGTTCGCCCCGGCTGACCCCGTGCCGGGCCGAACGGGCGCTGTCGGCCAGCATCCGGCCCTCGTCGTCAAAGAGCGCGTTGAACCATTCGACATTGTAGGTGGCCAGCCGCAGGGGGCGGGGCGCCGGGTCGAGGGCCGGATCAGGCGGCGCGCTGGCCATTGATCTCCTCCCAGGCCGCGTTGATGGCGATCAGGCGGCGGGAGGCAAGCTGCACCGCCTCGGGCGGCACGCCGCGCGCGATCATGCGGTCGGGATGGGTGTCGAGGACGGCCCGTTTCCACGCGGCGCGCGCCTGGGCGCGGGTGGCCGTGGGGGGCAGGCCGAGGATGTCATAGGGATCACGCGGCGCGCCTTCGACAAAGCGGGCGCGCAGGGCGCGAAAGCAGGGATCACCCAGCCCGAAGATCGTGGCAACCTCGCGCAGGAAGGCATCCTCGTCCGGGTGATAGTCGCCATCGGCCATGGCGATGTGGAACAGCGCCTCCAGCAGGTCCACCAGCACGCGGTCGTCATCGGGGCCGAACATCGCGCGGATGCGGCGGGCATAGGCGTCAAACCCGGCAATGTCCTGCCGGGCGAGGTCAAAGACACGGGCGGCGTTGCGCTCCTCCTCGGGCGGGATGGTGAAGAGGCGGCGGAACATCACGACCTCGCCGCGCGTCACCTGCCCGTCGGCCTTGGCCATCTTGGCCCCCAGCGCGATCACCGCGATGGTGAAGCCGACCGATCGCTCCGGTGCGCCGGCACCATCCCTGCGCAGCCGGTCGAACACCGCTGAAAGCCCTTCGCCGGTGGCGAGGGCAGACAGGGCGTCGGCGATGCGGGTCCAGAGCGTCATGGCCGGATCATAGGACAGCGCAGAGGCGCTGTCAGTCTGCGAAATTGACGTAAGGGCCTGTTTCAGGCGTGATCTGCGTAGATTTCCCCGACCTTCGCAACGGCGGCCTCGGGGCTCATTTCCTCGGATGCGCCGGTGCGGCGGCTGGTCAGTTCCACCTTGCCATTCGCCAGCCCACGCGGCCCCACGGTGATGCGCCAGGGCAGGCCGATCAGGTCCATCGTGGCGAATTTCGCCCCGGCCCGTTCGTCGCGATCATCATAGAGCGGGTCCAGCCCGGCGAGCTTCAACGCCTTGTAGAGGCCCTCGCAGGCCGCATCGGTGCCCGCATCGCCTTGCTTGAGGTTGACGATGCCGCAATGGAAAGGCGTGACACCTTCGGGCCAGATGATGCCCTTGTCGTCGTGGGATGCCTCGATGATCGCGCCCAGCAGGCGGGAAACGCCGATGCCGTGGCTGCCCATCTCCACCGGCACGCGGCTGCCATCGGCGGTGACGACCGTAGCCCCCATCGCCTCGGAATATTTGGTGCCGAAATAGAAGATCTGGCCCACCTCGATGCCCCGGCCCACGCGGCGGCGGTCCTCGGGGATGGCGTCGAACAGCGCCGGATCATGGGTTTCATCGGTGCGGGCGTAAAGCGTGGTGAATTCGGTGCAGATGCTTTCCACCTCGGCGCGGTTGTCGTAGTCCACTTCGCGTTGGCCCAGTGTCAACTCGGTCACGGCCTGATCGTAGAACACCTCCGATTCGCCGGTGGAGGCGAGGACGAGGAATTCATGCGTGTTGTCGCCGCCGATGGGGCCAGAGGCCGCCCGCATCGGAATCGCGGTCAGGCCCATGCGTTCATAGGTGCGCAGATAGCTGACCATATGGCGGTTGTAGGCGTGCAGGGCGGCGTCGCGATCCACGTCGAAATTGTAGCCATCCTTCATCAGGAACTCGCGGCCCCGCATCACGCCAAAGCGCGGGCGCACCTCGTCGCGGAATTTCCACTGGATGTGATACAGCGTCAGCGGCAGATCCTTATAGCTGTTCACATGGGACCGGAAGATGTCGGTGATCATCTCCTCATTCGTCGGGCCATAAAGCAGGTCGCGCTTGTGGCGGTCCTGAATTCGCAGCATTTCCTGCCCGTAATCGTCATAGCGCCCGGATTCGCGCCAGAGGTCGGCGGGCTGCAGCGTCGGCATCAACAGCGGGATATGGCCGGCGCGGGTCTGTTCCTCATGCACGATCTGCTCGATCCGCCGCAGCACGCGCAGCCCCAGCGGCAGCCAGGAATAGATCCCCGCCGCCTGCTGCTTTATCATGCCCGCCCGCAGCATGTAGCGATGCGACACGATCTGCGCCTCGGCGGGGTTTTCCTTCAGGACCGGCAGGAAGTAGCGGGTCAGACGCATGGGGTGGCCTCGTTTCAGGGGGTGCGCAGGGGCATTGCGACGTTCCTAGCGGGTTGGACACAGGCAGGCAAGGCGGGGGCGGGGAGGCTGGACAGTCCGGGGCCGGTATCGCCATATGGGTGGCGATGCGGGCCCGTCGCCGCGCCCCCGATACCACAGGAGTTGCCCATGACCACCGAGTCCGCCCTTCGCACCATCGCCGCCTATTATGACGCCTTCAACGCGGCCGACCCCGAGGGGATGCTGGCGCTGGTCACCGAGGATGTCGAACACCGCGTGAATGAGGGCGGGGTGCGGCAGGGGGCTGCGAAATTCGCGGAATTCTGTGCCCATATGGGCGTCAGCTATCGTGAGGAGCTGCGGGACATCGTGATCTTCGCCAATGCAGACGGCACGCGCGGGGCGGCGGAATTCACCGTGCATGGCGAATATCTGCAAACCGACCCCGGTCTGCCGGAGGCGAAGGGCCAGCGGTATGTCCTGCCAGCCGGGGCGTTTTTCGACCTGCGCGGGGGCAAGATTTCCCGCGTCACCACCTTCTACAACCTCAACGACTGGATCGCGCAGGTCAAATGACCGGGACAGGGATTGATGTTCGCGCCCTGACCGGGGCGGCACTGGAGGCAGCTCTCGACGATGTGGCGGCGCTGCGCATCGCGGTGTTCCGCGACTGGCCCTACCTTTACGATGGCTCGCTGGACTACGAACGCCGCTATCTGGATAGTTACCGCACCAGTGCGGGCGCGATTGTGGTGGGGGCCTTTGACGGCGCGCGCCTCGTGGGGGCCGCGACCGGCACGCCGATGGAGGATCACGCCGCCGATTTCGGCACGGCCTTTGCGGGCACGGGGCTGGCGCTGGACCGGATCTTCTATTGTGCGGAATCCGTGCTGTTGCCGGACTACCGGGGCCGGGGGATCGGGCATCGGTTCTTTGACGAACGTGAGGCCCATGCCCGCTGTTTGGGGCGCAGCCATGTCGCCTTCTGCGCGGTGGACCGGCCCGCGGACCATCCCCTGCGCCCCGAAATCGCCCGCAGCAACGATGCCTTCTGGCGCAAGCGGGGTTATGCGCCGTTGCCCGGTGTCAGGGCGGAATTCTCGTGGAAAGACCTTGGCGATGCTGGCGAAACGAAAAAGCCGCTGCAATTCTGGATGCGGGCGCTGTGAACAGGAGTTGACGCCATGAAGATCGCCGCCGCCGCCTATCCGTTGACCGAATTTGCCGGGTTTGCGGACTACACCGCCAAGATGGACCAATGGGTTGCCGAGGCCGCAGGGAAGGGCGCGGATCTGCTGGTATTCCCCGAATATGGCGCGATGGAACTGGCGAGCCTTGGCGGGCGGGCCGTGTCCAACGATCTGGAGGCCGCACTGCATGAGGTGGCGCGTCATGGCGGGGCGGTGGAGGCGCATCTGGCGGGGCTTGCCGCGCGCCACGCTCTGCACATCCTCGGGCCGTCAGCGCCGTTTTTCATCGGCGCGCGCCCGGTGAACCGCGCGGTGCTTTACGGTCCCGAAGGTGTGATCGGCCATCAGGACAAGCAGATCATGACGCGGTTCGAGCGCGAGATCTGGGATGTGGTGCCGGGGCAGGACGGCCTGACCCTGTTCGACACCGCGCTGGGCCGGGTCGGGGTCGTGATCTGCTATGACAGCGAATTTCCCCTGCTGGCGCGGCATCTGGTGGAGGCGGGGGCAGAGATCCTGCTTGTGCCCTCCTGCACTGACAGCCTTGCGGGCTTTACCCGGGTGCGGGTCGGCTCCATGGCGCGGGCTTTGGAAAATCAATGCGTTGTAGTCCATTCTCCGACGGTCGGCCTTTGCAGTTTCTGCCCTGCCGTGGATGAGAATGTCGGCGCGGCTGCGATCTACGGCCCGCCCGACAAGGGGTTTCCACCAACGGGCATCCTTGCGCAGGGTGCGCTCGACCAGCCCGGCTGGACCTATGCCGATGTGACGCTTGAGGCTATCGCAGAAGTGCGCCGCGATGGCGGCGTTCTCAATCACCGGCATTGGCCCGAACAGGTGCAGCGGCTGGCGGCAAAGCCGCAAGGCTGACAGGGCATCGAGGAAATTGCGTATTTTCGCTTGATAATCCGGGCAATCGGGCGCATTTAGCGCGCATCGCCTGCGCCCGGCTCTCGTGCCGATTGCGGGCCAACCCCATTTTGGAGAGACCATGGCCAAGGAAGACATTCTCGAATTCCCCGGTGTCGTCAAGGAACTCCTGCCGAATGCGACATTCAGGGTCGAGCTTGAGAACGGCCATGAACTGATCGCAACGATGGCAGGCAAGATGCGGCAAAACCGCATCCGGGTTCTGGCGGGCGACAAGGTGCAGGTGGAAATGACCCCCTACGACCTGTCGAAGGGCCGCATCAACTATCGCTTCAAGTAATCGGCGCAGACATTTACCATGCGCCTGATCCTTGGTTCCGCCAGCCCGCGCAGGCGCGATCTGCTGGCGCAGATCGGCGTTGTCCCCGACGCGGTCCTGCCCCCTGACATCAACGAGGACCCTTTGAAGGGCGAGTTGCCGCGCGCCTATTGCGCGCGTATCGCGGCTGAAAAGGCACGGGCGGTGGCGGGCGGGCCTGATGATCTGATCCTGTGCGCCGATACCACAGTGGCGCTGGGCCGCCGCATCCTTGGAAAGCCGCGCGACGCGGGCGAGGCGGCGGAGTTTCTGCTGGCACTCGGCGGGCGGCGCCATTCGGTCATCACCGCGCTGGCCCTGCGGCGGGGCGACCGGATGTGGACGCGCGATGTGGTGTCTGCGGTCAAGATGAAGCGGTTGTCGGACGACGAATTGAACGCCTATCTTGCCAGCAATGACTGGCAGGGCAAGGCGGGCGGCTATGGCATTCAAGGGCTCGCCGGGGCCTTCATTCCGTGGATTTCGGGGTCGTTCACCGGCATCATGGGGCTGCCAGTTGCGGAAACGGCGGCCCTGTTGTCGGCGGCGGGCTGGCCGGTCTGGAGGGTGGCATGACGCGGGGCGTGCAGGGGCGGGTGATCCTGCTGGACGAGGTGAAGGGCCGCGCGGTCGCCGCCCTTCTGGTCGATGGCCGGCTGGAGGAATTGCTGGTCGATCCCGATGGCGACACGCCCCTGACCGGGGCCATTTACCGCGCGACTGCCGACCGGCCCATGAAGGGCATGGGCGGCATGTTCGTCAGACTACCCGGGGGGGGCAGCGGCTTTCTGCGCCAGACAGCGGGGCTGGCACCGGGCCGTCCGGTGCTGGTGCAGGTGACGGGACCGTCCGAGCCGGGCAAGGCGGTGCCGGTGGCGTCACGCCTGTTGTTCAAGTCGCGCCATGCCATCGTGACACCTGACGCGCCGGGGCTGAACATCTCGCGCCGCATCAAGGATGCCGATCTGCGCGCCGAGTTGGAGGCGCTGGCCGCCGACGGCATGGCGGGTGCTGCCGAAGATCTGGGCCTGATCCTGCGGTCGGCCTGCGAAACCGCGGAAGCGGAAGAGATTGCCGAGGACATTGCCACCATGCGCGCGCTGGCCGAGGCGGTGCTGGCCGATCTGGATGGCGCCCCGGAACTGCTGGTCGAGGGTGCGGGCGCGCGCGAGACCGCCTGGCGCGACTGGGCCGACCCCGCGCCCGATGCGGTGGAGGATCGGCTGGG
This sequence comes from Pseudorhodobacter sp., assembly GCA_046295215.1. Lineage (GTDB taxonomy): Bacteria > Pseudomonadota > Alphaproteobacteria > Rhodobacterales > Rhodobacteraceae > Szabonella. Next base: position 31,137 of record JBKBNP010000006.1, on the reverse strand, counting down.
CAGCCTTGCCGATCACGGTGCCGATGACATGATCGAGGCCCTTCTGGCCCCCCGCGTGGCGCTGGAGGCGGGCGCGCATATGATGATCGAACCCACCCGTGCGCTGGTTGCGGTGGATGTGAATACCGGGCCCGACACCTCGCCCGCCGCCAGCCTCAAGGCCAATATCGCCGCCGCGCGCGACCTGCCGCGCCAGTTGCGGCTGCGCGGGCTTGGCGGGCAGATCGTGGTCGATTTCGCACCGATGCCGAAACGTGACCGGGCGATTCTCGATCAGGTCTTGCGCGCGGCCTTCAAGGGCGAGGCGGCGGAAACCAATCTGGCGGGCTGGACGACGATCGGGCTTTACGAGTTGGTGCGCAAGCGCGACCGCCCGCCACTCTGCGAGGTTCTGGCATGACCTGCCCGATCTGCGCCAAGGACAGCGACCCGAAATACCGTCCCTTCTGTTCGCGCCGCTGCGCCGATGTCGATCTGGGGCGCTGGCTGAAGGGCAGCTATGCCATTCCGACCGAGGAGGTGACAGAGGACGATCTGCCCGGAGAGCCCGAGGAGCGTCGCCCGCACTAGCCCACCGTCGGGGTGCGGTGCCCGGCAGATCCGGGGCAGGGGCTTGCGTCAACGGGGGCCAGAGGCGATATGGAGCCGGGATGGGCGGCATCGGGCCGGTATCGCAAGGGGCAGGGTATGGCACTTCCGGTTCGACAGCAGTTCATCTACTGGGGCATCGCGGCGCTGGGCTTTCTGCTCTTGCTGCGCCTCCTCGGGCCGGTGATGGCGCCTTTCCTTTTCGGCGGGGCGATTGCCTATTTCCTCGATCCCGTCGCCGACCGGCTGCAACGGCTGGGCATGAGCCGGGTTCTGGCCACGGTCCTCATCTCGCTGTCGGTGGTGCTGGTCGCGGTCCTGCTGGTGCTTGCCGTGATCCCGACGCTGGCCCAGCAACTGACGCAGCTTGTCAACGCGGCCCCCGAGATTTTCAGCCGTCTCCAGACCTTTCTCAACGAGCGGTTTCCCGGCGTTCTTGATGATGACAGCCCGGTGCGTCAGGCGATCCAGTCCATCGGTGCCACGATCAAGGAAAGAGGCGGCGAACTCGCCAGCACGCTGTTCTCATCGGCGCTGGGTGTCATCAATGCGCTGGTGTTCATCGTGGTTGTCCCGGTCGTTGCCTTCTATCTGTTGCTGGACTGGGACCGGATGGTGGCGCGGATCGACAGCCTGCTTCCGCGCGACCATGCGCCGACGGTCCGCTTTCTCGCGCGGGAGATCGACCGCGTTCTGGCCGGTTTCGTGCGCGGGCAACTCAGTGTCTGCCTCGTGATGGGGGTGTTCTATTCGGTCACGCTGATGCTGGCGGGGCTGCAATTCGGGCTGATCGTGGGGGCGGTTGCGGGGGCGATCACCTTCATCCCCTTCATCGGGGCCATCGTGGGCGGCGCGCTGGCCATCGGGTTGGCCCTGTTCCAGTTCTGGGGGGATTGGGTGTCCATCGGGATTGTCGCGGGGATCTTTGCCATCGGGCAGTTTCTGGAGGGCAATATCATGACCCCGCGTCTGGTGGGCAACTCCGTGGGGCTTCACCCCGTCTGGCTGTTGTTCGCACTCTCGGCCTTCGGGTCGGCCTTCGGTTTCGTGGGGATGCTGGTGGCGGTGCCGGTGGCCGCCGCGATCGGCGTTCTGACGCGCTGGGCGATCGGGCAGTACGAAACCTCGCTGCTCTATCGCGGCATCGCGCGGGATGATGACGAAGGGCCGGCGGGATGACCCGGCAACTCGCCTTCGACCTTCCCCCCCGCACGACGCATGGCAGGGGGGATTTCTTTGTCTCGACTGCGAATGATGCGGCCCTGAAGGGCATTGACGACTGGCGGGACTGGCCCGATGGCAGGATGCTGCTGATCGGGCCGGAAGGGTCGGGCAAGACGCATCTTGTGCAGGTCTGGGCCGCGCAATGCGGGGCGGCGATCGTCGTGGCGGCAGACCTGCCGGGGCTGGATCTGCCCACGCTTCTGGCGCAGGGCGCGGTGGCTGTGGAAGATGCCGACCGGATGGCAGGCAGCCCGGCTGCAGAGGCTGCTCTCTTTCACTTCTATAATCTGGCTGCCGAGGCGAAGGCGGCCTTGCTGGTCACGGCGCGCGGGCCGGTGCCGGGCTGGGGGCTCGGCCTGCCCGACCTGCAAAGCCGGATGCAGTCCATGGCGCAGCTTGCCCTGTCGCCCCCCGATGATGCGCTGCTCGCGGCGGTTCTGGTCAAGCATTTCGCGGATCGCCAGCTTCCGGTCTCATCGGGGCTGGTGCTTTACCTGCTGGCGCGGATGGAGCGCAGCTTTGCCGGTGCGCGCGCGCTGGCCGCGGCACTGGACCGGGAGGCGCTGGCCAGTGGCAAGCCCGTCACGCAGAAGCTTGCCAAACGCGTGCTGGGGGAGGAATGATCGGGAACGGGTGGAAATTGTCACAGTCCCGTCACATGGAAACCTTACGCAACGCATCATGACACAGGCAGATTTCCTCAAGGCACCCTTTCCCGATCCCGCAAATCTGCCGGAGGCAGAAACGCTGGGTCCGAGGCGGTTTTTCAATCGCGAACTCAGCTGGCTCGCCTTCAACTGGCGGGTGCTGGAAGAAGCGTCAAACCCCGCGGTTCCCTTGCTGGAGCGGCTGCGCTTCCTGTCCATCTCGGCCGCCAATCTGGATGAGTTTTACACCGTCCGCGTGGCGGGCCTGCGCGCGCTGATCCGGGGCGGCAAATATACCCTGTCGGAAGACGGCATGTCGCCCGGCGATCAGCTTTTGCTTATCAACGAGGATGCGCGGCGGCTGATGCAGACGCAGCAGGCCGTGTTCAACAAGCTCAAGAAAGAGATGGAGGCGCAGGGCATTTCCATCCTGTCCCGCTCGAAACTGACCAGCCGCGACCTCAGGCATCTGGAAGACCATTTCATCAACAAGGTCTTTCCGGTGCTGTCGCCGCTGGCCATCGATCCGGCCCATCCGTTTCCGTTCATCCCCAACACCGGGTTCTGCCTTGCGCTGGAACTGGAACGCAGTTCCGACCGGCGGGCGCTTCAGGCGCTGTTGCCGATTCCGCAACAGATCGCGCGCTTCGTGGCCCTGCCTGCCAAATCGGGGGAACACCGCTTCCTGCCGCTGGAGGAATTGCTGCTCCTGCATCTGGGGATGCTGTTTCCGGGCTACAGCGACAAGGGCCATTGCAGTTTCCGCGTGCTGCGCGACAGCGATCTGGAGGTCGAGGACGAGGCCGAGGATCTGGTGCGCGAGTTCGAAACGGCCTTGAAGCGCCGTCGCCGGGGCGAGGTGATCCGGCTGAAACTGTCGGCCGGGGCCCCGCCCGACCTGCGTTCGATGATCATGGAAGAGCTTGGCGTCACCGCCTCGGACATGGTCGAGGTGCGCGGCATGCTGGGCATTGCCGATCTCAAGGAACTGGTGCTGGGCGACCGCAAGGATCTGCTCTGGCCGCCCTTCGCGCCGCGCGTGCCGGAGCGGGTGCAGGACCATGACGGCGACATGTTCTCGGCCATCCGGCAAAAGGACATGCTGCTGCACCATCCTTACGAAACCTTCGACATGGTGATCCGCTTTCTGGAACAGGCGGCGCGCGATCCGAATGTTCTGGCGATCAAGCAGACGCTTTACCGCACCTCCGCTGACAGCCCCGTGGTGGCGGCGCTCTGCGAAGCGGCCGAGTCGGGGAAATCCGTGACCGCGCTGGTGGAACTCAAGGCACGGTTCGACGAGGCCGCCAATATCCGCCAGTCGCGGCGGCTGGAACGGGCCGGGGCGCATGTGGTCTACGGCTTCATGCACCTGAAAACCCATGCCAAGATTTCAACCGTGGTGCGGCGCGAGGGGGAAAACCTCGTGACCTACACCCATTACGGCACCGGCAACTATCACCCGATCACCGCGCGGATCTATACCGACCTCAGTTTCTTCACCTGCGATCCGGCGCTGGGGCGCGATGCAACCAAGGTGTTCAACTATCTGTCGGGCTATGTGCAGCCCGAGGGGCTGGAAAACCTCGCGATCGCGCCGACGACGCTGAAGCCGCGTCTGCTGGAACTGATCGCGGCAGAGGCGGACCACGCAAGGGCGGGGCGGCCGGCGGAAATCTGGGTCAAGGTCAACAGCCTTGTGGAGCCCGATGTGATCGACGCGCTTTATGCGGCCAGTCAGGCGGGTGTGCGGGTCAGCCTCGTGGTGCGCGGCATCTGCGCGTTGCGGCCCGGGATCAAGGGGCTGTCCGAGAATATCCGCGTCAAATCGGTCGTCGGGCGCTATCTGGAACACAGCCGCATTGTCTGTTTCGGCAATGGTGGGGGCCTGCCGTCGAAAAAGGCGCGGGTTTTCCTGTCCTCCGCCGACTGGATGGGTCGCAACCTCACGCGGCGGGTCGAAACGCTGGTCGAGGCGAACAATCCGACCGTCAAGGCGCAGATCGTCGGGCAGATCATGGCGGCGAACATGGCGGACGAGGCGCAAAGCTGGGTGCTGCATCCCGACGGGCGCTATGAACGCAGCCTGCAACCCTCTGACGGAAGCCTTTTTTCCTGCCACCGTTTCTTCATGGAAAACCCGTCCTTGTCGGGGCGCGGGACGGCGGGCGCCAAGGATGTGCCGCGCCTTGCCCATTCGCGCGACGAAAACGCGGCCTAGGGAGCAAGGGAAGGCGTTGACGCTGCCGCTGCGACGCGGCATCGTCTGCCCCGGATCAGCAGGAGACACCCGCCATGGCCAGCACGACCGAGACTGCGCCGGAGGCGTTCGAAGAGTCCGACTGGTCCATGGAGGATGGCCCGTTCCAGAAACCGCTCTTCGACGATCCCTCGGCGCGGGCGCTGAGCCGGGTCGGCGTGGTCGATGTGGGCTCGAACTCGGTCCGCATGGTGGTGTTTGACGGGGCCGCGCGCAGCCCGGCCTATTTCTACAACGAAAAGCTGATGGCGGGTCTGGGCAAGGGACTGGCCGAAACCGGACGGCTCAATCCCGAGGGGCGCAAGCGGGCCTTGGTGGCTTTGCGCCGCTTTGCGCTGCTGGCCGATGGCATGGAAATCTCTCCCCTGACCTGCGTTGCCACCGCTGCCGTGCGCGAGGCCGAGGATGGGCCGGAGTTCCAGGCCGAGGTCGAGGCGCAAACCGGCCTGCGGCTCTGGGTCATCGATGGCAGGGAAGAGGCACGGCTTTCGGCGCAGGGGGTGCTTCTGGGCTGGCCGGGGGCGAAGGGGATCGTCTGCGACATCGGCGGCAACTCGATGGAACTGGCGCGGATCGGCAATGGCAAGGTGGGGGCGCGGGCCTCCTCGCCGCTTGGTCCGTTCCGGCTCCAGCAGATCGAGGGCGGGGTGGAAAAACGCCGTGCGGTGATCGACCGGGTGCTGCGGCGCCTCAAGGATGTCATCAAGCCCGACAATGACCGGATCTATCTTGTCGGTGGATCCTGGCGCGTGATCGCGCGGCTGGACATGGAGCGGCGCAACTATCCGCTGACGGTTCTGCACGAATACCGCATGACGCCGAAATCGGTTCTGGCGACGGTGGACTGGATCGCGGCAAATGACCCGGCAATCCTGCGCGCGCGCACCGGCACCTCGGCGGAGCGGATGGAACTGGTGCCGCTGGCCTGCGAGGTGCTGCGCGAACTGGTGCGGGTGTTCCAGCCCAAGGAAATCGACGTGTCCTCCTATGGTATCCGGGAGGGGTTGCTTTACGAACAGATGCCGGACCGGCTGCGCGAACGCGATCCTCTGATCGAGGCTGCGCGTGCGGCGGAGCAGACCTCGGCCCGCCTGCCGGGCTTCGGCAAGAAGCTCTATAATTTCCTGTTGCCGATCTTCAGCGATGTCGAACCGGAACGCCTGCGGCTGATAAAGGCGGCCTGCCTTTTGCACGACACCACATGGCGCGCGCATCCCGACTACCGCGCTGAAGTCTGTTTCGACAATGCAACGCGGGCCAATCTGGGCGGGCTAGACCATCCGGGGCGGGTGTTTCTGGGTCTGGCACTGCTGCACCGCTACAAGAACTCGCGCTCGGGCTCGCGGCTGGAACCCTTGTTCCAGTTGCTCGAGGAGGACGAAATCCGCTTGGCCGAGGTGCTGGGCAAGGCGATGCGGTTCGGGGCGATGTTTTCGGCCAAGGGGCCGGAAAGTGCGGGGCGTCTGCGCTGGTATCCCAAGAAGAAGGTGCTGGAACTGACGCTCACCCCGTTGGGCGAAGGGCTTTATGGCGAGGTCACGCAGTTGCGGTTTCGCGGACTTGCCAGCGCACTGGGCGGAGAGCCGCGCGTTTTGATGCCGGAACCGGAGGTCTGAGCGATGTTGCGGCTGGATCATCTGGCGGTTTCGGCAGCGGAACTGACCCCGGGCGTTGCGGAGGTGGAGGCGCTGCTGGGCCTGTCGCTGTCACCGGGTGGCGCGCATGGGGCGATGGGCACGCACAACCGTTTGCTGCGGATGGGAGATGTCTATCTGGAGGTGATCGCCGTCGATTCCACGGCGCCGCCACCGGGACGGCCACGCTGGTTCGCGCTTGATCGTTTCGAAGGCGCGCCGCGCCTGACAAACTGGGTGGTGGCCTGTGATGACCTCGATGCGGAACTGGCCCACGCACCTGCCGGGGCGGGTGCTGCGATGGATCTGGCGCGCGGCGACCTGCGCTGGCGGATGGCCGTGCCGGAGGATGGCGAACTGCCCTTTGACGGCGCATTTCCCGCCTTGATCCAGTGGCAGGGGGCGGCGCATCCGGTGCAGCGGTTGCCGGATTCGGGGCTTCGACTGGCGCGGCTGGAGATTGTGCATCCCGATATGGCGCGGATGGCCCCGGCGCTGGCGGGGCTGCGGGATGCGCGGGTTGTGCTGTCAGTAGGGCGCAGGGCGATGCGGGCGACCCTGCTTGCGCCGGATGGCCGCGAAACGGTTCTGGCGGGATGATCCGGGCCGCTCGGGGGCAGGATGCAGACGCGATCCTCGCGATCTGGAACCCGGTGATCCGCGATACGGCGGCGACCTTCAACAGTCAGGAAAAGACGGCTGCCGAGATTGTTGCCTTGCTGGAGGCGAAGGCGGCGGCGGGCCATCCGTTCCTGCTGGCCGAGGAGGCGGGCCGGATCCTCGGGTTCGCGACCTTCGGGAATTTCCGGTCCGGCCCCGGATACCGGCGGATTGCCGAACATACGATCCTGCTGGATCCGGCCGCCCATGGCCGCGGAATCGGCCGGCGGCTGATGGCGGACCTGGAGGCCAGCGCCCGCGACGCCGGGATCGCCTCGCTGATGGCGGGCGTGAGCGGGGAGAACCGCACCGGGATCGCCTTTCACCACGCGGTCGGATTTGGCGAAGTCGGGCGCATCCCGCAGGCGGGCTGGAAATTCGGGCGCTGGATGGATCTGGTGCTGATGCAGAAGATCCTGACCTGAACCGGCGGAAGAACGGGGTGCCGCTTTGCGGGCGTCCCTGAATGCGCCCCGGTAGATCTGACAGCGAAACCGACGGGCGCGCGGCACCGGGTTGAGTCCGCTGCGCCACAGGTTTCAAGGGGTATCTTGTGGGTGACAGATAAATCTACCCAAGTTTTCGGGGCGCGCCTATAGTTCTGGCACAAGCAGGGGGGTGAACCCCCGCATATGAGGCAGGACAAGAGACAACGAAGGGGGATCAGCCGATGCGCTGCCCATTTTGCGGCAATATCGATACGCAGGTGAAGGATTCTCGGCCAGCGGAGGATCATGTGTCCATCCGGCGGCGGCGGTTCTGTCCGGCCTGTGGCGGGCGGTTCACAACCTATGAGCGGGTGCAGTTGCGTGATCTCGTGGTCATCAAATCCTCCGGCAAGCGCGAGGATTTCGACCGCACCAAGCTGGAGCGGTCAATCCGCATCGCGCTTCAGAAGCGTCCGATAGACCCGGAACGGGTGGACCAGATGATTTCAGGCATCGTGCGGCGCTTGGAAAGCCTCGGTGAGACGGATATTTCCTCCAAGGTCATCGGCGAGATCGTGATGGAAAGCCTCGCGCGGATCGATACCGTGGCCTATGTCCGCTTTGCGAGTGTCTACAAGAACTTCCAGGCGGCGGACGATTTCGACAAGTTCGTATCCGAACTGCGCCCCGGTCCCGCTGCCGAGGAATGACGGAAGATGAGGCCCATATGGACCACGCGCTGCGACTGGCAGCGCGGGGTCTGGGGCATGTCTGGCCCAATCCCGCCGTTGGCTGCGTGATCCTTTCCGAAGGGCGCGTCGTCGGGCGGGGCTGGACCCAGCCGGGCGGGCGGCCCCATGCCGAGGCGCGGGCGCTGGCGCAAGCGGGCGAGGCCGCACGCGGCGCCACGGCCTATGTCACGCTGGAGCCCTGTGCCCATCATGGACAGACCCCGCCCTGTGCCGGGGCGCTGGCGGCGGCTGGGGTGGCCAGGGTGGTCAGCGCGCTGACCGACCCGGACCCGCGTGTGTCGGGGCGGGGGCATGACATGCTCCGCGCCGCCGGAATTGCCGTGACCGAAGGCGTGCGTGAGGCCGGGGCGCGGCGGCTCAATGCAGGGTTTTTCAAGCGTATCGGGCAGGGATTGCCCTTTGTCACGCTGAAGCTTGCGACAACGCTGGACGGGCGGATCGCGACGGCATCGGGGGAAAGCCGCTGGATCACCGGGCCCGAGGCGCGCCGCATGGTGCATGTGATGCGCGGGCGGCATGACGCGGTGATGGTCGGTTCGGGCACGGCGCGCGCCGATGACCCGGATCTGGGGGTCCGCGAGTTGGGGCCGGTTGCGCAGCCGGTCCGGATCCTTGTCGATTCCGGGCTGCGCCATGCTTCCGACAGCCGGTTGGGGCGGCTCGCCCGGACATCGCCGGTCTGGGTGATGCATGGCGAAGGGGCCGCTGCGGCACCATGGCAGGCCACCGGGGCGCGGCTCTTTGCCCTGCCTCTGCAGGCAGGGCATATCGACCTGCGCGACGCGCTGTCCGCATTGGCGGCCGAGGGGATCACACGGATCTTCTGCGAAGGCGGCGCGGGCCTCGGGGCTGCCTTGCTGCGTGCCGGGCTGGTGGATGAACTGGTCATGTTCGGCGCTGGCAGACTGATCGGCGAGGAGGGGCGGGCAGCCCTTGGCCCGCTCGGAGTGTCGCGACTGGATCTCGCCCCACACCTGCGCCTGACGGAGTATCGCCGGGTCGGCGCGGATGTGATGTCGGTCTGGAGGTGTGCGTCGGCTTTTTGATCCGTTGCCATCCATCCTGAAGGTTGGCCCCGGGCTTGCGGCGACAGGGGGGGCGCAGAGCGCCAACTGCCGTTTGCAGATGCCGCTTCAGGGCAGGTTTCGGCGGTTCTGGTTCTTTGCGCATCATCGACCGGCCCTCGCTTCCGCGGTCGGCAGAACCGCCCTGCACGCGGCTCGCCGGGCTGGCGCTTGCCAAAGCCGCGTTTTCGGCGCATGACCGGACAAGCCAAGGGCCAGGAGGCGGACATGACCCATGACTATGCGGCGCAGCGCGCGGAAACTTTTGAAACCTTTGAGGAAATCGGCAAGATTGAGGATCTTCCGGCTCGCGCTGTGGTGAATTTCCTGTTTCTGGCCGACGATCTGGACGCGCCCTTTGCCAAGGCCGGACAGGCCCTGGAAGCGTTGGGTTTCCAGACCCGGCAGGACGAGGATGGCGAGACGCTGGAGGCCCGGATCGGCCCCCTCGAGATCACTGCCGCCGCAATCTGGACCGAAGAGAAGCGCGCGACCGAGGCCGTGCTGCCTTTCGGGTTCGAACCGGACGGGTGGGAACTGCTCGAATAGCGGCTGGCCCCGGCCGTTTCGGCGCATGGCTCCGGCCCGCCCGGCTTTTTCTGTCTGGAAATATCCCGGGGGTGAGGGGCTGCGCCTCGCGCAGGCACGAGGGGGCAGCGCCCCCTTCCGTTGCGGCGGTCCGGGGGCGAGACCAGCCGTTCAGTCCTCCAGAACCTGCCATTCCCCCGAGTCAGACAGATACTGGACCCTCGCACCGATATCCCGCAAGGGTCGGGCTTCTGCTTCGGCCATGGCCCGCGTCGGGAAGGTCACGATCACCAGATCCACCGGCTCGCCTCCGCCCGCCCCGTTTTCAAGATATTGCACCAGAAGGAACAGATCGCGCGCCGGCAGATGCATGCCTTCGGGCAGCATGGCCGTGAATTCGAGACTGTGCGCTTGCGCGTTATAACCGACCTGTTCGAGGCAGCTCTCTTCGGCATCGAGCAGGGCCTGTTCGGGCCCGGACGGATCGGGAAGGAAGTAGGTCGTCTTTCCCGGTTTTGCCGCCCGCCCCATTGCAAGGCCGGATCGCAGGGCGACTGCCTTGAAGGCGGTTTCCTCCACCAGATCGGCCCCGCGCTGCACAAGGGCATGACCCTCGCCCAGATAATCGACCCGGTCCCAGGCGGACCAGAACCCGTCCGGGTCTGCGTATTCGGCGGGCACGAGGTCGGTAGACAGGCAGGCTGTCACGACCTCTGGGTTGGCCAGCGGTGGAAAGGGGCCGATGAAGGTTTCGCTCTCGCGGCGGATCTCGGCGCGCAGAAGGGGAAGGGTGGCGCAGAGGCCGCGCAGCGATTCCTGCAACAGGTCCATCATGCTGCGGAACCCGCCTGCATCGACCCCTTCCAGATCCCGGCAGGTGAGCGAATAGCTCCAGCCCTTCCCGATCCCGAAGGTTTCCGAGGGACGGCCGCGCGTGCCATCCTCCATCGGCTTTGCGGCGAGAACAAAGTGACGGCCGTAGAACGCGAATCCCATGTCGAAGGCTTCCGGCCCGAGACGGGCGAAATCGTCGGCAACGGGCGTCCCTTTCATCATCGCCTTGTCGAGGCTGCGCTTTGCCACAAGGTCACTGGTAAGCAGCCAACGGGTCACGCCTGCATCGTCCCGCGCCGCGAAATGCATCGTGGCATGGTCGAAAACCTGTTGCGTCGTGGCCGTGTGCGCAAGGACCGCATTGAGGCAAAGCGTCTCTGGTAGGTTGGACATGGCTGGCATCCTTTCGCGTATTCAGCAGGGAACGGGCGCAACTCTCAGCGGAGCCAGACCGTCCGTCCATTCCGCAGGTATCCGATGTGGACATTGGGGTCGACTGTCAGACCGGCGATTGCGTCCAACATTCGTGTCGCGGCCCCCCTGTCGGGAAAGAAGTAGATCAGCCCGTCCAGTTGCTCTCCCGTCTCGGTCACGATCTTTCCGTTGTTGGATTTCATGCTGAGGACATAGTTCTGGAACTGGTCCATGTCGAAGGCTCCGGCACTCGACTTGTCCTCGGCCAGAAACCGCCCGGAGGATTGCGGACCCTTCGGAGGGCTGCCTTGTGCGGGGGCGGCATAGTCCACCAGCCCGTCGCCATAGCGGGTCTGACCCTTCAGTTTCATGCTGTTGGGCGCGGGCGGGGCAACTTTGGTCATGCCCGGCCCCATATTGCCCTCGCGGAAAGCGCTGAAAAGCTTTCCGCGCGCGCCGTTGTCGGGCATCAGCTCGATGTATTTCCGCAGGGCCGCGGTCTGCTCTTCTGCCGATCCGACGCTCTTGACCCGCTCGATGATCCTGTTGCGCAGGGCATCGCGCAGGGCATGTTCAAAGCCGGTATCCGACTTCGTGCCCAGCCCCGTCATAACATCGGCTATGCTGCCGCCATCCTTGTCCAGTTGGGCAAGGGCGTTTTCATATTTGCGGGCATAGGCCTGCTTGAACGGCGTGTCGAAGCCGGAGATGGCAGCTTCCAGTGTGGCGTTGCCGGTCGGCTTGCCATAGAGCGCCTTTACGGTTTCCTGCCGTGCCTCGGTGCTGATCGCCGGTGCATCCTCGATGGTCCATTTCTTTGTCCCATCATCGAACCGCAGGCGTTTCGGGCGCGCGTCCCCCACATGGCCCGGCCTGCCTTCGGGAATGCGGCGCATCTCGTAACGGTCGCCCACCTTCGCGAACGTATAGGCATCGGCATCCTCCAGCCCTTTCAGCGCATCGTCCAGTCCCGGCAGTTCCTCCAGCGCCTTGCGCTTGGTGGCACCGGTCTGGGGCCGCATGAAGAGACGCGGCGGATGGTCGAGATTGAAGGTTGCAGGCGCCCTGCCGCTGGCAAGACCCGCGTCCAGATCGCCCAGATGGCGCTGGTATTCGCCAAGCGCCTCGGCGGCCTCGTCGAGTTCCGATTGCAGGACGGCCCGGCGGGCGGGGTCGGTCGTGCCCTCCATCCGCCGGGTCAGATCGGCGATCAGGCTTTGCTGGCTGTCGGCCTCCAGCCGCATCTGCGACCGGGCGGCGCGCATCTTGTCCAGCAGCGGTTTGGCGGGCCAGTCCGCCAGCGCGCCCTCGGTCAGCCGCGCGAAATCATCGGCAAAGGCGGGGTCATTCAACTGCTGGACATGGCGCAGTTCCTCGGCCACGGCGGCCTGCCGCAAGGCCGGGTCGCCCCCCATGCGCACCACCACCTCGACATCGAACCCGCCTTTCGTGTTGCGGGTGATCGTGGTGACGGCCTCGGCGGTAGAGGCGCCGTATCTCGCGTCGAACGCCTCGCTGGCCATGCCGGCAGCCTTGAAGCCGGACAGGTTCTTGCCCTTGAGTGCGGGGGCGAGAACCTCTTCGGCCACGCCGAGGGTTTTGGCCACATCGCTCAGTTGCGCGCCCGCCTTCAGTGCCTTGACGGCGGCGCGGACCGAGGACGCATCGAGGCCCAGCCCAATCCACGAGGCTGCGACCCAGCCCCAATGCGGCACGTCCTCTTCGGGGATCAGGCCCTGCGTCGGGTCCAGCGCGATGTTCGCGGCAGAGCCGTTGCGGAAATAGGTCTCCGTCACGTCATAGGCCCCGTAGCCCCCGACGGCGAGCGCCCCCGCGCCAAGCACGAGCGCGGTGCCACCCGAGGCAAAGACGGCAGCCACGCCCAGGCCTATGCCGATCACTCCTTCGGCCACGGCGGCGGCGGTGTCCTTCTTGCCTTCCCAGTCGGCCTTGTCCTGCGCCCATTGCAACTGATCGCCCGAAAGCCCCATCCCCGCCATGGCGGTGTCGCGGATGCCCGGCATGGTCCAGAAATCGAATTTGCCCTTGTCGATATTCTTGCGCGTGGTGACGATGTCCTCCAGCACCCCATCGGCATGGCCGCGCAGGGCCGCCGCCTGCGCCTCGGGCGTCATGGCGCGGAAGCTGTCGAGGTTTTCCACCCGCATCGCCAGCGGGAAATCGGCGGCGGCGGCGGTTTCGCGCGCCTTGATCTGCGCCAGTTCCGCTGAGATCCGGGCAACCTCGGCGCTGTCATCGGGCTTTTCTGTCCCGGTCAGCTTCTCCTGTGCAAAGTCGCGCAAGCGGTTGATCGGGATCAGCAGCGGGTTCATGTATTCCGACGCAAGTTCGGCATAGCCCGAATATTTGCGCATCTGCGCCAGCAGCAGTTCCTTTTCCTTGGCCTCGCGTTCGGCGCGGATCGGGGCGAGGTCGTCGAACACACGGCCCATCGTGGCGCGGTCGGCCTCGGACAAGGGTGCCGCGAACCGCGCCTTCGCGTCCTCGGCTGCCTCTTGCGCCGCATTGATGGCAGCATAGGCGCTGTCGCGCATCACAAGCTCGAACTGGCTTTCGAATTGCTTGCGGTCGGTGATCCGGGCCATCCCGGGCCCGAAGACCGCAAGCTGGCCCTGAAAGGGCGACAGGATGTTTCCGTCGCGGTCGATCCGGCCAACGCCCGTGGCGGTGCGCACCACGATGTCATCGGTGGACACCAGCGCCACCATATCGGGATGGTTGCGCACCAGATCGGTGTCATCGGGATCCTCGGTTCTGGAATTTTCCAGATCCTTGCGGTTCAGCCGGTCGCCCCAGAGGAAATTGCTGTCGATCTCGGCCTCGTAGATGACATAGCGGCCCTTTTCGACCAGCAGGGCGACGGCAACGGAAAGGCTGCGCCCATAGGCGGTTGCCTCGTCCTGCGCGCCGAAATCGCCCTTGACGCGCTTGCGGGCATAGACCGGATAGCCGTTCTGCGTTGCGATCTGTGCGCCGGTATTGGCACCGTTCTCCCAGATCGGGCGACCCGGTTCGGGGCGGGGGTCCGGGGGCGGCGTGCTGCCTTGCGGTGGCGCGAGGGTTTTCAGGAATTCCAGCAGCTTGGCCGCTTTTTCCATATTCTGCTCGCCCATCGTCGTGACGAACAGCTTCGTCATGCCGCTGACCTTCTGGGCAAGTTTCAGGTCGCTGGCGGCGGGGCCGCGCAGAATGTCGGCGGCAAGGCTGCGGAAATCCTGCGCCAGCGCGCGGGAGGCGTCCGGGGCAGGGGGCGTTTGCGCGGGCACGGCTGGCGTCGCGTCGCGGTGTGCGGGGGCCTGATCCAGGCTGTCCTCCTCGGCCTCGATCACCTCGCCCGAGGGGGTCGCGAGCTTGACCCCCGCCTTGATGCCGAAGGCCTTCAGATGCATCTTGGTGCGGCGCGCAAGCGTCTGGGGGGCATCCTCCAGACAGGTCAGCACGACCAGCTTGCCCTCCACCGACATGCGGCCCCAGCCGCCCTTGGCGCTGCCGCCTTCGGCCTTGGCGAGACGAACCAGAACCTCGGGCGGCTTGCGGCGGTGGCCTTTCAGCACGACCCCGCCATCGGTCAGGAGGCAGGCGAAATTATAGGGTTTCTTGCGCGCGGCCTTGATGAGGGCGGCAAGGTCGCCCGCTTCGGCGGCGTGGTCATCCTCGTCGCCGTCCTCCTCCTCTGGCGCGGTGTCGGGGGCGGGCGCTGCGGTGTCGGGCTTGCGGCGGGGGTCTTGGGGGGCCTGCGCAACCGGCGCGGCTTCGTCCTCCGGCTCCTCGTCCCCGGCGAACAGCACCTGCACCATCTGGCCGCGCTCGGAAAAATGTCGCTGGAGCTGTTTGGCAAAGCCGCCGGGCGGGTCATTCTCGCAGGTCAGGATCAGCTTGCGCCCTTCGGCCGACATCTGGCCCCATGCGCCCTTGGCGCCACCGCCCGCGGATTTTGCCGCCTTGCGCATCGCCTCGACGGATTTGACCTTGTCGGCCTGCACCGCCATGCCGTCGCCCGTCAAGAGGATGGCAAAATTCAGCGGGCGTTTGCGTGCATCCGCGAGAAGGGTCGCAAGTTCCTTGCCCTCGGCCTTGAGGTCGGGTTTCGGGGCCATCGCAACAATCCTCACGTTCTCAAATACAACCGTGAGGATAGCCAGCCAATGTGACCCCTGCAAGACGGAATGGCTGCCTTGCGCGCTACTCCGCCGCGCCGGGGGCGGCGTGGATCAGGTCCATGATGCTGTGGCTGATATCGGTATAGACGCCGGTATTGGCCACCTCGCCCCGGATGCGGTAGCCATCCATCACCATGATCCGGTCGGCCAGCGCGATCATTTCCGGCATCTCGCTGGAAATCAGCAGGATCGCCGTGCCGCTGTCGGCCAGTTCGCGCAAGAGATCATGCAGATAGGCCTTGGTCTTGATGTCGATGCCGACCGAGGGTTCATCCACGATCAGAAAGCCCACATTCGCCGCCAGCCATTTTGCAACGCTGATCTTCTGCTGGTTCCCGCCCGACAGGTTGCCCACGGTCTGCGCAAGGCTCGGGGTCTTGACCTCCAGCTTTTGCAGATAGGGTGTCACAACGTCGCGCACCCGCCCGTCGGTCAGCGTGCCGAAGGCGCGCGCCAGCTTGCGCCAGATCGGCACGCCCGCATTGGCCAGCACCGAATGTTGCAGGATCAGCCCCTCGGATTTGCGGTCTTCGCTGATATAGCCAAGGCCATGGCGATGGATCGCCTCGTCCACCGAGCCGATCCGCACGGGCGCGCCGTTCACGCGCACCTCGCCGCCCGTGACGGCAAACTGCCCCATGATCGATTTGGCAAGCTCCGTCCGCCCCGCTCCGATCAGCCCGTAAAGCCCGAGGATTTCGCCCTTTCGCACCGACAGCGTCACATCGCGATGCCCGATGGCGGTGGAGACGCCCGAAAGGCCCAGAACCTCCGGCGCGCCGCTGCGGTCGCGGTGGCGCCATGCGCCCGCCCCTTCGGACCGGCCGATCATCATCTGCACCAGTTGCTTGCGGTCCACACCTTCCATCGACCGGCTTTCGCAGGCATTGGCCCCGTCGCGCAGCACGGTCACGCGGTCGCAGATCTCCTGCACCTCCTCCAGCTTGTGACTGACAAAGACAAGGCTGGTGCCGTCGTCACGCAGGCGGCGCAGGATGGTGAACAGCCGGTCCGTCTCGCTGGAGGTCAGCGAGGCGGTGGGCTCATCGAGCAAGAGGACGCGGCTTTGCAGCGACAGCGCCTTGGCGATCTCCACCAGTTGCATCCGCGCGACCGACAGTTCCGAAACCGGCGTGGCAGGGTCGATGTCGAGATCCAGCGCGTCAAGCCAGGGCCGCGCCTCGCGGTTCAGCGCCGCATAATCCACCGGCTTGAGGTAGGACATGGCCAGCTTTTCCAGATGGATGTTCTCGGCCACCGAAAAGCGGGGAAAGAGGTTGCGTTCCTGATGCACGACCCCGATGCCGCGCGCAATCGCGTCGCGGGGGGAGGCGAAGGTGGTTTCGAGACCATCGAGCCGCATCGTGCCGGAGGTCGGCTGATGCACCCCGGTAATGACCTTGATGAGCGTCGATTTCCCCGCGCCGTTTTCCCCCAGCAATGCGTGGATGGACCCGGGCAGCAAGGAGATGTTCACGCCCTTGAGCGCCAGCACGCCCGGAAAGGCCTTCTGCACCCCCTGCGCCTCGAAAATCGGGTTCGGGGTCATGTCAAAGCCCTCCCTTCGCCGTGGTCTGCCCCGCGCGCAGCTTGTTCAGCCCCACGGCGGCAAGGATCAGCACGCCCAGCACCACCTGCACCAGAAACGGATCGATGGAAAACAGCACCAGCGCCTGCGTGATGATCGCCACGATCACCACGCCCAGAAGCGTGGCCATCGTGCTGACATGCCCGCCCGCAAGGATCGCGCCGCCGATGACGGGGGCGGCAAAGGACAGGATCAGCCAGTCATCCCCGATGGACGGCTGGCCTATCTGCAAACGGGCGACCACCAAAACCCCGGCAATCGCGGCAAGAAGGCCGGAAATGCCATGTGCGATGATGACCGTGCGCCCCACCGAGATGCCCGACAGCCCCGCCGCGTGGTCATTGCTGCCGACCGCGAGGATGAAGCGCCCCACAGGCAAGCGGCGCAACGTGACCCAGAGCGCCAGCGTCACCACCAGCGTCGGCACCAGAAGCCATGGCACCGGCCCGACCAGGAGCGCCGCGCCGAACCGCTTGACGCTGTCGGGCACGCCATAGAAGGGCTGCGCCTCGGTGATGCCGAGGTTGATGCCCTTGTAGATCGACAATGTGGCCAGCGTGATGACGAAGGCGGAAATGCCGGTGATGCGGATCAGCGCGCCGTTGACCATGCCGCAGGCAAGGCCGATCAGCATGGCGAAGGACAGGGCCAGCGGCGCGGGCAGGCCCCAGACCTCCATCGCGCCGGCAAAGGAAATCGCGGCCAGCCCGCCGATAGCACCCACAGAAAGGTTCATCTGGCCGATGGCGATGATGATCATCTGCGAATAGGCCACCAGTGCATTGACCGCGATGGCCAGCAGAAGGATCTGGATATTGTAGGCCGACAGGAAGTTCGAACTCATACTCTGGATCAGCACGATGGCGATGATCGTGGCCAGAAGGGGGCCGAACCAGTCGGTGCGCGAAATTTGGGCGATCCGGGTCATGGCTGCCTCCTCAGGCCAGGTTGCGGCGGGCGAGATAGCTCCGCCGTGCCTTGTCGAGCAGAACGGCGATCAGCAGCATCAGGCCAAGGAAGGTCTGCACCCAGAACGCGCCCACCTGCAGCATCAGAAGCCCGCTCGACAGCATGGTGACCAGAAAGGCGCCCAGCACCGTGCCCAGCACCGAAACCTTGCCGCCCTGCAACAGCGTGCCGCCCAGAACCGGGCCGAGGAAGGCGGGCAACAGCCAGTCCTGCCCCAGTTGCCCCGCCATGGACGGAATGGCCGCCCCGTTGCGCGTGACCAGCATCAGCGCCGCCACCCCCGCCAGAACGCCCGACAGCATGTGACACAGGATGATGGCCCGCCCGACGCGGATGCCCGACAGCTCTGCCGCCGCAGGATTGGCCCCTGCGGCCAGCATTTCCCGGCCCGTCACGGTGAAGCGGTAAAGCCAGGCCAGCGCCAGCGCACATCCCAGCGTGACCAGCAGCAGCGGCGAAAAATAGGTCGCGAATTTCATACGGCCAAAGGCGGAAAAAATTGCGGGAATCTCACGGAACGCCTCGGCCCGGGTGAGAAAGATCATCACGCCGAAGAAGATGCTCATCGTTGCGAGGGTAATGATGAAACTGTGCAGCCCGGTGCGCACCACCGTCCAGCCGTTGATGAAGCCCAGCCCCGCCCCGAGCGCCAGCCCGCCGATAATCGCGAGCGGCCAGGGCAGGCCCGCGACCTGGATCAGCCAGCCAAAGGCCATGGCGGCACAGACCCCCATGGCCCCGACCGCGAGGTTGAGCCCGCCGGTCACGATCACCGTCATCATCGCAAGGCCGATCATGATGTTCACGGCGGCATTGCGGCCCAGAGAGAACAGGTTGAAGGCCGACAGAAAGCCGCTGGTGTAGATCGAGAACAGCAGCGCAAAGATCCCGATCAGCAGGATCAGCCCGAATTCGTTGGACAGAAGGAACCGGGTCCGGGACAGGCTGGCGAAGCTCGCCGGAGGCCTGACCGGCTGCACGGAGGTGGCATCTGATGCGGACATGGGTGGGTGTTTCCGGGGCTGGATGGGCTTGTGCCGGGCGGCAGGTGTTGTCCCGCCGGTGCAAGGCGCGCACCGGCGGGACAGTCGGATCGGCAGGAAACGCCCGTTACTGGCAGGTCAGATAGGTCGCCTCGAAATCCGCAAGGATCTTGGTTGTTTCGGCGCGCATCGTGTCGAGATAGCTGTCGACATTGCTGGCATCGACATAGGCCGTGCCGGAATCGATGAACTTGTCGGTCAACGCGTTCGACCCGAAGGGCGCATCCGCCTTGACCGTGCAGCCCGACCGCAGTCTGTCCAGCGCGAAGGCCCCGATATAGCCCTGACCATAGGGGTTCTGGATCATCGTGCCGTCGATGATGCCGTCCTTGATCGCGCTCAGCACCACCTCGTCATGGTCGATGCCGACCATGTTGATGCCGGTGTCACCCATCCTGCGCAGCGCATTGGCGGCCACGACGGCGGGCACCCAGGCGGTTGTGACGATGCCGTCCACCTCACCGGCATGGGCGGCGAGATAGGCATTGATCTTTTCTTCCGCCGGTTCCGGCGCGTCGATGTCGGCGATCACCTGCACCACGGTCGCCCCCGCCTCGGCGGCGGCGCGGGCCACGGCGTCGATGCGAAGCTGGGTGTTGGGATCAACGAGGAATCCGGTGAAATGCGCGATCCGCTTTTCACCGTCGCCCATGGCGGCCAGCAGTTGCTTGGTGCCCAGATAGGCCGAATTGCCGGTGTCGGTGCCAAGGCAGAAGGCAGCCGGAGAGGGATCCTTGAAACAGCCTGCGCCCGCGATGATCGGCGCGCCGAATCCCGCCAGTTCCTCGGCGGTGGAAACAGCCCCCACCGGGTCGCCCGGGAAGATCATGAAGCCGTTATAGCCCTGGCTCAGCAGGCTTTCGAGCAACTGGTTCTGCTGCGCAAGCTCCCACCGCTGCGGAACGCGGTAATCGGCCCCGGCCAGCCCGAAATCGCGCGTGGCATCGGCGCCTGCCGGTTCCCATGCCGCGAAATAGGGATGCGGGCCACCCGGGACGAGCGCGAGCTTGCTGTCATCGGCGGCCTGCGCACCCATTGCGGCAACCGCGCCGAAAAGGCCCGCGAGCCCCACCGTTCTGAACATATTCGTCATGGTCGTTTTCTCCTCCTCCAGGAATTGCCCGCAACGGGGCGACAGCGCCCGCCGCCCGGCCGACCGCCCCGCCTTTGTGCAGGGCTTGAATCACCGGCTTGCATTCGCAACTGAAACCCTAGTAAACTTGTATCCAAGCAGCAAGGCTCATTTTGCGAAAGAGAGTGGTTATCGATGGCGGGTTGGGAATCAGCAACCGATGCGGACCTGCGTCAACCGCCGAGCGGGCTGCCCGGATTGGGGGGGCTGACGCTGGTTGTCGACCGCAACTCCTCGGTCTGCGATCAGGTCCATGCGGTGCTGCGCAAGGCGATTGTCGAAGTGCGCCTGATGCCCAATGAGCGGATCAGCGAGAATTCCATCTGCAAGCAGTTCTCGGTTTCCCGCACGCCCGTCCGCGCCGCGATCCAGCGGCTGGCGGAGGAGGGGCTCGTGGATGTCTCGCCGCAAAGAGGCAGCTTTGTCGCGCCGCTGCGGCTGGAGACCTTGCAGGACAGCCATTTCGTGCGCCGGTCACTGGAGGTGGCGCTCTTGCGGGAGACGGTGGCGGTCTGGACACCGGAGATGAGCGCCGAGATGCGCGACCAGATCGCGGCGCAGGAACGCCTTGTCGCCGCCGACGATCCCGAGGGGTTTTTGCTTGAGGATGACCGGTTCCACCGCACGCTGGCGGGCTATTCCGGGCGCGAAGGCGTGTGGTCGGCAATCCAGGCCGCCAAGACGCCGCTGATGCGCTTTCACCGCTATTGGGCGAACCGGCACCGGCTGTTCGACGTGCTGCGCGAACATCGCGCGGTGATCGACGCGCTGGATGCGGGCGATGCGGCAGCCGCCGAAAAGGCGCTGGCCTTGCATCTCGACATGGTGTTCGTGATCTTCGGGCAGATGACCCCCGAGGAACAAGCCCGCCTGCCCTTCGAGGTTCCGGCCCGGATGGCACCATGACCGGCGCGCCGGACAATTTTTGACATTGCTTGCAAGGATTCAGACCATGAACCGCAGACGACTGGGCCGCACCGATCTTGAGCTCACCGAATTTTCCTTCGGGGCCGCCGGGATCGGCAACCTCTATCGCGCGATCACGCGCGAGGATGTCATGGCCACACTGGAGGCCGCCTGGGAGGCGGGCATGCGCTATTTCGACACCGCGCCCTTTTACGGGCAGGGCCTGTCAGAGCGCCGGATCGGGGATTTCCTGCAAGGCAAGCCGCGCGGCGATTTTGTGATCTCTACCAAGGTCGGACGCCTCCTGAAGCCGATCACCGATGGCAGCCAGCCCGACAACGGCTATGTCGAGGCGCTGCCCTTTTCGATCACCTATGATTACAGCCATGACGGGATCATGCGATCCTGGGAGGACAGTCTGGCACGGCTGGGCCTGCCCTCGGTCGATATTCTCTATGTCCACGACCTTGAAAGCGGCAGCTTCACCGGAGATGATTATGCCGCCCATCTGGAAACCTTCGCCACCAGCGGCATCCATGCGCTGCGGGAATTGAAGGCAGCGGGCCATATCGGGGCTTTTGGTCTGGGCGTGAATGAGGTGTCCGCCTGCATCAATGTGATGGAGCGGGTGTCCTTGGATTGCCTCTTGATGGCAGGGCGCTATTCGCTGCTGGACCGCACAGCAACCGGCCGCCTGATGGGGATGTGTGAAGAGGCGGGCACGGCGATGGTTGTCGGTGGGGTGTTCAATTCGGGCATCCTCGCCACCGGCGCGCGCGCCGGTGCGACCTTCAACTATACCGAGGCCCCGCCCGACATTCTGGACCGGGTGGAGCGGATGGCCGCGGTCGCCGCCCGCCATGGCACGGACCTCGCCACCGCCGCACTGCATTTTCCGCTGCGCAACCCGGTGGTGGCCTCGGTGCTGATCGGCACGGCCAAACCGTCGAGCCTGAAGCGCAACACCGAGCTTTTCGACAGAAAGGTGCCCGATGCGCTCTGGTCCGAAATGGACGACTACGCGCTGATGCCATGAACGGGGGGCGGACATGGACCTGATCGACACCCACCAGCATCTGATCCTGCGCGATGATCTGGGCTATGGCTGGACCGGGGACATTCCGGCCCTGTCGGGGGATTTCACGCGCAGCGGTTACAACGCGCTGGTTGCCGGGCGTGGGGTTGTCGGCACGCTTTTCATGGAAACCGGCGTTGACGAGGCAGATTACAAACGCGAGGCGCGGCTGGTCGCGGGGATGGTCGGGACGGGCGATCTGCCGATGCTGGGCCAGATTGCCGCCTGCCGCCCCGAAACGGACGAGGGGTTCGAGGCCTGGCTGGAGGAATGTCACGACCTGCATGTCGTGGGGTTCCGGCGGCTGATGCAGACCATGCCCGATGACATGAGCCGGGCAGAGACCTACCGCCGCAATATCCGCCGCATCGGGGCGGAGGGCTGGACGGTCGATCTGTGCCTGTCGGCCCATCAACTCGACATCGGGGCCGATCTGGTGCGCGCCTGTCCGGATGTGGCCTTCGTGCTGGACCATTTCGGCACGAACAACATGGAGGGCGGCGGGTTCGACGCCTGGCGCGCCAGCCTGGCGCGGCTTGCACGCCTGCCGAACCTCTGGGTCAAGTTTTCCGGCATGACCGCCTATGTGCCCGAGGATGCCGGCCCCCCCGACCCCTGCGCCGCGATTGCCGGAACGGCGCTGGACCTTTTCGGGCCGCAGCGGCTGATCTGGGGGGGCGACTGGCCGGTGGTCGATCTGGGCGTGGGCCTGCCCGGCTGGATCGACATGACCCATGCCCTGCTCGCCGCTTTGTCGGACGATGAACGCGCCCTGATCGGCCATCGCAACGCGCGCCGCTTCTACAACCTTCCCGATTGATCCGAGGACCGAATGGCCAGAATAGAACGCGTGCAACTGTCGATGGTGGACCTCGCCCCCAAGGTGAAGCGCACCGACGCGATCCAGAGCTTCGTGAGCCAGGAAACCCCGATGGTCACGATCACCGACAGCGACGGGGCGACGGGGACGGGCTATTCCTACACCATCGGCACCGGGGGATCGTCCGTCATGCGGCTTCTGGCCGACCATCTGGCGCCCCGGCTGATCGGGCGGGAGGCGGAGGAGGTGGAGGCGATCTGGCACGATCTGGAATTTGCCACCCATGCCACCACCATTGGCGCGATCACCGCCATTGCGCTGGCGGCCATCGACACCGCGCTCTGGGATCTGCGCTGCAAGCGGGCGGGATTGCCGCTCTGGCGTCTGGCCGGGGGCGCGCGGCCTGCGGCGCCTTGCTACACCACCGAAGGCGGCTGGCTGCACATCCCGACCGAGGCGCTGGTCGAGGATGCGCTGGCGGCGCGCAAAAAGGGATTTACCGGGTCCAAGGTCAAGATCGGCAAGCCCACGGCGGCGGAGGATGTCGCGCGCATCGCCGCAATGCGGGAGGCGCTGGGGCCGGGATACGAGATCATGACCGACGCCAATCAGGGCTTTGCCCGCGACACTGCGCGCCGCCGGGCCGAGGCGCTGCGACCCTTCGATCTGGCCTGGATCGAGGAGCCGCTCGCCGCCGATGACATTGCGGGCCATGTCGACCTTGCCCGCGCAGCGGCAATGCCGGTCGCGGTGGGTGAAAGCCTCTATTCCGTGCGCCATTTCGCCGAATATATCGCACAGGGCGGGGCATCGGTCATTCAGGTCGATGTGGGACGGATCGGCGGGATCACCCCCTGGCTGAAGGTCGCGCATATGGCGGAATGTTTCAACCTGCCGGTCTGTCCGCATTTCCTGATGGAACTGCATGTGAGCCTTGTCTGCGCGGTGCAGAACGGACGCTATGTCGAATATATCCCGCAACTCGACGAGATCACCGAGACCGGGTTGCGGATCGAGAAGGGCATGGCTTACGCGCCCGAAACCCCCGGCATCGGCATCGCCTGGGACCGCGAGGCGCTGGCTGCGCGCGGGATCGCGGAGTTCAACATCGAGTTGCGGGAGGGTGTGTGATGCAGCGGATGGGCGGCGTGATCGGGATCAGGCCCGAAAAGATCGCGGAGTATAAGCGCCTGCACGCGGCGGCCTGGCCTGCCGTGCTGACGAAGATCACCGAGTGCAACATCCGCAATTTCGTCATCTACCTGCGCGAGCCGGAAAACCTGCTGTTCTCGCATTTCGAATATCACGGGCAGGATTGGGCGGCGGATGCCGCGCGCATGGCCGCCGATCCGGTGACGCAGGAATGGTGGACCCATTGCGGCCCCTGCCAGCGCCAGTTGGACAGCGTGGCCAAGGGCGAATGGTGGGCGCCGATGGAAGAGGTGTTTTTTCACCCCTGACAAGGTGCGGTGCTGGCGGGGCAGGGGCATCCTGCCGGGTCGGTTCTTGCTGCCACGCCGCGCCAGTCGCCGCGAGCCGGGTTGGCCATTGTCCGCGATCTCCTTTCGTCGGATCTGTTCCGGGGCGGGTATCCCTCTGCTGCGACCATGCGCGGGGCGCGGCACCCAAGGGTGGAAACGGCGCGGAAAGATCGGCTGCGGGATTAATTTCAGCGCTCTCTTGCGCGCCCTGACCGGCACCCACATCTGTCCTCGCGGGGCGGATCATCTGCCCGATGGGGCGCTGATTTGGACTATATGTTGTTGCTGGCCGGATTGGTCGGTCTTTTCCTCGGGGGTGAGGCGCTGGTGCGCGGAAGTGTCGGGATTGCCCGGCGCATGGCGATCCCGCCGCTCCTGATCGGGCTGACGGTCGTGGGCTTGGGCACCTCGATGCCGGAATTGCTGGTCTCGGTCGATGCGGCGCTGCGCGGCGTGCCGGATATTGCGTTGGGCAATGTCGTGGGCTCCAACATCGCCAATATCCTGCTGATCGTGGGGATTTCGGCGCTGGTCTGGCCGATCCGGGTTTTGGGGGCGACGCTGCGCCGCGATACCGGGGTCATGGTCGCGGCGGCTGTCCTGCTGGTGCCGGTCTTTGCCATGGCGCAGATGGGACGGATCGCGGGGCTGGTGCTGGTTGCGGGGCTGGCGGCCTATCTGATCCAAGCCTACCGCCAGCCGGGCGGGGATGTGGCCGATGAGTCCGGCCTGCCTGCTCCCCCCTCGCTGCCGGTCTCGGTCCTCTGGGCGCTTGGCGGGCTCGTCGCGCTGATGCTGGGCGCGCGGTTTCTGGTGGATGGCGCGGTCAGCATCGCGCGCGGATACGGCATTTCCGAGGCCTTCATCGGCCTGACCATCGTGGCCATCGGCACCTCGTTGCCAGAGCTTGCGACCTCGCTGATCGCGGCGTTCCGGCGCCAGTCGGAAATTGCCATCGGCAATATCATCGGGTCCAACATCTTCAACATCCTCGGTATTCTGGGCGCGACCGCACTGATCGCGCCGATCCCGGTGGCCGCGCGCTTTCTGACCTTCGACCTGCCGGTGATGATCGTGGTTTCGCTTGTGTTCGCCGCCCTGCTGCTGACGCGGCCGGTGATCGGGCGCGGGATGGGCGGGGCGATGCTGGTGGCCTATCTTGCCTATGTCTGGGCGGCGCAGGGGTAAGGTGTTGCTCCTGGGGGGCTCACGCCTCCAGCAACAGCGCCGACCCGATGCCACCTGCGGCGGCAATGGCGGCAAGCCCCTGACCGCTGCTCAGTTCATGGAACAGCCGCACCCCAAGGATCGCCCCGGAGGCCCCGATCGGATGGCCCCGCGCCAGGGCCCCGCCGCCGCGATTGACAGAAACCGGGTCCAGCCCCCCCCCCCGGATACAGGCGATGGCCTGCACCGCATAGGCTTCCATGATCTCGGCCGCCTCAAGGGGCTGGCCGGGGGCGCGGATGCGGGCGATGGCGGCAATCGGGGCGAGGCCCGGATCCTCGGGTGCCGCGCCGACCGTGGCGCTGGCGGCGATGCGCAGCGCCTTGGGCGCATGGCGGGCAAGGCGCGCGGAGGCCACGAGGACAAAGGCCGCCGCATCGGCGGAAACGGCGGCACTGGCGGCGGTGATCGTGCCCGTGAGGGGCCGCGCCCGCGCCGCGAGGGCGGGTGTCAGGTCGCGGGTGAACCCGTCGCGGATATGGCCAAGAACCGGCACGATGTCGGGATGCGCTGCCGCGCGGGCCCTCGCGTGGGAGGTCACGGCAAAAGCGTCCTGTTCCATGCGCGTGATGCCCAGCCGGGCCGCAAGGGCGGCGGCAGCCTCGTGCATGGGCGGGTCGCGATCCGGCCAGGGGGTGAAGGGCGGGGCGTCATAGGCAACCGCAGGCCCGCCATCGGGGTCGGTGCGCAGGCGGATCGGGCGGCGGGAGGCGCTTTCCACCCCGCCCGCCAGCACCAGATCGGCAAGGCCTGCGTCGATCATCGCCGCCGCCAGCCGGATCGCATCCAGCCCGCCCGCGCATTGGCGGTCGATGGTCAGCCCGGCCACACGTTCCGGCAGTCCCGCCGCCAGCGCCACGACCCGCGCGGGATTGCCCCCGGCGCCCAGCGCATTGGCGCAGATCAATTCGTCCACTCGGTCGGAGGGCAGGCCCGCATCGGCGAGACAGGCCGCAATCACGGGCGCTGCAAGCTCGTGCAGGGCCAGCCGCGCGAAAGCGCCCCCTGCGGGCATGACGGGGCTGCGGCGCGCGGCGATGACAAAGGCGGTCATGGCAGATTCCGGGCGAGGGCAGCAAGGTCGGTCTTGCCTGAGGGAAGCAGCGGCCAGTCTGCCCGCCAATGCAGGCGGCGGGGGGCGAGCGTCGGGCCAAACTCCGCCCGCAGGTCGGCGAGGATCGCGCATTCGCGGGAAGGGTCACCCATGGCCACCGCCTCGGCGCGCTGACCGCGCTGGCCATCGGGGCGGGGCAGCACGGCAAACCGGGCAAGGCCGGGCAGGGTCAGGGCGAAAGCCTCCTGAGCCTCGGGGTGGAGGTTCTGGCCTGCAACGGTGAACATCCGGTCGATCCGGCCCAGAAGCACCAGATACGGCCCCTCCCAGCGGGCAATCTCGGACAGTTCCAGCCAGTCGCCACGCCAGCGGGCGGAGCCGGGGTCGCTGGCGTAACGGTCAAAAAGATAGGGGGAGCGGACATGGACGCGGCCCTCGCGGACGCTTTCACCCCGTTCGTTGCGCAGCTCGATCCCGACGCCGGGATAGGGGCGGCCGACCGAATGGGAGGGGGTTCCATCATCGGCCATCGTCACGAAACTCGCCTCTGCCGCGCCATAGAATTCGCGGATCACGGCATAGGGGGCCATCCGGGCGATGTCGCTGCGCAGCGCATTCTCCAGCTTGGCGCCTCCGGTCAGAACCCAGCGCAGGGCGGGCAGGGCGGGTCCGGAGGCCCCGGCAAGCAATTGCACTTGTGCAGGTGCGGCCCAGAGCAGGCTGACCCCGCGCCGCGCCAGTTCAGCGCGCTGGCGGTCGGGCCGCATTGTGTCGAGCAGATGCAGTTCCGCGCCCAGTGACAGCGCCTCCACCGCACCATGCAGGGCGAGCGATTGCGACAGCCGACCAATGATGCCGACCCGCGCGCCGGGGCCGGTGCCGAAGAGGCGCGCATTGACCGCAAACCCTGCCTGCCACGAGGCAAAGCCGCGCGCGATGCGGCGGGGTGCGCCGGTGGATCCGGAGGTCAGCGTCTCGAACCCCGCAACCGGCGGCGGGGCGGTTTCGGCACCAATGCGGAACGGGCCGGAAAAGGCAGAGATCAGGGCAGGGCAGGGCGGGCGGTCGGGAGAAACGAGGCCGGTCGCCGCGGCCCCGGTTGCAAGGCGCGAGTCGGGATCGCCGGGGCGCAGGGGTGTTTCCAGACCATCCGGCCCGAACAGCCGGGCATCGGGATGGAGGCTGAAGCCGCGCATCCCCGCCCGCGCCTCACTCGCCGCGGATGATCTTGCGGAAGGGGTCGAACAGCGGCTCGTTGGCGCAGATCACGGCGCCTTTTTCCAGCGGATTGTCGCCCTCGCGGATGCCCGACACGAAGCCGCCCGCCTCCTTGACGATGATGATCCCGGCGGCGATGTCCCAGGCGTTGAGGCCGCGTTCCCAGAACCCGTCATAGCGCCCCGCCGCGACATAGGCGAGATCGAGCGCCGCCGCCCCCCAGCGCCGCACGCCCGCACAGACCGGCATCAGCCGGGCCAGATCCTGCAAGGTGGCAGGCAGGGGGCCACGCCCCGCAAAGGGCACGCCGGTCGCAAAAATCGCCTCGATCATGTGACGGCGGCCCGAAACCCGCATCCGGCGCTCGTTCATCCAGGCACCCGCGCCTTTTTCGGCCCAGAACATCTCGTCCTTGGCCGGGTCATAGACCACGCCCGAGACGATCTCTCCCTTGTGTTCCAGCGCGATGGACACGGCCCAATGCGGCAGTCCGTGCAGGAAATTGGTGGTGCCGTCCAGGGGATCGACGATCCAGCGGCGGGTGGGGTCGGCGCCTTCGGTCTCGCCGGTTTCCTCGCCCAGAAAGCCATAGGTGGGGCGACCGCCCATCAGATCCTCGCGGATCAGGCGTTCGGCTTCCTTGTCGGCGCGCGACACGAAATCGCCCGGCCCCTTGGAGGAGACCTGAAGGTTCTCCACCTCGCGGAAATCCTTCACCAGCGAGCGGCCCGCCTTGCGCGCGGCTTTCATCATCAGGTTCAGGTTCGCGCTGCCTTGCATCGTCTAGGCTCCATCCATGGTCCGGCCCGGCTATACGCGCCTGTCAGCGGGATGCCAAGGGGGACAGCCCGGGAGCGCGTCCGGGGGATTGCAAGCGACTGCGGCCCGGAATGCCGGGGTGCTGATCCGGCAAGACCCTGCAGGATTTTGCACAAAAATGTGACAATGCCCCGGATTCCGGTCGTTCTGCCTGCAAGGACGGGCAAGTTGAGGAAATTTCGCCGGAGGGAATGAGGCATAGTGAAGCACGGCAGGCGGCAGGGGCGCACCCCCGCCGCCTGCCGCAACAGGGACAGACAACCAAAAGGGGAACCTCTGGATGACGGAAAAGATCATCGTCGCGGTGGATGGAAGCGAGGCCGGCGCGCGCGCCATGGCCTTTGCGCATGGCCGCGCCAAGGGACTGGGGGCATCGCTTCTGGTCGTGCATGTGCTGGAATGGTCGCCCTACACATTCCTTACCAAGCAGGAACTGGAAGAGCGCCATGCGCGCCGCAAGCAGGAGCTTGCGCGCGCCGAGGAAGCCATCATCGCGCCGCTGATCGCGCGCTATGACGGTCAGGGTGTCGGGCTGGAAGCCGCAATCCGCTATGGCCATGTGGTCGAGACGATCTGCGAGATCGCTGCCTCCGGGGGCATCATCGAGATTGTCACCGGACGCACCGGCAATTCCGGCATGATGAGCCGGGTGTTCGGCTCCGTCGCGGGAACGCTTGCGCAGGTTGCGCCCGTTCCCTGCACCATCGTTCCCTGACCGGAGACACAGCATGACCCTATTCCAACGATTTTTCGCGGGCCTCGCGGCCCTGTTCGCCGCCACCCCAGCCTTCGCGCAGGACGGCGGCATCGACGCGGCCGTCAACGCGCTTTTCGCGAGTTCGACCGGCTGGTTCGTCAATTTCATCTTCGCCCCCATTCCGGGGACGGATTTTGCCTGGATCGTTGCCTGGCTCGTTGTCGCGGCCAGCATTTTCACGGTCTATTTCGGCTTCATCCAGTTCCGGGTCTGGCGCCATTCCATCGACCTTGTGTCGGGGAAATATTCCGACCCGAATGACGCGGGCGAGGTCAGCCATTTCCAGGCCCTTGCAACGGCGCTGTCGGGCACGGTCGGTCTGGGCAATATCGCCGGTGTGGCGGTTGCTGTCAGCATCGGGGGGGCCGGGGCGACCTTCTGGATGATCCTTGCGGGTCTGCTGGGAATGGCCTCGAAATTCACCGAATGCACGCTGGGCGTCAAATACCGCAATGAATATGCCGATGGCACCGTGTCGGGCGGCCCGATGTATTACATCACCAAGGGCTTTGCCGAGCGTGGCGTTCCGGGCGGCAAGATCCTCGCGGTGCTGTTTTCCATCTTCTGCGTGCTGGGCGCGCTGGGGGGGGGGAACATGTTCCAGTCCAATCAGGCGCATCAGCAGCTGGTCGGGGTGCTGGGCGACTATCCGGGCTGGATCACCGGCCTCGTCTTTGCCGCCGTGGTCTTTGCGGTGATCGTGGGCGGGCTGAAATCCATCGCGCGGGTGACCGAAAAGGTCGTGCCGATCATGGGGATCATCTATGTCGGCGTGGCCATCATCATCCTCGCCATGAACTACAACCTCATCGGACAGGCCTTTGCCGAGATCCTCAACGGCGCCTTCACCGGCAACGGGATCGTCGGCGGCATGGTGGGCGCGCTGATCCAGGGCTTCCGCCGCGCGGCCTTCTCCAACGAGGCGGGCGTCGGGTCCGCGGCCATCGCCCACTCTGCGGTGCGCACCAAGGAACCGATCACCGAGGGCTTCGTGTCGCTCCTGGAGCCGTTCATCGATACGGTCGTGATCTGCACGATGACCGCGCTGGTCATCATCATCACCGGCCAGTTGCTGACCGACCCCGACTCCGGGCTCTATGTCCTGACCGAGGCGGGCCGGGTGGCGACGGCGACGGGTGCATCCGGCGTGGGGCTGACTTCGGCGGCCTTTGCCTCGGCGCTGCCGTGGTTTCCCTATGTGCTGGTGGTTGCGGTGATCCTCTTCGCCTTCTCGACGATGATCTCCTGGTCCTATTACGGCCTGAAGGCCTGGACCTACCTCTTTGGCGAGGGCAAGACGCAGGAAATGGTGTTCAAGGTGATGTTCTGCGTCTTTGTGGTGATCGGCGCGGCGGCAAGCCTCGACCCGGTGATCGACTTCTCGGATGCCGCGATCTTTGCCATGGCGGTCTGCAACATCATCGGCCTCTATGTTCTGATGCCGATCGTGAAGCGGGAACTCGACAGCTACCTGACCCGCCTGCAGTCGGGGGAGATCCGGCGCTTCAAGTAGCACGCCTTGTCACGGCAGGTCAGGAAAGGAAGCCTGACCTGCCAGCGGCTTTTCGTCCAGTTGTGACCGGAGTCCGGTGGTCATCTACGTCGATTGGCGCGGTTTCCCCCGCATCCCCTGGTCCGCCAGCCCGGATGAGTTCTGGAACGTCTCGACCAAGGGCACCCTGAATCGCCCCGAGTTTTCCGGAGACCGTCAACTTGAGGAACGTCTGATTAACGGCTTCGGCTTTGCCGAGATGGCCGTCTGAGCGTTGCTGGGACAGCTTTTTCGGGCACATGGCATCGATTTTGCGGCTTCGGAGCCGCATCCGCGGCGGCG
>JBKBNP010000005.1:0-102278 GCA_046295215.1 Pseudorhodobacter sp. | reverse complement strand
CGTGAAGACGCTGAAGCGCGACCACGTCCAGGTGACGCCGCTGCGGGACGCACAAACCGTTCTCGGGTTGATCGGAGGCTGGATCGAGGACTGCAACGACAACCACCCGCATTCAGGGCTGCGGGATGATCAGCGCGGTGCTCGTCGAACAGGTCGCGAAAATCATCATGAGGAATGATGTCAAAGCCTGACCAGTGCTCCATGACCGCCGTCCAGAACTCGGGCCCGGTCACCCCGGACCTTGACCACTCGATGAACGCGGCAGGCCTGGCCGCGCTGTTGTGCTGGCGCATGATGTCTCTTATGCTTCGCGCAAATGTCACTCACCCGCGCCGGATCGAGGCGAAGATGCGCTGTCTCAAAGCCTTCGGCGAACGCATCGCTGCAAGACACCCAGACAGCCAAACCGCAGAAATCCAGATCTGCGTCGCACTCATCAACCGCTTCAACGCACTCGGTATCGCCGAGATCGTCCGCGTGGCATGACGTCAACGGGGAAAGGGGCTGTCATGCCTCAGGCGTGACTTACGCAACAGCACCTGATCCCGTCTCAGCTTCTTGCGAAAAAGCACACGCCCCGAGGACTCAGCCCCATGAGCCTGAAACACATTCTTCGCCAGATCGAGCCCGACAGTGATAATCTCCGACTTGACCGTCCTCCTTTGTGGATCATCGCAGACCCACCCTGGCACATCGATGCCGTCGGGGGGCGGTCACATCATCAATGCCAACGCCGGGGCCAATGCATATTTGCAATTCGCAGAATATCCTCTGCCAATAGTTTGCAAATTTGACCAATTCTCCTTTCGATTGCCTTGTCCCGGCGCTAGATTGCCCAAAATATCGGGGAGGGCATGGCGTGAAGGACATTCTGCAGGAGCTGGAAAACCGGCGCAGCCTGGCCCGCCAGGGCGGGGGTGCGCGACGGGTGGAGGCGCAGCATGCTAAGGGCAAGCTGACCGCGCGCGAGCGGATCGACCTTCTGCTGGACGAAGGCTCGTTCGAGGAGTTCGACATGTTCGTGCGGCATCGCTGCACCGATTTCGGGATGGAATCCGACCGGCCCGCAGGGGACGGGGTGGTGACCGGATGGGGCACGGTAAACGGGCGCCTGATTTATGTGTTCAGCCAGGATTTCACCGTGTTCGGTGGCTCTCTGTCGGAAACCCATGCGCAGAAGATCTGCAAGATCATGGACATGGCAATGCAGAATGGTGCGCCCGTCATCGGCATCAACGATTCCGGTGGCGCGCGCATCCAGGAGGGTGTGGCGAGTCTCGCGGGCTATGCCGAGGTGTTCCAGCGCAATATCATGGCCTCCGGCGTGGTGCCGCAAATCTCGCTCATCATGGGGCCTTGCGCGGGGGGCGCGGTCTATTCCCCCGCGATGACCGACTTCATCTTCATGGTGAAAGATTCCAGCTACATGTTCGTCACCGGCCCCGATGTGGTAAAGACCGTGACCAACGAGGTGGTGACGGCCGAGGAACTGGGCGGGGCCTCGACCCATACCCGGAAATCCTCGGTCGCGGACGGTGCCTATGAAAACGATGTGGAGGCGCTGGCCGAGACCCGGCGGCTGATCGACTTCCTGCCGCTCAACAACCGCCAGAAAGCGCCGGTGCGCCCCTTCTTCGATGCGCCCGACCGGGTGGAGCCGAGCCTCGATACGCTGATCCCCGACAATCCGAACCAGCCCTATGACATGAAGGAACTGATCCTGAAGGTCGCGGATGAGGGTGATTTCTTCGAGATCCAGGCCGCCTATGCCGCCAATATCATCACCGGGTTCATCCGGCTGGAGGGACAGTCGGTCGGCGTGGTCGCCAATCAGCCGATGGTGCTGGCGGGCTGTCTGGATATTGACAGCTCCCGCAAGGCCGCGCGCTTCGTGCGGTTCTGCGATGCGTTCGAGATTCCGATCCTGACGCTGGTCGATGTGCCGGGCTTCCTGCCGGGCACGGGCCAGGAATATGGTGGGGTCATCAAACATGGCGCGAAACTGCTGTTCGCCTATGGCGAGGCGACGGTGCCCAAGGTGACCGTCATCACCCGCAAGGCCTATGGCGGGGCCTATGACGTGATGGCCTCGAAACATCTGCGGGGCGATTTCAACTATGCCTGGCCCACGGCAGAGATCGCGGTGATGGGCGCGAAAGGCGCGACGGAAATCCTCTATCGCTCCGAACTCGCCGACCGCGACAAGATCGCGCAGCGCGCCAGGGATTACGAGGACCGTTTCGCCAACCCCTTTGTCGCCGCAGAACGCGGCTTCATCGACGAGGTGATCCTGCCGCAGTCCACCCGCCGCCGTGTTGCGCGCGCCTTCGCGAGCCTGCGCAACAAGAAGCTGACCAATCCCTGGAAGAAACACGATAACATCCCGTTGTGACCCGGAACGAACGGAGCGGAACATGGACGGACGGAATGGAACGGCGACAGGGCGGGCAGCCCATGGGGGCAGGGCATGACAGGGCAGGCGCTGTCGGCCGATGCAGCCATTCCGGTGCCTTCGGGACAGGAGGTCACGCTGCTGGATGTGATCTGGAACGAACCCGGGCCGGAAGGTCTGACCACGCGGTTCCGGTTCCTTGCCCCGGCGATTTCGCAGGAAGACGGCAGCGTGGATTTCGAACTGGCGGTGGAGGATATGGCCCATCTGTGCCAGAACTATGCCCTGCCGCGGGTGGAGGACAATGTTCCGGTTCCGCAGCAGATCATCATCACGCTGTCCGACCGGCCTGTTGCCTTTGGCGAGACGGCCCCGGACGCCACGCAATTCTTCGAAGCCTACCGGATCGAGGATGGCCTCTGTATCTGGGAGATCTACTGATGCGACCACAAAATCTGGCCGAAAGCGGGCATCGGGCAAACCCCGATGATGTAGTCCGGCCACAGCCCGCCAACTTGGCGAATAGCCAGTGTCAATCGCCTTCGCGAGCGGCTATTGTTGCGCAAGGCCGAACCCAAGCGGCCTTTACCTCGCATCGGGGGCGCCTTGCGGGCAATTTCGCAAAGCCTTCCCCCCAAGAAACCAGGAGTAGAGGATGTCAAAGAGCACGAAAGCCATTCTGGGCTTGTGCATGGTCGCCTTCGTGGCAGCCTGCGCGCCCAAGCAATCGGAAGTCGTTTACGTCGAAGAGCCCGTCTCGTCCGAGCCGCGCTACACCGGCAAATACAAGTAAGACTGCGGGGCGGGTCACTCGGGCAAACACCCGACCCGCCCCCTTTTTCTCCCTCGTCGCGGGCCATCCGGCCGCAGGGGGTGGGCGATGATAAAGCATCGCGGCTTTCCGGGGCGGCTTCCCAGCACGGATTTCCAGTTCATCATCCGCCGCGCCAACAAGCAGGGTGCGACCAAGATCACGAAGCGCGAGCGCTATCGTGACCGTTCGGCTGCCGACCGTGCCGCGGATGAGGGTTTTCTGCGCGCCCTGTGGGAACATTTTGGCGAAGAGCCTTTCGAGCGCGGCAATCTGGACGCAGGGCGCCTGTCCTGGCTGATCGGACGCGAGGTGGTTCCGGCTTCCGATCCCTATGACCCGGCCAGCTATGACCAGCTTCTGCGCGTAGATCGCAAGCGGGCGGAGGCCGCTTTTCCCGCCATCTTCGCCCCGGACACCGAACCGATGGTCTGGGATGACGACTGGGACGCTGACGGGGCGGAGGACTAGGCATGTTTTCGCGCAACCCTGTGGCGAACCGGCAAAGTCCTGCCCGGCCCCGGCGCAGGGTTCATTTTGGCTTTGCCATTCGTGCAGGGCAATCAAATGATGGTTTTGACGGTTGGAATGAGACCGTTTCGACGAAATCCGAGGATCCGAGTTACCCTTCCCCTGTCTTCCGGCCTGTTTGCCCCGGCATCAGGCCGGGCCTTTTTCCGGACAGATGCGATGACAGAGATGACAACTTCGTTCACGGCGAAAATCCGGCGTTTTTCCCCTTTCCTACCGGCGCGGATGGGATAGAATCCGGCTCAATAACAACAAACGCAAGAGGCAAAGCAGTATGCGTATTCCTACGATCCTTTTCGCAGTGGCGGCGACCCTGTCGCTGTCGGCCTGCGTGCAGAACAACCCCTACGGCAACAATCAGGGCATGCAGAACAGCGCGGCTGTCCGCACGGTCGGCGGCGCTGTTGCCGGTGCCGTCATTGCCGATGCGACCGGCGGCAGCAAGACCCGCGGCGCGCTCATCGGCGCGGTTGCAGGTGGCGCGTCCTGCGTCATTCCCGGCACGGCCGGCTGCTACTGATACCCTCGTCCCCCGGGGCGTATTGATCCTTGCAAGAACCACCCGGGCCGACTGCCCGGGTGGTTCTTTGCGTTTCCTGTCCCGTCCCATCCAGAAGGGCCCAGCATGTTCAAGAAGATCCTGATTGCCAACCGGGGCGAAATCGCCTGCCGCGTCATCAAGACCGCCCGCAGGATGGGAATTGCGACTGTCGCGGTCTATTCCGATGCGGACCGCAACGCGCTGCATGTGAAGATGGCGGATGAGGCGGTCCATATCGGCCCGTCCCCGGCGAACCAGTCCTATATCGTGATCGACCGTATCATGGAGGCGGTCCGGGCAACGGGGGCCGAGGCAGTGCATCCGGGCTACGGCTTTCTGTCCGAAAACATGAAATTCGCCGAGGCGCTGGAACAGGAGGGCGTCGTTTTCATCGGCCCGCCCAGCCCGGCGATCGAGGCGATGGGCGACAAGATCACCTCCAAGAAACTGGCGATGGAGGCAGGTGTGTCCACTGTCCCGGGCTATATGGGCCTGATCGCGGATGCCGATGAAGCGGTGAAGATCTCGGGCGAGATCGGCTATCCGGTGATGATCAAGGCTTCGGCCGGGGGCGGCGGCAAGGGCATGCGGATCGCCTGGTCGGAATCCGAGGTCAAGGAGGGGTTCGAATCCTCCAAGAACGAGGCGGCCAGCAGCTTCGGCGATGACCGCATCTTCATCGAGAAATTCGTGACCCAGCCGCGCCATATCGAGATCCAGGTGCTGGCCGACCAGCACGGCAACTGCGTCTATCTGCATGAGCGCGAATGTTCGATCCAGCGCCGCAACCAGAAGGTGATCGAGGAAGCGCCCAGCCCCTTCCTTGACGAGGCAACGCGCCGCGCCATGGGCGAACAGGCCTGCGCGCTGGCGCGGGCCGTGGGCTACACCAGCGCCGGAACCGTCGAATTCATCGTGGACGGCAACCGCAATTTCTATTTCCTCGAAATGAACACGCGCCTGCAGGTCGAACATCCCGTGACCGAACTGATTACCGGGGTCGATCTGGTCGAACAGATGATCCGCGTGGCGAATGGCGAGAAACTGCCCTTCGCGCAAGCCGATCTGAAGATCAACGGATGGGCGATGGAAAGCCGGCTCTATGCCGAGGATCCCTACCGCAATTTCCTGCCCTCCATCGGACGGCTGACCCGCTACCGCCCCCCCGTCGAAGGCGCGACGCCGCGCGGTGGCATCGTGCGCAACGATACCGGCGTGTTCGAAGGCGGCGAGATCAGTATGTATTACGACCCGATGATCGCAAAACTCTGCACCTGGGCGCCAACCCGGGCCGAAGCCATCGAGGAAATGCGCTTGGCACTCGATACGTTCGAGGTGGAAGGCATCGGCCACAACCTGCCCTTCTGTTCGGCGGTCATGGACCATCCGCGCTTTGCCTCCGGCAATATCACAACGGCCTTCATCGCCGAGGAATATGAAGGCGGTTTCGCCGGGGTGGCGCTTGATCCGGCACTTCTGCGCAGGGTCGCGGCGGCCACGGCGGCGATGAACCGCGTGGCCGAAATCCGCCGCACGCGCATCTCCGGCACCATGGACAACCATGAACGCCGTGTCGGCACATCCTGGGTGGTCAGCCTTCAGAGCGCGTCCCATCCTGTGACGATCTGTGCCGACCGGGCAGGGTCTACCGTAACCTTCGCGGATGGTGAGGCGCTCCGGGTGGAAAGTGACTGGACCCCGGGCCAACCGCTCGCCCGCCTCACGGTGAACGGCGCGCCCCTCGTGATGAAGGTCGGCAAGATCCCGTCAGGCTTCCGCATCCGGCTGCGCGGTGCCGATCTGAAGGTCCATGTCCGCACCCCGCGCCAGGCCGAACTCGCTGCCCTCATGCCGGAAAAACTGCCGCCCGACACGTCGAAATTCCTACTCTGCCCGATGCCGGGGCTGGTGGTGAAGATCAGCGTTTCCGAGGGCGACGAGGTGCAGGAAGGTCAGGCGCTGGCGACGGTGGAGGCGATGAAGATGGAAAACATCCTCAAGGCCGAGCGCCGGGGTGTGGTGAAAAAGGTCAACACCTCTGCGGGGGCAAGCCTCAAGGTCGATGACATCATCCTGGAGTTCGTGTGATGGCGCGGATCGACGCTCTGCATCCCCGCGAAGCCGCGCGCTTTTCGGTTCAGGCACCGGTCGAGGCAGGCTATACGATCTTCGAGACAGGGGGAGAAACCTTCCTCCAGATCGTGACCTACGGGTCCGCCACGCGTGAAATGAAGGGCGTTGTCAGCCAGACCATCCAGTTCGGACCCGAGGGCATCGCGGCGCTCAGATCCCTGTTGTCGAGACTGCCCTGATGATGCCCGCGACGCGGATAGCCTTACCGCCCGCTCGGGAACCGTTCGAGTTGTTCCTGCCGTGCGATGGGAAACTTGTCGATGGCGCGGGTGATCTCGCGCACATCCCAGGGCAGGGGCTTGCGCAGCGTCGTGACCCCGTCCTTGTCCATCATCACCAGCGAGAAGCCGCGCGGCCGGAACCGTTTGCGAAAGGCCGACAGGGCCTTGGGGTCGGTGTCGGTGATCACCACCACGTCGCGTTCGGCCAGCGCCTCGGGGTTGGCGCGCAACAGATCCAGTTGCCGCAGGAAGGCCGGATCGACCGGGCTGTCGGCAAAGACCACCACCGGGCGCTTGACCCAGTGGAACTCTTCCGGCTCCAGCCCGGAGGCTTCGAGGAACAATTCCCTTTCCATCGCCTCCGCCATCGCGGCGAAGGGCAGCAAGCACAGCAGAAGAAGTCGGTAAATCAGGGTCATGTGGCCTCCGTTCCTGTTCATATAGGACGCCGGGAGCCGGAACCAAAGCCTGTTTATGTCTCTGACTGTCGCAGCCATCCTATTTCATCCTGGTCGAAATACCTCGGGGGGGGCTCCGTTTGCCTGCAAACGGCGCGGGGGGCAGCGCCCCCCCTCTGTCCGGCCCTCGCAACGCAAGGAAACCGTCGATGACCGATCCGCTCTCCACCTGGCGTCAGATCGCCGAAAAGGAACTCAAGGGCCGCGATCCCGACAGCCTTGTCTGGAACACGCTGGAAGGCATCGCCGTCAAGCCGCTCTACACTGCGGCGGATACGGCGGGCCTTG
Source organism: Pseudorhodobacter sp. (assembly GCA_046295215.1). Lineage (GTDB taxonomy): Bacteria > Pseudomonadota > Alphaproteobacteria > Rhodobacterales > Rhodobacteraceae > Szabonella. The sequence goes on along the minus strand of JBKBNP010000005.1, from coordinate 94,903 downwards.
CGCATATGGAAGGCGTGCCGGGCGCCGCGCCGTTCACCCGGGGCGTGAAGGCCACGATGTATGCGGGCCGGCCCTGGACGATCCGGCAATATGCAGGCTTTTCCACCGCCGAGGAATCCAACGCCTTCTACCGCCGCGCACTGGCGGCCGGGCAGCAGGGGGTTTCCGTCGCTTTCGATCTGGCCACCCATCGCGGCTATGACAGTGACCATCCAAGGGTGGAGGGCGATGTCGGCAAGGCGGGCGTGGCCATTGATTCGGTCGAGGACATGAAGATCCTGTTCGACGGCATCCCGCTGGACCAGGTTTCCGTGTCCATGACGATGAACGGCGCGGTGATCCCGATTCTGGCGAATTTCATCGTCACCGGCGAGGAACAGGGCGTGTCGCGTGATCTGCTCTCGGGCACTATCCAGAACGACATCCTCAAGGAATTCATGGTCCGCAACACCTATGTCTATCCGCCCGAACCCTCGATGCGGATCATCGCGGACATCATCGAATTCACATCCGCCGAAATGCCGAAATTCAACTCCATCTCGATCTCCGGCTATCACATGCAGGAGGCCGGTGCGAACCTCGTGCAGGAACTGGCCTTCACCCTCGCCGACGGGCGCGAATATGTGCGCACGGCCATCGCACGGGGAATGGATGTGGATGCCTTTGCCGGACGGCTCTCGTTCTTTTTCGCCATCGGCATGAATTTCTTCATGGAAGCCGCCAAGCTGCGCGCCGCGCGGCTGTTGTGGCACCGCATCATGGCGGAGTTCCAGCCGAAGAAATCCGGCTCCCTGATGCTGCGCACCCATTGCCAGACCTCCGGTGTGTCCTTGCAGGAGCAGGATCCCTATAACAACGTCATCCGCACGGCCTATGAGGCGATGGCGGCAGCCTTGGGCGGCACGCAATCGCTGCACACCAATGCGCTGGACGAGGCCATCGCCCTGCCCACCGAATTCTCGGCCCGGATCGCGCGCAACACGCAGTTGATCTTGCAGGAGGAAACCGGGATCACCCATGTCGTTGATCCGCTGGCGGGCAGCTATTACGTCGAAAGCCTGACCGCCGAACTCGCCGAAAAGGCTTGGGCGCTGATCGAGGAGGTCGAGGCCATGGGCGGCATGACCAAAGCGGTCGCCACCGGCATGCCGAAACTCAGGATCGAGGAAACCGCCGCCCGCCGTCAGGCGATGATCGACCGGGGCGAGGAAGTGATCGTCGGCGTCAACAAATACCGCAAGGACAAGGAAGACCCGATCGACATTCTCGACATCGACAATGTCGCCGTGCGCGCGGCGCAGGTGGCCCGGCTCAAGGCCACGCGCGCGGCCCGGGACGAGGCCGCCTGCACAGCGTCCCTCGCGGAACTGACCCGCCGCGCGCAGGACGGCGGCAACCTTCTGGAAGCGGCGGTCGGGGCCGCCCGCGCGCGCGCCACAGTCGGGGAGATTTCGGACGCCATGGAAAAGATTTTCGGTCGCCACCGCGCAGAGGTCAGAACGCTCGCCGGTGTCTATGGGGCCGCCTATGAAGGGGATGCGGGCTTTGCCGCCATTCAGGCGGATGTCGAAGCCTTTGCCGAAGCCGAAGGCCGCCGCCCCCGGATGCTGGTGGTGAAGATGGGTCAGGACGGCCATGACCGCGGCGCAAAGGTGATCGCCACCGCCTTTGCGGATATCGGCTTTGACGTCGATGTCGGCCCCCTGTTCCAGACCCCCGAGGAGGCCGCACAGGATGCCATCGACAATGATGTGCATGTGATCGGCATTTCAAGTCAGGCCGCAGGCCACAAGACGCTTGCCCCCCGGCTGATCGAGGCGCTCAAGGCGGCGGGCGCGGGCGACATCCTCGTGATCTGCGGTGGCGTCATCCCGCAGCAGGATTACAAGTTCCTTTACGATCACGGCGTCAAGGCGATCTTTGGCCCCGGAACGAATATCCCCGATGCCGCCCGCGATATCCTGCGGCTGATCCGGTCGGCACGGGGCTGATCCCGCCCTCTCGCCTTATGCAAGTTTCCTCTGGGGGGGGGAGTGAAGCCCCCCACATTCCACCACCCGCGTCCGCCTTCAGGCCGGTTCTGCCGCCCGCGCCGCCATCATGGCGACAAAGGCCGGGCGGGCCTGACAGCGGCCGCTCCATCCCGCCACATGCGGGAATCCCTCCAGCAGCGGCGCGTGTGACTGGCCATAGCGCAGACATTCGGCCACCATCAGGTCGCAAACGGTGAACCTTTCGCCGACCAGCCAGTCACGCCCTTCCAGATGCGCCTCCAGCCGTTGCAAGGGGCGCTCCAACGCCGCAACCGCCGCCGCAATGGTTGCCGCCCCCTGCGGCGTGTCCGTTTCCCCTCGCGCCAGGGTGAACATCAGGTCCAGCCCCGGGGTCTCCAACGCCGTCGCCCCAAAGAGCATCCACTGATCGGTCTGCGCCGCCTCGATCGCATCGCGCGGGGCGAGGTCGCCCCCATGGCGCCGCGCCAGATGCAGGGTGATCGCCAGCGATTCCGTCAGCACGATCCCGTCCTCTTCCATCACCGGAATCGTGCCCTGCGGGTTGAGGCGGCGAAAGGCGGGGGAGGCGGTGTTGAGCGGCGCGTCTTCGGCCATCGGATAGGGCAGACGATAGGCCTGGATGACCGGCACATGGTGGAAGGGCAGGCCCAACTCCTCCAGCAGCCAGAGTGGGCGGGTCGCGCGGGAGCGCATGACGCCGTGGATGGTAATCATCGGAATCCTTCCTGAAACGGGAAACGCAGCCCGCACCCTAGGCCTGCCACAGACTTTCGCAAAGCCCCGGCTTGTTGCTCTGGATCAAGGTCTCGCGTTTTCCCTGTCGCAGCCTGCGCTCCGACAGGGAAATCGCAGCCTGTGCAACAGGTCGAAAGAGTGGAGGCAGAGCCAATGACCGAAAACCTGACTCCGACAGCCGAAACTGTTGCGGCCCCCGATGCCGCCCCGCCTGATGTTCCACCGCCCGCCCCGCCCGGGGATCCGATGCCGCGAAGCCCTCACTCGCGGTCAACTTGCAGCGAGCCATGGGCATGAAACCGCTGCAAACGTCACCTGCGGCCTTCCGGTTCACGCCCGGAATGGCTAGACTTCCGCAGGTCTACGATGGGGGAAAGATGCGTTTCTTGCAGTCGGCTCTGGCGCTGATGCTCGTCCCGGCAACGGGAGTGGCGCATCCGCATATCTTCATCGACACGCGGCTGGAGGTTCTGTTCGACGCCAAGGGGCGGGCCGAGGCGGTGCGCGTCAGTTGGGTCTATGACGACTTCTTCTCGCTCCTGATGATCGAGGACCGGGGGCTCGATGCCAATCACGACGGAAAACTGACGCCCGAGGAAGAGGCCGCACTGGTCGGGTTCGACATGGCCTGGGACGAGGATTACGAAGGTGATCTGTTCCTGCTCCTGAAGGAAGAGCGCCTCGCCCTTGGTCGTCCCACCGATTTCACGGCCAGCTATGACGGGGTGCAGATCACCTCGACCCATCTGCGCCGTCTGGAAACGCCCGTTGCGCCGGGGAATGACCCCCTGATCCTCCAGGTCTATGATCCGGGCTATTACACCGCTTACACGATTGAAGGCCAGCCGATCCTGACCGGGGCGCATGCGGGCTGCATGGCGCAGGTCTATGAACCCGACCGGGCGGCGGCCAATGCCCAGCTTGAGGCGATGCTGCGGGAACTGGCGGCCGAGGACTCCATAGAGATGGACTTTCCGGCCATCGGCGCTGCCTATGCCGATGAGGTGCGCGTGATATGCCCCGGAGCCTGATCCTTGCAGGTGTCGTGGTGGTGGCAGCGGTTCTCGTCTTTCTGGGAACCGGCGGCATGGACCTTCTGTCGGCTTGGGCGGCGGCAGGCCAGCGCGAGGCGCAGAACGCGCTTGCCGGGGCCTTGCGCAGCCTGCGGGCGGGCGAGCCGGGGGCCTTTGGCGCGCTGATCGGGCTGGCCTTTGCCTACGGTGTCTTTCACGCGGCGGGACCGGGCCATGGCAAGGTGCTGATCGGGGGCTATGGCATGGCCGAACGGGTCCGGCTCGGCCCGCTGGTCGCCATCGCGATTGCATCGAGCCTTGCGCAGGCGACCACGGCGGTGGTGCTGGTCTATGCCGGGGTTCTGGTGCTGAACCTGACGCGCGAAACCATGGTCGGGGTGACGGAGGAAATCTTTGCCCCCGCAAGCTATGCCGCCATCGGGCTGATCGGAGTCTGGCTGGCCTGGCGGGGCGCGCGCAAGCTGTGGCGGCAGAGCCCGGCGCTGGGCGCGCGGATTGCCGCGGCCGAAGGGCCGGGGGGCGCGCTGGCCCATGCCGCTGTCGATCCCCACCACCACGCCGCCGCACAGGGCAGCCATTCCCGCCATGATGCGCAACATGACCCCGCGCAGGGCGACCATGCGCGCCATCACCATCACGACCATGACGACACCTGCGGCTGCGGCCATCGCCACGCCCCCACGATGGCGGAAGTCGCCCGCGTCAACACTTTCCGCGATGCGCTGGTGCTGATTGCAGGTGTCGCGATCCGGCCCTGCACCGGGGCGCTGTTCCTTCTCATCCTGACCTGGCGCATGGGGATCGACGCGGTGGGTATCGCGGGGGCCTATGCGATGGGGCTCGGCACCGCCTCGATCACGGTCGCGGTCGCCGTTCTGGCCGTCTGGGCGCGCGAGGGCACGATCCTCGCGCTGTCCGGGGGCCGACTTGCCCGCGCAGTGCCACTGATCGAATTCGGGGCCGGGCTGGCGGTTGCGCTGATCTCGTTCCAGATGATGCGCGGCGCGCTCTGACCCCTGCGCCCGGTGCCGCGCGCTGAAACTGGCCGATCCGGGGCTGGCGTGGCCTGCGCCCTTTGGGGTTCACCTGGTCCAAATACCTTCGGAGGGGGAGTCCCGGAACGGGGCGGGGGAGGCAGACAGCCTCCCCCCGCGCGGTCTGCCCCGGGAAAGCCGCCTTCATGCCCTGCCGTCAGACCAGCCGGCTCGCCTCCACCGCAGCACGCACGAAATCGGCGAACAGCGGATGCGGCGCGAAGGGTTTGGATTTCAGCTCCGGGTGGAATTGCACGCCGATGAACCAGGGATGGTCCGCGATTTCCACGATTTCGGGCAGGCGGCCGTCGGGGCTCATTCCTGAAAAGGCCAAGCCGCAGGCCTCCAGCTTGTCGCGATAGCGGATGTCCACCTCATAGCGGTGGCGGTGGCGTTCCTCGATCTCGGTCGCGCCGTAAACCTCTGCCACGCGGGAGCCGGGCGTCAGGGCCGCAGTATAGGCCCCAAGCCGCATGGTGCCGCCCTTGTCGTCTCCGACTTTGCGTTCCACGACATGATTGCCCTGCACCCATTCCTTGAGGTGATAGATGACAGGGGTGAACCGCTTTCCACCCGCCTCATGGTCGAACTCCTCGGATCCCGCATCATTCACGCCCGCCAGATGCCGCGCGGCCTCGATCACCGCCATCTGCATGCCCAGACAGATGCCCAGATAGGGCACCTTGCGGGTGCGGGCGAATTCCACCGCGCGGATCTTGCCTTCCGTGCCGCGCTCGCCAAACCCGCCGGGCACCAGGATGGCGTGGAAGCGTTGCAGATGCGGGGCGGGATCCTCGCGTTCAAAGATCTCGGCGTCGATCCATTCGGCGCGGACGCGCGTGCGGTTGGCCATGCCGCCATGGGTCAGCGCCTCGGCGATGGATTTGTAGGCATCTTCCAACTGGGTATATTTGCCGACGATGGCCACGCGGACCTCGCCTTCGGCGTTGCGCATCCGGTCCATCACATCGGTCCAGCGCGCCAGATTTGGCTTCGGGGCAGGGGCGATGCCGAAGACATCCAGCACCGCCTGATCCAACCCTTCGGCGTGATAGGCGAGCGGGGCCTCATAGATGGTTTTCAAGTCATAGGCGGGGATCACATGCTCTTTGCGGACATTGCAGAACAGCGCGATCTTTTCCCGCTCGCGTTCGGGAATGGGGTGTTCCGACCGGCAGACCAGCACATCCGGGGCAAGGCCGATGCTCTGCAATTCCTTGACGCTGTGCTGGGTCGGCTTGGTTTTCAACTCGCCGCTGGCCGCAAGATAGGGCAGCAGCGTCAGATGCATCAGGATCGACTGGCCGCGCGGGCGTTCATGGATGAACTGGCGGATCGCCTCGAAGAAGGGCAGGCCCTCGATGTCGCCGACCGTGCCGCCGATCTCGCAGAGCATGAAATCGACCTCCTCATCGCCGATGCGCAGGAAGTCCTTGATCTCATTTGTCACATGCGGGACGACCTGAATGGTCTTGCCGAGGTAGTCGCCCCGGCGTTCCTTTTCCAGAACGTTGGTATAGATGCGGCCTGACGAAATGCTGTCGGTCTTGCGCGCGGGAACCCCGGTGAAGCGTTCGTAATGGCCAAGGTCCAGATCGGTTTCCGCGCCGTCATCGGTGACAAAGACCTCGCCATGCTCGAAAGGCGACATCGTGCCCGGATCGACGTTGAGATAGGGGTCGAGCTTGCGCAGCCGCACCGAATAGCCGCGCGCCTGTAACAAGGCACCAAGGGCCGCCGAGGCGAGCCCCTTGCCCAAGGAGGAAACCACCCCGCCAGTGATAAAGACATAACGTGCCATGGGGGCCTCCCGTGAGTTTTTCGGCAAACGGCGATTCAAGCGGTCAGAATCGCACCTTCACGGGAGTCGAGACGTAACCGATATTGTGGCGGTCCGCAACCGGACCGCTAAATGATGTTCGTGCAGCGGCCTTGTTGCCCGCCATGGCAACAGAAATGACCGGCTCAATTGCCCGCAGGGGCAGGGTCATCTGCACGCGGCGGCGTCAGGGGAGCGGAGGAGGAAGCCGGGGGCAGCAGGTCGGATCCGGCTGGCGGAGCCGCAGGCGCAGCGGGGGCCGAGGGGGCCGTGCCGCCGAACTGGTCGATCACCGAGGTGCCGGTCGCGTTCTGTGCGGCAAGGATCGTCAATGTCAGCGAGGTGATGATGAAGGCGACCGCCAGACCCCAGGTCAGCTTGGTCATCGCGGTCGCACCCCCGCGCGCCGACATCGACCCTCCACCACCGCCCCCGATGCCAAGGCCGCCACCCTCCGACCGCTGCACCAGCACCACGCCGATCAGGGCGAGAGCAAGGATGAGGTGGATGGTCAGAACGACATTTTCCATGAGGCGCGGCCTTCAGATCAAGATTGCCGCTATCTAGGCGCTCGGACGTCCGGGGGCAAGTCAAAAGGGCCGGGTTCGGCAATGGCGTCGGCAAGGAGTGCCCCCGCTCCATGAGCAGGCAGCGCTCTCCGCCGCGCCTCGCACTCACTTCATGTTCTTGATGATGTTCTTCTGGAGTTCATTCTGCGTTTTCATGGCTTTCGAGAGCATCTCGTAGATTTGCTTCTGTTCATCCATCTTGGCGGTGGCCTTCATGATCTTTTCCGCCAGTTTTTCGTTTTCTTTCATTCTCTTGGACAGTTCTTCGAGGTCTTTCCTGGTTTCCTTGTCAAGTTCGACTTTCGGCGCCATCGTCAACTCCCAAAAATAATGTTGCAAGCATCAAGGCCCCGACTATAGCACGGCAAATGGCGGACACATAGAAAATGCCGGTGAAACCGGTCCCGGGGCCGCGCCGGATCGGTCACCCGCCGAAAAACCGGGTTTCGCCCCCCTCGCAGGACCGCTATAGGTCAGTCGGTTTCAACCGAGGAGAACGGGCATGGCCAATGTGGTTGTCGTGGGCGCACAATGGGGCGACGAGGGCAAGGGCAAGATCGTCGACTGGCTTTCGGAGCGCGCCGATGTCATCGCGCGCTTTCAGGGCGGCCACAATGCAGGTCACACGCTGGTCATCGAAGGCAAGGTCTACAAGCTGAGCCTTCTGCCCTCGGGCATCGTGCGCGGCGGCAAGCTCAGCGTGATCGGCAATGGCGTCGTGCTGGACCCCTGGCATCTGGTGTCCGAGATCGCGAAACTGCGCGATCAGGGTGTTGCTATATCGCCCGAAAACCTGATGATCGCGGAAAACACCGCGCTGATCCTGCCGGTCCATGGCGAGTTGGACCGCGCCCGGGAGGCACAGAACACGGTGGCCAGGATCGGCACCACCGGGCGCGGCATCGGCCCTGCCTATGAGGACAAGGTGGGCCGTCGCGCGATCCGTGTGGCCGATCTTGCCGATGAGCCGACGCTCGATCTGCGCATCGGGCGGCTTCTGACCCATCACAACGCGCTGCGGGCGGGGCTGGGGCTCGACCCGGTGGATCCCGTCCGGCTCAAGGCCGATCTGATGGCGATTGCGCCGCAGGTGCTGCCCTATGCCGCGCCGGTCTGGAAGGTGCTGACCGACGCGCGACGCGCGGGCAAGCGCATCCTGTTCGAAGGCGCGCAAGGTGCGCTCCTTGATGTCGATTTCGGAACCTATCCCTATGTCACCTCGTCGAACACGCTTGCGGGGCAAGCCGCGACCGGCACCGGCCTCGGGCCGACCGCCATCGACTTCGTGCTGGGGATCGTGAAGGCCTATACGACCCGCGTGGGCGAGGGGCCGTTTCCGGCGGAACTGCATGATGCGGATGGGGAACGGCTCGGCACGCGCGGCCATGAATTCGGCACGGTGACGGGCAGGAAGCGGCGCTGTGGCTGGTTCGATGCGGTGCTGGTGCGTCAGACCTGCGCGACATCGGGCGTGACCGGCATTGCGCTGACGAAACTCGACGTGCTGGACGGGTTCGAGACGCTGAAGATCTGCACGGGCTATGATCTCGACGGCACACGGCTGGATTACCTGCCGACGGCGGCCGAGGCGCAGGCCCGCTGCAAGCCGATCTATGAGGAACTGGAAGGCTGGAGCCAGTCCACCGAGGGCGCGCGGTCCTGGGCCGACCTGCCCGGTGCGGCCATCAAATATGTGCGCCGGATCGAAGAGTTGATCCAATGTCCCGTCGCCCTACTTTCCACGTCACCGGAACGCGACGACACGATCCTCGTGACCGACCCATTCGAGGACTGAGCCCCGAACCGGGACAGGAGGCAAGATGACACTCAGTTACAAGGCACGGCGGCGCTGGTCGCTTGTCATTCTGTTGATCGGGCTGCCACTTTACATCGTGGCGGCCGTCAGTCTGGTGAATGCGCTGGACCGTCCGCCGATCTGGGCGGAGTTCCTCGTCTATCTCGGGCTCGGATTCCTGTGGATGCTGCCGTTCAAATTCGTGTTCCGGGGTGTCGGGCAGCCCGACCCGGAGGCAAAGGAAAAGACCGGGAAGTGATCCCGGCCTTCTGGTCTTTCCGGTGTCCCGGTGGGGGATTGTCAGCACAAATTCAGGCCGACAGGTCGCTTTCGGCCGCCTTGCGGGCCTTTTCCAGCAAAGCCGATCCTTCGTGCAGGGCGAACTGACCGCGACGAAGCTTCTCGATCCGTCCTTCGCGCAGGAGCGTGCCGAAAACGCGCAACACATCCTCGCGTTTTTCTTCGAGATCGGGCCGCAGCGCGATCACATGCTTCACCATCTGCGGCCGCGAGACATGCTCGCACCCCTCGACGCACTGGACATAGGCGGTTGCGGCCTCCAGCAGGTCGGGCAGGCTTTCCGCACCAAGACGGTCGGCGAAATCGGCAAAGCTGAACTGCGGATCGAAGATCGTGCCGCTGTCCGCAGCGGCGAGATCGTCATCGGCCTCCTCCGCGTCGAAATCATCCTGCGTCGCCTGCATCGCAAGGTTGCCGGACCCGCCGATGCGGCGCGGCCGGACCGGCGCCAATTGGGCCGGGGCGGAATGTTCGACGGGCGGGGCCGGACGCGGGCGGTCGATGCGCTGTTCGGATACCAGCATCAGCGGAGCGGGGCGTTCGGAGGGCGGCGGAACCGGCGAGGGCTTGTCATCGGGCAACGACGCGCGGGGACGCATCACCCGTTCCAGATCGTTGCGATAGGGGCCGATGCGGGTTTCGTCGCTGGGGCCTTTCTTTTCCACGCCGGCCTTTCGGTCGGCAACCGTGGCCGCCACAGCAGCCTTGAGATGGGCGATGGTTGACAGCCTGCGGCGGTTTTCCGGGCCGTCGAGTTCCGAATTGGTCTGGTCGATCAGCCGCTTGACCGAGGCATCATCATCGCCATTGGCCCTCATACGGGGGCGGCGGGGCGAAACCGGACGCCGTGGCCGGACCGGGGCTGCCGGTGCGGCATCCGCATCCGGCGCATGGGACGCAGTCGGCTCGACCGCCGCCGGGAGCGGGTCCGGCCGGGCCGGGGCATCGCTGCGGCGGATCCGGATAACGCGGGCACGCGCCTGTTGCGCACGGGCCATGAGGGCCGCAGCATCAACCGGTTGCACGCTGCCGGAAGGGGCGGTTTCGGGGCGGCCAGCCTCTGCAGAGGTCTTGTCCCCGGTCAGGCTCCCGTCCTCTGCACCCCCGCCGACGGATGAAAGGTCATCGTCTGTCAGCCCGGTTTGCAGAAGGTCTGCGGCCTCTTCTGAAGTTTCGACGGACGCAGCATCAACCTGAGTGACGGCTTCGGCATCCTCCTCCGCAAAGTCATCGGGGGCAGGCTGCTCCTCTGACGTGACGGCGGCCTCCCAATCCGTTCCGGCCGCATCTTCGTCAAAGCCATCCTCGGCGGAAATGCCGGTCGGCGTTCCGTCGAGATCCTCGTCATCGGTCGGGAACGGGTCCGTCGATGCCGCCTCGGCGGGCTCCGATTCGTCGGTCAACGCGGTCTCGGCTGACGCTTCAATGGCGGCGATGTCGGCCTCTGCGGTTTCCGCCTCTGCATCCGGCACAAAGACATCATCCAGCCTGCCAAGGTCACTTGCGAAATCATCTCCGAAAGAGGTCGGGATGTCCTTGGCCGGGCCGTCAGGTTGGCTGCCATCGACCGGGGCCGAGCCATTTTCTGCCCCGGGCTCGGAAAGGCGTGCGGAAAGCGCGGCGATGAGGTCGTCGTCATCTTCCGCTTCATCGTCAAACCGACCACTTGGCGGAAGGTCGAAATCATCCTCGAACCCGTCATCGGCGGTCTCGCTTGCGGAAGCGTCGCCAGCCGAAAGTTCGGCCATCAGCCGGTTGGTGAAATCCTCGTCATCGGAAAGGACAAGGGGCGCAGGGCGCGTTTCATCCGTGGCGGTTTCCGGTTCCGGGGTCTCCCCCTCGGCTTCGGGTGCATCGCCATCGGCGGCAGGGTCCAGCATCGCCAGACATTCGATTTCCGCAGCGGCCTCTTCAGCAAGGCGGTCCGCTTCTGCGGCCTCGGCAGCGCGCTGCTCGGCCTCTGCGGCTTCTGCTGCGAGACGCTCAGCTTCTGCGGCCTCGGCAGCGCGCTGCTCGGCCTCTGCGGCTTCTGCTGCGAGACGCTCAGCTTCTGCGGTTTCGGCGGCGAGACGTTCGGCCTCTGCGGCCTCTGCTGCGAGACGTTCAGCTTCTGCGGTTTCGGCGGCGAGACGTTCGGCCTCTGCGGCCTCTGCTGCGAGACGCTCAGCTTCTGCGGTCTCGACCGCGCGCCGCTCGGCCTCTGCGGCCTCTGCTGCCAGACGTTCGGCCTCTACGGCCTCGGCTGCGAGACGTTCGGCTTCTGCGGTTTGGTTTGCGAGTCGCGCGGTCTCTGCGGCTTCTGCTGCGCGCCGTTCATCCTCGGCGGTCTCGGCTGCGAGACGGTCCGCTTCGGCGGCTTCCGCGGCGAGGCGCTCGGCCTCTGCTGATGCCGTGTCTTCTGCGGTTTCCGCACTGTCGGCTTCCTGCAGCTCGGCTGCCGCAAGCAGGGATGCAAGGCTTTGTGGCGGGCGGGTCGTTTCGCCCGAGCGGCGCGCGACGGTTACGGCTTCGCGAAGTCTTTGCAGTTTCGCCGCGACACTGTCGGATATTTCGGACGGAGCGATGGACCCTGCCAGCGGCAGGGCCGCTGTCGCATCTGGATCGTTGTCTTCGACCGGCCCGGGCGTTCTGGCCAGCGCGGCCCCGACGGGGGCAGGGGCTCTTGCAATGGGTTCAGGATCGCCTGCGCGCAACACCACGCCATTGTCCTCGATCCGTGCTTCCACACGGCGCTGCACCTCGCGCTCGGCAATGCGGTGGAGCATCGCGGCGTCGGGCTGAGGCGGCTCGGCCCCGAAATAGCGGTCGTCAGCGGCGAGATCGCGGAAATATTCCGCAATCGCTTTCATCGTGTTGAACGGATCGTCGAACCCTTCCAGAGTGCAGGAAAAGGTGCCGTAGGATACCGTCAGGATCTTGCTCGCTCCGACCATCGGATACTCGCTTTCTAATGAACATCTTCGGTTTTATTGCCGAGATTGCTGTTCAATTCCGTGGACAGATAGGGGTAATTTGAAGGATTGTTTGTGTCCACCGGGCCGGATTGTGCCTTATTCGGAAAACAGTATCATCATGATTCTTCCCATTGTCGATGTGCCCTCGGGGGTGACCCTGATGGCCGGAGGGCCTGTTTTGCGCCGCGACCTGCGTGCCGCGCTGGCCCTGGCACCGCATCTTGTGGCTGCGGATGGCGGCGCGGACCGGGCGCTGCGGTTCGGGCAGAGCCCGCAGGCCGTCATCGGGGATATGGATTCGATTTCCCAGGATGCAAGGGCGCGGCTGGCCAGTCGCCTGCATCAGATTGATGAACAGGAGACCACGGATTTCGACAAGGCGCTGATGCGGATCAGGGCGCGCTTCGTTCTGGCGCTCGGCTGCCTTGGCGGGCGGGTGGACCATGAGCTTGCGGTGTTCGCGTCGCTGGTGCAGCGTCAAGATGGCCCGCCCTGCCTGTTGGTCGGCGCGCAGGATGTCGTCTTTGCCGCCCCTGCGTCGCGGGACATCCGGCTGGCGCTGCGGCCCGGAGACAGGGTCAGCCTTTTCCCCTTGGCGCCGGTCCGGGGGCGTTCGGAAGGGTTGCGCTGGCCCATCGACGGGCTGGACATGCGCCCCGACGGACGCATCGGCACCTCGAATGCCGCGACAGGCCCGGTATCCTTGTGCTTCGACAGTGCGGGGATGCTGGTGATCCTGCCCCGGAACCGGCTGGATGCGGCCTTCAGCGCGTTGGTGTCGGCGGGCTGACGCGGGCGCGCATGCCCACCCTCTCGCGGTGGATGATGTAGAGGCCGGAGCCGGAAATCACGACGATCCCCGCCCAGGTCATCAGGTTCGGGAAATCCCCGAAGATCGCGTAGCCGAGTGCCACAGCCATCACGATCTCCAGATAGTGCAGAGGTGCGAGGGTCGCGGAGGGTGCGAATTTCAGGGCATAGGTCATGCACATATGGCTGATCGCCGCCCAGAACCCGACCCCGAAGAGCCAGAGCCATTCCACGCCCACCGGATCGGTCCAGCCGATGCTGGGGAAGGGGCCGCCATCCATCAGCCAGACCAGTGGCACGATGATCGCGGTTCCGGCAATCGAGCTGTGCAACTGCATCGTCACGGGGTGCATGCTGCGCGACATCGAGCGTGTCACCAGCATGTAGAAGGCAAAGGAAAACGCGGTCCCGAGCGGATAGACCGCGACCCAGCCAAAGGCGGCAATCGAGGGCTGGATCACCAGCAGCGCGCCGGCGAACCCCACTGCCGAGGCTGCGATGCGGCGCGGGCCGACCTCGTCACCGAACAGGATCGAGCCGAGGATCAGCAGGATGAACGGCTCGACAAAGGCGATGGCCAGCGCATCGGCAATCGGCATCACCGTGACGGCGGCGACAAAGCAATAGGTGGACACGATCAGAAAGATCGCGCGCAGCACCACAAGCCCCGCCATGCGCGGACTCATCCCCCAGCCGAGGCCCATCCACAGCACGACCGGCAGCATCAGAACGCCCTGCACGACGAAACGGGCGGCGACAATCTGACCCACCGGCAGGGTCTGGGCCGCAAGCTTCGAGGCCACGTCCAGCAGGGGCGCAAGTGCGCAGAAGGCCAGCATCAGGGCTACACCCGGCAGGATGCGGTCGGTCGAGGCGTAAAGGCTGGGTGCGGCGGTCATGGTGAAATCCGTAGCCGGGCACCGGCGCCGGGTCCAGCCCCTATTTGGCAGGGCAGATCATCGCCTCGGGGCCGATGCGCCACGGCTCCACTGGCGTTGCATGGTTCTGCAACCCTCTGTAGGGTCAACGGAAAAAGGGACAATCGTTGCCAATGCTGATCCTGCCGTCGCCACGTCTTGTCGTTCTGGAAGTGCCCAAGACGGGGTCTCTGGCGCTTCGGGCGATGCTGGAGCCGCTGGCCACCGACCTTGCCCCTGATGCGCCCCGCCACATCCGGGCCGAGGCGTTTGACCGCAATCACCGCGCGGCGCTGGAGACGGAACTCGGGGGCAGGGTCGAACTGGTGGCGGTGGTGCGCGAGCCGCTGCGGCGGCTGCAAAGCTGGTATCGCTATCGCCAGCGCGACAATGTGGCGGCGCTGCGCATCAGCACGCGGGAGGTCAGTTTCAACGATTTCGTGGCCGATTACCTGAGCCCCCACCCCCATCCGCGCGCCAAACTGGGCCGGCAGGACCGGTTCGTGGGCTGGGACGGGGCGCGGGCGCGGGTGGATCACCTCTTCGATTACCGCCGCACGGACCGGCTGGTGGCGTTCCTGTCCGACCGGCTGGGCACGCGGCTGAAACTGCCGTTCCGCAATGTCTCGCCCGAGGCAGAGGATACCGATTACACGCTGGAGGAGGAGGTTCTTGCCCGGCTCCTGAAGCGCAATGCCGCCGAATTCGACCTCTATGCCGCCGTGCGCGGGGCGGGCCATCTGGTCGCGCCGCCACCGGCACCGGCCTGACCCGCAGGGGTCAGCAATTCGGCACGTTGACGGCCAGTCCGCCGAGGCTGGTTTCCTTGTATTTCTCGTTCATGTCGCGCCCGGTCTGCCGCATCGTCTCGATACAGGCATCAAGGCTGACCAGATGCTGCCCGTCGCCGCGCAGGGCAAGGCTGGCCGCCGACACCGCCTTGATCGCACCAAGCCCGTTGCGCTCGATGCAGGGCACCTGCACCAGTCCCTTCACCGGGTCGCAGGTCATGCCGAGGTGATGTTCCAGCGCAATCTCGGCGGCGTTTTCCACCTGTTCGGGCGTGCCGCCCATCACCGCCGCAAGCCCCGCCGCAGCCATGGCGGCAGCCGATCCGACCTCGGCCTGGCAGCCGCATTCCGCCCCCGAGATCGAGGCATTGTGCTTGCAAAGCCCGCCGATGGCGGCGGCGGTCAGCAAAAACTCCCCAACGCGCGAGGGCGCCGCCCCCGGCACATGGTCGAGCCAGTAGCGGATCACGGCCGGCACCACCCCCGCCGCGCCGTTGGTGGGCGCGGTCACGACCTGCCCCCCGGCCGCGTTCTCCTCGTTCACCGCCATGGCATAGAGGCTCATCCAGTCATTGATGACATGGGGGGGCGTCATGTTCAGCCCGCGTTCGGCCATCAGCGCATCATGGATGCCTTTTGCCCGCCTGCGCACCTTCAGCCCGCCGGGCAGGATGCCGGTGCCCGTCATGCCGCGCGAGATGCAGTCGTTCATCACCTGCCAGATCCGGGCAAGGCCGCGGTCCAGATCGGTGGCGCTGCGGAATTTCAGCTCGTTTGCGCGTTTCATCGCGGCGATGGAGAGGTTCGAGGCGCGGGCCATCTCCAGCATGCGGTCGGCGCTGTCGAACGGGTAGGGCACATCCGCAGGGGCCGCCTTGCGTGCCTCGGAGGCTGCCTCCAGTTCCCCGGCGGTCAGAACGAAACCGCCGCCGATGGAATAATAGGTTTCTTCCAGAATCACGTCGCCCTGCGCATCGGTCGCGCGCAGGATCATGCCATTGGCATGACCGGGCAGGTTTGGCCCGTAGTCGAACACCAGATCGCAGTCGGGATCGAAGGCCAGCGGGCCAAGTCCCGGCGCCTCGATCCGCTTCGTCGCGCGGATTTCGGCAAGTGCCGCATCGGCGGCTCCCGCGTCATAGCTGGCAGGCTCGAACCCGGCGAGGCCGAGGATCGTCGCGCGGTCGGTGGCATGCCCGACCCCGGTAAAGGCGAGCGAACCATGAAGGGCGGCCCGCACTCCCTGCGCCTTGAACGGCGACCGGCGCAACCGGTCCAGAAACAGGCTCCCCGCCACCATCGGCCCCATCGTGTGGCTGGAGGAGGGGCCGATCCCCACTTTGAACATGTCGAAGACGGACAGGAACATCTGGACCTCAGGTTGCGCTGCCCTCGGGCGGGCAGACGGGTTGCGGGACGGAAAACGGGCTTGGGCCAAGACCTTCGGCCCGGGCCGTTTCGGTGACGGAAGCGCGCGCTTCCATGTTGTGACAAAGCCCGGCAAGCGCCGGGAAATCGGCATGCCGGAACCAAGGGGAATGCCCCTCGGGGTAAAGCACCGACCAGCGGATCAACGCGCAGGCATAAATGGCAAGCGCCGAAGGGGGCGCAAAGAGTGACGGATCGCCTGCACAGGCCCGGTCGAGCAGGGCGAAATGCCGGATCATCCGGGCCGAAATGATGTCGCCATGCCCGGCCACTGCCTCTGCCGGCACATAGGTCAGCGGATAGAACAACTGCCGCAGATCGGCATGGGCGCTGTTGGACAGAAAGAAAAGCCATTTGAGGAAATGACCGCGCAAGGGGCTGTCGGTGGACGGCCCGAGACGGGCGGAAGGGTGGCGGTCGGAAAGCCACAGCAGGACCGCCCCGGTTTCGAAAAGCGGCCCCTCGGGCGTTTCCAATGTCGGGATCAGGCCCGTGGGGGCCAGCGCGCGGTAGTCCGGCCCGTCCTGTTCGCGCAGGCGCCGGTCCACCAGCCGTGTCGTGAAATCGACGCGAGCCTCCAGCAACGCGATGCGCAGGATCATCGACGCATTGTCCGGGGCGTAATGCAGGATATACATGCGGGGGCGGCTTTCGGGTTCCATCCAGACTTGGGGTCTAGCAGATACCGCGCCCCGGCGCGATGCGTGGCAGGATGCGACGCTTCTCCCCCCCCCCGCCGCGACCCGCCGGGCCTATTGCTGCGGGGAGGAAGGGCGTCCCGCCCCCTCGCGCACTGTGCGCTCACCCCGGGAGGTATTTGCACTAGGGTGAAAGCCCCGGTGGCGGTCCACGAGGCTGCGCGCGGCAAGGTGGCACCTTGGTCCGCATCCCGCGCGCGCCCCTTCCGGCACGCGAATCGATCCGGATTTCATCTTGGCAAAAATACCTCCGCCGGAGGCTTCTGACGCTTCAGGGCGCGCAACTTCGGGGGGCTCGCGCAGCCGCAGACAAATTGCCCCCTCGCACCCCGGCGGGGCTTTGCCTATAAACACCCAAGCTTCAAGCCGGAGACATGCCATGCCCGCCGACCTTTCCCCGATCGACAAGGCCAAATTCGTGGCCGCAAGGCGCGCTGTCGATTTCATCGAGGATCGCATGAAGGTGGGGCTCGGGACAGGATCGACAGCGGCCTGGATGGTGCGCTGTCTGGCCGAGAGGGTCCGCGAGGAGGGCTTGCGGGTGACGGGCGTTCCGACTTCATCGCGCACCGCCGAGCTGGCGCGCCAGCTGGGCATTCCGATCACCTCGCTTGACGAGGCGAAATGGCTCGATCTGACCATCGACGGGGCGGATGAATTCGACCCCGGGCTGAACCTCATCAAGGGCGGCGGGGCGGCGCTGTTGCAGGAAAAGATCGTGGCGACGGCTTCGGACCAGATGATCGTGATTGCCGATGCGGCCAAGGAAGTGGCGCAACTCGGCGCCTTTCCCCTGCCCATCGAAGTGATCCCCTTC
The DNA here is from genome assembly GCA_046295215.1 of Pseudorhodobacter sp. GTDB lineage: Bacteria > Pseudomonadota > Alphaproteobacteria > Rhodobacterales > Rhodobacteraceae > Szabonella. The sequence continues at coordinate 77,187 of JBKBNP010000005.1, read as the reverse complement.
GGCTGGCAGACCACCAAGGCACTGGTGGAGGAGATGCTGGTCTCGCTCGATGTGATGAACCGCGATGTGAGTTTGCGGATGAATGGTGCGGCACCGCTGGTCACGGATGAGGCGAATTACATCCTCGATCTGCATCTGAAACGCATTGGCAATCCGCGCCAGTTGGCGATGGTCCTGAACCAGATCCCCGGCGTGGTCGAGAACGGTCTTTTCATCGACATCTGCGACATCGTGGTGGTCGGTCATGGCGACGGGCGCGTGGTGGTGCGTGACATCAATTCCGGCGAGGTGCAGGACGAGCGCGTGGAATTTGCGCCGACCGACAACATCTTTGCCGATCTGGGGGAGTGACGCGTGGCTTTCGACCATGATCTTTTCGTCATCGGCGGCGGGTCGGGCGGTGTGCGGGCCGCGCGGATCGCGGCGGGCACGCATGGCGCAAGCGTGGCGCTGGCCGAGGAATACCGGATGGGCGGCACCTGTGTCATCCGGGGTTGCGTGCCGAAAAAGCTGATGGTCTTTGCCTCCGCCTATCCCGATCTGGTGGAGGATGCCCGCGCCTATGGCTGGCAGGCCGGGATCGGCGCGTTCGACTGGGCGGCGTTCCGGGCCAAGCTGGATGCCGAACTCGACCGGCTGGAGGCGGCTTACCGGTCGGGCCTGGAGGGGGCGGGGGTGACGGTTTTCGACCAGCGCGCCACGCTCGTCGATGCCCATACCCTGCGGCTGGCCGACGGGCAGACCGTGACTGCCAAGCATATCCTGATCGCCACCGGCGGGCGACCCTTCGTGCCGGACATCGAGGGGGCCGACCTCGCGATCACTTCCAATGAGGTGTTCCGGATGGCGGCGCTGCCCGATCGTGTGCTGATCGTCGGCGGCGGCTTCATCGCCAGCGAATTTGCCTGCATCCTGCATGGGCTGGGCGCAAGGGTCAGCCAGTATTACCGGGGGGCGCAGATCTTGCGGGGATTCGATGACGAGGCGCGCGGCCATGTCGCGACCGCCATGCAGGCGCACGGCATCGACATCCGCTGTGGAACCGATGTCATCCGGCTGGAAAAGGCCGGGGCGGTAATCCGGGCCGTGGCGACCGATGGCAGCGCGGACGAATTCGACGCCGTGCTTTACGCGACCGGCCGCAAGCCCAATTCGGGCGGCATGGGGCTGGAGGAGATCGGCGTGGGTCTGGGCCGCAATGGCGAGATCGTGGTGGATGGATTCAGCCAGACCGCCGTGCCCTCGGTCTATGCCGTGGGCGATGTGACCGACCGCGTCAATCTGACGCCGGTTGCCATCCGCGAGGGTCATGCCTTTGCCGATACAGTCTTTGGCGGACAGCGCCGCCAGGTGGATCACAGCCTTGTGGCCTCGGCGGTGTTCACACAGCCCGAACTTGGCTCGGTCGGGCTGACCGAGGAGGCCGCGCGCGACCGGGGGCCGGTGGAGATCTATGCCACGGCCTTCCGCCCGATGCACACGGCCTTTGCCGGACGCGAGGCGCGGGTGATGATGAAACTCGTGGTCTGTGCCGACAGCCGCAAGGTTCTGGGGTGCCATATCGTCGCGGAAAATGCGGGCGAGATGATCCAGCTTGCCGCCATCGCAATCACCATGGGGGCCACAAAAGAGGATTTCGACCGCACCATCGCGGTCCATCCGACCATGGCCGAGGAACTTGTGACCATGCGCAATCCGGTGCGGCGCGTCGGATAGTGCTTGAAAATTGGCTGGCGATGACCAGTTTGAACGGAAAGAAGACAGGAAGGGAAGCATATGTCTGGAAACGGAGGCCCGTGGGGCGGTGGCGGTGGTGGAAACCGTGGCGATGACAACCGGGGCGGGGACAATCGCCCGGGAAACGGTCGCAAGCCTGGCAATGACGGCCCCCAGATCCCCGAGATCGACGAAATCGTGAAGAAGGGGCAGGAGCAGCTTCGCGTCCTGATGGGCGGCAGAGGGGGGCGTGGCTCGAACGGTGGCGGCGGTGGCGGTGGCCGCAGCATGGGGCCGATGTTCACCAAGCAGGGGGTCGGGCTCGGCATCCTCGTTGCGCTCGGCCTCTGGTCCTTCGCGTCCTTCTATACGGTGCGTCCCGAAGAACGCGCGGTGGAGCTGTTCCTCGGGGAGTTCAGCGCGGTCGGCAATCCGGGCCTCAACTTCGCGCCCTGGCCGCTTGTCACGGCAGAAGTCGTGCAGGTCACGGGCGAACGCCAGACCGACGTGGGCACCGGGCGCAGCGGCGCGCTCGACAACGGGCTGATGCTGACGCGAGACCAGAATATCGTGGACATCGAATTCCAGATCGTCTGGAACGTGTCGGACCCGGCAGCGTTCCTGTTCAACCTGGCTGAGCCTGCCGACACGGTTCGCGCGGTTTCGGAATCCGCGATGCGCGACATCATCGCGCGGTCGGAGCTTGCCCCCGTCCTGAACCGTGACCGGGGCCTGATCGCCTCGGATCTGCGGTCGGCGGTGCAGGGCACGCTCGACAGCTATCAGGCGGGCATCAATGTCGTCCGTGTCAACTTCGACAAGGCCGACCCGCCGCGCGAGGTCATCGACAGCTTCCGCGAAGTGCAGGCCGCCCAGCAGGAACGTGACCGGCTGGAAAAAGAGGCCGATGCCTATGCCAACCGCGTCACCGCCGCCGCCCGGGGTGAATCCGCCCGTCTGATGGAAGAATCGGAAGCCTACCGCGCGCAGGTCGTGAACAACGCCGAAGGTGAGGCGAGCCGCTTCCTCGCCGTCTATGAGGAATATGTGAAGGCGCCGGATGTGACCCGCCGCCGCATGTATCTCGAAACCATGGAAAACGTGCTTGGGTCGATGAACAAGGTGATCCTCGACGGTGTTTCCGGGGGCGACGGCACCGGCGGACAGGGTGTTGTGCCCTATCTGCCCCTGAATGAACTGACGCCGCGACCGGGGTCGACCGCCACCGGAGGGACCAACTGATGAAAGCCGCAATGATCCTTCCCGTCCTTGGTGTTGCCGCCGCCGTGGCGCTTTCCGCGCTGTTCATCGTGGATGAACGCGAAAAGGTGCTGGTGCTGCAATTCGGTCAGGTCAAGCAGATCAAGGAAAACCCTGGCCTCGGGTTCAAGATCCCGCTGATCCAAGAGGTCGTGCGCTATGACGGCCGGATCCTCGGCCTGTTCACGCAACCGCTCGAAGTCACGCCGCTGGACGACCGCCGCCTTGTGGTCGATGCCTTCGCGCGCTGGCGCATCGTCAACCTGGTTGATTTCCGCGAATCTGTCGGGACCGAAGGCGTGCGCGCCGCACAGGTCCGGCTGGAGCGGATCCTGAACGCCGCCATCCGCGAGGTGCTTGGTTCGGTTCCGTCGAACCGGGTTCTGTCCGAGGACCGGACCTCGCTGATGAACCAGATCCGCGACCGTGCGCGGCGCGAGGCCTCGTCACTGGGGGTCGAGGTGGTGGACGTGCGTCTGACCCGCACCGACCTGCCGGAACAGAACCTTGCCGCGACCTTCGCGCGGATGCGGGCGGAACGCGAACGCGAGGCGGCGGATGAAATCGCCCGTGGTAACGAGGCGGCGCAGCGCGTGCGGGCAACCGCCGACCGGACCGTGGTCGAACTCACCTCCGGCGCGCGCCGCGATGCCGAGGTGATCCGCGGTGAGGCGGATGCACAGCGCAACGGCATCTATGCCGAGGCTTTCGGGCGCGACCCGGAGTTCTTTGCCTTCACGCGCTCGATGACCAGCTACGAGCGCGCGCTTCGGGGGGACAATTCATCGATCGTGATGCAGCCTGACAGCACTTTCTTCGAATATCTGCGCAGCGACAGCGTGATCGTGGCGGACTGACCGCGCCTTCGCCCCGGCAGGGATCTGCCGCAAGACACCGGGGCCGCCCGCCATTGTTGCGGGCGGCCCTTTTCCTTGGCCGCTCCGCGTGCAAGGATGATCCATCACATCCTGTTGAGACGGCGCGACTGCGTTTGTATTGCATCGCGGACCTCCTAGATGAAGGATGCAGCAGACGGCGGTCCGCAACCATCCGGTGCAGGACGGACCCGCAAATGGAAAAGGAGTTTCGAGTGCGTTCCAGAAGCATCTCCCACAATGTCGGAGCAGGGGTGACTCGTGCCGCACGACCGGTGAATGGACTGGGCAGGGGCTTTCTCGCCCTGATCCTCGGGCTTGCGCTGGCACTTTCTCAGGCTCTGGTGGCCGAGGCGCGCGGCGTGCCCGGCAGCTTTGCCGATCTGGCCGAAAAGATCAGCCCCTCGGTCGTGAACATCACCACTTCGACCACCGTGGCCGCCAGCACCGCTCCCGTCCCGCAGGTTCCCGAAGGCTCGCCCTTCGAGGATTTCTTCCGCGATTTCATGGATCGCAACGGCCGTGGCGACCAGGGTCGTCCGCGCCGGTCCGAAGCGCTCGGCTCGGGGTTCGTGATCTCCGAGGACGGCTTCATCGTCACCAACAACCATGTCATCGAAAAAGCCGATGATATTGAAATCGAGTTCTTTTCCGGCAAGCGCCTGAAGGCGAAGGTCGTGGGCACCGACCCCAAGACCGACATCGCGCTTCTGAAGGTCGAAAGCGACGCGCCCTTGCCCTTCGTGCCCTTCGGCAACAGCGATGTGATGCGCGTCGGTGACTGGGTGGTGGCCATGGGCAACCCGCTGGGGCAGGGGTTCTCGGTCAGTGCAGGTATTGTCTCGGCCCGGGGCCGCGCGCTTTCAGGCACCTATGACGATTACATCCAGACCGATGCAGCCATCAACCGGGGCAACTCGGGCGGTCCGCTCTTCAACCTCGATGGCGAGGTGATCGGTGTGAACACCGCGATCCTGTCGCCCACCGGCGGCTCCATCGGGATCGGTTTCTCGATGGCATCGAACGTTGTGACCAAGGTGGTGGCGCAGCTCAAGGAGTTCGGGGAAACCCGGCGTGGCTGGCTCGGGGTGCGCATTCAGGACGTGACCCCCGATGTGGCCGAGGCGATGGGGCTTGCCGATGCCAAGGGCGCACTCATCACCGATGTGCCGGACGGTCCGGCCAAGGATGCGGGCATGCAGTCGGGCGATGTCATCACCAGCTTTGATGGCGCCCCGGTCTCCGACACGCGCGAACTTGTGCGCCGTGTGGCCGATGCGCCGGTCGGTCAGGCCGTGCGGGTGATCGTGATGCGTGACGGCAAGACGCAGACGCTTTCGGTGACGCTCGGCCGCCGCGAGGAAGCCGAAGGCGAGGCCACTCCCGCCGCCGCCCCCTCGTCCGAGCCACAGTCCGCCGAGTTGCTGGGCCTCACGGTCCTGCCCCTAACCTCCGAGGAGGCGCAGCGCCTTGGCATGCCGGGCGATACCGAGGGGCTTCTCGTCACCAATGTCGACGAGGTGTCCGAGGCCTATGCCAAGGGACTGCGCAACGGCGATGTGATCACCGAAGCGGGCCAGCAGAAGGTCGTCCGCGTCAAGGATCTGAAGGACCGCATCGAGGAGGCGCGCAATGCGGGCCGCAAATCGCTGCTCCTGCTGATCCGTCGCGGCGGCGACCCGCGTTTCGTGGCGCTGGCCATCGAATAGCGGCTCCGGCAGGCCCCTTCCGCACCCCACGGGCGCAGCTTGCCGGCTGCGCCCGTTTTCCGTTCCGCCACTGGCCGCGCCTCTTTTTCTGTCCGGAAATATCCTCGGGGGGAGATCGGGCCGGCCCCGCCGGCGCGATCCGGGGGGCAGACAGTCCCCCGCACCTCCGCCGCCCGCAGCTTCGGGCCAGGCATCGCGGCGCCCCGTCAGCCGGTTGCGATCCGTCCGGAATGGACCGGCCCGCCAGCACCGTCATGCACCTCCCAATGCACCACACCGCCTGCAACTTTCAGGACCGCGGTCCCGAGCGTGTTCTCCTCGTCCGTGTCATCCGCGTCGCTCCGGTGGATCGGCAGGCCCGGCCCTTCCCGGTCCAGCAGGATGTCCAGCGCAGGCCGGTCCGCCAGCAGGGCCTCCGCCCGTGCCTGCCGGTCATGCGAGGAGACGGTGATCCTTTGCGGCAGGTCCAGATGCAGCGCATGATTGGCATGGGCTGCCGGTGCCCCGACGGGGCGGACCGAGACCATGCCCGCCCCGAACTCGACCGACTGGACGCCCTGCGCATCCGTCAGTGCGAAATGGAACCCGCCCGCCGCCGGATGCGCCTGCAACATGTCGATGGCCGCCGCCACGCTGTTCTGGGACAGCACCGCGCGCCCGAGAACCATCCGCGGCAGGCCCGCGTTCTGAACACCGGTCAGGCGCATGTTGTTGACGGTCTGCAACAGGCCCGCGGCGGTCGCGGCAAAGGTATGGCCCGGAATGGAGCCGGGATAGCAGAAGGCGACAAATGCCGCAGCGCCGTCGGGACAGGCCTCGACGATGCCGCAATGGCCACGCAGAAAGGGCAAACCATCCTCGTTATGCGCCAGCTCGGGCGCTCTGCCGGGATAAAGCAGGCTCGTGCAGCCATCCGGGACCGAGGCCAAGAGGTCGCCCCGGCAATTCCAGGCCATGACATCGGCGAAGGGCAGATCCAGCCCTTCGGCCAGCCCGTCCAGTTCGGCGTGGATTTCAGGAAACCGTGCGGCGGTCAGGGACGCCATCGCCGCGACCCGCGCCCTGTGGCGCATGTCGGTCACGTCGCGCCACAGGGCGGACCGGCGCAGCCTGCCCTGCACCGCGCCGCGCCCCCAGCGGCCAAGTGCAAGTCCCATGTCGCGCGGCGTGCCGGAGATTGTCAGGCGGTGAAGGCTGGTTTTCATGCTCTGCCCTTGTTGTTCAGCGGCCCAGATCGCTTGCCGAAATCCCCAGCGCCCGTGCCGTGGTCAGCGCCAGCACCGGGCTGTCGAGCCCCAGCGGGCCCTGATAGCGCCGGATTGCCTCGGCTGTCGCGGAATCGAGCGCGCCTGTGACCGGCGCCAGATAGAATCCCCGCGCCTTCAGCGCCCGTTGCAGCGAGGCGATGAACTCCACGCTCTGCTCGTCCGCGCAGGGTGTCTGGAACCAGACCTCGCGCCGGTCGCTGACGATGCGTTGCCGGGTTTCGGTGCGAAAGACGGCAGGCTGGATCAAGCGGCCATCCGGGGCTCTGCGCTCGGGCTCGGCGCGGATCTGTTGGGTGACGGTCTCGATCACCGCAGGCACGGTATCGGTGGCCCAGCAGGCGTCGGGCGGGCTGGTTGGCGGGGTATCGCCGCGCTTCGGGATCAACTCGATATAGAGATTCTGCGCCGCTCCTGGCGGCAGAGGCGTTGTCTGGCAGGCCCCAAGGCCGAGCGAGAGAATGATCGGAAGGGTGCGATACATCGGGCCGTGGATCAGGTCGGACATGAGGGCCGGATTGCCAGCCTGCAGCATAGCGGCAAATGGCGGCATGGAAAGTGCGGCTTTCATCCGGGGCGGGCGCAGCGGGAAAAGGCCGTGTCCGGGGGATGCAGGCCAGCGGGATGGTTTCCAGCCGGTTCGCGTCGCCGGGTTCGGGCAGGCCGCGTGCCTCGGCAGGTGGCGGGCCGCAGAACCGCGCCCGGGACAGGGGGGCAATATGGGTCGGGCCTCCAGTGGTTTTGCCGATATGAGAGGGAACAGACCGCCTCCGCGTCAGAGCCTTCACCAGCCCGGCGCAGAGAGGCTTTGTCGCACTGGCAAAGCGGGCGGTTTTCGCCTATGTCCCGGAAAAGCGCAGGACAGCCTGCCCCAAAGGACAGCGAAAAGGACCGACGGATGGCAAAGATCACCTATGTGGAACATGGCGGCCGCGAACATGTGGTGGAGGTCGCGACCGGCCTGACGGTGATGGAAGGCGCGCGCGACAACGGCATCCCCGGCATCGAGGCCGATTGCGGCGGTGCCTGCGCCTGTTCCACCTGCCATGTCTATGTGGCCCCCGAATGGGTGGACCGTCTGCCGCCGAAAGATGCGATGGAGGCCGACATGCTCGACTTCGCCTGGGCGCCCGACCCGGACCGCTCGCGCCTGACCTGCCAGCTCAAGGTTTCCGACGCGCTGGACGGGCTGCGCGTGCAGATGCCCGAAAAGCAGATCTGAGGCATGGGGCGCGGGACAAGGACGGGCGCGCTGTCCTGCCTTGTCGCCCTCACATGCTGGCCGCTGGCGGCCGAGACCGTCCGCGTCGAAACCACAGGCCCCGGTCCCGCGCAGCCGGGCGCGGAGACCCCGGCCTGGCCGGTGCGGGCGGTGTTGTCGGACCCGACCGGGCGCTATCCGCACCATGTTCTGGGCGATATTCCCGCCTTCACGCGGCTCGAAGTCTGGGCGCAGTCCTGCGGATCCTGTCGCCACGGATCGGAGGTGATGCGGGTCACGTTGCATCCCCCTCTGGTGTTCGAGGATACCGCCCCCCGGCTCTGGGATGTCACCGGCGATGGCAGGCCCGAGATCGTTGTCGTGGAAAGCCATGAACGCCTCGGTGCGCGGCTCGCGGTCTGGTCCTATTCCGACGCTTCGGGCCAGTTGGAGCGGCGGGCGGCCACCGCCCATATCGGCACGCGCTTTCGCTGGCTCGCCCCGTCGGGGATCGGCGATCTGGCAGGGGATGGCACGCCCGTCATCGCCTATGTGGACCGCCCGCATCTGGCGCGGGAACTGGTGTTTGTCACCCTCGACGGCAACCGGCTGCGCGAGATCGCGCGGATCGGCGGTGTAAGCAATCACCGGATCGGAGATCGGACAATCGCCGGAGGGGTGCGCCTTTGCAACGGGCGGACCGAGGTGATCGTCGCGTCGGCCGACTGGTCGCGCCTTCTGGCGGCCCGGGTGGTGCGCGGCCGCGCGCAGTTGCGCGACCTCGGCCCCTTGCGTCACAGCGCCGATTTTACCGCCGCGCTCGCCTGCCGGATCTGACAGCGTCGGTTGCCGGTGGTGGATGCCTCCGGCGGGGATATTTGCAGACAGAAAAAGCGGCTCTCCTTTTTCTGTCGGGAAATATCCTCGGGGGGAGTCCGGGTCGGCCCTGCCGATCCGGGCCGGGGGGCAGACAGCCCCCCTTTTCCGTCAGTCTGTTGCGCGCTGCCGCAAAGGGTAGCGTGCCAGTTCCTCGTATCGGGGCGCCTCGCCGCCGGGATGGGACCGGAACAGGATGAAATCACGCACTTCGAAAGCCTCCGTCGAAAAACCTGTGCCTCCAGCAATGGTTCGGATCAGCCGTGCCGCTTCATCCGGAGGCAGCGGCGCGAAACGGCCCAAGGTGACATGCGGCAGGAAGCGGCGTTTCACAATCGGGGCTCCGGCGCGGCGCAGCGCGGTTTCCAGCTTTGCCTGCAAGGCGGTCAGGACCGGTTCGGGCGCGACCCCGGCCCAGACCGAATGGATAGCGGCCTTGCCGAACAGCCCGAACCCCTGAAGGCGCAGCGTGAATCCCGGCATGCTCAGGGCCTCGGCGGCTTCGTGCAGGGCATCGAGTGTCAGCGGCGCCACCTCCCCGACATGGACCAGCGTCAGATGCAGGTCCGCCGGATCGACCCGGCGGGGCAGGCGCAGCGACAGCACCTCGACGCCCAGCCGGTTGCGCAGATGGTCCGGCAGGTCCAGACCGAAGAACACCCGCCACCCCGAGGATCCCCGGCGCCGTCCCATCACGCCCCCCAGGGGGCCGCGCGCCCGGCAAGCGTCGCAAGCCCTGCCCGGATGTCCGGGCGGACCGGCCCCTCCCTCGGGGCATCGGCCAGGGTGGTCAGCAACCGTTCCTGCGGTGGCGGCCTGCCCCCGCCGCGCCAGTCGAGCGCGCGCAGCACGGTCTCTGCCGCCGCAGGCAGGCGGTCGGGGATGTCCTGCCCGGCCAGTTCTCCCCAGACCCGCGACCAGAGCCGCCCGACCGACCAGGGGTTGTAGCCGCCGCCCCCCAGCACCAGAAACCGCGGCGAGAGGGGGCGCAGCGCGCGCAGCACCTCGATATGGGCGTTGTTCGACAGCGACAGCCGCGCCAGCGGATCCTCCTCCAGCCCGTCGGCCCCGCATTGCAGGATCACCACATCGGGGCGGAACGCGGTGACGCGCGGCAGGATCAGGTCGTGCAGCACCGCGCGCATCTCGCTGTCGTTGAATCCGCGCGGCACCGGCAGGTTGAAGCAATTGCCGCCGCCATCGTCGCCAAGGGTTCCGGTAAACGGCCAGCGCCCCGCCTCATGCACCGAGAGGAGCAGCGCCTCCGGGTCGCCCGCGAAACCGGCCTCCACCCCGTCGGCGTGATGGGCGTCGATGTCGACATAGGCGAGGCGCCGCACACCTGCGCGCCGCAGCGCGATCATGCCCAGCACCACATCGTTCAGATAGCAGAACCCGTTGGCCCGGTCGGGCATGCCGTGATGGGTTCCGCCCCCGGGCAGATGCACCACGCCGCCCTCGGCCAGCAGTTCCGCCGCCAGCATCGCGCCCCCGGCACCGGTGGCCGGGCGGCGGAACATTTCGGGAAAGACCGGGTTGGACAGCGTTCCCAGCCCATACCGCGCCTGCATTTCCGTACTGGCCTCCCCCTGCGCCTCGGCCTCCTGCAGGGCCGCGATGTAACCCGGGTGGTGCCAGAGCGTCAGCGCTGCGGGTCGCGCGCGGGGGCTGGTGCGGTAATTCCCGGGGCCGAGCCAGCCGAGCGCCCGGCACAGGTCCATCACCGTTGACACGCGCGGAACGCGCAGGGGATGGCGCGCGCCATAGGACGACCCGCGGTAGATTTCGGAGCCGATGAAGATCGGCCCCTGCGTTGCTTGCCGACCGGATCCTGGCGCCTGAATGGCCGGGGACATGCCGAAGACCTGTGCCATCATGCGGATTTTTTCGCTTTCATGCAGGATTTAACCGGCAATTCAGGCTCCTGCCTTTGAAATATCTTCGATTTTGGACTATATTACCTGCAACGACACCGGCAAGACCCGCATGCGGGACTTCCGGCGCCGAACCTGCCGGGAAACGGTGGCGGCGAAGCGAGTGAGGCAGGCAGAAGTGCCATGAACAGGCGGTGGTGATATGGCGTGCAGGGCAGAGCAGAACGGGACTGGCGTGGCGGATGCCGTGCAATATGGGGCGCTGTGCTGGCGGAGCGGAAAACTTGGGCCGGAGATTTTGCTGATTACCAGCCGGGAAACCGGACGCTGGGTGATTCCGAAAGGCTGGCCCATCGACGGGCTCGCCCCTTCTGAAACCGCCGCGCGGGAGGCCTGGGAAGAGGCCGGCGTCCGCCCCGACGCCCTTGGTGCCTGTCTGGGGGGCTATGGTTATGACAAGGTTCTTGGGCGGGGCGGCCCGAAGGAGACCGTGCAACCCTGCCATGTGCGGGTTTTTGCACTGAAAGTGGCGGCGCTGACCCCGGAATTTCCTGAACGGGACGAACGTGACCGCCTGTGGTGCAGCACCGCCGAGGCCGCCAACATGGTGGATGAACCGGAATTGCGCGATCTCATTGCCGGGTTTTCGCCTTTGGTGGACGAGGCTTCGCCGCGTCGGGGCGCTTGAGGTTCCGGTATTTCGGACTATGTTCAGGAGGGGTCAGAGGCAGGATTTTCCTGCCGGGCGGCCCAGTGCAAATGCGTGCCGGTTGACGGGGCGCAGACCGGGGCGCGACAAATGATCGTCTACACTCTCCGCTGTGCCGAAGGCCACGGGTTTGACAGCTGGTTCCAGACTTCGGCCGCCTTTGAGGCCTTGGCCGGGGCAGGGCATCTGACATGTCCGCATTGTGGCAATGGCCGGATCGAGAAGGCCCTCATGGCCCCGGCGGTTTCCCATGGCCGGCAGCAAGACGCGGCGCCCGCCCCGCATCCTGAAGCACCAGCGGCATCTGCTGTGCCGGGTTCCGGTTCTTCTGCGCCCGGTTCGGCCGCGTCGGGCGCTGCGCATATGTCGCTGGCGCGGCCTTCGTCGGATCTCGAACGCGCGATTGCAGCCCTGCGCCGCGAGGTCGAGGCGCGGTCGGAATATATCGGCCCCCGCTTCGTGCAGGAAGCCCGCGCCATGCATCTGGGGGACAAGCCCGAACGCGCGATCCATGGCGAGGCGAGCCCGGAAGAGGCGCGGCAACTGGTCGAGGATGGCGTGCCGATCCTGCCCTTGCCCTTCATGCCGGGCCGCAAGACCAACTGACTGCGAGGCGGGTGGTTCAGGGTTCGGGTGTGCCACCCTCAAGGATGGTTTGCAGCCAGCCCCTGTCGATATTGCCACCGCAAAGGATGACGCCGACGCGCTGACCGGCGAGTTGGCCGCGCTCGGCCAGGGCAGCGGCAAGGGGCGCGGCCCCCGCACCTTCGGCCAGATTGTGCGTATCGCTCAGGTAGATGCGGATGGCCTCGGCCACCGCGTCATCGCTGACGGCGATGATCCGCTCGGCGCCTTTCGAATAGATCTCCAAGGCTTCGGCCACCGGAACGCGCACGGCCATGCCATCGGCAAAGGTGTGCGCGCTGTCTGTCGGTGTCAGTGCCGCGTTCTGCACCGACAGGAGAGCGGTCTGCGCGCCGGTGCTGACCACGCCCACAACCCGGGTCGAAAGCCCGAGCGCGTCGCGCGCGGCGATCGTGCCGCAGATACCGGAGCCGCAGCCGATGGGGACGTAAACGGTATCGAGATCGGGTCGGGCAACGAACATCTCCATCGCGTAGGTGGCCACCCCGCGCACCAGTTCGCGGTGGAAGGGGGGAACCGGGAACAGCCCCTCGATTGCCGCCACGCGCATCGCCTCTTCGCGGGCCATGTCGAAATCGTCGCCGAATTCGCGCAGTTCGGCCCCGAAAGCCCGCATGGCGGCGTTCTTCTCCACCGAATTTCCCTTCGGCACATAGACCACCGCGCGCAGGTCCGCTGCCGTGGCGGCCCGCGCCTGGCTCTGGCCGTGATTGCCGCGCGTTGCCGTAATGATGCCGGGACTGTCGGGCTGGGTCCGGCGCAGCCAGTCGATGAAGGTGATGCCGCCACGCACCTTGAAGGCCCCGGTCGGCCCGTGGTTCTCGTGCTTGACCCAGACCTCTGCCCCCAGCCGTGCCGACAGAAGCGGCCAGTGATGCAGCGGCGTCGGCGGCATGTGGCGGGCCACCAGACGGCTGGCGTCTTCGAGGTCTTCCCGGCTGAACATCATGTCTTTCCTCTCAGGCCGCCTTGCGAGTTGAGCCGCAGGGCCGGAAATGGTCAAGACCTGTCGGGCCAAGACCTGTCTGGCACGGTGGGGCCTGGCAAGCCGCTGTGCAGCGATCCGGTCTTTTCCGGTTCGGGAGAACTGGCCTGCTGTTCCTGCCACAGCTTGCCCCTTGGCGGGGTTGACAAGATGGGCATGTCGGTCGGTCAGGACCGGCAAAGGGGTCCGCGCAACGCGCCTGCCGTTCAGGTCATGGCCGTTCTGGCTGGTTCCGTTCTGCGCAGCGGGCCAGAACGGCCGCAATCTCGGCCGCCATCCGTTCGGGGTTGAGCGGTTTGGAGAGGTATCCGTCCACACCGCTGGCCAGATAGGTCTCGCGATGTTCGCTCAACGCATCCGCCGTCATCGCAATTACGGCAACGGTTCCCACCGGGCCGTGCATCGCCCTGATCCGGCGGACCGTCTCTCGGCCGTCCATCCGCGGCATGTTCATATCCAGAAGCACCAGATCGGGCGGCATGTCCGTCAGCAGGGCCAGGGCCTCTTCGCCGCTTGACGCTTCGATCATGCTGGCGCCCAGCATGCGCAGATAGGTGGAGGCGACAAGGCGGTTGGTCGCAATGTCATCGACGACCAGCACGCGGAGGCCCTTTTCGGGCCGGTTCGCCGGCAGGGCCGCCGCCGGAGGGGCGGCGGCTCCGGGCCCAGGGGTTGCAGCGTCATCCGCGTCCATCGCCGCAGTCGGCAGTTGTGGCAAGGTGACGGTCAGCCGGAAGGCCGCGCCGCGTATCGCATTGTCAGCCTTCGCCTCGCTCTTGCCGGTGTCCGCAGCGGCGGAACGGATCACCAGATCGCCGCCCATCTGGCGCGCCAGTGCCCGGCTGATCGAAAGGCCAAGCCCGTTGCTTTGTGCCGCAGGCAGGGGCGGATGCGTCCTCGCGCCCAGCGATTCGGAATGCGGGGCCTGTTCCGACCGCGCTTTCGGCACGGGGCGGGGCAGGTCGGGGGCATTGCAGAAAGGTTCGAAAACCACCTCATGCAGATGCTGCGGAATGCCCCCGCCACTGTCCGCAACCTCGACTTCCAGCAGTTCGGTCCCGTCCGGGGCAACGATACGCCCGGCTGTCACACGGATCTCCCCGATGGCGGTATGCTTGATCGCATTCGACAACAGGTTCGAAAGGCATTGGCGCAACCGGTGCGGATCGACCATCGCCCGCCCCGCAAGGTTGCCGTCGATCCGGGTCGTCAGGTGAAGACCCGCCGCTTCGATGTCGGGCTGGAACAGGGCGAGTGTCGCCTCGATCTCGCGCTTGGGCCGGATCGGCTGGCGGCGGATCGGCATCCGTCCCTCCTGAATTGCCGACAGATCCAGAATATCGTCGAGAATGGTCGAGAGCCCCTCTGCGGAGGCCATCAGAACGGACAGCCGTTGCTGGCTGAGCATGTCCCGGCTGCGGCGCATTTCGGCATGACCCATGCCGAGGATCGCATTCAGGGGGGTGCGCAACTCATGGCTCATCTGTGCCAGGAACTGCCCCTTCGCGCGTTCCCCGGCCAGGGCCTTTCTGCGCGCATCGATGCTTTCGGCGTTCAGCCGGTGATTGGACAGCAGGGCCACCAGCGCATAGGTCAGACCGCCCGCCGCGCAGAGCGTGGACAGAACCAGCCCCGAGAGGTCGTCCCGCGCGATCCAGTAGATCGCGTTGCCGGGCAGAACGGCCGCCGCGACCCCCGCGAACCCCGCCAGACCGATCGGCAAATGCAATGCGCGCACGGTTGCCACCTGCAACAGGGTGGTCATCACCATGCCAACGGCAAAGGGCTTGGCATAGGCCTCCTGACTGTGCCAGACCAGAACCGGAGCCAGCGCAAAGGCGAATTCCATCAGGAAGTTGAGCATCAGGACAATCCGGTGGCGCCAGACATGCCCGCGCGGATCAAGACCGCGCATGAGGCGCATCGACAGGATCTCGGCCGCCAGGTTGACGACCGCGCAGGCCAGCGCGATCCAGACCGGGATGAAGATGACGCAAAGCGCATAGGCGAAATTGGTCAGGCCGATCCGCAGCCAGCGCTCACGCCAGATCAGATCGAGCTGACGGACGATCTCATCCGATTGGTCTGGTCGGGCCGACAAGATGCTGCTTCTCCGATACGGTGCCTGCGGTGCAGTTGATGGGGCGTGCCTGTGCCTGTCAATCTCAACCTCAGGCTGTGGGGCGTCGGTCAGGGCCGCGTCAGCGCAATCTCCTGCAAGAGCCGACCGTCGGGGGCAAAGACCAGCAACCGGTCATCCGAGGTGGCAACGCCCAGCCAGCCCTCGCCGAAGGTGATCGCGCGCGGCGTCGTGCCTTCGGGCAGGCGCACCGCGTCGGGCAGGGCGGGCAGCGGGCGCGTGGCTTGCGGCATCCGGGTGACAATCACCGCGACGACCGTTATGACACCCCCGATCAGGGTCAGCGTGAGAACGATCACCAGCGCCTTGAGAAACCGCAGGCCGGGCGGCAGCCTGACCTCTTCTTCCGGAGCCTGATCCATGCCTCTGCCTTCCGTTCTGATCGTGACGATCGGGGAAGATCCCCCCGACCGCCTTGATAAGGCGCTGGCGCGCGATGTGCCAGAGCAGGCGGCGCTGTCGCGCTCGCGCCTGATGCGGATGATTACCGAAGGGGCGGTGACGCTGGAGGGTGTAGCGGTGACCGACCCCAAGGCGCGGGTGACCGAAGGGCAGGACTACGCGCTGATGCTGGAACCGGCCGCCGAGGTGGATACGCTGCCCGAGGATATTCCCCTGTCGGTGATCTGGGAGGATGACGACCTCATCGTGATCGACAAGCCTGCGGGGATGGTCGTCCACCCCGCGCCGGGATCGTGGACGGGCACGCTGGTCAATGCTCTGCTGCATCATTTCGGCGGCAATCTGTCCGGAGTGGGCGGCGAAAAACGCCCCGGCATCGTCCACCGCATCGACAAGGACACCAGCGGGTTTCTGGTGGTGGCAAAATCCGACCGTGCGCATCACGGCCTTGCCGCGCAATTCGAGGCCCACACTGTCAACCGCCGCTATCTGGCGGTGACCCATGGTGTGCCCGATGCCGCCGATCCGCGCCTGCGGGGCGTGCAGGGACTGGGTTTCGAGCCGGGCGGGATCATCTGCATCCGCACCGGACTGGCCCGGCACCGCACCGACCGCCAGCGGCAGGCGGTCTGCGCCGACGGGACGGGGCGGCATGCCGTGACACGCGCGCGGGTGCTGGAGCCTTTCGGTACACCTCCGGCGGCGGCGCTGGTGGAATGTTGGCTGGAAACCGGACGCACGCATCAGATCCGCGTGCATCTGGCCCATGCGGGCCATGGGCTGATCGGTGATCCGGTCTATGGAGGCAAGCGGCGGCTGGCGGCCAAGGCGGTGGGCGCGGCCGGGGTTCTGGCGGTGGAGGGGTTCACCCGGCAGGCGCTGCATGCGGCAACGCTGGGGTTCGACCATCCGGTGACAGCCGAGCGTCTGGAATTCGCCTCCCCCCTGCCGACCGACATGGAGGCGCTGATCGGGGCGTTGCGCGCGACAGGGCAGGACCGGGTGCCCTGATCCGGTCAAAGCCCTTGAAAGGGCGGAAAAATGCGTCACAAACGCTGACATATGCGTGAGGCCGCTGACACAGATCTGGTCGCGCGACGGAACCACGATCATCATTCGTTCATTGGGAGATGGTAGCGGCGTTCTTGAACCGATGGTCCGCAACCCCCAGATAGGCCGATCCCCGGCCCGCCGCCCGGCGAAGAGGGGAAGGAGGACAGTGCCGATGACGACCTATGCCAATTTGCCCGCGCCGAGCCCTGAACAGGGACTCAACCGCTACATGCAGGAGATTCGCAAGTTTCCGCTTCTGGAACCGGAAGAGGAATACATGCTGGCCAAACGCTGGGTGGACCATCAGGACGCGCAGGCCGCGCACCGCATGGTCACCTCGCATCTGCGGCTCGCGGCCAAGATCGCCATGGGGTATCGTGGCTATGGGCTGCCGCAGGCCGAAGTGATTTCGGAGGCCAATGTCGGGTTGATGCAGGCGGTCAAGCGGTTCGACCCCGAAAAGGGATTCCGGCTGGCAACCTATGCGATGTGGTGGATCCGGGCCTCGATCCAGGAATATATCCTGCGGTCCTGGAGCCTTGTGAAGCTAGGCACCACTTCGGCGCAGAAAAAGCTGTTTTTCAACCTGCGCAAGGCCAAGGCCAAACTCGGCGCGCTGGAGGAAGGCGACCTGCGGCCCGAGAACGTGGCCCAGATTGCCAAGGATCTGAACGTGACCGAGGATGAGGTCATCTCGATGAACCGGCGCTTGTCGGGGGGGGATGCCTCGCTCAACGCGATGGTCGGGTCCGACGATGGCGGCGGCACGCAATGGCAGGACTGGCTGGAAGATGAGGACAGCGACCAGGCGGCGGATTATGCCGAACGCGACGAGCTGGAAATGCGCCGGGGCATGATGCTGGAGGCGATGGCCGTGCTGAATGACCGCGAGAAGGACATTCTCGTTCAACGGCGTCTTTCGGATGTGCCGGTGACGCTGGAGGAACTGTCGGAAAGCTATGGCGTCAGCCGCGAGCGCATCCGCCAGATCGAGGTGCGCGCCTTCGAAAAGCTCCAGAGCCGGATGCGCGAACTGGCCAAGGGCAAGGGCATGCTGATCCCTGCCTGACCGGGGCGCAGACCGACCCGGCCCAAGCCGCCCCGCCTGTGTGGTCGGGGTGGCTTTTTCCTGGGGCCGGGCAGGGGGCTGTCTGGCCCCTCTGCCTGCGGCATTCACCCCCGAAGGTATTTCCTCCAAGGTGAAACCCAGGCGGATCAGGATGGCGGACGGGTCTGCGCGTTGGCGCGGTTTCGGGGCTGATGGCTGAACCGGGCGGGCGCGCATTTGGCATTTCATCCATGGGGCGATCTGCCGTAGCATCCGCGCGAAAGCCAGGGAGAGAGCGATGGACAGTGCCGTGAAATGGGGAATTCTGGGGGCTGCGAAATTCGCACGCGAATTCATGGGGCCTGCGATCCATGCCGCCCCGGGGGCCGAACTGGTCGCGCTCGCCACCTCCGATCCGGGCAAGGCAGCACCCTTTGCGGCCTTCTGTCCGGGGCTGCGGCTGCATGGCAGCTATGAGGCGCTGCTGGAAGATCCCGGGATCGAGGCGGTCTATATCCCGCTGCCCAACCATCTGCATGTCGAATGGACCCTGCGCGCCTTGCGGGCAGGCAAGCATGTGCTGTGCGAAAAGCCGATGGCGCTGCGCGAGGCGGAGTTCGACGACCTGATCGCCGCGCGCGATGCCGCGGGCAAGCTGGCGGCAGAGGCCTATATGATCGTGCATCATCCGCAATGGCATCGCGCGGCGGAACTGGTGCAGGGCGGCGCCATCGGGCGACTGCGCCATGTCGATACGGTGTTTTGCTACAACAATCCCGACCCTGCCAATATCCGCAACCGGGCCGATGCGGCAGGCGGCGGCATCCGTGACATCGGTGTCTATACCTATGGCGGGGCGCGATTCGTCACTGGGGCGGAACCCGAGGAGATCCGCGCGCGGGTCGTCATGGAGAATGGCGTCGACACCTGGGCGCAGGTGACCGGCAGTCTGAGGGGGCCGATGGGGCGTTTCACCTATTCCGCGTTGACCTCCACGCGGCTTTTTCCCCGGCAGGAAATGGTGTTTCAGGGTGACGAGGGAATGGTGCGCCTGACGACGCCCTTCAATGCGCGGGTGTTCGGCGAGGCGCGGGTTGAATTGCACCGGCCCGGTCTCAGCGTCACGACCGAGCGGTTTCCCTCCGTCAACCATTACGAGCTTCAGGTTGCCGCCTTTTGCCGGTCGGTGCGGCAGGCCGCGCCCTATCCCTGTCCGCTGGAATTTTCGCGCGGCACGCAGGCGATGATGGACCGGGTTTTTGCCGCGGCGGAGGAGATCGCGGCGCCATAATTTCTGACCCGATTCTTCGCCCCTCACGCCCCGGGGCCCGGAACCCACCTTCCGGGCCCAACTGTTTCCATTTCAGTTTCAGAGGTTTGCTGGTAACTTCCACTCTCCCTTGGCGTGTATTTCTGCAAAAGTGTGTAAGGCTTGATTGACATGTTCTCTCTGCTATTCTGACCCGGGGAGCTGAATGGGAATCGCAGTATCGACCGCTCCGGTCCGATCTGCGGCGGGGATTCAGCGCAGGGTCGCAACATGCAATTGCAAGACAGATGTGCGGAAACGACGATTTCTCGGGCCGTCGCCATGCTTGAACAAAGCGGCAGGCGCCTGTCCCCGGAGGTGGTCGAGCATCTTGCACGGGAAGTGATTTCCCGGCTTGACGAGCGGCATCGCAGCCTCTCGCCCGCCAGTCTGCCGGATGCGTCCCGTATCGAGGACATGTGTGACGCGCTTGTGTCGGACCGGCATGACGCCGCGCTGGATCTGGTCGTGGCCGCACAGGCAGAGGGCATGTCGCCCGACATGCTGCATCTTGGCTATCTCGCCGTGGCGGCGCGCGAACTCGGGCGCCGCTGGGAGCGTGACGAGGTCGGGTTTGCCGATGTCATCATCGGGGCGGGGCGCATCTATGGCATCCTGCGGCATCTGCGCGAGGTCTTCATCTCGGCACGGATCCTGCGCGACGATGCCAATGTCGCGGCCTTCGTTTCGGTTCCGGGGGAAAGCCATACGCTCGGTGTGACCATGGCGGCCGACTACATGCGCCGTCGCGGCTGGCAGATCGACCTCAAGGCCGGGATGACGCATGAGGAGATCGTGGCGGATGTCGGGCGCCGCAGCTATCCGGTGATCGGGATTTCGGCCGGCACATCGGCGATGATCTTTCCGCTGGCGCGGCTGATCCTTGCGCTGCGGCTGTCCAATCCGGAGGCCTGGATCATGGTCAGCGGCGGCATTGTCGATCAGGAACCGGACCTTGCAAGCCTTGTGGATGCCGATGCGATCGCGACCGACGCCCCGTCGGCAGAGGCGCAGATCGAATTCCACATGGCGCTGATTGAGTCGCTTGCCCGGGGCTGAGGGGCCTCGGCGCGGGGGCTGACGCGCCCCCGCACATTGTCAGTCCTCCATCGCCTCCAACTCGTCGATGAAGCCCGCGATCATTGACAGGCCCTTGTCCCAGAAGGCCGGGTCCGAAAGGTCGAGCCCGAAGGGTGCCAGCAATTCCCGGTGATGTTTCGAACCACCGGCGGACAAGAGGTCGAAATACTTGTCCTCGAATCCCGCAAGCCCGCCCTCATAGGCGGCATAGAGCGCGTTCACCAACCCGTCGCCAAAGGCATAGGCATAGACATAGAAGGGCGAGTGGACGAAATGCGGGACATAGGCCCAGAAGGTCTCATACCCTTCCATGAAGTCGAATGCCGGACCGAGGCTTTCGGCCTGAACACTCATCCACAGCGCGTTGATGTCGTCTGGGGTCAACTCGCCCTCTGCGCGCGCGGCATGCAGCTTGCACTCGAAATCATAGAAGGCGATCTGGCGGACCACCGTGTTGATCATGTCCTCGACCTTGCCCGCCAGCAGGGTCTTGCGCTCGGCTTTGGTCTGCGCGCCTTCCAGCAGCTTGCGGAAAGTCAGCATCTCTCCAAAGACCGAGGCGGTTTCGGCCAGCGTCAGCGGCGTTGCCGACAGCAATTCCCCCTGTGCCGCGGCAAGGCGCTGATGCACCCCGTGGCCCAGCTCATGCGCCAGCGTCATCACGTCGCGCGGCTTGCCGAGGTAGTTGAGCATCACATAGGGATGCACCGTTGTCACCGTCGGATGGGCAAAGGCGCCGGGGGCCTTGCCGGGTTTCACACCCGCATCGATCCAGCCCTTTGTGAAGAACGGCTCCGCCAGTTCTGCGAGTTTGGGCGAAAAGGCCGCATAGGCCTCCGTCACGGTGCGTTGCGCGGCCTCCCAGTCCACCAGGCGCACATCGTCCATCGGCAGGGGGGCGTTGCGGTCCCAGACCTGCAACCGCTCCAGCCCCATCCATTTCGCCTTGAGCGCATAGTAGCGGTGGCTGAGCCGGGGATAGGCCGCGACAACCGCATTGCGCAGTGCCTCCACCACCTCGGGCTCCACATGGTTCGACAGGTGCCGCCCATGCTGCGGGCTCGGCATCTTGCGCCAGCGGTCCTCGATCGCCTTTTCCTTGGCCAGCGTGTTGTGAACACGGGAGAAAAGCTTGATATGTTTCTCGAAAGTCCCGGCCAGCACGCGCGCTGCCGCCTCGCGCCTGGCCCGGTCGGCATCCGTCAGCAGGTTGAGCGTGGCCTCGAGGTTCAGCGGTTCCTCCTCGAAAGGCAGTGCAAAGGTCAGCCCGGCCATCGTCTCGTCGAAGAGCCGGTTCCAGGCGGCGGCCCCGACGCTGGACTGGTCATGCAGGAACCGTTCCAGTTCATCCGACAACTGATGCGGCCGCATCGCGCGCATCCGGTCGAACACCGGGCGATAGCGCGCAAGACCCGCGTTCTCCGCAAGCAGCCCCTCCAGATGCGCCTCGTCCAGCCGGTTGAATTCCAGACTGAAAAACACCAGAGGCGTGGTGAAGCTGGTGATGCGGTCCTGCGCATCGGCCATGAACTTGGCGCGTTCGCCGTCCATCGTGTTCTGGTAATAGCGCAGCCCGGCATAGGACATGATCCGGCCCGCCGTGACGTCGATCGTCTCATAGGCGCGCACGCAGTCCAGCAGGGCGGCGGCATCCAGCGTGTCCAGCTTTCCCTCATAACGTCCGGCGAATTCCGCACAGGCCCCTTCGAGCCAGCCGAGGTCTTGCGCGAATTCCGGCGCCTCCGGCCCGGGATACAGATCCGTCAGATCCCATTCCGGCAGCTTCCCGAAGCCCCCTGATGCGGCATTGACGTCGAAAACGGGGCGGGGCAGCGGCAGGGGCATCGTCTCACCTTCTTGATTGATCCCTTGCATGTAGGAGGAGGCAGGCCCCGACTTCAACCCCCAGCCGGATGCGGCCTTCTGCCCCTTCACCTGGTTCAAATACCTCGGGGGTGCGGGGGCTGGCCCCCGCGCTCTGCCGCCAGCAACCCACGCAGGGTGTCCATGCGGTCGATCTCACCGGCGGGCTTGTCGCGGCGCCAGCGCAGCATCCGGGGAAAGCGCAGGGCGATGCCGGATTTGTGGCGCGGGCTGGCCTGGATGCCCTCGAAGGCGATCTCGAACACCAGTTCGGGCGGCACCCGCCGCACCGGGCCGAACCGTTCCAGCGTGTTGCGCCGCACCCAGGCGGTGATCTCGCGGAACTCCGCATCGGTCAGCCCCGAATAGGCCTTGGCGAAGGGCACAAGCTCCGCGCCATCGTGCAGCGCGAAGGTGAAATCGGTGAACAGGTTCGCCCGCCGTCCATGCCCGGCCTGCGCATAGATCATCACCGCATCGACGGTGAAGGGGTCCAGCTTCCATTTCCACCAGTCGCCCCGCTTGCGGCCCGCGTGATAGGGCGAGGCCGCGCGCTTGAGCATCAACCCTTCGGCCAGCCGCTCCCGCGCCGATGCGCGCGCCGTCGCAAGGTCGTCCCAGCTTTCGGCGGCGACGCTTTCCGACAGACCGATCGGCAGGTCCGGGGGCAGGGCGGCGAGCAGGCCGTTCAGCGCCGCACGGCGGACGGACAGCGGCGCATCGCGCAGGTCGCGCCCGTCCCGTTCCAGCAGGTCATAGGCCAGAAACCGGGCAGGGGCCTCGGCCAGCAGAGCCTTCGGCACCGTCTTGCGCCCGATGCGTTTTTGCAGCGCGGCAAAGGGCAGCGGGCCGGTCCCGTCCCAGGCCAGCACCTCGCCATCCAGAACGCAGCCTTCGGGCAGATGCCGCGCAAGTTGTACGAATTCGGGAAAGCGGTCGGTCATCAACTCTTCGCCCCGGGACCAGAGCGCGAAAACCCCGGGCCGGCGGATCATCTGTCCCCGGATGCCGTCCCATTTCCATTCCGCGATCCATTCGCCGGGCGACCCGAGACTTTCCGGCCCGCCCTCCAGCCCCGAGGCCAGCGCGAAAGGATAGGGCCGCGCCGCATCCGCCGCCCCGTCCTGTGACACGAGATCGGCAAAGCGCATCGTCGCGGGCGACCAGTTTCCCATCAGCCGATGCGCCAGACGGGCCGGTTCCATCCCGGTCGCCGCAGCAAGGGCCTGCGTCATCAACCCCCGGCTGACCCCCATGCGGAACCCCCCGGTCAGCAGCTTGTTGAACACCAGCCGCTCCAGCGGGTCGAGCCGGTCCCAGGCCTCCAGAACCGCGCGACACCGCGCCGCCTCCGGCTCTCCTGCAAGGGCGCCAAGACGCTCGATCCAGTCCGAAAGCCGGTCCTCCGACCGGGCCGCTGGAGGGGGCAGCACCAGCGCGATCATCTCGGCCAGATCCCCCGCAATCCCGTGGCTTTCCTCGAGCAGCCAGACCGGCAGCCCGGTCGCCTCCGCCGCCCAGTTGCGCAAGTCGCCCGAGGAGGCGATCCGTTTGGGCCGCCTGCCGGACAGCAGGGCAATGGTCCAGATCCGGTCCCGCTCGGGCGCCTCGCGGAAATAGCGGGCAAGTGCTGCGGTCTTTGCAGTGGTTTTCGTTGTTGCGTCGAGGGCGCTGAACAGGGCTGCAAAGCGTTTCACGTCATTGCATCCTTGAGAGTGCGGAAGCTGGGCTGTTCGCCCCCGTTACCGGATGCGCCCGGTCCGATGGCGCATCCGGTGGCTCCTGTGGGAACTATTGCGAAGATGAAGGCGCCGGGCCTCATGGGCTGACTTCCTCGGTATCTTCTGCCGCCTCACCCTGCCATTCGGTCGTGGCCTCGGCGGCGTCGAAGCCCTGTTCGACCAGCCAGCGGCGGAAAATATCGGTATAGCCATGGGTGACAAGGATGCGTTCCGCGCCGGTTGCACGGATCGCGCTGTCGAGGCCGGGCCAGTCCGCATGGTCGGACAGCACGAACCCCTTTGCCACGCCGCGCCGCCGCCGGATGCCGCGCAGCGCCATCCAGCCGGAGGCCAGCGCCTCGGATCGCGGGCCAAGCCGCGCAGCCCATGTGCTGCCAAGTGCGGACGGGGGCGCGATGACCAGCGCATCCGGGGGTGGTCTCGTTTCGGCGGTGATGCGCGTCGTGGGCGGGATCGGGTATCCCTGTTCGCGCAGAATCGCCGTGGCCGGTTCCACCGCGCCATGGGTGAAGATCGGCCCCGGCAGCCCGGGTTGCGCCAGCATGGCCATGATGCGCTGCGATTTTCCCAGCCCGTAGGCGCCGATCAGCGAGACCTTCCCCTCTGCCCGGTTGGCATGCCACCAGGCAGCGATGGCTTCGGCGGTGCGGGTCTGGTCCGGCCAGCGGAAGATCGGCAGGCCAAAGGTGCATTCGGTCACGAAACCGTGGCAGCGGACCGGCTCGAACGGTTCCGACAACCCGTCGGTTTCCAGCTTGTAATCCCCCGAGACGACCCAGACCTCGCCCCCCACCTCCACCCGGATCTGCGCGGAGCCGGGAACATGCCCCGCCGGATGGAAGGAGACGGTCGCCCCGCCGATCCGCAAGGGCTGGCCGAAGTCCAGCGTTTCGGCCTCGATCTGGCCCAGACGGTAGCGGATCACCGGCAGGGCGGGCGTGGCGCAGAGATAGCGGCGATGGCCGGGCCGCGCGTGATCGGAATGGCCATGCGTCAGCAATGCGCGGTCAACCGGGCGCCAGGGGTCGATGAAGAAATCCCCCGCCGGGCAGTAAAAGCCCCGGTCGGTGGACAGGAGAACCGGATCATGCATGGACATGAAGCTAGGGCAGGGACGTGGCCGGGCCAAGTCTGTTGCGAGAAAAGCGGCTTTCGGGGCGACGCGGGAGGCTGGAAGGGCCTCGTGCATCTGCGCCGCCACGCCTGCCCGCGCCGCAATGGCAACACTCCCGGCAGTTCCGCACCCTGTCCGCGACCCTTGCGTTCATCTCGGCGGACACCGGTGGCTGGCCGCAGCCAATGCCGGATTGCGCAGGTTCATCTGATCGCTTAAGAGATTCGCGTGCGCGCCGCGTTAGCTCATCAGGTAGAGCGCTGGCTTTGTAACCCAGAGGTGGTCCGTTCGAGTCGGACACGCGGCACCATTTCCCTCTCCCCTCATCGCCAAGAACGCAGATCAAGCGCAAGAGCCGCACGGCATTGACCGGCCCCGGGCCGCTTGCCCCGGACGGGTGGATCAGAAACTGCGGGTGATCCCGATGGCGGCGGAAAGGTTGCGGTAGTCGTTCAGCACAATGGATGATTTCTGCCGGTCATAGCCAAGTTTCAGGACCGGAGCGAAGCCAAGGTAATTCCAGTTGGCATTCGTGACCTGAAGGATGGCCTGCCGGCGGCGATCCTGCCTCTGTACGCCGAAAAGGGCATGCCGGCCCTCGAAATCATTGCGGTCGAAATGAAGGTCCAGCGCGACGCGCATGCCCCCCGCAAAGAGATATTGCCCGCCAAGGCTCAGCCCGCTTGCCTGACCGGCAAGGCCCGGATTGGCGCTGCGCCGGGTTTCGAACCGCAGCCCCCCGCGCAGCATCAGTTGCGGCGAGACGACATGCAGGGCATTGAGGTGGAGCGCCGCGCGGTCGGCGTGAAAGGGCGTGCCGGTGTAATCGGTCCGGTCCGCCAGCAGCGTCGCGCCGAGATTGACGCGCTCCGACAGGCGGCGCGAATAGCCAAGCTCCAGCCCCGCTGCACGAGTATAGGCGCGGTCCGCAAGCCAGCGCCGGGTGGCGAACATCTCTGCCGAAAGGCGCTGGCCATGATCGGCAAAGCGGATCAGCCCGGCCCCGACCCGGAGCGTCACGTCATCGGCGGCCCGACCGTCGAAAAGACGTGCCTCCACCCTGAACCCGACCTGCCCGCGCAGGTCGGGGGCGATCACCGGCAGGGCGGTCAGGCCGAACCCGATGTCGAGCCCCGTCGCCGGGCGCTGCCGCGCATTGGGATTGATCCCGAAATTGAGCCCGCCGATGGTCACGCGCTCTGCGCCGGTGCGCTTTTCGGCATTGCTTTCGGGGACGATCGACAGGCGGAAATGGCCTTCCCATGTCTGGCGGCGGTCCAGCCGGTCGATATGGTCGTCGATGGCCTTGCGCGTGGGGGCGGCCAGCCCCTGCGCGCCGCGCGCGAGGTCAAAGTGATAGCCCGCGCGTTCATCCTGCCCGGTTTCGGCCAGGGCGCCTGCAAGTTCCAGCCGCCAGCGCGGATCGGCCGGTTGCAAGGCTACCAGCCGTTCCAGCGGTGCAATTGCCGCGCGCGGACGCCCCTGCCGCCCATAGCCGACCGCGAGCGCCCAGAGGCGGCGGATTTCCTCGCTGCTGTTCGCCGGGCGGGCGGCTTCGGCCAGGGCCACGCCTTCGCTGATCCGGCCCGCGGCAATGGCGCGCTCGGCTGCCTCCACCCCCTGCGCGTTGGCACAAAGGGGCATCAGGACCAGCATCAGGAGGGCAATCAGGCTGCGCATCGCGGATCCGTTCGCAAGGTCTTGGGGGTCCGGCCCCGAGGGGACTAATCAGGGGGCCGGACCTATGATCCGTCGTCGGAGCAGACGGCAGGATCAATCCTGGATGAGATAGAAGGCGCCCCCTGCGGCGGCGTCGAAGATGGCCCCCCCGGTGCCTTTCTCCTTCACGCCGCCGGAGACAGCCCCCTGCATCGCGGTCGCGCCAGAGCCGAAGAAATTGCCACCCAGCAGCAGCGTCGTGTCATAATCGGTGCCATCGACCGTCAGATCGCCGCGCATCGTGAACTGGCCCGCCCCGACACTGACCGTGCCGCTGCCGGGTGCCGGGACCGCGAAAGAGGACCGGGTGATTGCCCCGACAGGCGCGTCGACAACCGCCAGAGAGCCCGTGATGTCGCCGGTTGCGCCAGAGGCGAGCGTCCCGGTGAAATTCGACGCGGTTCCGCTGAACGGGTTGGCGGACTGACCTTCGGTCCAGGTCACCGCGATGTCGAGATCGCCGTAGGCCGTGCCCGTATCGGTGCCGTCATTCACATCCACCTTCATCTGCCCCTTGTAATTCGCATTGAGGCTGGTGGGCATGTTCTGGGTCGGTGTCCTTGCCGTGACCGCGTCGAAGCTCGATTGGTAGGAGCCACCGCCGCCGCCACCTGCACCACCGCCGCCACCGCCGCCGCCGAGGCATGCCGAAAGACCGGTAATCGCCGTCAAACCCACCACTATCCGCGCAACTCTACCCATGTTCGAATTCTCCCCGATTGCAGCCAGTTGTCTGGCGGCTCAAGCTATGGGCATTGCAGGGTCAGGCGTCTCCCCCCTGTTCGGGGGGTGGGTCGATGCCTTAAAGCTTCGTATTGCGGGTCATGAGGCCTGTCGCACGGGAAAGGGCGGGACGCATGGGGTCGCGCATCTTCAGGCTGGTCGCCCCGGGAACCGTCCTGACGGCTGCGATCCTGCTTGGCCTCCTGCAGGCGGCACTGGCGGTCTTTGTCGCGGTGCAGCAGCCCTGGGTCGGGCTGGATCTGCGGATCTCCGACACAGGGACTGTCATCGTGCGCTCGGCCGATGGCAAGGGGCCGGGCCGCAGTCTGCCGGACGGAACGCAGGTGCTGCGGATCGTGCCGCTTGCGCTGCCGGATCGTGGTCTCGACCTTGAACCGGCCGACCGGATCGAGGAGCCGGACATGCTGGGATCGGCCCCTGCGATCCGGCGATTTCTGGACCGGCAGGGGCAACTGCACGAGGCGTTGCGCGATGGTCCGGTGCAGTTCGATCTGGCAACGCCCGATGGCCAACGCAGCGTGACGGTCGCAGCCGCGCCGACCCGTCCCCTGGGCAATCTGCCCGCCGTTTTCTGGACACAACTCGGTGTGGGTCTGGCGGGGCTCTGGCTGGGGGCCTGGGTGGTGGCGCTGCGCCTGTCGGACCGGGCGGCCTGGATGCTTCTGCTTGCGGGCGTCGGC
Organism: Pseudorhodobacter sp.; assembly: GCA_046295215.1. Taxonomy (GTDB): domain Bacteria; phylum Pseudomonadota; class Alphaproteobacteria; order Rhodobacterales; family Rhodobacteraceae; genus Szabonella. The sequence goes on along the minus strand of JBKBNP010000005.1, from coordinate 49,178 downwards.
CTTGCGCTGTCCGCCCATTCGGCGGCGCTCTATTCCACCCGGGAAATCGCGCTTGACCCGCTGGTGTTCGAAATCGCGAGCCGGGTCAATCTGACCGGGACGCTGATCTTCGGGATCGGCATGGTGACGCTGTTCCTGATCTATCCAAAGCCCCTGGCGGGCGGCTTGCGGCTTGCGGCCCCGACGCTGGTGCTGGGCGGCGTGATCCTGTGGCTGCAACTGGATGACTGGCCGGAACATGCGCCGATGCTGCAAGGCATCGTGGCCGCGACCATGGCGGTTCTGCTGGCCACGCTCGGGGCGCAGATCTGGGTCAACCGCCGCGACATCCGCGCCCGCGCCATGCTGGGCTGGTTCGGGCTGTCGGTGGTGCTCGGGGCCGGTGGCTTCGTTCTGACGGTGATCGTGCCGGTGCTTCTGGACCGCCCGCCGCTTCTGGAACAAAGCACGGCTTTCGTCCTGTTCCTCCTGATCTATGTCGGGCTCTGCCTCGGGGTGCTGCGCTACCGGCTGTTCGATCTGGCGGACTGGTCGTTCCGGGTGCTGTTCTACGGGGGCGGGGTGGCCCTGCTGCTGGCGCTTGACGCGCTGCTGATCTTCGGTCTGGCGCTGGATCGCGCGCCGGCGATCGGAGTGTCGCTGGCGGTGGTGGCGCTGGCCTATCTTCCGCTGCGCGGCTGGCTGGCCGAGCGGTTCCGGCGGGACACGGCGATGACGGTCGAGGATCTTTTCCTGCGCTTCAGCGAAGTGGCGCAGGCTGATGACCCTGCCGAGCAGGCCGCAAGGTTGTCCACGCTGCTGCGCGACCGCTTCGCGCCGCTGGCGCTGGCCCCCATGCCGGGGACAGAGCAGCGTGCGCGGCTGGACCGGGATGGCGAGGCGCTTGTCTTTCCCTCCGTTGGTGGATTGCCTGCGCTGCGACTGGACTGGGCGCGTGGGGGGAAGCGGCTCTTTTCCTCGCGCGATCTGGCGACGGCGGACCGGATGGCGGCCCTGCTGGCGCGGGCCATAGACCAGCACCGCGCCTACCGCGATGCGGTGGAGGCCGAGCGGCGGCGGATCAGCCGCGACATGCATGACAATATCGGTGTGCTTCTGCTGGGGGCGCTGCATTCGCCGGGGGTCGACCGCAAGGATCTGCTGATCCGCCAGACGCTGACCGACCTGCGCGAGATCATTTCGAACCCGGCACAGGAAAGCCTGAACCTGCCACGGCTTCTGGCGGATCTGCGCGCCGAGGTGGCGGATCATCTGGAAGCAGCGGGTGTGGCGCTGGACTGGCAGGCCGACGGGGTTTCCGACACGCCCCTTGCCACAAGGGTCGTTCACACGCTGCGCGCCTTCCTTCGGGAAGGGATCAGCAATCTGCTGCGTCATTCGGGGGCACGCCGTGCGATCATCCGCATCGCGGGGACTGCGGGAGGCGGTGCGCAGGCGGGCGGAGAAGGGCGGGCGACCCTGTCGCTGATGCTGGGCGATGACGGGCGCGGATTTGATGCCGCAAACATCCGGGGCGGCCAGGGGTTCACCAATCTGCGCGACCGGATCGAGCAATGCGGCGGCAGGCTCGAGGTGCGCACGGGGGCCGAGGGGACCAGCCTTCACGCGGACTTGCCGCTTGCCCCGACCGGAACCGGAGAGATGGAATGAGACGCATCCTGATCGTCGAGGATATTGCCGAAACCCGCAGATGGCTGGGGGAGATCGTGCGGAGTGCCTTTCCCGAGGCCAGCCTGTCGGAGGCCGACACCCTGCGCGCGGCGCGCGGCTATCTCGGGCAGCCCATTGATCTGGCGCTGATCGACCTCGGCCTGCCCGACGGGTCGGGGCTCGATTTCCTGCGCGACCTGCGGCAGGGGCCGGAGCCGACGATCTGTGTCGTGACCACGGTCATGGGGGATGACGCCAGCGTCGTGGCCGCGCTTTCGGCCGGGGCGGACGGGTATCTGTTGAAGGAAAACGCGGCACCCGTGCTGATCCGGCAACTGGGGCAGTTGTCGCTGGGCCTGCCCGCGCTGTCACCGGCCATCGCGCGGCGCATCATGGATCATTTCCGCCATACCGGCCCTGCGGCAGAGCCCGAGGCCAATCTGACCGACCGCGAGCGCGAGGTTCTGGGGCTGATCGCGCGGGGGTTGCGCAATGGCGAGGTGGCGCAGGCCATGGGCATCGCGGAGACCACCGTGGCGGGCTATATCAAGATCGTCTATCGCAAGCTCGGCATCGGGTCGCGGGCGGAGGCGGCCTGGCACGCGGCGCGGATGGGGTTGCGCGACGGGTGATGCGCCTTTGGGCTGGCCGGGCAGGGGGGCGCTGCCCCCCTCACCCCCCGAGGTATTTCGGCCAAGATGAAAAGGGAACCGGGTTTCAGGTGCGATGCTTCACGAGCGCGTCGATGTCGCGCAGCGAGGTGAGGAGCGCGCCGAGATCTTTCAGCGGGACCATGTTCGGCCCGTCCGAGGGGGCGCGGTCGGGGTCGTCATGGGTTTCGATGAACACGCCCGCGACCCCGACAGCCACGGCGGCGCGCGCGAGGACAGGGACGAATTCGCGCTGTCCGCCGCTGGAGCTGCCCTGTCCACCCGGTTGCTGCACCGAATGGGTGGCATCGAAGATCACCGGGGCGCCGGTTTCGGCCATGATCGGCAGGGCGCGGAAATCGGTGACCAGCGTGTTGTAGCCGAACGACGCACCGCGTTCGGTCAGCATCACGTTCGGATTGCCCGATCCGGTGATCTTGGCCAAGACATTCTTCATGTCCCAGGGGGCGAGGAACTGGCCCTTCTTGACATTGATCGCGCGCCCCGTCCGGGCGGCGGCGATCAGCAGATCGGTCTGGCGGCAGAGAAACGCCGGGATCTGGAGGATGTCGCAGACCTCCGCCACCGGGGCGCAATGCGCGGAGTCGTGGACATCCGTCAGCACGGCAAAGCCATGGGTCGCCTTGATCTCGGCAAACACTTCCAGCGCGCTCGCCATTCCGATGCCACGCGCGCCCGAAAGGCTGGTGCGGTTGGCCTTGTCATAGGAGGCCTTGAACACCGCGCGCACCCCGGCGGCGGCGGCGATTTCGGTGATGGCGGCGGCCATTTCCAGCGCATGGGCGCGGCTTTCCATCTGGCAGGGGCCGAGGATGAAGGCCACCGGCCCCGCATTGTCGAAGGTCACATTGCCGACGCTCACCTGTCTTGCCGCATCCATCCGTCCTGCTCCCTCTGCTGTCTTTCGGCGGTGCCGCAGGTGGGCCGCTTTGTCAATGCCCTGTCCCCGGGCCGCATTTTCATTTGACGCGGGCGCGGCGGATCGGATATTAAATGAACACACGTTCAATTCTTGGAGGCGGCGATGTTTGCAGGGGCCATGCGGTTTGACCTGGGCGAGGATGTCACGGCCCTGCGCGACCTGGTGCATCGCTGGGCGCAGGAGCGGCTGAAACCCATCGCGGCGGAGGTGGATACATCCAATGTGTTTCCGGCCGACCTTTGGCGCGAAATGGGGGATCTGGGGCTTCTGGGCATCACCGTTCCGGAAGAGTTCGGCGGGGCGGGGATGGGCTATCTCGCCCATGTTGTCGCCATCGAGGAAATCGCGCGGGCCTCGGCCTCGGTGTCCCTGTCCTATGGCGCCCATTCGAACCTTTGTGTGAACCAGATCAAGCTCAACGGCAGCGATGCGCAGAAGCGCAAATACCTGCCGGGGCTGGTGTCGGGGGCGCATGTCGGCGCGCTGGCGATGTCGGAGCCCTCCGCCGGGTCGGATGTCGTGTCGATGAAGCTGCGCGCCGAGAAGCGGAATGGCTATTACGTTCTGAACGGCACGAAATACTGGATCACCAACGGCCCCGATGCCGATACCCTCATCGTCTATGCCAAGACCGACCCGGAGGCGGGCAGCCGGGGCATCACCGCCTTCATCGTGGAGCGGTCGATGAAGGGGTTTTCGACCTCGCAGCATTTCGACAAGCTCGGGATGCGCGGATCGAACACGGCACAGCTTTTTTTCGACGATTGCGAAGTGCCGTTCGAGAATGTTCTGGGCGAGGAAGGCCGGGGCGTGCGGGTGCTGATGTCGGGGCTGGACTATGAGCGCGTGGTGCTGTCGGGCATCGGGACGGGCCTCATGGCGGCTTGTCTGGACGAGGTGATGCCTTATGTCCGCGAGCGTCAGCAGTTCGGCCAGCCCATCGGGAATTTCCAGTTGATGCAGGGCAAACTGGCAGACATGTATGTCGCGCTGAACACCGCCCGCGCCTATGTCTACGAGGTCGCGCGCGCCTGCGACCGGGGCGAGGTGACGCGGGCGGATGCGGCGGGCTGCGTGCTCTATGCCTCCGAACAGGCGATGGTGCAGGCGCATCAGGCGGTTCAGGCGCTGGGGGGCGCGGGGTTCCTCAATGACTCTGTGGTCAGCCGGTTGTTCCGCGATGCCAAGCTGATGGAGATTGGCGCGGGGACAAGCGAGATACGGCGCATGCTGATCGGGCGCGAGTTGATGGCGCAGGGATGAACCGCGCAGGAGGAGAAGGGCATGACCGCCCTTGCCCTGCGCACGAAGGCGTGGCGGAAAAGCACTGCGCATGCAGGATGGCTGCAAGAAATCGGCTTGGGATGAAAACAGGGTTCTCCGGATTTTCCTATCCTATCCTGTGCCTTATACTCGGGGGGGGTGCGGGTTTCGCACATGCCGGGGATGCGGCTGGGGTGCTGGACCGCTGCCTTGCCGACAGCGACCGCGTCACCGTTTCCGCCATGGCCGGCCCGGCGGAGGACATTCCCGCGCAATTGCCGGTCCTTGCGGGCAGGGACAGCGGCTGCATCGGCACGGCCCTTTCGGCCTGCACGATCAGGCCGTTCACCTCCCGCGCCTGTCTTGACGATCTGTCGCGCCTGCTCGGCTCCCGGCTTGACAGCACGACCGCGCGCCATCCCGACGGGGATGACCGGCCCGAGGCCCTGCGCGCCGCGCATGACCACTGGCGCACCTCCGCACCCGATCCCTGCACGGTCGGCGACAAGGCGGTCTGCACCGCGCTCGGTCTGGGCGGGCGGCTGATCGAGGCGCGAGGCTGGCAGCGACGCTTCGATCTGGAGGCCGTGAAATGAGGCGATCCACCCTCTGCCCCGACAGGAGAACATCATGAAGTTCCGCTCGACCTTCCTGCCCGGATCGGACGCGGCGCGTGCCAACCGAGCGGCGCATCTGGACGCGCTTGCCCTCGTGCGTGAGGCGGCGGAACAGGCAGCCGCAGGGGGTGGCGAAAAGGCCCTCGCCCGCCACACCGCCCGCGGCAAGATGGCGCCACGCGACCGGGTGGCGAACCTCATCGACCCCGGCAGCCCGTTTCTGGAGATCGGCGCGACGGCGGCGCATGGGCTCTATGACGGGGCCGCCCCCGGGGCGGGGCTGATCGCCGGGGTGGGGCGGATTTCGGGGCAGGACTGCATGATCCTGTGCAATGACGCCACGGTGAAGGGCGGCACCTATTACCCGATGACTGTCAAGAAGCACCTGCGCGCACAGGAAATCGCGGCAGAATGCCATCTGCCCTGCCTCTATCTGGTCGACAGCGGCGGCGCGAACCTGCCCAATCAGGACGAGGTCTTTCCCGACCGCGACCATTTCGGACGCATCTTCTACAATCAGGCGCGGATGTCGGCGGCGGGCATCCCGCAGATTGCGGTGGTGATGGGAAGCTGCACGGCGGGTGGTGCCTATGTGCCCGCCATGTCGGATGTGACGATCATTGTGAAGGGACAGGGCACGATCTTTCTCGCCGGTCCGCCGCTGGTCAAGGCGGCCACGGGCGAGGTGGTCACGGCCGAGGATCTGGGCGGCGGCGATGTGCATACGCGCCTCTCGGGGGTCGCGGATTATCTGGCAGAGGATGATGCCCATGCGCTGGCGCTGGCGCGGCGCGCCGTCGGCCATCTGAACCGCCGCAAGCCGGAGACCGTGCAATGGCAATCGTCCGAGGAACCCGCCCATGACCCCGAGGAGATCCTCGGCGTGGTGCCCGCCGACCTGCGCACCCCCTATGACATCCGCGAGGTGATCGCGCGGGTGGTGGACGGGTCGCGCTTTGACGAGTTCAAGGCGCGCTTCGGCGAAACCCTCGTCACCGGCTTTGCGCATGTCATGGGCTGCCCGGTCGGCATCGTCGCCAACAATGGCGTTCTCTTTTCCGAAGCCGCCGTGAAGGGCGCGCATTTCATCGAGCTGTGCAGCCAGCGCAATATCCCGGTGGTGTTCCTGCAGAACATCACCGGCTTCATGGTGGGCCGGAAATATGAAAACGAAGGCATCGCCCGCCATGGCGCCAAGATGGTCACCGCCGTTGCCACCACCAATGTCCCGAAAATCACCCTGCTGGTGGGCGGCTCCTTCGGGGCGGGCAATTACGGCATGGCGGGGCGCGCCTATTCCCCGCGTTTCCTGTGGACCTGGCCCAACAGCCGCATCTCCGTGATGGGCGGTGCGCAGGCGGCTGGTGTTCTCGCCACCGTCCGCCGTGACGGGATCGAGCGGGCGGGCGGCATGTGGTCCGATGACGAGGAAGCCGCCTTCAAGCAGCCCACCATCGACATGTTCGACCGCCAGTCCCACCCGCTCTATGCCTCGGCCCGCCTTTGGGACGATGGCATCATCGACCCGCGCCACACGCGGCAAGTGCTGTCGCTGTCCCTGCGCGCAGCTCTCAATGCGCCGATCGAACCGACCCGCTTCGGCCTTTTCCGGATGTAGCCTTTCACCTTGCAGAAATACCTTCCGGGGGTGCGGGGGTGGAAAACCCCCGCCCCGCTCAGCAAAGGAGCCGGACCGATGTTCCAGAAGATCCTGATCGCCAATCGCGGGGAAATCGCCTGCCGCGTGATCCGCACGGCGCGGCGGATGGGCATTGCCTGTGTGGCGGTCCATTCGGAGGCGGACGCAGCGGCGCTGCATGTGGCGCTGGCCGACCGGTCCGTCGCCATCGGCGGAGCGCGGCCTGCCGACAGCTACCTGCGTGGCGATGCGATCATCGCGGCGGCGCTTGCGACGGGCGCGGAGGCGATCCATCCGGGCTATGGTTTCCTCTCCGAGAATCCCGGTTTCGTCGAGGCGGTGGCAGCGGCAGGGCTGACATTCATCGGCCCCTCGGCCGCGGCCATCCGGGCCATGGGGCTCAAGGATGCGGCGAAATCCCTGATGGCCGGGGCAGGCGTGCCGGTGGTGCCGGGCTATCAGGGCGCCGAACAGTCGCCCGAACGGCTGGCGCGGGAGGCTGCCGCAATCGGCTGGCCGGTCCTCATCAAGGCGGTGGCAGGGGGGGGCGGCAAGGGGATGCGCCGTGTGGACCGCGCCGGGGATTTTGCGGATGCGCTGGACAGTGCGAAGGGCGAGGCTGCGACCGCTTTCGGCAATGACGCCGTGCTGATCGAGAAATATGTCGAGAAACCCCGCCATATCGAGGTTCAGGTTTTCGGAGACGGAAAGTCCGCCGTCCATCTGTTCGAGCGCGATTGCAGCCTCCAGCGTCGCCACCAGAAGGTGATCGAGGAAGCCCCGGCCCCCGGCATGACTCCTGAAATGCGGGCCGCCATGGGCGAAGCGGCGGTGCGCGCGGCGACCGCCATCGGCTACAAGGGGGCCGGAACCGTCGAATTCATCGTGGATGCCTCCGACGGGCTGCGCACGGACCGCTTCTGGTTCATGGAGATGAACACCCGCCTTCAGGTCGAACATCCGGTGACCGAGGCGATCACCGGGGTCGATCTGGTCGAATGGCAGTTGCGCGTGGCGGCGGGGGAACCCCTGCCGATGCGGCAAAAGGATCTGGCAATCACCGGCCATGCCTTCGAGGCGCGTCTCTATGCCGAGGATGTAGCCGCAGGGTTTCTGCCCGCGACGGGGCGGCTCGCGCATCTGGCCTTTCCTTCGGGGGTGCGGGCCGACAGCGGGGTGCGGGCGGGCGACACGATCAGCCCCTGGTATGACCCGATGATCGCCAAGGTCATTGTCCATGGTCCGACCCGCGACGCTGCCCTGCGTCAGCTGGAACGGGGGCTTGCCGGAACGGAGGTCGCGGGCACCGTCACCAACCTCGCCTTCCTGCATGCACTGGCCCGGCATGAGGGGTTCGCCGCAGGCGACGTCGATACCGGGCTGATCGCGCGCGATCTGGACGCGCTGACGGTGGTTCCGGCGCGTGACGGGCTTGCCCTTGCCGCCGAGGCAACCGGCATCCTCGCGGCGGCCGGTCTGTCGCGGGATGCGCTGGCGGGGTTCACGCTCTGGCAACCGCTGTCGCAGGCCGTTGCAGTTGCGGGGCCGGAGGGGCCGATCCCGGCGCGCCTGTCCCTGGAGGCGCGGGATACCGCGCGGGTCGACCTCTCGGGACAGGTCTTGCGCGCAACGCGGCAGGCGGAGGGCGGCTGGTCGGTCGAAGGCCGCAGGGCGATGAAGGTCATCGAGGATGGCCCCCGTCTGCATGTCCTGATGCCCGAAGGCCGCCCGGTCCTGACGCTTGTCCGGATCGACCCGCTGGACCGCCAGCAGGACGCCGGGGCGGGGGGAGGAGTTACGCTCTCGCCCATGCCGGGTCTGGTGAAGGCGGTGTTCGTGACTGCCGGTCAGGTGGTCCGGCAGGGCGACCGGCTGGCGGTGCTGGAGGCGATGAAGATGGAACATACGCTGACCGCCGCGCGCGACGGCGTGGTGGCCGAGGTGCTGACCGCCCCCGGTGCGCAGGTCGAGGCCGGAGCCGCCCTGATCCGGCTGGAGACGGACCCGTCCGCAGTGGAGGGCTGAACGATGGACCGCGTCGAGATTTACGAGGTCGGACCGCGCGACGGGTTGCAGAACGAAACGCGGCTGATCCCCGCCTCCGAAAAGATCGCGCTGATCGACTGCCTGTCGCGCGCGGGGTTCCGGCGGATCGAGGCGGCGAGTTTCGTTTCCCCGAAATGGGTGCCGCAGATGGCAGACGGGGCGGCGGTCATGGCGGGCATCGTCCGGGTCCCCGGTGTCGCCTATGCCGCGCTGACGCCGAACCTTCAGGGCTTCGGGGCGGCACTTGCGGCGGGCGCGGATGAGGTGGCGATTTTCGGCTCTGCCTCCGAAGGGTTTTCCAAGGCCAATCTGAACGCGACGATTGCCGAAAGCCTCGCGCGTTTTGCGCCGGTGGCGGAGGCGGCGCTTGCAAACGGGATCGCGCTGCGGGGCTATGTTTCCTGTGTCACGGATTGCCCCTTTGACGGGCCGGTTGCCCCGCAGGCCGTGGCCCGTATCGTGGCCTCCCTGCGCGACCTGGGCTGCCATGAGGTCAGCCTGGGCGACACCATCGGGAAGGGGCGGCCTGAAACCATCGACGCCATGCTGGCCGCCGTGCTGGAGGAACTGCCCGCATCGCGCCTTGCCGGGCATTACCATGACACCAACCGCCGCGCGCTGGACAATATTGATGTGTCGCTTGCCCGGGGGTTGCGCGTCTTCGATGCGGCGGTGGGGGGGCTGGGGGGATGCCCCTATGCGCCGGGGGCGGCGGGCAATGTGGCAACCGGGGCCGTCGCCCGCCATCTGGCGGCGCTCGGTTTCGTGACCGGTCTGGACATCGCGGTTTTGGACGAGGCGGCGGCGCTGGCGCAAGGGATGCGGGGCAACGGGCAGGAGAATGGGCATGTATCACACGATCTCGGTTGAAACCGATGCGCGCGGGGTCGCGACCCTGACCCTGAACCGCCCCGACAAGCGCAATGCGCTGTCGGCGGGGATGATGGACCAACTGGCGGCGGCGGCGGCGGATCTGGGCGCCGATCCGGCGGTGCGGGTGGTCGTGCTGACCGGGGCGGGGGAGACCTTCTGCGCCGGGGGCGATCTGGACTGGATGCGCGCGCAGATGGAGGCGGATGACGCCACCCGCGCGGGCGAGGCGCGGCGGCTTGCGGGAATGCTGCGCGCGCTCAACGAGATGCCGAAACCGTTGATCGGGCGGGTGCAGGGGCAGGCTTTCGGCGGCGGTGTCGGCCTGATGTCGGTCTGTGACGTGGCCATCGGCGTCAATTCCGCGCGCTTCGGGCTGACGGAAACCCGGCTCGGGCTGATCCCGGCCACCATCGGCCCCTATGTCGTGGCCCGCATGGGCGAGGCCATGGCGCGCCGGGTGTTCATGTCCGCCCGCCTCTTTGACGGGGCGGAGGCGGTTCGGCTTGGCCTTCTGGCGCGCGCGGTGCCGCAGGCGGATCTGGACGCATGCGTGGAGGCGGAGGTCATCCCCTATCTCTCCTGCGCGCCGGGGGCGGTGGCCGGGGCGAAGGCGCTGATCCGCGATCTGGGCGGGCTTTCGGGGCAGGCCGCCATCGACCATTCCGTCGCGGCCCTTGTCGCACGCTGGCAGGGGGATGAGGCCGCCGAGGGAATCGCGGCATTCTTCGAAAAGCGCCGCCCGGGCTGGCAGCACTGAGACTTTCCTGCCGCGGCGCAGAAAATTTTGGTATCCCGTTGTATGCGGGCTGCATTTGCAAGGTTTTGCCGCAGCCGATGGGAGCCACCTTCGGTTGACCCCGGCAGGGGGGAAGAGTAAACGGAGCAAAAGATCAATCTGCCCGACAGAGGCAGAGGCAAGCATGTCGCCAGCGATAGGAGCCCCTCGTGGACGCACTTCTTCGGGAATACCTGCCCATTCTGATTTTCCTTGCGATTGCGGTCGGGCTTGGGCTGGTGCTGCTCCTCTCCGCCGCCATCCTTGCCGTGCGCAATCCGGACCCGGAAAAAGTGTCGGCCTATGAATGCGGGTTCAACGCCTTTGACGATGCCCGCATGAAATTCGATGTGCGCTTCTACCTCGTGTCGATCCTGTTCATCATCTTCGACCTCGAAGTGGCCTTTCTGTTCCCCTGGGCGGTCGCCTTTGGCGAGGTCAGCATGACAGCCTTCTGGTCGATGATGGTGTTTCTGGGCGTGCTGACGGTCGGATTTGCCTATGAATGGAAGAAGGGGGCGCTGGAATGGGAGTGATGACCACGGCGAATTCGGCGGGCCCCGACCGCGAGGTTGCGACGCAGGAGCTGAACCGCGAATTGCAGGACAAGGGCTTTTTGCTGACCTCGACCGAGGACATCATCAACTGGGCGCGCAACGGCTCGCTGCACTGGATGACCTTCGGTCTGGCCTGCTGCGCGGTGGAGATGATGCACACCTCGATGCCGCGTTACGATCTGGAACGGTTCGGCACCGCGCCGCGCGCATCCCCGCGCCAGTCGGACCTGATGATCGTGGCCGGCACGCTGACCAACAAGATGGCACCCGCGCTGCGCAAGGTCTATGACCAGATGCCGGAACCCCGCTATGTGATCTCGATGGGATCCTGCGCCAATGGCGGCGGCTATTACCACTACAGCTATTCCGTGGTGCGGGGCTGCGACCGGATCGTGCCGGTGGACATCTACGTGCCCGGCTGCCCGCCCACGGCCGAGGCCCTGCTTTACGGGATCTTGCAGTTGCAGCGCAAAATCCGCCGCACCGGCACGCTGGTCCGTTGAGGAGAATGCAAATGTCCGAAGCAATGCAGGAACTGGCCGCGATCATCGAGATGCGCCGCCCGGATGCGGTTATCGCTTCCCATGTCGCCTTTGGCGAACTGACGCTCGACGTGATGCCCGCTTTTCTGGTGCAACTGGTCGAGATGCTGAAAACCGATGCCAACTGCCGGTTCTCGACACTGGTCGACATCACGGCGGTCGATCACCCGACGCGACCGGCCCGCTTTGACGTGGTCTATCATTTCCTGTCGATGTATCGGAACCAGCGGATCCGGCTGAAGGTCGCGGTGCATGAGGACGAGATGGTGCCCTCCATCACCTCTGTCTTTCCCTCGGCCAACTGGTTCGAGCGCGAGGTGTTCGACATGTTCGGCATCCTGTTTTCCGGCCATCCCGACCTGCGCCGCATCCTGACCGATTACGGGTTTCGCGGCAATCCGCTGCGCAAGGACTTCCCGACCACCGGCTATACCGAAGTGCGCTATGACGAAGCGCAGAAGCGCGTGGTCTACGAGCCGGTGAAACTGGTGCAGGAATACCGGCAATTCGATTTCATGTCCCCCTGGGAAGGCGCGCAATATGTGCTTCCGGGCGACGACAAGGCCAAGGGCTGATCGGGTGGGGGGTGAGCCGACAATTCTGCTCTGCGTGGGGGCCACGAAGGCGGGGACGACCTGGCTTTACAACCACCTGTCGGCGCATCCGGACTGCCATTTGCGGGCGATCAAGGAGTTGCACTATTTTGACACGCTGGAGACCGGCGCGTTCGGTCGGCAACTGAAACAGCAGATTGCCTTTGCGCAGAAACTGATGCGCCAGATCGACCGTGCCAAAGGGGCCAGCCGCGACCGCGCCCTGCAAAAACTGGCCGATGTCAATGAATGGGCCGAAGTGCTGGACCGGCGCGCCGAGGATATTCCGGCCTACCTGGCCTATCTGGAGGCGGGACGCGCTGCGCGCCCGGTCGTGGCCGATATCACGCCCGCCTATGGCATGTTGCCCGAGGCGCGTTTACGCCAGATGGCCGACATGGCGCCGGATGTGCGCTTTCTCTATCTGCTGCGCGACCCGGTTTCGCGGCTCTGGAGCCAGGTGCGGATGATGGCCGCGCGTGCCGCCAAGGTGCTGGATGCGGTGCCGGATCTGGCGTTTTCGATGCTGGACGAGGTTCTGGACGGCCGCCGCAAGGGGGCGCTCGAACGGGGGGATTATGCCGCGACGCTGGAACGGCTTGGCGCGGTGGTGGAGCCGAAACGGCTGATGGTTCTCTTTCAGGAAGAAATGCTGTCGATGCCGGGGCTGGACCGGCTGTGCCGCTGGCTGGGGATCGAGGCCCGGTCCGGCGATTTTGCCGCGCGGGTGCTGGCCGGCCCCGATCTGGCGATGCCCGAGGCGCAGAAGGCGCGCGCGTGTGCGATCCTGCGGCCACAATACGAATATGTCGCGCGCCACTATGCCGAGAGGCTCCCGGCAAGCTGGCGGCGGAACATGGGTGAGGATGTGACATGATGGACGGCAGCTTCGACGACACCCGGACCGGCGAGCAGAAGATCCGCAATTTCAACATCAACTTCGGTCCGCAACACCCTGCGGCGCATGGTGTTTTGCGCCTTGTTCTGGAGCTTGACGGCGAGATTGTGGAACGTTGCGACCCGCATATCGGTCTGCTGCATCGCGGCACCGAGAAGCTGATGGAGAGCCGCACCTACCTGCAGAACCTGCCCTATTTCGACCGGCTGGATTACGTTGCCCCGATGAACCAGGAACATGCCTGGTGTCTGGCGATAGAGCGGCTGACCGGCACCATCGTTCCGCGCCGCGCGCAGCTGATCCGGGTGCTGTTTTCGGAAATCGGCCGGGTGCTGAACCACCTCTTGAACGTGACGACGCAGGCCATGGATGTGGGCGCACTGACCCCGCCGCTCTGGGGCTTCGAGGAACGCGAAAAGCTGATGGTCTTCTATGAGCGCGCCTGCGGGGCGCGGCTCCATGCCGCCTATTTCCGCCCCGGCGGCGTGCATCAGGATCTCACGCCCGAGCTGATCGAGGACATCGACCAATGGGCGGTGGAATTCCCGCGCGTGCTGGATGACATCGACGGGCTTTTGACCGAGAACCGCATCTTCAAGCAGCGCAATGCCGATATCGGCATCGTGTCCGAGCAGGAAATCCTCGACTGGGGCTACTCGGGTGTGATGGTGCGCGGGTCGGGCCTTGCCTGGGATCTGCGCCGCGCGCAACCCTATGAATGTTATGATGAGTTCGAGTTCCAGATCCCTGTCGGCAAGAATGGCGACTGCTATGACCGCTACCTCTGCCGGATGGAGGAGATGCGCCAGTCCACCTCGATCATCCGTCAGGCCGTGGCCAAGCTGCGGGCGGAACCCGGCGAGATTCTGGCGCGCGGCAAGATCACGCCGCCCAAACGCGCCGACATGAAAACCTCGATGGAGGCGCTGATCCATCACTTCAAGCTTTACACCGAAGGCTTCCACGTTCCGGCGGGCGAGGTCTATGCCGCTGTCGAGGCGCCCAAGGGCGAGTTCGGCGTCTATCTGGTGGCGGACGGCACCAACAAACCCTACCGCGCCAAGATCCGCGCACCGGGCTTCCTGCACCTGCAGAGCATGGACCATATCTGCAAGGGCCATCAGCTTGCCGACGTTGCCGCCATCATCGGCACGATGGATGTGGTGTTCGGGGAGATCGACCGGTGAGATCTGACGTCGTATGTGCTATTATAGCTGGAATGCCCGCGATTTCGTTCGCTGACATGAGTGGAGCCGAGGTTTCTCAGAATTATGAAATAATTGGGACAACCGAAGCTTCCGAAGTTCTAGTTAAAGATAGAACCTCCTACTTTGCCTGTGAACTGAAGAAACGAGATGGTTGGAAAGAGTTGACTGCATGCCAACCGATTATGTCGGCTAGCCAGCATCAAAAGCGTGAGGCATCTATAGCAAAGGCACAACTTGTTGCTAGGTTTGAAGAAGTCTCTGAAGCGAAGGATCGGACTTCAATGTTGGAGTTGATTTCAAGCTATGGTTGCCAGATGCCGAATCTTGTTCCTTTAAACGAAGTTATTGGCGCCGATCAAATTTGGGACCGGGAGCCGTTTGTTAACGGCTTCGGTGAAATTCTTGGGTTTTCTGATAAGGAGCAAGCATCGCTTGGAAAACGAATTCCACACCTATTCGACTGGACGGTCAGAACGATGCTGGATGAAGGTGTGTTGACCGCGGAAAATGGCAAATTAGTTCTTAAGGGAGGATGTAATTAATGTTGCGCCGCCTGCACAAAGACCAACCTGCCTCTTTCGCCTTCACTCCGGCGAATCTCGAATGGGCAAAAGGCCAGATCTCCAAATACCCCGAAGGCCGTCAGGCATCGGCCATCATCCCGCTGTTGTGGCGCGCGCAGGAGCAGGAGGGCTGGCTGTCCCGTCCCGCGATCGAGCATGTCGCCGACATGCTGGGCCTAGCCTATATCCGGGCGCTGGAAGTGGCGACATTCTACTTCATGTTCCAACTGCAACCGGTTGGATCCGTTGCGAATATCCAGATCTGTGGCACCACGTCCTGCATGATCTGCGGCGCCGAGGATCTGGTTGCGGTCTGCAAGGAGATGATCGCCAGGACGCCGCACACGCTCTCGGCGGATGGCAGGTTTTCCTGGGAAGAGGTCGAATGTCTGGGTGCCTGCACCAACGCGCCCATGGCCCAGATCGGCAAGGATTATTACGAGGATCTGACGCCCGAAAAACTGCGTGACCTGATTGCGCGCTTCTCGCGGGGCGAGGTTCCGGTGCCGGGGCCGCAGAACGGGCGCTATGCGTCGGAACCGCTGTCGGGGCTGACCAGCCTCAAGGATCACGAGGCGGGGCGGCATGCCTACAACGCCTCGGCCCAGTTTGCGGTGGACATCGGCGATACCGTCAAGCGGATTGACGGAACGGAAGTGCCGATCCTGACGCCCTGGCTTGACAAGGCTGCAAAGGCCGAGAGGGTCTCCGCGAAGGTTTCAGAACCGAAGCCGGGCGCCCGGCGTCCGGCAGATAAAACCGGCGCGACAGTGCAGGAAGCACCGGCTGAGTCCAAGGGCACGCCGGTCGTGTCCGGGGCCTCGCCTGCCGCCGGAACCGTGCCCGGAACCCGGCCCGCCGCATTGACGGCGGCGCGGGAGGGCAAGGCGGACGATCTCAAGCTTATCAGGGGCATCGGGCCAAAGCTGGAGAAACTGTGCCACAGTCTCGGCTTTTACCACTATGACCAGATCGCGAACTGGACCGGGGCGGAAGTTGCCTGGGTCGACGACAATCTGGAAGGCTTCAAGGGCCGCGTGACCCGGGACGATTGGGTTGCGCAGGCGAAAACACTGGCGAAGGGCGGGCAGACCGACTTCGCGAAGAAGGCAGAGGAAGGCAAGACCAAGGACTGAACCGCAGAAAACGCCGCACCCCACGGCTTGAGAGGGAGAGATCGCGATGACAGATGAGATGAAATCAGGAACACCGCTGCTGGCCGGATGGGTCATGGCAGCCGCCGCCGGACTTGTTGCCGGGGGCGTGTCGATGGTTGTGGTCGGGCTTGACCTGACGCAGGCCGTGTTCATTGGTCTGGTGATCTGCGTTGTTGCCGGTGTGATCCTTGGCTTTTCGCGGGCTGCGGGTCCGGGGCCGATTTCAGCCGCGCCTGCCTCCACTCCCGCAGTCCCGGCCGCAGCGGCCACGCCGACGCCTGCGGCATCAGAGGCCGTGGTCCCGCCTGTGGTTGCAGCGACACCCCCCGTTGCGACGCCTGCACCTGCGGAGGTCTGGACCGCCCCGGCTCATGCGCCGGTGGTCGGCCGTCGTCCGGCGGCGCTGTCGGCGGCACGGGCCGGTGGGCCGGATGACCTGAAGCGGATCAAGGGCGTGGGGCCGAAGCTTGAAACCCTGCTCCATTCGCTCGGTTTCTATCACTTCGATCAGGTGGCCAGCTGGACGCCCGAGGAACTGGCCTGGGTTGACGACAATCTCGAAGGGTTCAAGGGCCGCGCCAGCCGTGACGAATGGGTTGCGCAGGCACAGGTTCTGGCAGCGGGCGGGGCGGTCTGACCGATGCGCCCCGACCCCGACCATGAGCGGCGTCTGGCACGGCAGGCAAGGCTTGTGGCCTTTGTCATTGCGGGCACGATGCTGGTCTGGATGGGGGCGCAATGGATCGGCGGGCGGATCGGTCTGGAGGCGCGCTATGCCTTCCTGTTCGACTTCGCAGCTTTGGCCGCGTTCTTCTGGGCGCTGGTCGTGACATATCAGATCTGGCGCGCGCGTCAGGGGTGAAGGAGAGAGCAGATGCTCAAGGATCAGGACCGCATCTTTACCAACCTCTACGGGATGCATGACCGCACCCTTGCGGGGGCGAAGAAGCGCGGCCATTGGGACGGCACCGCCGAAATCATCGCCCGCGGGCGGGACAAGCTGGTGGAGCAGGTCAAGGCCTCGGGCCTGCGCGGCCGGGGCGGGGCGGGCTTTCCCACCGGGCTGAAATGGTCCTTCATGCCCAAGCAATCGGACGGGCGGCCCTGCTATCTGGTCATCAATGCCGATGAATCCGAACCCGGCACCTGCAAGGACCGGGAGATCATGCGCCATGATCCCCATACGCTGATCGAGGGCGCCTTGATCGCCAGCTTCGCGATGGGGGCGAATGCCTGCTACATCTACATTCGCGGCGAATATATCCGCGAACGCGAGGCGCTTCAGGCAGCACTTGACGAATGTTACGACGCGGGGCTCCTGGGCAAGAATGCTGCGAAATCGGGTTGGGATTTCGACTGCTATCTGCATCACGGGGCGGGGGCCTATATCTGCGGCGAGGAAACCGCGCTCTTGGAAAGCCTTGAGGGCAAGAAGGGCATGCCCCGGATGAAGCCGCCCTTCCCGGCGGGCGCTGGTCTTTATGGTTGCCCGACCACGGTGAACAATGTTGAATCCATCGCCGTGGTGCCGACGATCCTGCGGCGGGGTCCGGAATGGTTTGCGGGCTTTGGCCGTCCGAACAATGCGGGGACCAAGCTCTTTGGCATCTCGGGCCATGTGATGAACCCTTGCGTGGTCGAGGAGGCCATGTCGATCCCGCTCAAGGAGTTGCTGGACCGTCATTGCGGCGGCGTGCGGGGCGGCTGGAAAAACCTCAAGGCGGTAATTCCGGGCGGGTCGTCCGTGCCCTTGCTGACGCAAAGCCAGTGCGATGATGCGATCATGGATTTCGACTGGCTGCGCGAACAGCGGTCGGGGCTGGGGACGGCGGCGGTGATCGTGATGGACCAGTCCACCGATGTCATCAAGGCGATCTGGCGGCTGTCGAAATTCTACAAGCACGAGTCTTGCGGCCAATGCACGCCCTGCCGCGAAGGCACTGGCTGGATGATGCGGGTCATGGACCGTCTGGTGCGCGGCGAGGCGGAGGTCGAGGAAATCGACATGCTGATTTCCGTGACCAAACAGGTCGAGGGCCACACGATCTGTGCGCTTGGCGATGCGGCGGCCTGGCCGATCCAGGGGCTGGTGCGCGCCTTCCGCGAGGAGATCGAGGACCGCATCAAGGCCCGCAAGACCGGGCGCATGGGGGCGATGGCGGCGGAATGACGCATCACGTCCTCCTCCTCGCGATCACGGCGCTGGCGCTTGTCGCCTGTGTGCCTGCGGTGGCGCCCTTGCCACCGGGGCCTGTCGTGGTGGACGGGGTGGCCTATGACGTGACGCGGCGGGCCTCGCAGGCGGTGCTGGTGCGGCGGGTGGACCGGCCTTTCCAGAACTGGGAAGGGGCAGAGGCACGGCGCGCGGCAGATCGCTTCTGTCAGGGACGGGCCAAGGCATCCATCCGGGACCGATTCGTGGGTGATGGCTGGCTGATCGTGGAGGGCTGTGCATGACCCTGCATCTGGCCGAGTTCAATTTCGGCACCCTGCGCCATGACTGGGACGATCCGCGCATCAAGGGGTTTGTTGATGGGCTGGATCTGGTGAACGGGCTTGCCGCGCGGTCGCCTGGCTTTGTCTGGCGGCTGTCGGATGAGGACATGGATCAGGCGCAGACGGACGGGGGCGGGGTGTTCGGTGACAATCCCCGGATCGCCTCCACGCTGTCGGTCTGGGAGAATGTCGAGAGTCTGGAGCATTTCGTCTGGAACACGGTGCATCGGCAGTTCTATGCCCGCAAGGCGGAGTGGTATGACGCGATCGGCAACGGCAATCTGGTGCTGTGGTGGGTGCCCGCAGGGCATCGCCCCGATCTGGCCGAGGGCATGGCGCGATGGCAGCATCGCGAAGCGAATGGAGACAGCGACCACGCCTTCGGCTGGTCGTATCTGAAAGAAGCAAGGCTGTGGCAAAGCCATGGCTGCACGCAGACGGCGGCGGAGTAAACGGATGAGCAACCTCAAGAAAATCATCATCGACGGGATCGAGGTCGAGGTTGACGGGGCGATGACCCTGATCCAGGCCGCCGAGGTGGCGGGCGTGGAAATCCCGCGCTTTTGCTATCATGAACGGCTGACCATCGCGGGCAACTGCCGGATGTGTCTGGTCGAGGTGGTGGGTGGCCCGCCGAAACCCGCCGCAAGCTGTGCCATGCAGGTGCGCGACCTGCGCCCCGGGCCGGAGGGTGCGCCCCCGGTCGTGAAAACCAATTCCCCGATGGTCAAGAAGGCCCGCGAGGGGGTGATGGAGTTCCTGCTCATCAACCATCCGCTCGACTGCCCGATCTGCGATCAGGGCGGCGAATGCGACCTTCAGGATCAGGCCATGGCCTACGGCGTCGATTTCAGCCGCTACCGTGAGCCGAAACGTGCGTCCGAGGATCTGGACCTTGGCCCGCTGGTCGCCACGACCATGACACGCTGCATTTCCTGCACGCGCTGCGTGCGCTTCACCACCGAAGTTGCGGGCATCACCCAGATGGGCCAGACCGGGCGGGGCGAGGACAGCGAGATCACCAGCTATCTGAACGAAACGCTGGCCTCGAACTTGCAGGGCAATATCATCGACCTCTGCCCGGTGGGGGCGCTGACCTCGAAACCCTATGCCTTCACCGCGCGGCCCTGGGAATTGACCAAGACCGAAACCATCGACGTGATGGACGCTTTGGGGTCGAACATCCGGGTCGATACCAAAGGACGCGAAGTCATGCGCATCCTGCCCCGCAACCATGACGGCGTGAACGAGGAATGGATTTCCGACAAGACCCGCTTTGTCTGGGACGGGCTGCGGCGGCAACGGCTGGATACGCCCTATATCCGCGAAAACGGCAAGCTGCGCCGCGCGGGCTGGGACGAAGCTCTGAAGGCGGCGGCAGCGGCGATGAAGGGGCGCAAGGTTGCGGGCCTGATCGGGGATCTGGCCCCGGCGGAGGCGGTGTTCAGCCTCAAGACGCTGATCGAGGGGATGGGGGGCCGTGTGGAGTGCCGCACCGATGGCACGAAGCTGCCCGCAGGCAACCGGTCGGCCTATGTCGGCACGGGCGCCATCGAGGATATTGATGGTGCCAAATCCATCCTGCTGATCGGCACCGACCCGCGCAACGAGGCAGCGGTTCTGAACGCCCGCATCCGCAAGGTATGGTTGCGCGGCGCGCAGGTGTCGCTGATCGGGGCGGCGGCGGATCTGACCTATGACTACAACCATCTGGGAACCGACCGTGCGGCGCTGGTGAAACTCGCCGCCGGGGCGAAGCCGCAAGAGGGCGCGCTGGTGATCGTCGGGCAGGGCGCGCTGCGCGAGGCGGATGGCGAGGCCGTTCTGAGCCAGGCGATGAAGGCCGCCGAGGCGATGGGGGCAAAGCTTCTGGTCCTGCACATTGCCGCCTCGCGCGTCGGGGCGATGGATCTGGGGGCTGTGACCGATGGCGGCATGACGGCGGCGCTGGACGGGGCAGAGGTTGTCTACAACCTCGGGGCCGATGAGGTGGAAATCGCACCCGGGGCAGTCGTGATCTATCAGGGCAGCCATGGCGACCGGGGCGCGCACCGGGCCGACATCATCCTGCCGGGGGCGGCCTGGACCGAGGAAAGCGGGCTCTTCGTCAACACCGAAGGCCGCCCGCAACTGGCGCTGCGTGCAGGCTTTGCGCCGGGCGAGGCCAAGGAAAACTGGGCCATCCTGCGCGCGCTGTCGGCAGAGCTTGGGGCGAAACTGCCCTGGGACAATCTGGCCGCACTGCGCAACCGCATGATCGAGGTGGTGCCGCATCTTGGGGCGATTGACGAGGTTGCCGAAAACGACTGGTCGCGTATCCCGCTGCGGGATCCGGCCAAGGCCGATTTCCTGCCTGCAGTGCGCGAGTTTTATCTGACAAACCCGATTGCCCGCGCCTCGGCGCTGATGGGGGAATTGCAGGCCATGGCAAAGGCACGCGGCGAACAACCGCTGGCGGCGGAGTAACGGATGCCCCTGTGCGCACGCCACATCCTTCTGCTTCCCGTGCTGGCCGGGATCGCGGCCTGCGTGCAGGCGGGCGAAGGTGTGACGGGCCGTTCGGATTTCCGGCCCGATTATGGCGGCATCCGCACGGTGCTGCTGGACGGGGATCTGGTGAATTTCCACGTCACCATGCGCGGAGCGCGCGACCGCAGCGATGTGGACGCTTACGGGCGCTGCGCTGCGGCGCAATATGCGCTGATCCGGGGGGCGGGATTTGCGCGCCATGTGCGCACGCAGGTTGCGGAAACGGGTGGCAATTGGCGCGGGGATGCGGTTTACACCATCTCGGCGGCGCTGCCCCCCGGAGTGGCCACGATAGATGCCGAGGTGGCGGTGCGCGACTGTGCCGCACAGGGCATCCCGACGGTGTGACGACAGGTTTGACGACGACAAAGACGAAGAAGAACGGCTGAGGGATACAAGGCGACATGTCTGATTTTCTGCAAACGGGCCTCGGGGTTGCGGTGTTGATCGCGGCGCAGAGCCTTCTGGTCATCGGCTTCGTGATGGTCAGCCTTTTGTTCCTCGTCTATGGCGACCGCAAGATCTGGGCGGCGGTCCAGATGCGACGGGGACCGAACGTGGTCGGGCCGTTCGGCCTGCTGCAATCGGTGGCGGATGCGCTGAAATATGTGGTCAAGGAAATCGTGGTGCCCGCAGGCGCGGACCGCCCGGTGTTCTTCCTGGCACCCATGCTGTCCTTCGTGCTGGCGGTGCTGGCTTGGGCGGTGATCCCGTTCAATGAAACCTGGGTGCTGTCGGACATCAACGTGGCGATCCTCTTCGTGTTCGCGGTGTCGAGCCTTGAGGTTTACGGCGTCATCATGGGGGGCTGGGCGTCGAACTCCA
The DNA here is from genome assembly GCA_046295215.1 of Pseudorhodobacter sp. Taxonomy (GTDB): domain Bacteria; phylum Pseudomonadota; class Alphaproteobacteria; order Rhodobacterales; family Rhodobacteraceae; genus Szabonella. Next base: position 27,354 of record JBKBNP010000005.1, on the reverse strand, counting down.
AATACCCGTTCCTCGGATCCTTGCGGTCGGCGGCCCAGATGATTTCCTATGAGGTGTCGCTGGGCCTCATCATCATCGGCATCATCATTTCTACCGGTTCGATGAATTTCGGCGCGATTGTCGAGGCGCAGCGCGGCGATTGGGGCCTCTTCAACTGGTATTGGCTGCCGCATTTCCCGATGGTGTTCCTGTTCTTCATCAGCGCCCTGGCGGAAACCAACCGCCCGCCCTTCGATCTGCCGGAGGCGGAGTCCGAACTCGTCGCGGGCTTCATGGTGGAATATTCCTCCACGCCCTACCTGCTGTTCATGGCGGGCGAATATATCGCCATCTTCCTGATGTGCGCGCTGATGAGCTTGCTGTTCTTCGGCGGCTGGCTGTCCCCCATCCCGGGCCTGCCCGACGGCGCGCTGTGGATGGTCGGCAAGATGGCGATGTTCTTCTTCATGTTTGCGATGGTGAAGGCCATCGTGCCGCGCTACCGCTATGACCAGTTGATGCGGATCGGCTGGAAAGTGTTCCTGCCGCTGTCACTGGGCTGGGTCATTCTGGTGGCATTCCTTGCGAAATTCGAAGTCATGGGCGGCTTTTGGGCCCGCTGGACGATGGGAGGCTGAGGATGGGCGACGCACGCGCAATCGACTGGACCCGCGCCACGAAATATTTCCTGCTGATGGATTTCGTCAAAGGCTTCGGCCTCGGGTTCAAGTATTTCTTCGCGCCCAAGGCGACGTTGAACTATCCGCATGAAAAGGGGCCGCTGTCGCCCCGCTTTCGCGGCGAACATGCGCTGCGCCGCTATCCCAATGGTGAGGAACGCTGCATCGCGTGCAAGCTCTGCGAGGCGATCTGCCCCGCGCAGGCCATCACCATCGACGCCGAACCCCGCGACGACGGGTCACGCCGCACCACGCGCTATGACATCGACATGACGAAATGCATCTATTGCGGTTTTTGTCAGGAGGCCTGCCCGGTCGATGCCATCGTCGAAGGCCCGAATTTCGAGTTTGCCACCGAAACGCGCGAGGAACTTTTCTACGACAAGGAAAAGCTCCTGGCCAATGGCGAACGCTGGGAAGCGCAGATCGCGCGCAACCTCGAACTGGATGCGCCCTACAGATGACCGATGATTTTTCAAAGATGTTCAAGGCGATGATGGAGCAGGGTCAGGAAATGGCCAAGGCGTTCGCGCCCGCCATGGAAGGCATGGATGTGAAAGGGTTCGAGAAGCTCTTTCCCACCATGCCCAAGGACATGCTGGAACTGTGGTTCGGCAAGACCTTCAACCCTGAAGGGCTGGATGCGCGCACGCGGCTTCTGGTCACGATTGCGGCGCTGACGGTTCTGGGCGCGCAGGCCGATGCGCAACTGCGGCTCACGATCCGCAACGCGCTGGCCGCAGGCGCCACGAAACGCGAGATTGCCGAAGTGATCTGGCAGATGAGCATGTTCGGCGGGTTGCCCGCCATGCAAAAGGCGCTGGAGATCGCGCAAGCCGTCTTTGCCGAGACAGAGGAGACGAAAGAATGACCGTCGCCGATTTGGCTTTCTACGCCTTCGCCCTGACCGCTGTTACGGCCGGTCTGCTGGTCACGATCAGCCGCAATCCGGTGCATTCGGTGCTTTGGCTGATCCTTGCGTTCCTGTCGTCAGCGGGGCTTTTCGTGCTGCTGGGGGCGGAATTCGTCGCGATGCTGCTGATCATCGTCTATGTCGGCGCGGTGGCGGTACTGTTCTTGTTCGTCGTGATGATGCTGGATGTGGATTTCGCGGAGTTGAAGGGCGAGATGGCCCGCCACATGCCGCTGGCGCTGCTGGTCGGTGTGGTGATCCTGATGCAGCTTGGCCTGACCTATGGGGCCTGGGTGCAGGCCGATGGCGCGCTTGGCCTGCGGCAAGCGGTGACGCCCGACATGGCGGAAGTGGAAAACACCCGCGCGCTTGGCCTTCTGATCTATGACCAGTATCTGCTGCTCTTTCAGCTTGCGGGCATGATCCTGCTGGTCGCGATGATCGGAGCCATCGTGCTGACGCTGCGCCACCGCAAGGATGTGAAGCGCCAGAATGTGCTGCACCAGATGTGGCGCGACCCGGCCAAGGCGATGGAACTCAAGGATGTGAAGCCCGGTCAGGGCCTCTGAACGAAAAACGCGCTGCCCGGCGGCGTGGAACTTCAACGGGGCGATGACCCCGGAGGGAACGAGAATGGTGGGACTGGAACATTATCTGACGGTGGCGGCGGCGCTGTTCGTCATCGGGATCTTCGGCATCTTCCTGAACCGGAAGAATGTGATCGTGATCCTGATGTCGATCGAACTGGTCCTGCTTTCGGTCAACATCAACCTCGTCGCCTTCTCCTCGCATCTGGGGGATCTGGTGGGGCAGGTCTTCACCATGTTCGTGCTGACCGTCGCCGCGGCGGAGGCCGCCATCGGCCTTGCGATCCTGGTGGTGTTCTTCCGCAACCGCGGCAGCATCGACGTCGAAGACGTCAACGTGATGAAAGGCTGAGGCCATGGCAACGATCATCCTTTTCGCGCCGATCATCGGCGCCCTGATCTGCGGCTTCGGCTGGCGTCTGATCGGCGAGAAGCCCGCGCAGATCATCGCGACCTCGCTGATCTTCCTTGCGGCCTTCCTGTCCTGGATCATCTTTCTGACCCATGACGGGGTGACGCAGCAGGTGACACTCCTGCGCTGGATCGAAAGCGGTTCGCTCGCCGTCGAATGGGCGATCCGGCTGGACCGTCTGACCGCGATCATGCTGGTGGTGGTGAACACCGTGTCGGCGCTGGTCCACCTCTATTCCTTCGGCTACATGGCGCATGACGACAACTGGAAGCAGCACGAGCATTACAAGGCGCGCTTCTTCGCTTACCTGTCGTTCTTCACCTTCACCATGCTGATGCTGGTGACCGCCGATGACCTCGTGCAGTTGTTCTTCGGCTGGGAAGGGGTCGGGGTCGCCTCCTACCTGCTGATCGGGTTCTACTATCGCAAACCTTCGGCCAATGCGGCGGCGATGAAGGCTTTTCTCATCAACCGGGTGGGGGATTTCGGCTTCCTGCTGGGGATGTTCGCGATCTACTACATGATCGACTCGCTGCGGTTTGACGACATCTTCGCGCAGGCGCCCGCATTGGCGGAAATGTCGATCCGCTTCCTCTGGACCGACTGGAACGCGGCAGAGCTGATTTCCGTGCTGCTGTTCATCGGGGCGATGGGGAAATCGGCGCAGCTGATCCTGCACACCTGGTTGCCGGACGCGATGGAGGGGCCGACGCCCGTTTCGGCGCTGATCCATGCCGCGACCATGGTGACGGCGGGGGTGTTTCTTGTCTGCCGCATGTCGCCGCTGATGGAATACGCGCCTCATGCGCTGGCCTTCGTGACCGTGATCGGGGCCACAACCGCGTTCTTTGCCGCGACCGTGGGTCTGGTGCAGAATGACATCAAGCGCGTGATCGCCTATTCGACCTGTTCGCAGCTTGGCTTCATGTTCGTGGCGGCCGGTGTGGGGGCCTATCCGGTGGCAATGTTCCACCTCTTCACCCATGCCTTCTTCAAGGCGATGCTGTTCCTCGGGGCCGGGTCGGTCATCCATGCGATGCACCATGAACAGGATATGCGCAATTACGGCGGGCTGCGCAAAAAGATCCCGATGACCTTCTGGGCCATGATGATCGGCACGCTGGCGATCACCGGGGTCGGGATTCCGCTGACCGGCTGGATCGGCTTTGCGGGCTTCGTGTCCAAGGATGCGGTGATCGAAAGCGCCTATGTCGGGTCGAGCTATGCCTTCTGGCTGCTGGTTGTGGCAGCGGCGATGACCTCCTTCTATTCCTGGCGGCTGATGTTCATGACTTTCTATGGCGAGGCGCGGGGGGATCATCACACCCATGACCATGCGCATGAGTCTCCGCGCATCATGCTGATCCCGCTGGCCGTTCTCGGCCTTGGCGCGATCTTCTCGGGGGCGCTGTTCTACAACGTGTTCTTCGGCAAGGAAGAGACGGTGCGCTCGTGGTTCGGGATGGAAATTGTCCAGCACCATGATGCGACACATGGCGACGATCACGCGGTGGAATCCGATCCGGCAGAAGAGGCAGAGCCGAATGGCGCCGAGGTGCTGGCCGCCGAGGCGTTCCCAACGGTGGCCCCGCGCGGTGCGCTGCTGATGTTGCCCTTCTCGCCCGAAAGACAGGCGATGGTCGACAGCCGCATCGTTGCGGACCCGGATCATCCGGCCAATACGATCATCAATGCGGCCCATTCGGTGCCCAAATGGGTCAAGGTTTCGCCCTTTGCCGCGATGCTTCTGGGCCTCGGCCTTGCCTGGCTCTTCTACATCCGCAGCCCGGACCTGCCGGGACGGTTGGCCACGCAGCAGCGCCCGCTTTACCTCTTCCTGCTCAACAAATGGTATTTTGACGAGATCTATGACTGGATCATCGTGAAACCCACGATGTGGATTGCGGGCTTCTTCTGGAAGAAGGGCGACGGGTCGGTGATCGACGGCTTCATCAATGCCGTGGCTCTGGGCTTCATCCCGCGCCTGACCCGCCTCGCGGGGCGCGCGCAGTCCGGTTATCTCTTCCACTACGCATTCGCCATGGTTCTGGGCATCGCCGCCCTTGTCACCTGGATGACGCTCTCCGGGGGGGCGCACTAATGGAAAACCTGCTTTCCATCATCACCTTCATTCCGGCGGTTGCCGCCGCGATCCTGGCGCTGTTCCTGCGGGGCGAGGACGAGGCCGCGCAGCGCAATGCGAAATGGGTGGCGCTGGTGGCCACGGCCACGACCTTCCTCGTGTCGATCTTCGTGATCGCGGGGTTCGACCCGTCGAACACCGGGTTCCAGTTCGTCGAGGAATATGACTGGATCCTCGGGCTGAAATACAAGATGGGCGTCGATGGCATCTCGGTTCTTCTCGTGATGCTGACGACATTCCTGATGCCTTTGGTGATTGCCGCCTGCTGGACGGTGGAACACCGGATCAAGGAATACATGATCGCGTTTCTGGTGCTGGAGACGCTGATGCTCGGCGTGTTCTGCGCGCTGGACCTCGTGCTGTTCTACCTGTTCTTCGAGGCGGGGCTGATCCCGATGTTCCTCATCATCGGGATCTGGGGCGGCAAGGACCGGATCTATGCCTCGTTCAAGTTCTTCCTCTACACCTTCCTCGGCTCGGTGCTGATGCTGGTGGCGATGGTGGCAATGTTTGTGCAGGCGGGCACGACGGATATGGTCGCGCTCCTGCGCCATGACTTCCCGTCACAGGATATGGTCGTGCTGGGGCTGCATGTGCCGGGCGGGATCCAGACGCTGCTGTTCCTCGCCTTCTTTGCCTCCTTCGCGGTGAAGATGCCGATGTGGCCGGTCCATACCTGGCTGCCCGATGCCCATGTTCAGGCGCCCACGGCGGGCTCGATGGTGCTGGCGGCGGTGCTGTTGAAGATGGGGGGCTATGGCTTTTTGCGCTTCAACCTGCCGATGTTCCCGGTTGGGTCGGATGTGATGTCCGATGTGGTGCTGTGGCTCTCGGCCATCGCGGTGGTCTATACCTCGCTGGTGGCATTGGCGCAGGAGGACATCAAGAAGCTGATCGCCTATTGGTCGGTCGCCCATATGGGCTTTGTCACCATGGGGATCTTTGCCGCGAACCAGCAAGGCATCGACGGCGCCATGTTCCAGATGCTCAGCCACGGGTTCATTTCCTGCGCGCTCTTCTTCTGCGTCGGCGTGATCTATGACCGCATGCACACGCGCGAAGTGTCGGCCTATGGCGGGCTTGTGATCCGGATGCCGGCCTATGCGCTGTTGATGATGTATTTCACCTTCGCGAACATGGGCCTGCCGGGCACATCCGGCTTTGTCGGGGAATTTCTGGCCATGGCGGGGGCGTTTCAGGTCAACACCTGGGTTGCGGTCGTGGCGGCAACGGGGGTGATCCTGTCCCCGGCCTATGCGCTTTTCCTCTATCGCCGGGTTGTGTTCGGCGACCTCATCAAGGAGGCGCTGAAGTCGATCACCGACATGGACCGCCGCGAAAAGGCGATCCTGGCCCCGCTGGTCGCGATCACGCTGATCCTCGGGATCTACCCGAAACTGGCCACCGACATCATGGGCCCGACCGTCGCCGCACTGGTCGCGGATTATCACGCAGCACTACCCGTGACGGACGCCTCCCGTCTGGCCATGGAATGAGGAAGCAGAGATGACCTCCGCCGATTTCAACACCATCCTCCCCGAATTCACCTTGGCGATCTTTGCCATGGCGGCGCTGCTCGGGGCGGTCTACACCGGCAAGGACCGGGTCGGCCCGCTTCTGATGTGGCTGACCTCGGGGCTGTTCGTGGTCCTGGCACTCTGGATCGGGGTGGGGACAAGCGGCGAGCGGTCGGCCTTTGGCGGCATGTTCACCGATGACAGCTTTGCCCGCTTTGCCAAGGTCGCCATCCTGCTTTCGGCCGCGGCCGTGCTGATCATCAGTCAGGATTATCTGGTCAAGCGTGACCTGCTGCGGTTCGAGTTTCCGATCCTGATCGCGCTCTCGGTCCTTGGCATGATGATCATGGTCTCGGCGGGCGACCTGATGGCGCTTTACATGGGGCTGGAGCTGCAATCACTGGCGCTTTACGTCGTGGCCTCGATGCGGCGCGATTCCGCGAAATCCTCCGAGGCGGGGCTCAAGTATTTCGTGCTGGGGTCGCTCTCCTCGGGTCTGCTGCTTTACGGCGCGTCGCTGACCTACGGGTTTGCGGGCACCACGCTGTTCTCGGGCATCCTGTCGACCTTGCAGGACGGTATCCCGCTGGGTGTGCTGTTCGGCCTCGTGTTCATGATCGCGGGGCTGGCCTTCAAGGTCTCCGCCGTGCCCTTCCACATGTGGACACCGGATGTCTATGAAGGCTCGCCCACGCCGGTCACGGCCTTCTTCGCCACGGCGCCCAAGGTGGCGGCCATGGCATTGCTGGCGCGGCTGATGCATGACGCCTTCGGGTCGGTGCCGGGCGATTGGGGGCAGGTGATCGCGCTGCTGGCGGTGCTGTCGATGTTCGTGGGGGCGATTGCCGCCATCGGGCAGCGCGACATCAAGCGGCTGATGGCCTATTCCTCCATCGCGCATATGGGCTTTGCGCTGATCGGGCTGGCCTCGGGCACGGTGTTCGGCGTGCAGGCGATGCTGGTCTATATGGCGATCTATGTTGCAATGAACATCGGCACCTTCGCCTTCATCCTCTCGATGGAAAAGGGCGGTCGCGCCGTCACCTCGATCGAAAGCCTGAACATGCTGTCGAAAACCGCGCCCTTGCAGGCGCTGGCGCTGCTTGTGCTGCTGTTCAGCCTTGCAGGTGTGCCGCCGATGGTGGGCTTCTTCGGCAAGTTCTATGTGCTTCAGGCCGCCGTTGACGCAAACATGACATGGCTCGCCATCGCGGGGGTGGTCGCTTCGGTGATCGGGGCCTTCTATTACCTGCGCATCGTGTTCTTCATGTATTTCGGGACCGAGGGCGACGGCATCGACGGCCGGATCGGACCTGTGCAATGGGTGGCGCTGATGGGCTCTGCTTTCGTGATGGTTGCGGGGATCGTCAACCTCTTCGGGGTCGAGGCGCTGGCCCAGGCTGCGGCGGAAACGCTTGTCCGCTGACACTCTTCCTCCGGGCTGGCCCGAGGGCACGGCCCGGATCCTGTTGCGGTCGGTGGACAGCACCAATGCCGAGGCGCTGCGGCTCAACCCGACGATGCCCACCTGGATCGTGGCGGCGGAGCAGACCGGGGGCAGGGGGCGGCGGGGCAGGCCCTGGGTCAGCCCGCGGGGCAATTTCTACGGAACGCTCGCGCTGATGCCGCGAGGCCCGGCCGAGGCGGTCGCGCTGCGGTCTTTCGTGGCGGCATTGTCGCTGCGGGAGGCTTGTGTGTCCCTGACCATGTTGCCCGACAGTTTCCGCCTGAAATGGCCCAATGACGTGCTGCTCAATGGCGGCAAGCTGGCTGGCATCCTGCTCGAAAGCAGCGGTGCCGCCGGGCAGGTGTCGCAGCTTGCCATTGGCATTGGGGTGAACCTGATCGCCGCCCCCCCGCCCGAAAGTGTTGAACCGGGCGCGCTGCCTCCGGTCAGCCTTTTGTCCGAAACCGGGCTGCGCGCGACGCCCGAGGCTTTCCTTGCCGCCCTTGCCCCCGCCTTTGCCCGCTGGGAGGCGCGGCTTGTCGCCGAAGGCTTTGCCCCAATCCGCGCCGAATGGCTGGCCCATGCCGCAAGGCTGGGCGAGCCGATCATCGCGCGCACCGGAACCCTGACGCGGGAAGGCATCTTTGCCGATATGGATGCCAGCGGCGCGCTGATCCTCGCCACGCCAAAGGGGCGGGAGGCCATTCCCGCCGCCGACATCTTTTTCTGACCGCCCAACCGGAGCAAGGCACATGCTTCTCGCCATCGACTGCGGCAATACCAATACGGTGTTTTCCATCTGGAACGGGGCGCGGTTTCTCGCCACATGGCGCATCGCCACCGATCACAAACGCACGGCGGATGAATATTTCGTCTGGCTGACGACGCTGATGCGGCTGACCAATATCGAAGTGCAGATCACCGAGGCGATCATCTCCTCCACCGTGCCGCGGGTGGTGTTCAACCTGCGGGTGTTCTGCAACCGCTACTATGACTGCCGCCCGCTGGTGGTGGGCAAGCCCGAATGTCGCCTGCCGGTCGCCCCCCGTGTCGATCAGGGCACCACTGTCGGGCCGGACCGGCTGGTGAACACGGTGGCGGGGTTCGCGCGCCATGGCGGCAACCTGATCGTGGTGGATTTCGGCACGGCGACGACCTTCGATGTGGTCGATTTGGACGGGGCCTATATCGGCGGGGTGATCGCGCCCGGCGTGAACCTGAGCCTCGAGGCGCTGCACATGGCCGCCGCCGCACTGCCGCATGTTGATGTGACCAAGCCGCAATCCGCCATCGGCACGAATACGGTGGCCTGCATGCAATCCGGCGTGTATTGGGGGTATATCGGCCTTGTCGAGGGCATCGTGCGCCAGATCAGGCTGGAACGCGAAAGCCACATGAAGGTTATCGCCACCGGGGGCCTCGCCCCCCTGTTCCAGCAGGGAACCGAGCTATTTGACGCCATAGAGGACGATCTGACCATGGAAGGTCTCGTCCTTATCCACGAATTGAACAAGGAACAGGATACCGCATGAAATCGAACCGTCTGATCTATCTTCCCCTCGGAGGCGCGGGGGAGATCGGGATGAACGCCTATGTCTATGGCTATGGGCCGGAGGACAAGGAGCGGCTGATCCTCGTCGATCTGGGCGTGACCTTTCCCGATATGGACACGACACCGGGGGTCGATCTGATCCTGCCCGACATTTCCTGGCTTTTGGAACGGCGCGACCGGCTGGAGGCGATTTTCGTCACCCACGCGCATGAGGACCATATCGGGGCGCTGGCACATTACTGGGGGCAGTTGAAGGTTCCGGTCTATATGCGCCGCTTCACCGGCACGATCGGGCGGTTGAAGTTCGACGAGTTCGGCCACCCCAAGGACGCGATCAACATTGTCGCACCGCGCCCGGAAACCGTCCAGGCGGGGCCATTCGATGTGCAATTCGTGCCGGTCAGCCATTCCGTGCCGGAAAGTTCCGCGCTGGTGATCGACTGCCCGGCAGGCCGCATCGTTCATTCGGGTGATTTCAAGCTGGATGAAAACCCGCTGGTGGGTGAAGCCTGGGACGCCGCCACCTTCCGGGCCATCGCCGAGGAACGCCCGGTCAAGGCGCTGATGTGCGACAGCACCAACGTCTTTTCTTTGCATCCGGGCCGGTCCGAATCGTCGCTGCGCCAGCCTTTGCGGGATCTGATAAAGGCACAGCGCGGCATGGTGGTTGCCACGACTTTCGCGTCGAACGTGGCGCGGCTGCGCACGCTGGCCGAGGCTGCACAGGCCGCGGACCGCACCGTCTGCCTTTTGGGTCGTGCGATGCGCCGCATGGTTTCGGCGGCCGAGGATTCGGGCGTTCTCGTTGACTTTCCGCGTCTCATCAGCCCCGAGGAAGCGCAGGAGATTCCGCGCGGCAACCTCATGCTGATCGTGACCGGCAGTCAGGGCGAACGCCGCGCGGCTTCGGCGCAACTGTCACGGGGCAAGTATCTGGGCCTCGAGATGAAAGAGGGCGATACCTTCCTCTTTTCCTCCAAGACCATCCCGGGCAACGAACGGGGCGTGATTGCCATCATGAATGCCTATTCCGAAATGGGCGTCAATGTGGTCGACGATACGGGCGGGCTCTATCATGTGACAGGCCATGCCAACCGACCCGATCTCGAGGTCGTGCAGCAGATCCTGAACCCGGAAATGGTGATCCCGATGCATGGCGAACACCGTCATCTGCGCGAACATGCCCGCATCGCCATGGCCGCCGGTCGCGCATCCGAAGTGGTGACCAACGGCATGATGATCGACCTGACCGGCGATGCACCCGAAGTTGCCGAATATATCGAGGCTGGGCGGACCTATCTGGACGGATCGGTGATGGTCGGCGCGCGGGATGGGGTGGTGCGGGACCGGATCCGAATGGCGCTGAACGGTCACGCGCTGGTGACGGTCATCCTTGACGAATCCGACGAGTTGCTGGGCGACCCTTGGGTCGAACTGATGGGGCTGCCGCCAAAGGGGCGGACGGGTGCCGATCTGGCGGAGGCTCTGGAGGCGGGGCTGTCCGACCTTCTCTCCCGGTCGGGACCGAAGCTTCTACGCGACGACACCAAGCTGGAAGAGGCGATCCGTCGCACGCTGCGTCAGGTCGCGATGGAGGAGATCGGCAAGAAACCCGAGGTCACGCTGGTCATTTCACGTCTGGCCGAAGAATGACCGGACGGCGCTCAGTCTGACCGGGAGGGGCCTTGGCGGAATGAAGAAGGGCAGCCCTGTGGGGCTGCCCTTCTTCGTTGGGTCGCTCGGGTTCGGGCCGGGTCAGTTGCCGTGAACCGCTTCGCTCTCTTCCTCGGTTGCGTCATCCGGTGTCGCGGTGGAAATGCGGAAGCTGCGCAGGATGAAATCCGGCACATGGTCGCCCATTCCGACCACGCGATCCTCGCGACGGTCCCTGCGGTCGTCGCGCCGGTCGTCACGACGATCCTCGCGGCGACCACCTCGCCGGTCGTCGCGCGACGCTGCCGGACGTTCTGCCCGGTCCTGTCCGCTTTCGGGGGGCGGGGCGGCCGGAGCCTCGGGCTGGGGGGCGGCTTCGACGGGGGCGGTGGTCACTTCGGTCACAGGCGGATCAATGCTCGCCTCGGCTTTCCGGGGTGCATCCTCGTCCCGCGCCCCTCGCCCGCGCCCGACACGTCCGCGGCTGCGTTTCGCGGGGCCTGTCTCGGCATCGCCGCGGCGTTCGGGGGCAGGGCCCGCTTCCTCGGGCGTGAACCCTTCGGGCAGGGTGCCGCGCGGAATCGGTTGTTTCACCAGCGATTCGATGGCGGCCAGATACTTCCCGTCAGACGGCACGGAAATCGTGAAGGCCTTGCCCTTGCGCCCTGCGCGCCCGGTCCGCCCGATGCGATGGACATAATCCTCGGGGTGGCTCGGCACATCGAAGTTGAACACATGGCTGACGGCCGGAATGTCGAGACCGCGTGCCGCAACGTCGGAAGCCACAAGCAGATGCACCGAACCGTCGCGGAACCCGTCCAGCGTGCGGGTGCGCACCGACTGGTCAAGGTCGCCATGGATGGGCGAGGCGTTGAAGCCGTGCTGCTTCAGGGATTTCGCGACAACATCCACATCCATCTTGCGGTTGCAGAAGATGATTGCATTGGTGCAGGATTCGCCCTCCTGACGGATCAGCGCGCGCAGTACCGACCGCTTGTCGGCAAAGCTGCGATCCTTGCGGGACGGTATCACCTCGATCAGGGCCTGTTCGATGGTCTCGGAGGATGTGGCCTGCCGTGCCACCTCGATCTTGACGGCCGACGACAGGAAGGTGTTGGTGATCCGCTCGATTTCCGGGGCCATCGTGGCGGAATAGAAGAAGGTCTGCCGGGTGAAGGGCGTCAGGCTGAAGATTTTCTCGATGTCAGGGATGAAGCCCATGTCGAGCATGCGGTCAGCCTCGTCCACCACCATGATCTGCACGCCGTTGAGCAGGAGTTTGCCGCGCTCGAAATGGTCGAGCAGTCGGCCGGGGGTCGCGATCAGCACGTCAACGCCGCGGTCGATCAGCTTGTCCTGTTCGCCAAAGGCCACGCCGCCGATCAGCAGCGCCTTGGTGAGCTTGGTGTGCTTGGCGTAGATCTCGAAATTCTCGGCCACCTGGGCGGCCAGTTCCCGCGTCGGTGCCAGCACGAGGCTGCGCGGCATCCGGGCGCGTGCGCGTCCCTTGGACAGCAGCGTGATCATCGGCAGCGTGAAGCTGGCGGTCTTGCCGGTGCCGGTCTGGGCGATGCCCAGAATGTCACGGCCCTCCAGCGCATGCGGAATCGCCTGCGCCTGAATCGGGGTGGGGGTTTCATAGCCTGCTTCTGCAACGGCCTTGAGAACGCGCGGGTCCAGCGCGAGGTCGGAAAAATTGGTCATAGGCGTCCTGTGATTGCGGCGTCGGACCGCAAAGGAAGGGAAGGGACGCAACTTGTCCGGGCGTCCCGGCGTCTTGGCCGGGGAATTTCCCCGGACCGGATGCCATTAGCGCGAAAGTCCGCAAAGGTCAAGTTCCCTGCCGTTTCCCGCGTCCTGAAAGCAAAGCCGATGTGACGGGTCAATCATTCTGCGGCCGCCTGATCGAGTTTCATCTGGTAGTGATCCACGGCATTGGGCCGATCAAGGCAGAATTGCCGGAACGCCCTGAAGCGTTTTTCCTGAAGCATGGTGTAATAGCGCGCCAGATGCGTGAAGGTCGAGACCTGCCGCAACCGCATCAACTTGCCTTCCGAGGCGGCATCGAGAGCAGCCATCCGGGCCCGGATGCGCGGCAGCCAGGGGTCCATCGCGTCGTCGCGGGCAAAGTTCATGTTGCGCTGCGTCCAGTAGCGATGCCCGATGGTGCGCCCGGCCTGATGTGCCGACCCGCGCACGGATTTCAGCATGAAACTCGCCAGATCGCGGACGATGTAATGGTTGATCTGCGCATGACGGCAGCCGCCCGGGTCGGTCGAGTTGTAATTCATCACGCGATAGTCGGGCTCCACCAGCCCGGAGCCGTTGGCGTAGCGCAGGCTTTCGGGGTCGACCTTGCAATTGTTCGGCTGGTGGATGCCGGGACGGGCGAAATGCCCGGGCCGGAACAGGCATTTATAGGCGCCGAACTGTTCCTCCCTGCCAAGCTGACGGTTTGCCAGACGGAACCGGTCGGTCACCAGATCCTCTGACAGAACCTCGTGAAAGGACGACCCGAAGATCCGCCAGTTGAGCCGCAGCACATCCTTGTCGAGAATCGCGGTCATCAGGTCGGACAGCCGCCCGTCGCCACATTTGACCACCAGAAACTCGTCCATATCCAGAGCCATGGCCCAGTCAGCGGCATGATACTGCTCGAGCGATGCGCCCCGCGTGTAGGCGCGGACCTGATGCTGGCCGGGCCCGGCCTTGTTGTAGAAATACTGGATCGCCCCGATGTCGCGCAGGCAGGACAGCGTTTCATGGGTCAGATCATCGCTGTCATTCTGGAAGATCACGATGTCGGTGAACCCGACTTCAAGGTGATGCGCGACCCATTCCAGAAAATAGGGCGCTTCGTTCTTGGCGGTGGTGATGAGACAGGCGCGCATTGGTTACCCTTCTGCCCTGCGGGCGGCGAGACGCGCGCGCTTGATCTCTCGCATCGCGCCGATGCGGCGGAAAAGCGTGCCCGGATCGGCGTTGAGCTTGTCCAGAAGATGACAGGCCAGCGGCCCCAGGACCGGCTGCCGCTGTGCCCGTTCCCAGATCGGTGCCAGAAGATTGATGTCCAACCCCCCGGAAACAAGAGAAAACCCCGGCATGTCAAGCGGCAGGTCGGCCGCGATCCGGTTGCGCAGGGCAAAGGGCTTTTCCGGGGGCAGGCCGCTGTAGAGCCGTTCGTATTCGTAAAGCTTCATCACGGAAAACAGCATCCCCATTTCGCGACCAAGGCTGCGCTCGTCCTCGGTTTTGCCCGCCTCGGCAAAGGTGATGACCGAAGAGATCAGCCAGCGGGTCGAAAGTTCATCCAGCAATCTGGCGGCCTCTTCGCGCCATATCCGGTGGAACAGCGCCGGCGCGTGTGCCGGAAAGCGCCGTTTGCGCAAATGTGCGATCAGGAGGCCATTGAGCAGGGCAAGTTCACTTTTTCCTGCAAGATCCTGTTCCAGCTCATGTTTCTTTTGCGCGTGACGGCTGGCCCCCTCCGGTGGTGGTTCGGAGGCTGCGGTCAGCATCCTGCCCGCCAGTGCGGCGAGATCGCAATCTGTCGGCGGCAGCGATTCCCCCGGCGCAAAGGTCAGCGGCCCCCGGCGCCGGTTCCATTGCCGGATCAGGCTTTCAGGGGCGTCGGGATAGCTTTGGGCGGGGGCGGTCATTCCGGGGCCCGCTTGCGTTTGACCCGGACCAGCGGAGCTGCGGCCTGCCGCGCACGGACCGCGTCGATCCGGGGGGAGAGCCAGTCCATCACCGTCGCTACCGCCATATCCGGGTGAAGGTTCCCGTCGAGTTCCAGCACCGCACAACCCTGCGCCTGCCGGCAGGACACGGCGTTTTCAATCGCCTGCTCGAAACGGGCAAAGCCTTGCCTGACCTCTTCGTCCCCCTGCGCCCGAAGGATGAGAGGGATGCCCTTGCGGCGTCCGCGTGCGCGGTCCAGCGCCTGATCGGGGCTTATCCGGATCGAGACGGTCAGAATCTCGGGGGGGACATGGCTGATAATGCCGGGCAGCGTCGGGTCGTCGGGATCGGCGATGAAATTGCTGGCCAGCCGTTGCAGGAACCCCTCGTCATTCAGAACCACGAGATCGGAAGGCCCAAGCGATCCGACGATGCCCAGTTGTGACATCGCCTCCATGTTCCAGATCAGCGTGGTGAATTCACCATGGCTGGTGCGCACCACCCAGTCATGCAGGGCAGGGGCCGACCGGGCGAAAAGGCACAGGCCGTAAAGGCTGATGCGTTCGGGCCGGTGCCGGATGAACCCGATCCTTGCCTGCTCCTGCGCCATGATCGACTTGGTGGCGTTGCGCAGGCCCTGGGCACGGACCCCGGCAGCGGCGAGCCGCCGCTCCAGCGAAGCTGTCAGTGTCGTCTTGCCGCAACCGGGCAATCCGACGAATTCCACCATCATGGCTCAGGTCTTTTCGCACAGGATGTGGTGGATCTCTCCCACTTCCTCATCCGACTTCACAAGACGCCGGTCGCGCACCTTCAGGCCATGGGATTTCAGCAGCTTGTCCACCCCGGCGCGTGACAGATTGCCCCCCATGACCTCGTCATCCTCGGGCATGCGCGTCCCTTTGAGCGAATTTCCCAGTTGCAGAATGGCATATTTCGAGGTGACCCGCGCCATTTCGGCCAGCATCTGCTTTGCCATGCCGAAGGTCACGATGTCGCGCAGGAAACGGGTGGAGACCACGAGGTCGAAAGCGCCGTTTTCATAGGGCAGGGCCGCGGCATCACCCACGGTGCAACTGCATTTGTCGTAAAGTTTTCCAAGCGTCGCGCGCGCGGCCTCGATCATGTCGCCCGAAGCGTCCAGACCGTGGATCTCATGGCCCAGTTCTGCATAGAAGGGCACGAAACGCCCGGTTCCGAAGGGAATATCGACAACCTTCAGGTTGCGGGGCAGGCCCTCCAGCAGCGATTTCATCTCGCGCTGTTCGACATGCCACCATTCCTGTTTCAGGCGGCGCTTTTCGTAATTCTGCGCGCGGCCCTTGTAATATGTGTCACCCTTGGGCGGAGTCTGCTTCAACATTTACTGCCTCGGTTTTTTGTATTTTGGGGCAGGATGCGGATTTGACGGCGTTTTGTCCACCGTTCGGTTAGAATCGAAGGCAAACGGGCACAAAACGTGACTCACCTGCCACGAGGTCCGGGGCAGAGGGTAGGGGCACCGTCAGACCATCATTTCCTTGGTCGCCGTCAGGCGCAGGTCTGGATAGTCGCGGATCACGCGGTCGATGTCCCATTGCAGGCGCGTCAGGAACACCGTGTCGCCGTCATGGTCCGTGGCGATATGCTGCTTGTTGATATTGATGAGCTTTTCCATTTCTGCCTTCGGCCCCTGCACCCAGCGGGCCGAGGAGAAGGGCGAGGGTTCGAACCGCACCGGCAGGCCGTATTCCAGTTCGATCCGGCTCGCCAGAACATCGAATTGCAGCGCACCGACCACGCCGACGATGAAGCCGGACCCGATCATCGGCTTGAACACCTTGGCAGCCCCTTCTTCGGAAAACTGCATCAGGGCCTTTTCCAGATGCTTGGCCTTCAACGGGTCCATCGCCCGCACGCCTTGCAGCAGTTCCGGCGCGAAGGAGGGGATGCCGGTGAAGCGCAGCGCCTCGCCCTCGGTCAGCGCGTCGCCGATGCGCAACTGGCCATGGTTCGGGATGCCGATGATGTCGCCGGCCCAGGCCTCTTCGGCCAGTTCGCGGTCGGCGGCGAGGAACAGCACCGGGTTCGTCACCGACATGGTTTTCTTGCTGCGCACATGGTTCAGCTTCATGCCACGTTCGAAATGGCCCGAGGCAAGGCGCACAAAAGCCACGCGGTCGCGATGCTTGGGGTCCATGTTCGCCTGAACCTTGAACACAAAACCGGTAACCGTTGTTTCATCAGGGGAAATCTGGCGTTCGGTTGCCTTTTGCGGTTGCGGCTCGGGGCCATATTCGCCCATGCCGTCCATCAATTCGCGCACCCCGAAGGAATTGATCGCCGATCCGAACCAGATCGGCGTCATCGAGCCGTTCAGGAATGCCTCGCGGTCAAAGGCAGGCAAAAGTTCCCGCGCCATTTCAAGCTCTTCGCGGAACTTCCTGAGAAGTTCCTCGGGCACATGCTCGGCCAGTTTCGGATCGTCCAGCCCGGAAATCTGGATCGATTCCGCCACGCGGTTGCGGTCGGCGCGATCCATGATTTCCAGCCGGTCATGCAAGAGGTCATAGGCACCCACGAAATCACGCCCCACCCCGATGGGCCAGCTTGCAGGGGTCACGTCAATGGCGAGGTTTTCCTGGATCTCGTCGATGATCTCGAACGTGTCGCGGCTTTCGCGGTCCATCTTGTTGCAGAAGGTCAGGATCGGCAGATCGCGCAACCGGCACACCTCGAACAGTTTGCGGGTCTGGCTTTCCACCCCCTTGGCCCCGTCGATCACCATGATCGCGGCATCCACGGCCGTCAGCGTGCGATAGGTGTCCTCGGAAAAATCGGAGTGGCCGGGCGTGTCCACCAGATTGAAGCGGTATTGGCCGTAATCGAAGGACATGGCCGAGGCCGAAACCGAAATGCCCCGGTCCTTTTCCAACTGCATGAAATCCGACCGCGCCCGCCGCGCGTCGCCCTTGGCGCGCACCTGTCCGGCCATCTGGATCGCGCCGCCGAACAGCAGGAATTTTTCGGTCAGCGTGGTCTTGCCCGCATCGGGATGCGAGATGATCGCAAAGGTCCGGCGGCGGGCGATTTCGGGCGGAAGGGAGGGGCGATTGTCCAGCATGGCCGCGCCATAGCGCAAAGCGCGCGGACAGTCCACTGTCCGGCGGGGCGCGGACAGGGTCAGGGGCGGCGCCTCGTCCCGGCGCGGAGGGTCTGGCGGCCAATCCGGTCCATCAATCCGCGCCCGGCCTCGGTGCCGAAATGCTGGTTCTGGTTCAGCCCGGGGAAGCGGGTCTTGACCTCTTGTGCGAGATCGGGGGGCAGGCGCGACAGCGTGGCCTCCGTGACCATGAGGCTTTCGGCAGGAATACCTTCGGCATAGATGATTTCATGCCGGTCAAACACGAGGCTGAAATAGTCGATCACGCCACCCTCGCGGATGAAAATGGTCTCGCCATCGACGAGGTGTTTGGCCTGCACCAGCAGTTCCGAGGTGCCGAGCGCTTCATCCCGGTGGCGCTGGTAGAGGAACATCCGGTGATGCGGGCTCACGATCAGATCGCCCTCATTGCCCATCACGCCGCGCGGGATGACGACCGGTGCCACCGACCCCACCGCGCGCATCGTGGCGCGGCCCAGCCAGCGCAGCGGTTGCGGGCCGTGATCGCGCGTCAGCAAACGAACTCCGGGCTCCAGATCCTCGATTGCGCATTGGCTGCCATCGCCGAGCGTGATCATCGTGCCGCGCGCGAAGGAAATGCAGAGCAGGTCGGACAGGCGGTTTCCGGCCGGGGCGCGATCGACGGAAATCAGCGTATATTCGAGACGCGCGCCGATCGGGGAGAGCGGCAAGAGCAACCGCAGGTCGCTCTGCTCCAGATACAACAACAGAAGATCGACCTTCTCGGCGTCCTGCGACAGCATCGTATAGCGCGCCAGCAGGCGCACGGGTTCCGCCGGATGGCCGATGTCGGATCCCGCTGCGACCGACTGGGAGCCTTCGCCGCGTGACAACAGGAGCCGGGCGGGTCTGGCCTCCGCATCCAGTTGATAAATATCGCCCTCGCAGACCTCCTCGGGGGCGCCGAGCGCGTCTTGCAGGTTGACCCCTGTGCTGACGTAGAAGTCGTGTGCGACAAAGACCTGACAGACCTGCCCGGGCAGGAGCGATGCGTCAGGGGCGGGGCGTTCGGTCATTGTGAGGTCCATCGCTGTCCGGCAATCTCGTGGATGGCCCCCACCATCGTATCCAAGGCTATCAGGTGACTGGGGGGCAGGTCAAACCGCACGGGGGGCGTCCTTCCGGACAGGAAACGGCGGGGTCGGATCAGGGCGACTGTTGTCGACGCAATGGCAAATCCGGCAGAATCATGCAGCAGGGCTTTCGGGCAGGGCATGTCGCTGCTACCCATGGCGGAACGCAGTCAGGAGGAGGCCGGTATGGATCTGGGGATCAAGGGCAAGCGGGCATTGGTATGCGCGGGATCGAAGGGTCTGGGGCGGGGATGTGCCGAGGCTCTCGCCGGGGCCGGGGTGAACCTCGTTCTGAACGCGCGCGGTGCCGAGGCGCTGGAGGCGACGGCGGCAGCACTCCGGGCCAGCCACGGGATCGAGGTCACGGTGGTCGCCGCCGATATCACCGCGCCCGAGGGACGGGCGCGGGTGCTGGCGGCGGCAGGGGAGGTCGACATCCTTGTGACCAATGCGGGCGGTCCGCCCCCGGGTGTCTGGTCCGACTGGGACCGGGACGATTTCATCAAGGCGCTGGATGGCAACATGCTGACCCCCATCGCGCTGATGCAGGCGGTGCTGCCGGGGATGATCGCGCGGAAATGGGGCAGGGTGGTCAATATCACCTCCGGCTCCGTCAAGGCGCCGATTGCGCAACTGGGACTTTCCAATGCCGCAAGGGCGGGGCTGACGGGGTTTGTCGCCGGAACGGCGCGACAGGTGGCGGAACATGGGGTGACGATCAACAATCTGCTGCCGGGCATCCATGATACCGACCGCGCAACCAGCCTCGATACCGCCGTGGCCTCGGCACAGGGCATCGACATGGCCGAGGCGCGCAAGCGGCGCCATGCCACGATCCCGGCGCGCCGCTATGGCACGGCGGCGGAATTCGGGGCGGCCTGTGCCTTCCTCTGTTCCCAGCATGCTGGGTTCATCGTGGCGCAGAACATCCTGCTGGATGGCGGGGCGATCAACGCGACCCTGTGACCCGCGATGCGGCGGGTTCTCTATCTGTCCCATCCGGAGGTTGTCATTGACCCTGTGGTTCCGGTTCCCCGCTGGGGATTGTCGGCGGTTGGCCGCGCGCGGCTTGGCGCCGCACTGGCCCGGGGCTGGCCGGGGAGCGGCTGGCAGATCGTCTCCAGCCCCGAGGCCAAGGCGCGGGAAACCGCTGCGCTGATCGCCGCTGCAACGGGCGATCCGGTGCTGATCCATCCTGACATGGGCGAGGTTGACCGGTCCTCCACCGGCTATCTGCCCCATGACCGGCATGAGGCGCTGGCGGACGCGCTCTTCGCCAATCCCTTGCAGGGGCCGGAAAGCTGGGAAAGCGCCGGCGCGGCACAGGCACGGATTGTGAATGTATATCAGAACCTTCTGGCCGGATCTCAAAGCAATCTCCTGCTTGTCGGCCATGGTGCGGTCGGCACGTTCCTCTGGTGCCATCTGGCCGGTCGCGCCATTGCCCGCTGCCACGACCAGCCGCAGGGCGGATGTTTCTGGACCTGGCGGATCGGGGAGGCTGCCGCGCCGCCCCCACCCTGGCAGCGGTTGGAGCAGGCCTTGCCGGTGTGACAGGCTTGCCGCCAGCCGGTCCGGCTGGTATCGCATTCCCGATGGAAATGATAAGGCAAGACCAACCGGCCACGTCCTCCAAGCCCCAGCCTGCACGGCTGGAGGTGGTCGGGCTGCGCCGGGATTTCGGCGGCAGGGACGTGGTTTCGGACCTGATGCTGACGGTTGCGCCGGGGCAGGTGACCTGCCTTCTCGGGCCGTCAGGCTGCGGAAAATCCACGACTTTGCGGATGATCGCGGGGGTGGAGCGGCCCGATGGCGGCACCATCCGCATCGACGGTCAGGTGATGAGCGACGAGCGCACCTTCCGCCCGCCGGAAGCGAGGGGCGTGGGGTTGATGTTTCAGGATTTCGCGCTGTTTCCGCATCTGAACGTGGCGCAGAATGTGGGCTTCGGACTGTCGGGAGACCGGGGCGCGCGGGAAAGACGCATCACGGAACTCCTTGAACGGATCAATCTTTCCGGCTTTGGCGCGAAATATCCGCATGAGCTGTCGGGGGGCGAGCAACAGCGCGTGGCGCTGGCGCGCGCGCTTGCCCCGCGTCCGCGCGTGATGCTGATGGACGAGCCGTTCTCGGGCCTCGACAACCGGCTGCGCGACGGCATCCGCGACACCACGCTGGAGGTGTTGAAGGAGGAAGGCGCTGCCGTTCTTCTGGTCACGCATGAACCGGACGAGGCCCTGCGCATGGCCGACGAGATTGCCCTGATGCGCGACGGGCGCATCGTGCAGCGCGGGTCGCCCTACAACATCTACAACGCCCCCGCTGACAAGGCTGCCGCCGCATTTTTTAGTGACATCAATGTGATACGGGGTGTTTCAAAAGGTGCGCTGACCGAAACGCCCTTTGGCGCCTTCCTGACACCGGGCCATTCGGATGGCGGTGCCGTGGAAATCGTGATCCGCCCGCAGCATCTGAAGATCGATTTCGACAGGGCAGGACGCGGACCCAACCCCACCCCGCTGGAAGGAACCCCGGCCCGCGGAACGGTGACGCGCGCGCGCTATCTCG
This sequence comes from Pseudorhodobacter sp., assembly GCA_046295215.1. Classification (GTDB taxonomy): domain Bacteria; phylum Pseudomonadota; class Alphaproteobacteria; order Rhodobacterales; family Rhodobacteraceae; genus Szabonella. The sequence goes on along the minus strand of JBKBNP010000005.1, from coordinate 5,986 downwards.
GGCGGGAAAGCCTTGTCGATTTCCGCATGGATTTCGACGGCTCGAAACTGACCGCCTCGGTGCCGGGGGTGTTCATGCCGAAGTCCGGCACGGTGCTGTGGCTGATGATCCGGCGCGACCGCTGTTTCGTTTTTCCGGCGTGAAAACCGTGTGAAACGGTGATACACCTGCTGTGCACCCCCTGTGCGCCTTGCGTGCAGACAGGCAAACCCACCCTGCCCGGACGGCTGAAAGGCCCCAAGGCAGTGCAGGAAGGACCCGCAGCATGACAAGGGGGCGGGCCATGGTCCGGGGGCTGGCGGCGGTTTGTGCGCTGATGGCCATTGCGATGCTTGTGCGGATGCCGGCGCTGCCGGTCTGGGGGTTCGTGCTGTTGGTCCTAGCGTTGGCGCTGCCGGTTACGGCATTGGGGGCGGGTCTTTCGGCGCTGCGGCGAGGGCATTGGCTGCTGTTGCTGGCCGAGGCCGGGTGGCTGCGATGGCTGCTGTCGGGGGCGCCGCTTCGGGTTCTCGTTCACGCGGGGATCGGGCTGGCGCTGGCGGGGTTTGCGCTGATGCGGATGATGGTGATGGATGTGGTGGACTCGCTGGCGCTGCTGGCCGGGGCGGTGGTGGCCTTTGGGGTCTGGCGCTCTGGTCTGGTGCAGCGCTGGTTCGTGCCGGAAGTGGGTGCGATCCTTGCCCTGCGCGTGGCGCTTTGGATAGGGGCGGCGGTGTCGGTTCTGGTGGTCTTTGCGCTGTTGCTGGCCCTGCCCCCGGAAGCCGGAACGCTGGTGGTAGACCCGGTTTCGACGCGGAGCGCACTGGTGGGGGAGGTGTTCCGGCTGGCGCTGTTGGGCAAGGAATTGGAGGGCTTCGTGCTGCGGCATGTGGCGGAGCCGGACGGGTGGAGCAGGCTGGGCGCGCTGGTCTATGTGGCGGCGGGCGTGTTCTCGGTCGCTTGGGTGGTGATCTCGGTGCTTGGCGTGGCGGTGCTGCCGGGGCGCGAGGGGCTGCGCGGGCTGGCCCCGGCCTCGGTCGCGGCTGTGGCGCCGGGGCGGGGGGCGGTGGCGGCGTTTGGGCTGGCGGCTGCTGTGCTGGTCACGGGGCTGACGGCGCTGGCCTTGCGGGAAGAGGCGCGGCTTGGGGCGGTGCCGGGGGCGGAGCGACCCATCGCGGGTGTCGCGCATCTCTTCGCGGAGTTTGAGTCGGCAGAGCTGATCGACGGGCGCTATTTCGGCAAGGGGGCGATGGCGGCGATCGAGGCGGTTTACACTGAGGAGCCTTTGCCCGCGATGATCACCCCCGATCAGGCGCGGGCAGACCTCGCAGGGCTGGCCGAGGCGGGGTTCGACGCGATGGTCGCCAATGTGGATGGGTTTCTGGATGCGTATTACAGCCTCCGGGGCGAATATGGGCGGATCGCGGCGCTGCCTTTCGGGAAATTGGAGGCAAAGCTGCGCAACGATCTGACCGCCGCGCTGACCGAAGGTGACCCTTTCGCTGCACTGGAGACGCGACGCCTTGCCTTGCTGGCCGAGGATACGGGCCTGCGGGCAGAATTCGAGGCGGTTCATGTCCGACGTTCGGCGCGGGTGCAGGCGGTGCTGGACCGTTACAGGATCGACCCTGCCGACCTGCCGCCGGGGGCGATTCTGGATGTGACAGGTGTGTTTACGCTGCCCACCCCGGAAATGCCCCGGATCGACACGCAGGTTTACCTCCGGGACGTGTCGCAACGGATGCAGGGCGGCGCGGTCGTGGGCACAGTCGTCGCGGCGCTGGTGGTGCGGCGGATCGTGGGCAAAGGCGTCTTGCGGCTGGCCGCGCAGGCGGTGGCAAAGGCGGTTGCCGCCCGGGGAACGGGGGCCTTGGGAGGGACGGCGGCGGGGGCTGCGGGCGGGGCGGCGATAGGCACCGCAATTCTGCCCGGTCCCGGCACGGTGATTGGTGTCATCATCGGGGGCGGTTTGGGCTTTGTCGGGGCGGGGATTGCGACGGATTACGTTCTGTTGACACTGGAGGAGTATTTCCGCCGCGACGCCTTCCGCGCCGAGATCGTCGACGCCATCGAGGCGCAGCGCGCCGCCGTTCTGGCGCAGATCGGCGCGGGGTAGGCTTCAGACCTCTATCCCTGCCTGCGGCAACAGCGTCGCCACCTTGACCAGCAGGTTGCGCGCGGCGCGGCCCTTGGCATCGTCGCGCGCGCCGACGTGGCGCAGGCCCTCGGCCAGTGCCTCCACCTCCTCGGGGGTCAGCATGGTGGGGGGCAGCACAAGGGCGGTGCGCAGGATGTAACCCACGCCACGCTCGCCCTCCACCGGCAGGCCGGTCTGCGCCATCACCGCCATATCGCGCCAGATCGTGCGGGTGGAGACACCGACCGCGCGCGCGAGTTCGGCGGCGGTGTGCAACCGCCCGTCGCGCATCACGGTAATTAGGTCATACAGGCGCTGGTCGCGGTTCATGCGGCCATGATCGGGCCTGCGGGGCCTGCGGTCAACGGCGGTCAACTGACAAAATACTGTCAGGAGACTGGGGCCGGGGGGCATTTCGGGGCTTTGATCCGCGCCGCCGCCACCTTAGATGAGGGTCATCGCAGCCCGTGACCCCTCAGGAGGGAGAGACATGCTCAACAATATCGGCCTTCCCGGCATTCTTCTGATCGCCGTCGTCGTTCTGGTCCTTTTCGGGCGTGGCAAGATCGCCTCGCTGATGGGCGAGGTCGGCAAGGGCATCACCGCCTTCAAGAAAGGCGTGAAGGAGGAAACCTCCGAGATCGAGAAAACCGCCGACGAGGCGCGCGATGTGACGCCCGCGGACAAGGACAAGGTCTGATCCGGTCTGACAGGGGATAGGCCATGTTCGATATCGGCTGGACCGAGCTTCTGGTCGTCGGGGTTGTCGCGCTGATCGTGATCGGCCCGAAGGATCTGCCGGAAATGTTCCGCACGCTGGGGCGCTTCACCGCCAAGATGCGCGGCATGGCGCGGGATTTCCAGCGTGCGATGGACAGCGCCGCCGATGAGGCGGGGGTCAAGGATCTGAAAAACGTCGCCAGCGATCTGAAAAAGGCGACATCGGCGAAATCTCTGGGGCTCGATGCGGTCAAGGATGCTGCGACGAAGTTCGAGCAATGGGATCCGATGAAATCGGCCCGGCCCGCCCCGGCGAAACCCAAGCCTACGCCGGATCCGTCCGCCCCTGCGGCCCCGGCAGCCGCCGCGCCTGAACGTGGCCCCGCGACGCAGGCGCTGGCCGAGACGCAGGCCACCCGGCGCGAGAGCCGCAAGACCGCAGCAGTCACGACGCCCCCCGCCGCCGCGACACAGACGGCAGCCAAGCCTGCCGCGAAACCCGCCGCGCGGAAAGCTGCGGCAAAACTTGCTGCGGCTAGGCCTGCGGCAACATCCGCCCCCGAAGCACCCGCCAAGGCATCTGCGAAATCCCCTGCCAAGGTGCCCACCGCTGCGAAACCGGCTACGGCGAAACCGCGCGCTCCGCGCAAACCCGCCGCCAAGGGGGATGCGACATGAGCGAGGATGACATCGAGGACAGCTCCGCCCCGCTGATCGAGCATCTGGCCGAATTGCGCAACCGGGTCATCAAGGCCGTGCTGGCCTTCATCATCGGCATCGTGCTGGTCTTCATCGTGGCCGAGCCGATCCTGCAATTCCTGCTGTCGCCGATCGAGGCAACGCTGCGCGATCTGGGCGACCCTGCGCCGACGATGCAATACACCTCGCCACAGGAATACCTCTTCACGCTGTTTCGCATCTCGATGGTGTTCGGTTTCGCGCTGGCCTTTCCGGTGATCGGCTTCCAGCTCTGGCGGTTTGTGGCGCCGGGACTCTACAAGACCGAAAAGAACGCCTTTCTGCCCTTTCTCATCGCGTCGCCGGTCATGTTCCTGCTCGGGGCCTCCTTCGCGCATTTCGTAGTCACCCCGCTCGCCATGACCTTCTTTCTGGGATTCGTCGATGTCAGTTCGATCTTTGCCACGCTAGTCGCGCAGGTCACCGACGGGGCAGAGATTGAAGCCACAATGGCCGCCGCGCCGGCGGTGACACAGGAGGGCATCCGCATCACCTTCTTCGGCAAGGTGAACGAAAGCCTCGACATCACGCTGAAATTCATCATGGCCTTCGGGCTCTGCTTCCAGTTGCCGGTGCTGCTGACGCTGATGGGCAAGGCGGGGCTTGTGTCCTCCGCCGGGCTCGGGTCGGTGCGCAAATATGCGGTGGTGGCGATCCTGCTGCTCGCCGCCCTCGTCACCCCCCCCGATGTCATCACCCAGATGATCCTCTTCACCGTGGTCTACGGGCTTTACGAGGTCTCGATCTTCCTCGTCCGCATCGTGGAGCGCCGCCGCGAGGCCGAATTGCGCGCGCAGGGGCTCTGGGTTGATGACAGCGATTTCGAAGAGGATGACACCGGCGAGGATACCCCCTCCAGGAACTGAGACGGAAGAAGGCCCCTCCAGATGACCGATACCCTGCTCACCCGGATCGCCGAGGCGCTCGAACGGCTCAGCCCCGCCCCCGCGCGGGCGCCCCGTTTCGACGAGGCGGCGGCCTTCGTCTGGCACACCGCCCCCGACCGGCTCGACCCGGTGACCGAGGTCAGCCGGGTGGACTTGTCGCTCCTTGTGGGGGTGAACCGCGCGCGGGACATCCTGCTGGAAAACACGGTGCATTTCGCGCAGGGCCTGCCCGCGAACAACGCACTTCTGTGGGGCGCGCGCGGGATGGGGAAATCAAGCCTCGTCAAGGCGGTCCATGCGCATGTGCTGGCCGGGGCGCCGGACCTCAAGCTGGTGGAACTCAGCCGCGAGGATCTGCCCACGGTGGGCACTTTGCTGCGCCATCTGCGCAGCGCCCCCGACCGCCGTTTCATCCTCTTTTGCGACGACCTGTCATTCAGCCATGATGACCAGCATTACAAATCGCTGAAGGCCGTGCTGGATGGCGGGATCGAGGGGCGCCCGGACAATGTGATCTTCTATGCCACCTCGAACCGCCGCCATCTGATGCCGCGCGACATGATCGAGAATGAACGCTCCAGCGCCATCAGCCCCTCCGAGGCGGTGGAGGAAAAGGTGTCGCTGTCAGACCGCTTCGGCCTCTGGCTCGGCTTCCATCCCTGCGATCAGGACGACTATCTGGCGATGATCCGGGGCTATTGCGGCGCGCATGGCATTGAAATCGACGACGAGACCCTGCGCGCGGAGGCCATCGAATGGCAGGCCACACGCGGCGCGCGGTCCGGGCGGGTGGCCTGGCAGTTCTTCATCGATCTGGCGGCGCGCAGGGGGGTGCGGATCTGATCGTGCGCAGGAACCACTCCTCGTTTTCTGTCCGGAAGTATCCTGCCCCATGGATCAAACACACAAGCGGTGGGGGCCATGAAGTGGTTCCACGAATCACGGAGCGCGCGCCATGGCGCATACTGATGAAACTTCTTGAGAAAACCTGACGCACTATTGCTTCGTTCGGCGGATTGGTCGGGATTTTCTATATTTCGCTGTTGTGTTCGGACTCTTCGAGACTTGTCCTGTGCCGGGTGTGGGTTTGGAAAAGCTCGATCAATTCACTGTAATCACGATCTTTTTCGCGATACTCCTACTCTATATCTCTTGGGTGGACGTAGGAGGAGAGCGCGGGACGGGGTGTCGATCAACAGCCCTTCGCGTTTCAGCATGGTGTCCACGATGACCTCAAACGTTGCTTCAGGGCCCTCAGGGGTTTCGCTGGTAAGGGTGCAACGGCGGATGACACGTTCCCAGATGGTGACGGTTTCGGGATCGTTCTCAAGGGCCGCGATGTTCTCCCGGTAACGGGTGCCTGCCAAGGCGATGCGTTGCTTGTGGCTGAGCGGCTGAGGTCCAGCACGAAGCGTTGCCCTTTCCTTCCGCACGGCAGCATGACGTTCCACGAACAGGGTCATGGCGATGGCCGGGTCTTTGGTCCTGAGGCTGATCTTGAAATGAGATTTACCAATGGTCGCCA
>JBKBNP010000004.1:62197-107198 GCA_046295215.1 Pseudorhodobacter sp. | reverse complement strand
TCTGGACTTACAACAACGACCGCCCGAACATGGGCATCGGCGGCATCACACCCGCCCAGAAACTGAGAATGGCCGCGTAAGTTCTATGAGTGCACCCCGTTAAAAACGGGGGGATTACCCACCCATGAAAGAGCCATCGTTCAATATCCTCGGCGGGCCGCTGGAACCCTGTTCGACCGAGCCCCTGACCGGATTTTTCCGCAACGGCTGCTGCGATACCGGCCCTGCGGACCGGGGCAGCCATACGGTCTGCGCGGTGATGACGGCGGAATTTCTGGCCCTGTCGAAATATCTCGGCAATGACCTGTCCACCCCGCGCCCGGAATACGGCTTTGCCGGGCTGAAGCCGGGGGATCGCTGGTGCCTTTGCGCGGAGCGTTTCCTGCAGGCGCATGAGGAAGGCGCCGCGCCCAAGGTCAATCTGGCCGCCACGCATCAGCGCGCACTCGACATCGTGCCACTGGACATCCTGCAAGGCTACGCCACAGATCCCGCCCCCTGACCCCCCCTTTTTCTGTCCGGAAATATCCCGGGGGGGTAAGGGGGGCAGCGCCCCCCTGCGCGATTTGTCGCAGGCGTCAGATCTTCATGTCGAAGCCCAGATGTTTCGCCACGGTGAAAATGTCCTTGTCGCCCCGCCCGCACATGTTCATCACGATGATATGCTCGGGCGGCAGGGTCGGCGCGATCTTCATCACATGGGCGAGCGCATGGGACGGTTCCAGCGCCGGGATGATGCCTTCCAGCGCACAGGACAACTGGAACGCCTCCAGCGCCTCGCGGTCGGTGATGGACACATATTCCGCCCGGCCAATGTCATGCAGCCAGGCATGTTCCGGCCCGATACCGGGATAATCCAGCCCCGCCGAGATGGAGAATCCTTCGAGGATTTGCCCGTCGCCATCCTGCAACAGATAGGTGCGGTTGCCATGGAGCACGCCGGGGCGTCCGCCGGTCAGGCTGGCGCAATGTTCCATGCGGTCATCGACGCCCTTGCCACCTGCCTCCACCCCGATGATGCGCACGGAAGGATCGTCAAGGAAGGGATAGAACAGCCCCATGGCGTTCGACCCGCCGCCAATGGCCGCAATCACCGTGTCGGGCAGGCGGCCCTCGCCTTCCTGTTCGGCAAGCTGCCAGCGCACCTCCTTGCCGATGATCGACTGGAAATCGCGCACCATGGCAGGGTAAGGATGCGGCCCCGCCACCGTGCCGATGCAATAGAACGTGTCGCGCACATTGGTCACCCAGTCGCGCAGCGCGTCGTTCATCGCATCCTTCAGCGTGCCGCGACCGGATGTCACCGGGATCACCTCCGCCCCCAGCAGGCGCATGCGGAACACGTTGGGGGCCTGGCGTTCGACATCATGCGCGCCCATGTAGACGATACATTTCAGCCCGAATTTGGCGCAGACCGTGGCCGTCGCCACGCCATGCTGCCCCGCCCCGGTTTCCGCGATGATCCGCGTCTTGCCCATCCGCCGCGCAAGGATGATCTGGCCCAGCACATTGTTGATCTTGTGCGCGCCGGTATGGTTCAGCTCGTCGCGCTTCATATAGACCCTGGCACCGCCCAGATGGTCGGTCAGCCGCTGCGCGAGGTAAAGCGGCGAGGGACGCCCGACATAGTGTTTCCACAGATCGTCCATTTCGGCCCAGAAGCTGTCATCGGTCTTGGCAATCTCATACTGCCGTTCCAGCTCAAGGATCAGCGGCATCAGCGTTTCCGACACGAAGCGGCCCCCGAAGATGCCGAAGCGGCCCTGCTCGTCGGGTCCGGTCATGTAGCTGTTGGCGCGATCATCGGGCATGGCTCTCTCCTCTGCTTTCTTGGCATGTAGCGCCAATGCGGCGGGCGGTAAAGCGCGGGCCGCCGCAAGCAGGTCGCAGGCGCTCACGGAGGCGTTACCACGAAGTGAACCGGCCTGTGAAACTCCCGCCCCGCGCATCCGTAACTCAACTGGAAGAAGGGCGGTTGGCTGTCAGCCGCCCGATCAAGAAGGACGGAGAACCTTGATGAACCGCATGATTGCAGGACTGCTTCTTTCCACGGCCGCGCTGGCTGCCCCCGCTGCGGCACAGACAGCACTCGGCCTGACCGGCGACAGGACCATTGTGATGATCGACCCCGCGACCGCCGCTGTCACCGGCATGGTCGAGGTGCAGGGCGTGGACCGCCTGCTGGGCATCGACTACCGCCCGGGCAACATGACGCTGATCGGCGTGACCGCCGAACAGGCGATTGTCGAGATCGACCCGGCTACCGGAGCGACCACCGAGCTTTCGAAAATGCAGACCATGCTCCCGGTGATGGACGGAACGCCTGTGATCGTCGAGGTCAACGCGGTTCCTGACCGGCTGCGCTTCATGACCGGCACGACGAACCATCGCGTGAACATGGATACAGGCGAAGTGACGGTTGACGGTGCGCTGAACTGGGACGCCGGAGACGCCAATGCCGGTGCGACCCCGATGGTCGTGGCGACCGGCTATACCAATTCCTATGGCAAGCCCGAATCGACGGCCATGTTCAACATCGACGCGGGCCTCAGCGCGCTGGTCCAGCAGACCAAACCGAATGACGGTGTGCTGAAAACCATCGGCGGTCTGGGTGTGATGCTGCAAGGCCCGGTTGCGCTGGACATCGCGACCGATGCGGCGGGCAACAACACCGCCTGGGTCGCCGCATTGGGCGGCCTGCACACGGTCGATCTGGAAACCGGTGCCGTCACCGGTTCCTGGACAATCACGGGTCTGGAAGGAGAGGTCCGCGACCTCACCATCTGGCCTGCGATGTAACGAGTGGCCTGATAAATGCGAACTGTTTCAAGATGTAAAGAGTGACTTGTCGGGAAGGGGGCGTCCGCGCCCCCTTCCTTCACCTCAGGGGTTTCTTGAAACCGATATGCGAGGGCTGATAGCCTAGGCGCGCATAGAAGTCATGCGCCCGCCCGCGACCTGCATTGGTGGTCAACTGGATCAGCGAACAGCCCGCCGCCTTCGCCCGCTTTTCGGCATCCGCCATCAGCCTGGCCCCCAGCCCCTGCCCGCGCAGACCGGAATCGACCCGCACGGATTCCACCTGCGCCCGCCGCGAGGCGCGCAGCGACAGGCCGGTGATGAAAGTCAGTTGATAGGTGGCGACAACCCTGCCCTCGCCCCGATGCTCGCCCACGATCAGGTGATTGCCGCCCTCGGCCTTCATCGCCTCGAAGGCGGCAAGGTAGGGGGTCAGGTCTTCCGCCTCGCGTCCCATTCCCAACTCGTCATCGCGCAGCAGGGCGACGACGGCCGGCACATCCTCGGCCCGGGCCGGGCGCCAGAAGATCATGCCTGCGCCGCCTTGACGAAGGCTGCGATCCGCAACGGATCCTTGACGCCGGTCGAGGATTCCACGCCCGAGGAGACATCGACCTGCCGCGCGCCGGTCAGGCGCACTGCCTCCGCCACGTTTTCAGGGGTCAGCCCGCCCGCCAGCATCCAGGGTTTCAGCCATTTGCGCCCCACGAGCAACCGCCAGTCGAAGGACAGCCCGTTGCCCCCCGGCACAGTCGCCCCCTTTGGCGGTTTCGCGTCGATCAGCACCTGATCGGCCACCAGCGACTGTTCCATCAGCCCTCCCAGATCGGACTCATCCGCAACCCCGATCGCCTTCATCACCGGCAGGCCATAGCGGGCTTTCACCTCGGCCACACGGTCCGGTGTCTCATGGCCATGAAGTTGCAGCAGGTCGAGCGGGATCTTGTCGACAATCTCGTCCAGCGTGGCATCGTCGGCATCCACCGTCAGCGCCACCTTGGCCAGACCGGGCGGCGCCGCGAAGGCCAGGATCCGCGCCTGGTCTATGGTCAGATGGCGCGGCGATTTCGGGAAGAACACGAAACCCGCATAGCTCGCCCGCGACGACACAACCGCCGCCATGTCCGAAAGACTGCGCAGGCCGCAGATCTTGACACGGATGTCGGTCATCTCATCCGGCCTTGGCGGGCTGCTCCAGAAGCGCCAGCACCTCGTCCTTCTGGCCGGGCTGGCCCCGCCGCAGGTTGCCAAGCTCGCGTTCCAGCCGCTCGATTTCCCGCGCGCGATTGGAGGCCTGCGCCCGGTGCTTGTGTTCGCGGAACCATTCCCAGACGAAACCGATCATCAGTCCGGCAACGATACTGACAAAGATCACGACATAAAGCGGCAGGGTCAGGGTCCATCCGAATCCGAGAAAGGCCGACAGATCGGCCGGCAGCGCGCTGACTGTCACCATCTCGCGATTGGCGAGGGCAACCGTCAGGAGCCCTGCCGCGAGGGCTGCGAGAAAAAGGTAACGAAGATATCGGATCATTCCGGAAGTCTACCTTCCGTTGAGCCGATCACGCAAGGCCTTGCCGGTCTTGAAGAAGGGGATCTTCTTGTCCTCGACCTCGACCGCCTCGCCGGTGCGCGGATTTCGGCCGGTTCGGGCATCCCGCGCCTTCACCGAAAAGGCCCCGAAGCCCCTGAGTTCCACCCGATCCCCGCGCGCCAGCGCCTCGATGATCTCTTCGAAAACGGTATGCACAATGCGTTCGACATGTCTTTGCGTCAGATGCGGGTTTTCATCCGCAATCTTCTGGATCAGTTCGGAACGGATCATCCGTCTAGTCCCCCCTTTGGGAAGGCGTGTGGCTGGTCCACCGCCAGTTCTTATTGCAGAGGACTATAGGCAAAAAAAAAGGCCTGACAAACAGGAAAACCGGCCCATCGGCAGGACTTGGCAGACAAACGACAAGGGGCCCCGCCTTGCGGCGGAGCCCCTTGCCTCTCCCTTGCGGGAAAATCAGGTCCGGTCGCCCTTCAGCGCCGCACCAAGGATGTCGCCGAGGCTCGCACCCGAATCGGAGGAACCATACTGTTCGACGGCCTCCTTTTCCTCGGCAATCTCGCGCGCCTTGATCGACAGACCCAGACGGCGGGTCTTGCTGTCCACGTTGGTCACGCGGGCATCGACCTTGTCCCCCACCTGGAACCGCTCGGGGCGCTGGTCAGCGCGGTCGCGGCTGAGGTCGGAACGGCGGATGAAGGATTTCATGCCGTTGTAATCGACCTCGATGCCGCCTTCCTCGATCGCCGTGACGGCAACCGTGATGACGGACCCGCGCTTCACGCCATCCACCGCATCGGTGAAGGTGTCGTCGCCCAGTGCCTTGATCGAGAGCGAGATACGCTCTTTCTCGATGTCGACCTCGGTGACGGCGGCCTGGACGGTGTCGCCCTTGCGGTAGTTCTGGATCGCATCCTCGCCGCGCTGGTCCCAGCTGAGATCGGAGAGGTGGACCATGCCGTCGATGTCGTTGTCGAGACCGATGAACAGACCGAATTCGGTAATGTTCTTGACCTCGCCCTCGATACCGCTGCCGACGGGATGCGTTTCCGCAAAGACTTCCCACGGATTGCGCATGGTCTGCTTGAGGCCCAGCGAAACCCGACGCTTGGCGCTGTCAATCTCCAGCACCATCACATCCACTTCCTGAGAGGTGGAGACGATCTTGCCGGGATGCACGTTCTTCTTGGTCCAGGACATTTCCGAAACGTGGACAAGTCCCTCGACGCCGGCTTCGAGTTCCACGAATGCACCGTAATCGGTGATGTTCGTGACCCGGCCCTTGTGGACCGACCCCAGCGGATAGGAGTTCTCGACCGCATCCCAGGGGTCCGACTGCAACTGCTTCATGCCGAGGCTGATGCGGTGGGTTTCCTTGTTGATCTTGATGACCTGCACCTTGACGGTTTCACCGATGGCAAGGATTTCCGACGGGTGGTTGACCCGGCGCCAGGCCATGTCGGTGACATGCAGGAGGCCGTCAACGCCGCCCAGATCCACGAATGCACCATATTCGGTGATGTTCTTGACCACACCATCGACGGTCTGGCCTTCCGTCAGGTTGCCGATGACTTCGGCGCGCTGTTCGGCGCGGGACTCTTCCAGGATGGCGCGGCGCGACACGACGATATTGCCGCGGCGACGGTCCATTTTCAGGATCTGGAAGGGCTGTTTCAGACCCATCAGGGGCCCGGCATCGCGCACGGGGCGCACATCGACCTGGCTGCCCGGCAGGAAGGCCACGGCACCGCCCAGATCGACGGTGAAGCCGCCCTTGACGCGCCCGAAGATCGCACCATCGACGCGGGTTTCGTCGGCATAGGCTTTTTCCAGACGGTCCCAGGCTTCCTCGCGCTTGGCCTTGTCACGGCTGATCTGCGCTTCGCCGCGGGCGTTTTCCACGCGGTCCAGGAAAACCTCGACCTCATCGCCCACCGAAATGTCGGCATTGCCGCCGATATCGGCAAATTCCTTCAGATCGACGCGACCTTCCATCTTGTAGCCGACGTCGATGATGGCCTGTCCCGCCTCGATGGCGATGACGCGGCCCTTGACCACCGATCCCTCCTGGGGGGTGTCAATCTCGAGGCTCTCTGCAAGCAGAGCCTCAAATTCTTCCATGGTTGTTTTGGCGCACATAAGTTTTCTGTTTCCTTTTCTCGTCTTTGTCACTGGCCTTGCGGTTGGCTCCGCCGGTCTTGCTCGGGGGGCAGGGGCAAATATTGGTCAGGGCACCGGCAAACCGGGCCAAACGCAAAACCTGCCTCTGGATGCGCGCGTCATAGACGGTTTACCGGCACCTGGCAAGCATGAGGCCACAAAGCGGCAGGTCGGTGCGGAACGGCGTCCGGGGATCAGTTCAGCAAGGCCTCGACCGCCTCGGTGATGCTGCGCGAAAGCGGCGTGGTCCCCGCCCCCCAATGCCCGGCGACATGCCCGTCGGGCGCGATCAGCACCTTGTTGAAATTCCACGCCGGAACGAACCCTGTCTCGGCCTTCACCCAGGCATAGAAGGGATGCGCCCCAGCGCCCTTTACCCGCGTGATGTCGGTCATCGGCAGGGTCAGATCGAAATTCACCGCGCAGAACTCGCTCACCTCCTCCGCCGTCGCGAATTCCTGCCGGAAATCGCCGGAGGGGACGGCCAGCACCACCAGCCCGCGGTCACGATAGCGGTCATAAAGCGCCTGCATGTCGTCATACTGCCGGGTGAACCCGCAGCGCGAAGCGGTATTGACCACAAGGACCGGGCGACCGGCCCAGTCCGCCACCGACAATTCCCCGCCGTCGATCGAGGTGAAAGGCGCCATTGGTGCCGCCGAGGCCATATCCATCCAGAGCCCCCCCGCCAGAAGTGCCGCAATCAGCTTCATGCCCTCTCCCCGCTTCCCCGCCAGGACATAGGCCGCAGCCTTACCCAGGCAAGCGCGCCCCGACCAGCGCGATGGCCAGTGCGATGGCCTGCTCCGCCGTGAGGTCGGACGTGTCGATCCTGACGGCATCCGCCGCCGCGCGCAGGGGTGCTTCCGCCCGGTCCATGTCGCGGGCGTCGCGCTCCTGCACTTGCGCCAGCACCTGCGCCTCCTCCCCGCCGACCTCCAGCCAGCGCCGGTGGGCGCGCGTCACGGGACTTGCGGTCACGAACAGCTTCACCTCCGCCTGCGGACAGATCACAGTGCCGATGTCGCGCCCGTCCAGCACCGCCCCCCCCGGCCTGCGGGCAAAGGCGCGCTGGAACTCGGTCAGCGCCGCGCGCACGGCAGGCAGTGCTGCCACCCGGCTCGCCGCCTGCCCCGCCTCGAGGCTGCGCAAGCCGTCCCGCTCCAGATCGGCCGCGACCAGCCCCTCTGCCGCCGCCACCGGATCACCGCCCTTTGCCCCGACAGCCCGATAGAGAAGCCCGGTATCCAGATGCGCGAACCCGAAATGCGCCGCCACCGCGCGCGAGATCGTGCCCTTGCCCGCCGCCGCCGGCCCGTCGATGGCCACTGTGAAGATCATGCCGCCCCGGCCTCCCTGCCGCCTTTTTCTGTCTGCAAATATCCTCGGGGGGTGAGGCCCGGTCCCGGGCCGAGGGGGGCGGAAAGCCCCCCTTCCCCGCCCGTGATGTCAGCCGCGTTCCAGAACCGCGCCCAGACCCGTCATCAGCCCCTCGAAAATCGGAAAGGAGGTCAGGATCGGGCTCGCATCATCGACCGACACAGGAGCCTTCGCCGCCATGCCTGCCACAAGGAAACTCATCGCGATGCGGTGGTCGAGATGCGTGGCACAGGTGGCCCCGCCCGGCATCCCGCCCGCCCCCATGCCATGCACGATCAGCGTGTCCTCATCCTCCTCGATGGTCACGCCGCAGGCTTCAAGCCCCCGCGCCATGGCGTCGATCCGGTCGCTTTCCTTGACGCGCAATTCCTTCACCCCGCGCATCACCGTGCGCCCCGTCGCAAAGGCGGCCACCACCGAAAGCACCGGATATTCGTCGATCATCGAAGGCGCGCGGTCAGGCGGCACCTCGATGCCCTTCATCTCGGCCGAGAACCGCACGCGCAGGTCGGCCACCGGCTCGCCCCCCTCTTCGCGCGGGTTCAGGAATTCGATGGCGGCGCCCATCTCGACCAATGTGGTGTAAAGCCCGTTACGGGTGGTGTTCTGGCTGACCCCCGGCACGCGGATTTCGGACCCGTCCACGATCAGTGCCGCACAGACCGGAAAGGCGGCAGAACTCGGATCACGCGGCACGGCCACGACCTGCGGGCGCAACTCCGGCTGGCCGGTCAGGGTGATGACATGGCCCTCTGCCGTTTCCACCACCGTCAGGTCCGCGCCAAACCCCCGCAGCATCCGTTCGGAATGATCGCGGGTCGGTTCCCGCTCGATCACCACCGTCTGCCCCGGCGCGTTCAGCCCCGCCAGCAGCACCGCCGATTTCACCTGCGCGGACGCCACCGGCAGCGCATAGCGCACCGGCACCGGATTGGCCGCCCCCACCACCGTCATCGGCAGTCGCCCGCCCTGCCGCCCATAGGCCTGCGCCCCGAACAGCGACAAGGGGTCCGTCACCCGGCCCATGGGGCGCTTGCGCAGGCTTGCATCCCCGGTGAAGGTCACCGTCATCGGCGTCGTCGCCATGCAGCCCATGATGAGCCGCACGCCGGTGCCGGAATTGCCGCAGTCGATCACATCGAGAGGCTCGCGGAACCCGCCCACCCCCACGCCTTGCACCGACCACGCGCCCGGGCCATGCTGCACGACCTGTGCGCCAAAGGCCTGCATCGCCCTTGCGGTGTCCAGAACATCCTGCCCTTCCAGAAGCCCGGTGATGCGCGTCTCTCCCACGGCCATCGCCCCGAAGATCAGCGCGCGATGGCTGATCGACTTGTCGCCGGGCACCTCTGCCGTGCCGGAAAGTGCTGTCGAGCGGCGGGCGGTCATCGGCTGGGCGGCACCGTGGGCGGACATGGGCGAGGCTCCTTCGCACTGTTTTCCGCCTGATAGCGCAAGGGGGGGAAAGCGTCCATGGGGCGGGGAGCCAGGACGAACCATGGCCCGCAGCAAGGGACCGGCAGGACTGTCCGGTCGCGCAAGTCCTGCCGGTCCCTGCCGTCGCGTGCCGGAGGACAGCCGCCGCCGGGCCTCAATCCCCGATCGGCAGCGGGCCTGTCCGGCCATGATAGGCCGTCAGGGATGCCCGCACCCGGCGCAGGTATTCGGAACTGACTTCGGGCCTTTCCCGCGCAACCGCCAGCGACAGCGCATCCAGCACCAGAAGCAGCGAGAACCTGACCGCCGTCGGTTTGAAGATGTCCGGATGTTCGGGCACGGCAAAGGTGACGGGGATGTCCGCGATCCGGGCCAGCCTGCTCCCCGGGCGGGTGATGGCGATTGTCGCGGCCCCGTAACTCTTGGCGATCTTCGTCGCCGCAACCATCGCATCCACCTCGCCGCTGGCGGAAAACACGATCAGGGCATCCTCCTGCCCCAGGGTCGCGGCCTGCATCTGCGCCTGATAGCTGTCTCCCACACTCGTCGTGAGGATGCCGAGCCGGAAAAGCCGGTTGGCAAATTCCATGGCCATCATCGATGAACCGCCCCCGATGCCGGCGGCGACGAGCCGACGGCATTTCACGATGGCCAGTTTCGCCGCCTCCATCTGATCGTGGTCAAGCTGGTGACGGACCATCGCCGCTGCGGACTGGAAGGCCGACAGGACATCGTCGAAGGCGGTTTCCGTTCCGGTCGGATGGTCGCCGGGATCGGTGTTGAAATATTGCATGCTGACGGCGAGGTTCTGCGCAAGCCGCAACTTGAACTCCCGGAACCCGTCACTCCCGAGCGACCGGCAGAACCGCACCACCGTTGGCGTGCTGACCCCCGCCGCCGCCGCCAACTCGCCGATCGTCATGTTGCTGATCCGGGTGAGGTTCGCCTTGACGTAATTTGCAACCTTTTGTTCGCGCGCGGCAAGCTTGCCATCCTGACGTTCCAGCGCGGTGATGACATCGGCAATCCCGATCTGCCCCCGGTCCTGGAGCGTCGCCATCAAGCGCGGAGGCTGTTTCGCGGCATTCATTGGGGTCTCCGATGTGAAACGCGGCTTCATCTCTACGACCTTATCGCAAGGGCAATCAAACTCTTTCCCTTTTGTGAAGTTAAGTTACATTTTTGACTTGATATGTGGGCAAACTGCCACTATCCGTAACTCAGATACAATTCAGACAGGGGCCGTCTCCACCCGCCACGCCAGACGCCGCAGGGCGCGGCAGCGGGCCTGCGGCCCTGACCGGAAGGAATGACCATGCGGGTGTTCTGCGCCTCGATCGCCACGGAAACGAATACCTTTTCGCCCCTGCGCACCGATCTGGCCGATTTCCGGCAGAGCTTCTATGCCGCCCCCGGCGAGCATCCCGAAACACCGACCCTGTGTTCGGCGGTCTTTCCCGAACTGCGGGCGCGCGCCGCGCGCAGCGAGATCGAACTGATCGAGGGCACGGCGACCTGGGCCGAACCCGGGGGCCTTGTCGCCGCCTCCACCTGGGTGCATCTGCGTGACGAGGTTCTGGGCCAGTTGCGGGCCGCGATGCCGGTGGATGCGGTCATCTTCGGCCTGCATGGCGCGATGATCGCCGAAGGCACCGTCGATTGCGAAGGCGAGTTGCTGGCGGAAGCGCGCAAGATTGTCGGCCCCGACGCGCGGATCGGCGCGAGTTTCGACCCGCACAGCCACCTGAGCGCCGCGCGGGTGGAGAATGCCGACATCGTCACCGTGTTCAAGGAATTTCCCCATACCGATTTCGTCGAGGCGGGCGTTGCCTGCGTGGATCTGACCCTGCGCGCCGCGCGGGGCGAGATTTCGCCGGTCATTTCCGTCTTTGACGTGCGCATGATGGATGTGCTGCCGACCAGCCGCCAGCCGATGCGCGGTTTCGTCGACAGGATGCTGGCGCTGGAGGCGGCGGGCGAGGTTCTGTCGGTGTCCGCGATCCATGGCTTCATGGCCGCCGATACACCCGATCTGGGGGCAAAGCTGGTGGTCATCACCGACAATGACGCGCCGAAGGGCGCGCGTCTTGCGCGGGATCTGGGCATGGAACTGTTCAGCTTTCGCGGTCGCGCCCGCCCGCCCTTCCGGGCGCCTGACATCGTGCTGGCCGAGGTTGCCGCCGCCACGGCGGGGCCGGTGGTCGTGGCCGATGTCTGGGACAATCCGGGGGGCGGCACGGCGGGCGATTCCACCATCATCCTGCGCGCGGTGATGGAGATGGGGCTGACGAACATCGCCTTCGGCACGATCTGGGATCCGATGGCGGTGCGTATCTGTTTTGCCGCAGGGGAAGGCGCCGAAATCAAGCTGCGTTTCGGGGGCAAGACCTCGGATGTGGCGGGCGACCCGGTGGATGCGGTGGTGCGCGTGCAGCGGCTGCAACGCGATGCGGTGCAGAGCTTTGGTGCCTCGGTCGTGCCGCTTGGAGATTGCGCGGTGGTCGCCTTTGACGGCATCGAGGTGGTGCTGAACACCAACCGCTCGCAATCCTTCTCGCCCGACCTTTTCACCAATCTCGGCATCGACATTGCCGCCCGCCGCGCGCTGGTCGTGAAATCGACCAACCATTTCCATGGCGCTTTTGCACCGATTGCCGCAGAAATCCTGTATTGTGCGGTGGAGGGGCCCTATCCGAACGATCCGCGCAAGACCGATTACCGCAACCTGACACGCGCCATCTGGCCCATCATCGACAACCCGCATGAAACGGAGATGGCCTGATGTTCCCCGAAGTCACCACCCCGGCGGTTCTGGTTGATCTTGACACAGCCGAGGCGAATATCGACCGCTTCCAGCGCCATGCCGATGCGGCGGGGGTCCGGGTGCGCCCGCATATCAAAACGCACAAGCTGCCCCTTCTGGCCAAACGCCAGATCGCGGCGGGGGCGGTGGGGATCACTTGTCAGAAAATCTCCGAGGCGCGGGCGATGATCTCGCAGGGCGGGGTTTCGGATATTCTGCTGACCTACAATATCCTCGGCGCAGAAAAGCTGGCGGAACTGCGGGCGCTGGCCGGGGATGTCACGCTCGGCGTGGTGGCCGACAATGTGGAGGTCGTGCAGGGGTTGTCCGCCACCTTTGCCGACGCCGCAACGCCGCTGCCGGTGCTGGTGGAATGTGACACCGGGGCCGGGCGCTGCGGCGTGGCGACGCCCGAGGCTGCGGCGGTGCTTGCCGCCGTGATCGAGGCCGCTCCGGGCCTGCGTTTTGCCGGGCTGATGACCTATCCGCCCGCGAACCGCACCGCAGAGGTGGCGGATTGGTTGCAAGGCGCCGTCCGGGCCTGCAAGGCGGCGGGTCTGAGCGTGGATCTGATCTCCACCGGCGGGTCGCCCGACATGTGGCAGGCGGCAGCGCTGGACCTGCCGACGGAATACCGCATCGGCACCTATGTCTACAACGACCGCTCGCTGGTGGCGCGCGGGATCTGCGACTGGTCCGATTGCGCGCTGACCGTGCTGGTGACGGTGGTGTCCGTGCCCGCCCCGGACCGCGCGATCATCGACGCGGGGTCCAAGGTGCTGACCTCGGATCTTCTGGGCCTTGACGGGCATGGTCATGTTCTGGGCCGCCCCGACATCACCATTGCCACCCTGTCGGAAGAACATGGAACGCTGCGCGCCGACGCCATCGGCCTGAAGGTCGGCCAGCGCCTGCGCATCGTGCCCAATCACGCCTGCGTCGTCGCCAATATGCTGGACGAGGTGCAACTGGTGCGCGGCGACCGCGCAGAGGGTGCGACCGAGGTGGTCGCGCGCGGCAAGGTCTGGTGATCGCGCAGGGCGCGGGCACCGAAACACAAAAGAACATTCGGAACGGGGACAGAAGCACATGACCATAGAACGTATAGGGGCCGCACGCACCGGAGCCGGGGGGCAGGCGCTTCCGTTTTCACCCGCCGTCCGGGCAGGCGATTTCGTCTATGTCTCGGGTCAGATCGCGATGGACGAAAACGGCGAGGTCGAGGCAGGCGGCATCGAGGCGCAGACCCGCCGCACGATGCAGAACGTCGCCCGCGTGCTGGACATGGCGGGCTGCACCTTCGACGATGTGGTGAAGGCGAATTGCTGGCTGGATGATCCGCGCGATTTCTGGACGTTCAACAAGGTTTATGCCGAATTCTTCCCCAATGGCGGACCGGCGCGGTCCACCGTGCAGGCGCGGCTGATGGTCGATGCCAAGGTCGAGGTCGATGTGATCGCCTACAAGCCGGTCGCGGGCTGAGCTTGTGGGCGGGGCCGCATTTTCACCGGCAGGGGGGACGCTGACCATGGCCGAGACGACAGAACCGCAGGATCTGCTGCGTGTCACCGGGCTGAAGAAGCATTTCCCCGTCACCTCGGGCGTGTTCCGCCGGGTCGTGGGCCATGTGCGCGCGGTCGAGGATGTGACGCTGACCATCCGGCAGGGCGAGACGCTGGCGCTGGTCGGCGAATCGGGCTGCGGCAAAAGCACGGCAGGCCGGTTGCTGCTGCGGCTGATCGAGGCGACGGCGGGCGAGGTTATCTTTGACGGGCAGGACGTGCGCAGGCTGGACCGTTCCGCGCTGCGCGCCCTGCGCCGCAACATGCAGATCATCTTTCAGGATCCGTTCTCCTCGCTCAATCCACGGATGCGGGTGCGCCAGCTGATCGCCGAACCGCTGGTCTTCCACGGCCTCGCCCGGGGGGCTGCCGAGGTGGATGCCGAGGTGGACCGGTTGATGAACATCGTGGGCCTGTCGCCCTCACACCGCGACAAGTTTCCGCATCAGTTCAGCGGCGGGCAGCGCCAGCGCATCGGGATCGCGCGCGCGCTGGCCGTGCGGCCGAAATTCGTGGTCTGCGACGAACCGATCTCGGCGCTGGATGTCTCGATCCAGGCGCAGGTGCTGAACCTGCTGTCCGAGTTGCAACGCGATTTCGGGCTGACCTATCTGTTCATCTCGCATGACCTGAGCGTGGTGCGCTATGTCAGCGACCGCGTGGCGGTGATGTATCTGGGCCGGATCGTGGAACTGGCGGAAACGGCGGCGCTGTTCGAGGAACCGCGCCACCCCTATACCGCCGCCCTGCTGTCCGCGATCCCGGTGCCGGACCCCTCGATCGAGCGCAAGGGCCGGGTGATCCTGACCGGCGATGTGCCCAGCCCCTCGAACCCGCCGCCCGGCTGCCCCTTCCATCCGCGCTGCACCTTTGCGCAGGATGTCTGCCGCCGCGACGTACCCGCCCTGCGCACGATTGCGCGCGGATCGGGCCGGGCCGGAGAGGTCGCCTGCCATCTGGCCGACGAGCTTGCCCTGCAAGGCATCCCCGCCCCTGCCCCCCGCAGCCCGAAGGAGGTTTCCCAATGATCGCAACCGGGCAAATGTCACACATCGCGGCCCTGCGGGCGCGGATCGGGCCGCTGAACGGGCGGATCCTGTTCGGCGGGTTTCTGGTGCTGCTGGTCGTGCTGATCGCCGTGGCGGCCCCGTTGCTCGCCACCCATGACCCGTTGCGGGTGCGCATGTCGGCGCGGCTGATGCCGCCCGGGGCCGAACACTGGCTGGGCACCGACAACAACGGGCGCGACATCTACAGCCGGATCGTCTATGGCGCGCGGGTTTCCGTGGTGGTGGGCACGGCTGTCGTGATCCTCTCGACGGTGATCGGGGCCTTTGTCGGGCTGGTCTCGGGCTATTTCCGGCGGATGGACGGGCCGTTGATGCGGGTCATGGACGCGCTGATGACCTTCCCCTCGATCCTGCTGGCCATCGCCATCGTGGCGGCGCTCGGTGCCAGCACGCAGAATGTGGTGATCGCGCTGACCGTCAGCTTCATCCCCCATACCGCCCGCGTGGTGCGCGGCAAGGTGCTGAGCGTGCGCGAGGAAACCTATGTCGAATCCGCCCGCGCCATCGGCCTTGGCGATGCGCTCATCATCTGGCGCTATATCCTGCCCAATGTCATGGCGCCGCTGATGGTGCAGGCGACCTTCATCCTGGCACTCGCCATCATCGCAGAGGCGGGGCTGAGCTATGTGGGTGCCGGCACGCCGCCGCCGCAGCCAAGCTGGGGCAACATCCTCGCCGACGGGCGGTCCTATCTGCACAACGGCTGGTGGATGACCACCTTTCCGGGGCTGTTCATCATGGTATCGGTGCTGGGGCTGAACATTCTGGGCGATGGTCTGCGCGACAAACTGGACCCGCGGATGGAGGCAGGACGATGACCGCGCCCGTGCTTGAAGTGAAGAACCTGCAAACGCAATTCCTGTCGCGCGGCGCGCCGCTCAAGGCGGTGGATGATGTCAGCTTCTCCATCGCGGCGGGGGAAACCGTGGCGCTGGTCGGCGAATCCGGCTGCGGCAAGAGCGTCACGGCGCTGTCACTTTTGCGGCTGATCTCGCCCCCCGGGGAAATCGTGGGCGGTCAGATCCGGCTGGAAGGCGAGGATCTGCTGACAAAATCGCAGACCGAGATTGAGGATATCCGGGGCAACCGCGCCGCGATGATCTTTCAGGAACCGCTGACCGCGCTCAACCCGATCCTGACGGTCGAAAACCAGTTGGCCGAGGTGATCCGCCGCCACCATCCCACCCGCAAGGGTGCGGCCCGTGCCGATGTGCTGGAGATGCTGCAAAAGGTCGGCATCCCCGACCCCGAAGGCCGGATGCGCGCCTATCCGCACCAGCTCAGCGGCGGGATGCGGCAGCGGGTGATGATCGCCATGGCGCTCTTGTCCAATCCGCGCCTCCTGATCGCGGATGAGCCGACAACCGCCCTCGACGTGACCATTCAGGCGCAGATCCTGGAGTTGATGCGGGGGCTTTGCGCGCAGATGGGCACGGCGCTGCTGCTCATCACGCATGATCTGGGCGTGGTCGCGGAAATGGCCGACCGGGTGGTGGTGATGTATGCGGGCCGCGTGGTGGAACAGGCGCCGGTCCGGCAGTTGTTCGCCAACCCCGCCCATCCCTACACGCTGGGGCTGATGCGATCCACGCCGAACCTGACGACACAGCGCGGCCAGCTTTCCGCAATCCCGGGGCTGGTGCCGACGCTGGCCGATCTGGGCGATGTGCAGGGCTGCAAATTCGCCGCGCGCTGCACCATGGCGACCGACCGCTGCCGCGCCGAAGACCCGCCCTTGCAGGATCTGGGCCCCGACCGGGCGGCGCGCTGCTGGTATACGCAGGACGTGATGCGCCAGACAGTTGCGGTTTGATCGGGGAGCTTTGGGTGAAATCAAGTTTCGAAAAAGGTTGAAAAATCCGTCGATCTGACGCGAAAATGAAGTTGAATTACAATTCCGCCAAGGCGGACAAACAGGGAGAAGACCGTGAAAACACGTTTCAACACAACCGCACTGGGGGCAATTCTGGGGGCCATGGCATTTGCCGGGGCGGCGCAGGCAGAATGTGACGGCAAGTTCGGCGGCACGCTGACCGTTGCGGGGCCACTGCCGCTCATCACGCTCGATCACATGATGATCACCAACGAGCCCACCCCGCCGCGCAGCGCGGTCTATGAACAGCTTGTGGCGCTCGATTCCAATCTCGTGTCACAACCGGCGCTGGCAACATCGTGGGAAACCAGCGAGGACGGGTTGACCTGGACCTTCAAGCTGCGCGAGGGCGTGACATTCCACAACGGCAAGCCGCTGGTGGCCGAGGATGTCGTGGCCTCGTGGGAGCGTTACAAGGAAGTCGGATCGCGCCGGTTCGAACTGGCATCGGTGGACCGGGTCGAGGCGGTCGATGACGGCACCGTGGCCATCCACCTGACCAAACGCTATGGCGCGTTGCTGGAATCCATTTCCGCAATGTCGGGCGGCTGGTCGATCATGCCCGCCGAGATTGCACGCGAACTGGGCACGACGCGGGCCGATCTGGCCGAGCAGGTCGTCGGCACCGGCCCCTATATGGTGCATGAGATCGTCCCCGAGGTGCGCACCACGCTCCGCCGCTTCGACGGCTATACCCGCATGGAGGGCGAGCCGAGCTTCAATGCCGGTCCGCGCTGCGCCTATTTCGACGAGGTAACCTATGTCCATATCGCCGATCCCTCGACGCGGGTTTCCGCCCTGCTGGCCGGTGAGGTCGATTTCGCCGTTCAGGTGCCGGGGGATGAGGCCGCGCGCCTGATCGCCGCCCCCAACACGCAGGTCATTCCCACGCGCCCCGGCAACCGGGTCTACTACAAGTTCAACGTGGCGCAAGGCGTCTTTGCAGATTACCCGCTGCTCCGCGATGCCGTGCGGGCGGGGCTTGACACCGAGGAGCTGATGGCAGGCTTCGGCCCGTCGGATTACTGGCGCGTGAACAACACCCCGCGCTTCCAGGAACCGCAATGGCCCTGGGTGGACCAGTCGCACCATTACCCCAAGGACATGGATCTGGCCAAGAAACTGGTCGCCGAATCCGGCTACAAAAACGAGGAGATCAGGTTTCTCGTCGTGCCCGGCGGGGCGACCGGCTGGGAAAAGGCCCCGGCGATGGACCAGTATCTGCGGGATCTGGGCCTGAACGTGCGGATGGAAAACCTTGACGGGGCGACCTTCGGCACCCTGCGCCGTGATCTGTCGGCGTGGGAGTTGAAGGGCGCGGGCGGCGGTTCGCTCGTCGGGCTGCGCTATCTCGACTCCAGCGGTGTGGACCGCAACGGCAACCCCTGGCCCAACCTGCCCGAAGGCTGGACCGAGGTGCTGGACCGCGCGATTAATGCCGACAGCGAGGAAGGCCGCGCGGCGGCGGCGGCCGAGTTCTACGAACTGCAGGCCAAGTTCAACAACGAGATGTGGACCGGCGATGTCTTTGTCATCATGGCGGCCAACACCAACCTGCGCAACATCGCGAGCGATGACAGCAACGGGTCGTTCTGGAACGTCTGGCGCGACGAATAAGCGCCGCCCGCAAACCACACCCGCCGGAACCGTTTCCGGCGGGTGGATCTGCCCGACAGGAACCTGCCCATGACCGCCTTCATCCTGCGCCGCCTTCTGGGAACGATCCCGATCATCCTTCTGGTCGGCATCATCACCTTCTTTCTGGTCCAGCTTTCACCGGGCGATCCGGCGATGTTCTACGTTTCCGCCGATGCCCCGGTCGAGGAGATCGAGCGGGTGCGCGAAAGGCTGGGGCTGGATCAGGGCATCATGACCCGCTTCGGCTTCTGGATCAGCGAGGTGCTGCGGGGCAATCTGGGCATTTCCTTCCACCAGAACCGCCCGGTTCTGACCGGGTTTCTGGATGCGCTGCCGGTGACGCTGTGGCTGGCCTTCTATTCGCTCATCATCGCGCTGCTGGTGGGCATTCCCGTGGGCCTTCTGTCGGCGCTGCGGCCGAACGGGCTGGTGGACCGGTTCAGCACGGTGTTCGTGTTCATCGGTGTGTCGATGCCGAACTTCTGGCTCGGCATGCTGCTGGTGCTGCTGTTTGCGGTCACACTGGGGCTGCTGCCCGCACAGGGCTATGACGGCACGAACATGTGGACCGGTTTCCGCAGCCTGCTGTTGCCCGCGATCACGCTGGGCTATTCACAGGCGGCGCTGATCGCACGGATGACGCGGTCGAGCATGCTGGAGGTGATGCGGCAGGACTATGTCCAGACCGCCCGCGCCAAGGGGCTGCGCACGCCGGTCGTGCTGGGCAAACATGCCTTCGGCAATGCACTCAACCCGATCGTCACGGTTGTCGGCCTTGCCATCGGGTCGCTGGCGGCAGGGTCGGCGGTGGTCGAGGTGGTGTTCAACCTGCCCGGCATCGGGCGGCTGGTCGTGGATTCCGTGATGCGCCGCGACTATCCGATGATCCAGGGGATCCTCTTGCTGACGGCGGGCATGATCATCCTCGTGAATCTGCTGACCGATCTGCTCTACGCCATCCTCGATCCGCGCATCCGCTACGACTGATCTGACGCGCGACAGGCGGACGGGGTTCGGAACCCTATGCCATGCCGGGCTGTTGGTCGTCCTTCGGGCGGGTTTCGCTGACCGCAATCGCAAGAGCCTGCAACATGCAGACCGACGCCACCTGCGGATGGGTGATGACGGGCAGACGCTGGAGGGTCTCGACCGTCACGCGCGCGATGGCCGCAAGAGGGCTCAGCAGCGTGTCGGTGACCGCAATCACCGTCCCCCCCCGTCCCGCATGCGCCTTGGCGGCCTGAACGACAAGCGGCTGATAGGGGGAAAAGCTGATCGCCAGCATGGCATCCTCCAGACCCAGAAATTCAGCCTGCTTGGCGGTGAACCCGCCGGTGCCGTTCAGCAGGTTGCAGGGCGTGCCGAGGCTGAGCGCCGTCCAGTGGAAGATGCACCCAAGCCCGAAGGAGGCATGCTGGGCCAGGACATGGATGCGGTCCGCGCGCACCAGTTCGATCACGGCGCGGTCGAATTGCTTGCGGTCCAGTTCCTTGAACATCTTGTCAAGATCACGCCGCGACTCGCTCATCAAGGCGTCGACGGCTGCGACGGCACCGCTGGAGGGATGTGAGATCAGGGCCTCGCGCTCGGTTATCTCGCCAAGCCGAAAGACGAGATGTTCCCGGAAATCGCGCTTGAGTTCATTGAACCCCTTGTAGCCGATCATCTGCGCGAAACGCACCATGCTGGAGGGCGGCACGCCGATCCGCTTGGCCAGTTGCTGCGCGGTTTCCACCGCGATCTGATCCGGATTGGTCATCGAATACTGCGCGATCAGCCGCAACTGGGGACTCAGCGTCGGATAGGATGAGGCGATTTTCTCGCGGAGCGCGCCGAATGCTTCATCGCCACCGGACATTTCAAACTGATCCAAAACCCGAGCCTCCGATCATGGAAATCAAGGCGGAATAGCGAAGTCGATGCGTTTAATCCATCATCGACTGGCGGAGGGGGCGCGAAATGACGCTGCGGAATGTGCGACCGCGCGCAGGCCCCGCCTGCATGTGCTGACCGATCCGAAAAGGGTCAGAGGGGCCAAGGCCCCTCTGACAGCAGGTCGGGGTCAGAACCCGGCCGCGTCATTCAGCTTTTGCTGATACTCGGCCGCAAGGGCGCGCGCATCGGCGTTCGGCTGGGCGATCATCGTGTCGCGCAACTGCTTGACCACATCATGCACCTGGATCGACCGGGTAGGATGGTGCGGCATCGGGATCACCGTGCTGGACAGCGGCGCAATATCGGCGGCCCATGGCTTTGCCGCGATATATTCCGGGTCGCTGTGAACCGCGTTGTTCGTCGAGGGCTGATAGCGGATCGAGACCTGTTTGGTGAATTCGGGCCGGGCAAGATATTCCAGCGCCAGCATCGCGGCCTCTTCGTCCTTGTTGGCGATCGTCACGATATAGGGGAAGGCAAACCCTGCCTGAACATGTGGTTCGGTCTGGCCCGGACGGGTGGGCAGGCGTTCGAAGGTCCATTTGCCGCTTTCATAGGGCACCTGTTTCTGCACCTCGACATAGATATGCTCGCCCTCGTGCATGATCGCGGCACGCTCGCCGATATAGGCCGCGCGCATCTGGCCGGAATCCCAGGAACTTGTGTCGGGGCTGGCGGCCTTGTCACGCATCATGGTCTGGTAGAACTCGATCCAGGCGATGCCCGCCTCGCTGTCCACCATCGGCACGCCTTCCTTCATCACACCGCCCATGGCCATGAACAGCGGCAATTCCCAGTTGGGGTTGGAGCAACATCCCAGGAGGCTGATCCCGGCCCGATCCCCCCCCGCACCGATCTGCGACAGCTTCTTCGCGGCCTCGATCACCCGGTCCGTGGTTTCCAGCGGCAGCGCGATTCCCGCCTCCTCCATCCAGTCCTTGCGATAGGTCAGATAGATCGACGAGGCATAGAGGTTGAGGCCATAGAGATTGCCGTCGGAATCCGACGCCCCGATCCATGTCATCGGGGCAAGATTGGCGTGGGTTTCCGGGAAACGGGTTTTCATTTCCTCGATCTGATGCGCGAAATTCTTGATGACCCCACCGGAGGCAAGCTGGCTGACATCGCGCCAATACATCTGGATGATGTCGGGTGCGGTGCCGGACCGGATCGCCAGCACCAGTTGCGCCGTGACATCCTCAAGCCGGATCACTTCGAACTCGATCTTGATGCCGGGATAATCCGCCTCGAACTGCTTGAACTGGTCGTCCGGGATGAAGTCCTGGCGCCCGAACCAGATCTTGACCGTGCGGTCCTTGGCTTCCGCTTCGCTGGCGGCGAACATGCCGAAGAGCGAACTGACGACGACGGCACCGGCAACGAATGCCCGCCGCGTTCTTGAAGTGAGTGACATGGGTGGTTCCTCCCTGGGTGAAAATATCGGCGGTATCGATCTGCCCTGCCGCGGGGCTTTCGAAACTGGGTGCCGGCCGGTGGCGGGCGATCAGGCAGCGGACCTCCTTTCAATGGTGTGACGGGGCCTCCCCTGCCCCGGATTGAAACGTCGCTCTGTGGGCCGTTGCGGGCCCACGTCTGGCAACTCCTGTGGCAAGGGTCGCCCGGTGCGTCCCCGGAAATCGCGGGTGACGACAGTGTAGCCATGAACCCGCATGCCATCTACCATACCAGAATCGGGCTCTGCGAATCGCCTGACGAGCAGCGAGGCTGCCGCAAGCCCCACCGCGACCCAATGTGCCATGAAGAGTGCCGCCATCTTGTGACCTGTCTGGCGAAGATTTTGAAAACGCTTGGAGAAACCTTCGCCAAGGCAAGCAAGGCCCTTGAAAATCCAGTGTAACTCTTGCCCGGGCACTGTCGCGGCTCCTCGTGTTTTGATCGAAAATTCTAGATTCTGATCTGGCTGGAAAATTCCTTCATTGACAGGTTTGCGAATTTGCAGACTAATCTATGGCGGAGGAGATCGAAACATCAAATTGAAAGGTTCGGACGAAATGGCTCCTGCGGCGCTGGTCTGATCGCAGGAACAGCACAAGACCAACACAATCTGGGAGGATTGACATGAATATCGGACGTCGAACGACGACTTTGCTGCTGACCGCCGCTCTTGCCCTCGGCACGACGGCGCTGACAGGATTGAACAGCGAACTGGCCGCACAAGAGCGCAAGCTCAAGGTCTGGTTTGGACGGGATCAGTTCATTCCCGAAGACCAGTTTGCCCAGTTCAAGACCGAAAACCCCGACATCGCCGTCGAATACGAGGTGATCCGGCTCGAGGATGTGAACGCGCAACTCGTGCTGGCGACCCGTGCCGGCAATGCCCCCGACATCGTGCAGATCCAGGCCCGCGACGTGGGGCAGCTTGCGCTCGGCGGCATGGTCAAGGATTTCACCTCGCAGATCGAAACGTTCAAGGCCGAGTTCCCTGAAACCTACGGCCAGTTGTCCCCTCTGGCCTGGGAGGGGGCTTCCGGCTCCGATGGCCGCATTCACGGCGTCGCGCTTTTTGCGCAATCGATCTATCTGACCTATCGCAAGGATCTGCTGGAAGCGGCAGGCATCGCCATGCCGCTGGAAACCACCGACCGGGTGATCGAGGCGGCGCGGGCCGTGGGTGCCATGGGCGGCGATACGCTGGGGTTCAGCCTGATCGGCTGCTGCGTTGCCCCGACCTGGGAATTGCCGCTGTTCCTGTCGATGGGGGGCCAGATCGTCGATGGTGTGCCTCAGATCGACAGCGAGGCCGGGATTGCCTGGATCGATTTCTACCAGACCCTGATGCGCGACAGGTCGGCCAGCCCGGACTCGCCCAGTTGGGATTCGGGCCAGATGCGGGCGGCCTTTGTCGGCGGCCGGGCCGGAATCATGCATGAGGGCGAACATATCTATGTCGAGGTCCACAAGACCATGCCCTATGAGGACGGCAAATGGACCTTCGAGCGCCTGCCGACCCGTCCGGGCCAGACCGAACCGCATGTGCAGTCCGGCTTTGCCTTTCCCTTTGTCGTGACATCTTCGGCCAGCGATGACGATGCCACGATCCGGGCGCTGGAATATCTGGCCCGTCCGGCCATCGCGAAACAGGTGGCGATCCGCTATCAGCCGACCACGAACGGCGCGGTGTCCAACGATCCGGAATATCTGGCGGCCAAACCGTGGGCGCAGGACATTTCGGGGCTGTCGGCCTCGCTGATCTCCTTGCCGACGCATCCGACGCGGGTGATCCAGATCTATGACGTCCTGCAACAGCTTCGCGACCGTTCGGTGGCCGACACGACCACGTCGGCGGCGGATCTCGCAAAGGAATATCAGGCGCTGATCAACCGGGCTGCGGGTCTCTAGGCGCGCGACACCCCGACGCCCGATCACAGCTTGCGGCACGGGCCCTCCTGCCCGTGCCGCAAATTCCCGCACATCCATCGCAGATGAGGCCGCAATGCCCAGCCCCCCCAACACGGCCGATCCCCGGCTCCGTTTCAGCCAGTTCACGCAGCGGGCGACACCTTACCTGCTGGTCCTGCCCGGCCTGATCTTTGTCATCGGCGTTCTGGGCTATGCCGTCGGTGGCGGGGTCGTCCTGTCGCTGAACGAAACCGACCTCTTCATGAACAAGACCTATGTGGGCATGAAGAACTACATCGACGTGTTCGCCGACCCACGGTTCCAGGCCTCGATGTGGCGCACATTGCTGTTCGTTGTCGCCAGCATCGCGCTGGGGATCGCAATGTCGATGATGTTCGCGCTGGTGCTTTACAAGGTGGTCCGGGGGCGGCGGTTCTTCCGGGGGTTGAGCCTCGTGCCCTATTTCGTCTCGGGCATCGCCACCGCTGTCATGTTCCGCTTCATCTTCACCACCAGCGGCGGCTTCGTGAACACGGTGCTGACACAGCTTGGCCTGCCCGCGCAATCCTGGCTGGGCGACCCGACGCTCGCCTTCGTGGTCGCGATCCTTGCGAATTGCTGGTTCATGGTGCCCTTTGCCACGCTGATCCTGCTGGGCGGTTTGCAGACCATCGACAAGGATCTCTATGACGCGGCAGCGATCGACGGCGCGCGCCCCTACCAGACCTTCTTTCTTATCACCATTCCGCTCATCAAGCCGATGCTGGGCGTCAGCCTGATCTGGGTGTCCTATATCAGCTTTTCCACTTTCGACATCGTGCTGGCGCTGACGGCGGGCGGCCCGCTGAAGGCGACCGAGCTTGTGTCGATCTACATGTATGAACTGGCGTTCCAGCAGCTCAACTTCGGACAGGGCGCGGTGCTGATGGTGGTGCTGCTGACGTTCAACACGGTTCTCAGCCTTGTCTACATCAAGATTTTCGTCATGGGCGACAAGCGCCGTTCAGGAGGCCATTGACCATGTCCCAAAGTCAACCCAACCCCTTCACCCTGCTGATGAACCGGCTTGGCCCCAAGCTGATGATCTGGATCCCGCTCACCTTTCTGGTGATCTGGACGGCGACGCCGATCCTCTGGGCGATCCTGTCCTCGTTCAAGGGCCCGCTGGAGATCTATGAGAGCAAGAACCTGTTGCCCGAACGCTGGCGCCTGGATGCCTACAGGACCGTGCTGGGGATGCCGGGGTTCAGCACCTGGCTGATGAACTCGATCATCGTGACGGTGGTGGCGACCGTCGTGCCGCTGATCCTCGCGATCCTCGCGGCCTACGGCTTTGCCCGCTATGCCTTCCGCTTCCGGCATCTGCTGCTTCTGGCCTATCTGATCCCGCGCATCATTCCGCGCGTCAGCCTGATCGTGCCTCTGAACGATCTGATGAGCGATCTGGGCCTCATCAACACCTACACGGTGCTGTTCATCACCTATATCGCCAGTGCCGTTCCGCTCGCGACCTGGATCCTTGTCGGCTTTTTCGGGTCGATCCCGAAGGAGATCGAGGAAAGCGCCACGCTGGACGGGGCGAACATGTGGAACCGTCTGCGCCATGTGATGCTGCCGATGGCCTGGCCCGGCGTGGTGACGGCGGCGGTGCTGTGCGTGCGCGAGGCGTGGAACGAGTTTTCCTTTGTCCTTGCGCTGGTCAACCAGACCGACATGCGAACGCTGCCCTATCAGCTCTACATGCTCAAGGACACGATGGGGATACAGGATTACGCGGTCTACAACGCCTTCACCATCCTGACCGTTCTGCCGCTGCTGGCGGTCTACCTGCTGCTCGAACGAAAGGTGGTCGACAGCATTGTGTCAGGGGCGGTGAAATCATGACGGCGCAGGCGAAGGTTGGGCAGGAAACGGAGGACAATCCGATGGCTGAAGCATATGTGGAGTTTCGCAACCTGCGGAAATCGTTCGGGGCGGTGGACATCCTGCACGGGGTCGATCTGGACATCCCCGAGGGGGCATTCGCGGTGCTGGTCGGGCCTTCGGGTTGCGGCAAATCCACCCTGCTGCGCATGACGGCAGGGCTGGAGGCGATCTCCAGCGGCGACATCAACATTGCCGGGCGACGGGTCAATGATGTGCATGCCAAGGATCGCGGCATCGCCATGGTGTTCCAGTCCTACGCGCTTTACCCGCATATGGATGTTGAAAAGAACCTCGCCTTCGGGCTGAAGATGCGCAAGACGCCGCTTCAGATCATGGCCGAGCGGATCAAGATCGCGGCGGGGATCCTGAAACTGGGGCCGTTGCTGGACCGGCTGCCCGCACAGCTTTCGGGCGGCCAGCGCCAGCGCGTTGCCATGGGCCGGGCGCTGACGCGCGAGCCACAGGTGTTTCTGTTCGACGAACCGCTTTCCAACCTCGACGCCAAGCTGCGGGTGGAAATGCGGGCCGAGATCAAGGCCCTGCACCAGCGCCTGAAAACCACGACGATCTATGTGACCCATGACCAGATCGAGGCGATGACCATGGCCGATATCGTGGTTGTCATGCATGATGGCCGGATCGAGCAGGTGGGCGAGCCACTGGCCATCTATGACCGTCCTGCAAACCTGTTCGTGGCCGAATTCCTCGGCTCCCCCGCGATGAACCTGCTGCCCGGCACACTGGTCATGCAGGGCGGACGCCGGCAGTTCCAGATGGAGGGGGACGGCCCGCTTTTGCCGGTGGAGCCCGACTGTCCGGGCGAGATCGGGCAGAAGGTCGTCTATGGCGTGCGCCCCGAACATCTGGCCATCGACCCGGGCGGGGATCTCGCGCTGACCCTCTCGCTTGTCGAACCCGCAGGCTGGGAAACCCATGTCCATGCAAGCCTTGGCGGCCAGACCGTGCGCCTTGTGTCCACCGCCCGCGTCTCCGCCGTTCCGGGGGACACGGTTGCGGCCAGCATCTCCCCTGACCGCGTGCATCTGTTCGATGCCGCTTCCGGAAACCGACTTTGACCAACCTGACCAAAAAACCGAATGAAGGGCCCTGAACATGCCAGAACTGAACCGCACGCTTGACGTCAAGCTCGACCGTATCCGCAACGGCAACTACACCGCCGCCGATTTCATCATCGCGGATGCCAAGGACGGCGACATGTCGATGGGCGTGGCCACCCCCGGGTTCCGCAAGGGGGCGGATGGCAAACCGACGAGCGTTCCGCGCCCGATGTCGGATTATCGCGACGACATGCGCCGCGTCACCAGATCGGGGCTGGCCGATGTGATGCTGATGTCGCAATCCTCGGCCGAGGCGCTGACGGCGGAAGGGCTGTTCGAGGGCAGCACGGTCACGCCCGCCGTGCGGCTGAACGACGCCTCCGACATCTGGGCCTATCGCGGGGCCAGCTATCGCAAGGTGCCCGCGACACCGTTCCGCACGGCGCGGATTGACCGCGCCCTGCCGGTGGCGGATCTAGGGCTCTACGCCATCACCTTCTACAACGATCTGGCGCAGGACAGCGAAACGCTGGATGCCTATGCCGCCTTTCGCGACGAGGCGAGCGAATTGGGGATGCGCCATTTCCTCGAAGTGTTCAATCCGGCCTTCGACATCGACACCAACGGGGTGGAGATCGGGCATTACATCAGCGATTCCATCGCCCGCTGCCTTGCCGGTGTCGCCTCGGCGGATTACCCGACCTTCCTCAAGATCGCCTATAACGGCCCCCGCGCGATGGAGGAGCTTGCCACTTTCGACCCCGGCAAGCTGATCGTCGGCATCCTTGGCGGCGGTGTCGGCACCACCCGCGACACGTTCGAACTGGTCCGTCAGGCCGAGAAATACGGCGCGCGCATCGCGCTGTTCGGCCGCAAGATCTATTTCGCCGAGGACAGTCTTGAAATCATCAGCGCGATGCGCCGGGTGGTCGAGGGGGTGCAGACCTCGGAAGACGCCGTGCGCGACTATCACAACCGGCTGAAAAAGAAGGGCCTCCAGCCGAACCGCAGCCTTGAGGACGATCTGGAAATCACCGAGGCGGTGCTGAAATGACAGCGCGGCAAGGTGTCCTGACGGCGGGAACCTGGTGCGCCGATCACAACAAGGTGGTGGAGTTCTGGCCGCTGGAAAACGAGGTGGTCGAGATCCTGTCCGAGGATGTGAAGGGCGGCGGGTCGGGCTGCAATCTGGCCATTGACCTCAAGCGGCTGGAGCCGACCATCCCGGTGGAAACCATCGGCGTCATCGGCGATGACGAGGATGGCCGGATCCTCCTGGCCGAGGCAGATGCCTTCGGGATCGAACGCAGCCGCCTGCATGTGGTGCAGGGGCTGCGCACGAACTACACCGATGCCTATACGTCGAACCGCACTGGGCGGCGCACGCATATCTATCTGCAAGGGGCCAGCGCCGAGCTGAATCCCGATCATTTCGACTTTGCCACCACGCAATCGCGGTTCCTGCATCTGGGCCTGCCGGGCATCCACCGTCAGATGGACCGGGCCTGGGGCACAGATGACAATGGGTGGGTCACGGTGCTGCGGGGGGCACAGGCCGCAGGGATCGAGACGAATATGGAGCTGTGTTCGATTGCGCCGGACAAGCTGGCCCGCATCGTGCGCCCTTGCCTGCCGCATCTGGATTACCTCATCATCAACGATTTCGAGATGGCGGCGATTTCCGGCAGACCGACCGTCGCCGCCGATGTGGCCGATGTCGGGCAGGTGATCGAGGCGGCGAAGATCGTGATGGAGATGGGGGCAATGCGGCTCTTGGTGGCGCATTTCCCCGAGGGTGCCGTGGTTCTGCCGCGCGGGGGCGCGGCGATCTTTGTGCCTTCGGTGGATGTGCCGCCCGAAAAGGTCATCGGAGCCAATGGGGCGGGCGATGCCTTTGCCGCAGGGGTGATCTTCGGCCTGCACGAAGGCTGGTCGCTGGAGGAAACCATCCGCCTTGGCCATGCCTCGGCTGCCGTTTCGCTGCGCAGTCTCGGCACCACCGATGCCGTGCTGCCGGTCGCGGCAGCCATGGCGATGGCCAACAAATGGGGCTGGCGGCAGGCCGCCTGACGGGTGAAGGCCACAGCGAAGGGTTTTCCGGGCTTGATGCAGCACAGCGCCACGCCCGGATCCCATTTCCTTTGTCGGTGCCACTACTGGGCTGTTCAGCCTGCAAGACCCGCATTTCGAGCGCCATTGACGCTGATCACCGGAACGCTTGTTTCAGGTCGGCCTGGTGGGTAAGAGATCATCAACCGGAAACGCCCGTTTGGGCAACGGTCCATGGGAACGCGGACAGATCAATGCGGCGCGAAGGCTCGCTTGTCACAAGACCCTGAGGTGAAACGCTTTCCGGGGCAGCAGCAGTCCAGCGAACGGTTGGCATGGCGGAGGACAGACATGGCCGAGCCGGGCTTGAAA
The DNA here is from genome assembly GCA_046295215.1 of Pseudorhodobacter sp. Lineage (GTDB taxonomy): Bacteria > Pseudomonadota > Alphaproteobacteria > Rhodobacterales > Rhodobacteraceae > Szabonella. The sequence continues at coordinate 78,224 of JBKBNP010000004.1, read as the reverse complement.
TGGGATATCGAAATCGATGCGGCGGGGCTTTTGTGCCCGTTGCCGGTGCTGAAGGCGCGCAAGCGGCTGTTGCCCATGGCGACAGGCACGGTTCTGCGTCTGATCGCGACCGACCCTGCGGCCGTGGTGGATGTGCCGCATTTCTGCCGGGAGGCCGGGCATGACCTGCTGGGTATCCATCCCGCCCCCGAAGGCCATCCGCCCGAGGCCCGCGCCTATCTGATCCGGCGCGGCTGACGCGCGGCAGCCTCGCAGGCGGCCAGAAATTCCCGGGCCGCACCGCCCTCGGGCGACAGGCCCAGAATCCAGCCCTCCTCCTGCCGCGCAATTGCCGGGACTGCCGCAAGCAGCGCCCCGAGCTGGCCGCTTTCGTCCAGACGCAGGACGGCATCGGTCAGGAGCCTGACCTGTGCGGCATCCTTCACCTCACCGGGCTGCAGCGCCCGCTTCAGCGCCGGACCCGCAAGCGAGGGCCAGATCTCGACCAGCGTGACCGGCGCCTCTCCCGTTTCGAACGGCCAGACGCTGCACAGGCCCGGCAGCGCCGCCCGCAGCCCCGCAAGGGCTGCGATCCCGGTCATCGCCTGCGATCCGACCGACCCCGCCCCACCCATCTGCCAGCAGGTGAACGCGCCCGTGGCGCCTTGCTCGGCAAGCCTCCGCTCTGCCAACCCATGCCGGTTGTCCCGGTCGCGCCCCTTTTTCGGCAGATGCGGCAGATCACGCTGCAAACCGTTGAACCAGAACGGCCCCACCCCCGGAAAGCCCGCATTGATCCGGTCGGCCAGTTCAAAGCGGTTGCTGCCGCCAGGTCCATCCTCCAGATGCGCGGCAAACCAGTCCCAGAGCGCGAAGGGATCGGCCCGCCCGGTCAGCGCCGCCGCAAAACCTGCCGGATAGCCGAAAGGGAAATCGAACCCGGCCAGCACCCGCCGCCCTGCCCCGGTGTCCTTTTGCAGCCGCTCCCGCACCCAGTCCATCGCGACCTGACGATTGCGGTGGTAGACAGGCGGCTCCAGCGCCGCGCGGGTTCCGGCACAGGACCAGATCGCATCCTGTTTCGGTGTCGCCCCCCGGTCCTTGCCGCCCGACCAATCGACCATGATGACCGTATCGAACAGCCCCGGCCCTGAAACCGATGCGCCGGTCCTGTGCAGCAGCGCCTCTGCCCGGCCCATATCCTCGGCGGTATTGACGTTGAAGAAAGGGTCGAAGGGATCGGAGGCGAAGGCAACGCGCAGGGCCCCGTGGTCATCGGCCCAGAGCCCGAGCTTGCGCAATCCCGCCCCCAGATCGCGGCGGAGCGCGTCGCGCAAGGCCACAGGCCAGAGCGCGGAGGTCGGGTGTGCCCGCAGCCGCCCTGCGGGGTCAGGGGAGGCCGCAACCCGCAGCGCGATCCCCCCCTCCGTCAGCCGCGCCACCAGATCGGCGGGCAGAAAGGGCGTGTCGGCGGCAACCGTCAGAACCGCCCCGGCCCCCTGCCCCGCCGCCCAGTCCATCGCGGCCAGAACGCCCGCCAGAGGGCCGGGATGATCCGGCACGCTGTCGGGCAGCACCGGCAGGCCAAGCCCGGCAAAGCGTCCGACATCCCCATTGGCGTTGAGGGCAATCGGCCCGCATTGCGGGCGCAGACGGTCGATCACATGATCGATCAGGGGCCGGTCGCCCAAGATGCGCAAGCCCTTGTCGCCGCCTCCGAACCGCAAGGACAGCCCCCCGGCCAGGATCACCGCCGGAAGGTTCACCCGCCCATCCGGCCTGTGGCATGGCGGCGGCGCACGGTGCCCGCCCGCCCCGGCAGCGCCAGCCGCGCGTCATTGCGCGCGCGTTCCACAATCACCCGCCCCCGTGCCACCACGGCCAGCCGGTCGGGCCGCAGGCGCAGCGCCTCCACCGGACCGCCCGCATCCAGCACCACCAGATCGGCCCGCGCGCCGACATGCAGGCCATAATCGGCCAGGTTCAGGATCCGCGCGTTCACCTGCGTCACCATGTCGAAACAGCGCGCCATTTCGGCAGGCGAAGTCATCTGCGCCACATGCAGCCCCATGAAGGCCACATCCAGCATATCCGCCGTCCCGAGGCTATACCACGGATCCAGCACGCAATCCTGCCCCCAACCTACCGCGATGCCCATGGCCTGCATCTCCTTCACCCGGGTCAGACCGCGTCGCTTGGGGTATGTGTCATGCCGCCCCTGCAAGACGATATTGATGAGCGGATTGGGGATCGCCGCCAGCCCTGCCTCGGCCATCAGGGGCAGCAGTTTGGAGACATAGTAATTGTCCATCGAATGCATAGAGGTCAGATGCGACCCCGCCGCCCGGCCCCCCAGCCCGTGCCGTAGCACCTCGGCCGCCAGCGTTTCGACATGGCGGCTCTGGGGGTCGTCGGTTTCATCGCAATGCAGGTCGATCATCAGGCCGCGATCCGCCGCGATGCGGCAGAGTTCCCGCACCGAGGCGGCGCCCTCCTCCATCGTGCGTTCAAAATGCGGGATGCCGCCTACCACATCGACGCCCATGTCCAACGCGCGCAGCGTGTTGGCGCGCGCGGTCGGGTCACGGTAGAACCCGTCCTGCGGGAAGGCCACGAGTTGCAGGTCTATGTAATCCTTGACCTTCTCGCGCAGTTCCAGCATCGCCTGCACGCCAAGCAACCGGTCATCGCAGATATCCACATGCGACCGGATCGCCAGCAATCCCATCGAGGCGGCCCAGTCGCAATAGTCCAGCCCCCGCGCCACCATCGCGTCAATGGTCACGATCTCCTTCAACTCGCCCCACAGCGCGATGCCCTCCAGCAGCGTGCCCGAGGCGTTGATGCGCGGCTGGCCGTAGGAGAGTGTCGCATCCATGTGGAAATGCGGGTCCACGAAAGGCGGGCTGACCAGATCGCCGGTGGCGTCGATCACGCGGGCGGCCTCGGCCTCCAGTTGGCCAATCGCCGCGATCCGGTCGCTCTTGATGCCGATATCGGCGGTTCGGCCATCGGGCAGCGTGCCGCCCTTCACGATCAGATCGAACATCACCGCTCCCCCTTGCGGAAAGGCACCATCAGGGCGGCCGGCACCTCGGCCCGCCGCGACATCACGACAAGTGCCAGAATTGACAGAACATAAGGCGCCATCAGGAACATCTGATAGGGCACCACCTGCCCGATGGGCGTCTGCTGCAACCGGATCTGCAAGGCATCGAAGGCCGCGAACAGCAGCGCCCCCAGCACCGCCTTGCCCGGCCGCCACGCGCCGAATACCACCAGCGCAATGCAGATCCAGCCGCGCCCGTTGATCATTTCGAAGAAAAACGACGAAAAGGCCGAGAGCGTCAGGAAAGACCCGCCCACGGCCATCAGCCCCGAGCCGACGATCACCGCCCCCATCCGCAACCCCGTCACCGACAGGCCCTGCGCCGCAACCGCGCCCGGATTCTCCCCCGCCGCGCGCACCGCCAGCCCCAAGGGCGTGCGATACAGCACCAGCGCCACAAACGCTGCACAGCCAAAGGCCGCATAGGTCAGTGGGGTTTGCGAAAACAGCGCTGGTCCTATCAGCGGCAGTTCGGAAAGATAGGGGATTTCATAGGGTTGAAACGGCTCGATCCGGGGCGGGCTGGTCACTTGCGGCAGGATCAGCCGATAGGCGAAATAGCTGGTCGACGTGGCCAGCAGCGTCACCCCCAGCCCCACGACATGCTGGCTGAGGCCAAAGGGCACGGTCAGCGTCGCATGCAGCAACCCGAACAGCATCCCCGCCAGCATGGCCACACCGACCCCGGCCCAAAGCCCCGCGCCCATGTAAACCGCCATCCAGCCCGAAAAGGCCCCGATCACCATGATCCCCTCGATCCCGAGGTTCAGAACGCCCGCGCGTTCGCAGATCAACTCACCGATCGTGGCAAAGATCAGGGGCGAGGCGATGCGGATGGCCGCGGCCCAGAAACTCGCCGTCAACAGGATGTCCCACAGCGCGCTCATTTCCACACCACCCTGAATCGGGTCAACCCGATGGCCAGCACCATCAGCAACAGCGCGCAAGCCAGCAGCATGTCGGCGATATAGGTCGGAACCCCTGCCACGCGGCTCATGCTGTCGGCCCCCACAAAGATACCTGCGACGAAAATCGCCGTGAAAACAACGCCAAGAGGATGGAGCAAGGCCAGCATCGCCACGATGATGCCGGTGTAGCCAAAGCCGGGCGAGAGATCGAGGCTGAGATGCCCCTTGAGCCCTGCCACCTCGGAATACCCCGCCAGCGCCGCCAGTCCCCCCGACAGAAGCGCCGTCTTGACCAGCACCCGCCTGACCGGAATGCCTGCGAAAGCCGCCGCGCGCGGGTTGTGGCCAACGGCGCGCATCTCGTAGCCCAGCGTCGTTTTCACCTGCACGAACCACACCACCAGCGCCGCGATCAGCGCCAGCGCAAAACCCCAGTGCAGCCGCAACCCTTCGGCCAGACGCGGCAGGCGCATGCCGCGTTCCAGCGGTTCGGATTTCGGCCAGCCCATGCCTGCGGGGTCTTTCATCGGCCCTTCCAGCAGCCAGGACACGATCAGGAGCATGATGAAATTGAACAGAAGCGTGGTCACAACCTCATCCACGCCGAAGCGGGTCTTGAGGATGACGGGGCCCAGCAGCACCAGCGCCCCTGCCAGCATCGAAACCGCCGCGACAATGCCCATCCCCCAGAGCCCGGTGCCCGCCAGAAGGCCGGTTGCCAGAACCACCGTCGCAATCGCCCCTGCGTAAAGCTGCGCCTCCGCCCCGATGTTCCAGAGTTTCGCGCGGAAGGCCACGGCCACGGCGAGGCCGGTGAAGATCATGGGGGTCGCGCGGTTGAGCGTTTCAAGGGCTGCGAATTTTGAACCGGCAGCGCCTTTCAGGATCAGCCCCAGCACGGCAAAAGGATCCGCCCCCGCCAGCGCCGCAAGGCCCGAGGCGATCAGGACCGTCGCCGCAAGGGCGAGCGCGGGCAGGCCAAGCCTGCGCGAGAGCGCCGGATCTGCAATCGGTTCAAGCCGCATGTCCGGCCCCCTCGTCAAAGCCGTGCCCCGCCATCCAGAGCCCGATCTCTGCCGCCGACAGCAGTCCACGCGCAATCGGCGGGGACAAGCGGCCTTCGGATATTACATAAATAACGTCAGACAACTCCATGATTTCATCAAGATCTTCGGAAATCAGAAGAACTGCGGCACCCCCGTCGCGGGCGGCGATCAATTGTTGGTGGACATAGGCAATCGCGCCAATGTCGAGCCCCCGGACGGGCTGATTGGCCAGGATGATGCGCGGCGCGGTGTCCAGCACACGGCCCAGGATCAGCTTTTGCATGTTGCCCCCTGACAGCAGCCGGATCGGGGCTTCGGGCCCTTCGCAGCGCACGTCGAACTGCTCGATTATGGCGCGGGTCGCCCGTCGCGCCGCCGACCAGTCCATGATTCCCGCGCGGCTGAAGGGGGGCGTGGCATAGCGTTCGAGGATGACATTCTCGGTCAGGGTGAATTCGGCCACCGTGCCGGTCTTGTGACGGTCCTCGGGGATGCGGCCAATCCCTGCGGCCAGCGCCGCGCGCGGGGTCCAGCCAGTGATTTCCCTGCCAGCGAGTTCAAGCCTGCCCTCCACCGCAGAGCAAAGCCCGGAAATGACATCCGAAAGGGCGGCCTGACCATTCCCCGACACGCCCGCTATTCCGGTGATCTGACCAGCGTGCAGCACCATGTCCACCGCCCGCAGGCTCTGCCCCCGGGCCGGGGTCGACAGCCCCGCAAGCCGAAGAAGCGTCGGACCGGCGCTTCCGGGCGTCACGGTCGGGCGGCGGACCTCGGCGCCGACCATCATAGCGGCGAGCGACTCGCGCGTGCTGTCGGCGGTTGCGACCTGCCCCACGACACGGCCATGCCGCAGCACGACAACGCGCGAAGTTGCCGCCATAACCTCATGTAGTTTATGAGAAATAAAGATTATCGACAGCCCATTTTCCACCGCCTTGCGCAGCGTGGAGAAGAGCGCCTCGCTTTCCTGCGGGGTCAGAACGGCCGTAGGTTCGTCGAGGATGAGAATGCGCACTTCGCGGTAAAGCGCCTTGAGGATCTCGACCCTCTGCCGCTCCCCGACCGACAGGTCACCGACCCGCGCGCCGGGGTCGACGGCCAGCCCGAAATCCCGTGACAGCGCCTCCACCCGGGCCCGTGCGGCGGCGCGCCCAAGGAGGGCCTTCCACAAGGGCACCGTGCCCAGAAGGATGTTGTCCAGCACCGAAAGATTGTCGACCAGCGTGAAATGCTGATGCACCATGCCCAGTCCCGCCGCCAGCGCGGCGGCAGGATTGCCAGAGGGCAACGCCCGGCCAAAAACCTCCACCGACCCGCTGTCGGCGGCATACTGGCCAAAGAGAATGTTCATCAGCGTGGTCTTTCCCGCGCCGTTTTCCCCCAGGAGCGCCAGCACCTCGCCCCGGTGCAGCGTCAAGTCGATGGAATCATTCGCAAGCAGCGCGCCAAACCGGCGCGTGATGCCGGTGAGGCGCAGGACAACCTCCCGCGCCCCTGAAGACCCTGACATCACGAGGATTTCGGCTCGTCGTCATTGACCTCGACGGTGAAAGTGCCCGCCCGGATCGCGGCCTCGCGTTCGGCCACAAGCGCCATCGCTTCGGCCGGAACCTTGCCCTCGAAGGTGCCGAGGGGCGAGATCGAACAGCCGCCCTCCTTCATGTAGGAATAGAGCCCGTAATTGGCGGCCTTGAATGCGCCGGACTGCACCGCCTCCACGGCGGCGTCGAAGGTCGGCTCGAAATGCCACAGCGCCGAAACGACCACCGTATCGGGATAATCGGCCTGCGTGTCGATCACATTGCCGATGGCCAGCACACCCTTTTCCTGCGCCGCATCCGAGACCCCGAACCGTTCGGCATAGAGCATGTCCGCGCCGCTCTCGATCATGGCAAAGGCGGTTTCCTTGGCTTTCGGCGGATCGAACCACGACCCGATGAAACTGACCTGGAATTTCGCTTCCGGTCTGGTTTCGCGCACGCCTGCCATGAAGGCGTGCATCAGGCGGTTGACCTCGGGGATCGGGAAGCCGCCGACCATCCCGACATTGCCCTCACTCATGGCTCCCGCAATGATTCCGGTCAGATAGGAGGCGTCCTGAATGTAATTGTCGAAAACGGCGAGGTTGGGCAGGCTGGCGTCTTCCAGAAAGGACGACCCCATCAGGAAGGCGACATTCGGGTAATCGGCGGCCACTTCGCGCGCCTCCTGTTCCACCCCGAAAATCTCGCCCACAATCAATTGGACCCCGGCCTCGGCATATTCGCGCATCACGCGCGGGTAATCGGTGTTCGACACGTTCTCGGTAAATGAATACTCGACCCGCCCTGCGGCCTTGGCGGCCTCGGCGGCCTTGTGGATGCGGCTGACCCATTGCTGTTCGACCGGCACGGTGTAGATGCCCGCAACCTTGAGAGGGGTTTGCGCGAAACTGGCGCGCGGCATCAGACCGGAGGCAATAAGCGCCGTTCCCGTCATCAGGATGCGGCGGCGGCTGGCGGAAAAGACTTTGGCCATGGCTGGAATGTCCCTGTTGCTTGGATTGGAAGTCCGGTTGTTTGACCAGATGGTAAAACCGATTGACGATTCGCGGCAAGCCGTCATGCAATTTGCGTGACGCGCAGGCAGCAGAGCAGGGATCTGCACCATTCGCAGGCACTCAAGCGACATTTGCGAATTGGAGCGGCAGGTCGGGAATCCGGTGTGAGGCTGGCCCCCACCTGAAACAATAGGTTCCACCCCATATTATGCGATTTTTTTTCCGAGGTCGGCGCACCCGGCATCCTCTCTGCCCCGGGTTGTGCTGACAGGAATGATTTCCGGCGGTGCGTGCCTGCCACAGTGCCCGAATTCAAGGAGTTTGCTGTTGCCCGAGCGTCAAGCATTGGACTAGGGTCAGGGCAATTGATCCATGGGGGCGTTTTCCGCTCCAATTAGCCATAGGTAGTCCAGATGCTGAATTCGGTGACGCTCCAAACGACCACCCGCCAGCTTGGCATCCGCCAGCGCAGCCTGCGCCGTCATTGCCGGCTGGGGCGCGCAACGGAACTGGTGTTCATTCTGGCGACCGGCGTGACGCTGGCCATCGGCGGGCAGGCAGAGGGGCAGGCGGTGTGGGAAGGCATGACCGACAGCGACTTCATCGATCAGACGAACTATGTGGGCGGCATTGATCCGGTCAATGAGGATGTGGTGCTGAACGACGGGACCATCGCCAATCAGCCGGAACTCGACGCCGCGATCACAGTGACATCCGTCACGATCAGTGACGGCACCCTGACCCTGCTTGGCGGGGCCGATCTGACCGCCGGTTCGATCACGGTGTCGGGCAACGGGCAACTTGCTTCGAGCGGTGTGGGCGCCAAGGCGCTGACCACCACCCTGACGCTGAACGACAACGCGACCGCCTCACTGGACAGCGAAGTCACGCTGACCGGAAACGCGATCCTGAACGACAGCGCGCTCGGCAACCTGGCGGGGAGCATCATCGGAACGGTCCTTCTGAACGGTGGCAATTTCAACCTGACGGACGCCAGCGCTAGCGTTTCCGGCCTCGCCACGGTCAACGGCGGCACATTGTCGAACAATGGCGGTGCGCTGAACGGCGGCGTGACTGTCGGGACGGACGGCACGTTCAACAATACCTCTGGCAGCGCGGGCGCGGTTGCCTCTGCCGGGACCGGAACCAACGCGGGCACGGTGGCCTCCCTGTCCGTGACGGGCGGCACCTTTTCAAATTCCGGCAATGTCACCGGCGCGACCGAAGTCAGTGGCGGTGTGCTGACCCTTTCCGGCGCGTCCGATCTGGCCGATGCCGAGACGCTGACGATCAGCGGCAACGGCGAGATCGCGGTCAATGTTGCCGAAACAGCCGGTGCGGTCTCGCTTGGCGGAACCGGCGTGATTTCGGGGTCTGCAACACTTTCTGCGGCGACCTACACCCAGACCGGCGGCACGCTGTCGGGAACAGTCTCCACCTCGGGCGCCAAAACGCTGTCGGGCGGCACCATCGCGGGCACGCTGGCGGGGGCCGGGGCGACAACGGTGCAGACCGGGACAGTCACGCTGACCGGCACGATTTCGGGCGGCAACGTGACGGTCGACAGCGGCACACTGCTGGTAAACGGCGGCAGCGTGACTGGGGGCACCACGGTCGTGAACGCCGGCGCGGTGGCGACGCTGACGGCGTCGGGCACGTTGTTTGCGGCAGTCGTGAACACGGATGGTCAGCTGAACCTGAACGGTGGTTCGGTCACAACCGCACTGACGGGTGGCGGCGGGACCATCCGCATCGATGCAGATCACGTCAACGCGGCAGGTTTTGTCAACAACACTGCTGGCACGACGCTGGACACCAACGGCTCTGTGTTCACGCAGACCGCTACCCTGACACTTAACGCAGGGCTGACGGTCATTGGCGGCGGCACACTGGCCCTGTCCAGTATCGCTGGCACAGGCGCACTTGGCCTGAACGATGCAACGCTTGCTGCGGTGGGTGGAGCGCTCACCTTGACGCAAGGGGTCGAACTCGGCGTGGACGGCGGGACGCTCCGCAGTTCCGGTGCGAACACGCTGACGCTGAACGGAGAAATTTCAGGCAGCGGCGCCCTGACGACCGCCGGAACCGGCACCACCACACTCTCGGCCGCCAACAGCTACACCGGATTGACGACCGTCACAGACGGCACACTTGAAATCAGCGGCTCCATCGGGGGCGACGTGACGGTCGGGAATGACGGCCGTCTGCGGATTGGCAATTCCGGGGCCATCGGCGGCACCATCACCACCACCGGGTCGGTCGTCAGCTATGCCAATAATGTCAACGAGGCGTCTGCGCTGGTGATTTCCTCCGCGACGACGCGGCTGGAGGTTCTGGCCGCCGACGAGGCGGAACAGTCCGGCGTAATCAGCGGCACCGATCCTGCCTTCGGGTTTGAAAAGATCGGAACCGGCACACTCATCCTGTCAGGCGCCAACACCTATACCGGGGCCACGACGGTCAGTGCGGGTGTGCTTGCGCTAGCCAATCCCGGCGCGGTTTCCAATTCGGCGGCAACCAATGTCGCCACCGGCACGACGCTGCGGCTCGATACGGACGCCAATGTCGGTGCGCTCGGCAATGTCGCCGGGGCCGGCGGCACGGTGAACCTTCAGGCCAACACGATCATCATAGGCGGGGCGGATGTATCGGGCAGCTTTGCCGGTGTGATCCAGGGCACCGGCGGGCTGACCAAGACCGGCACCGGCACGCAGACGCTGACCGGGGCGAACAGCTACACGGGCGCGACCTCGGTCACGGGTGGCACGCTGGCGCTGACCGGCACTGGCACGCTGGCCTCCACCGCGCTGTTGACCGGTGCGGATGGCACCCTGTCCACCGATGGCGGGGCGCTGGCCACGACTGCGGCGATCACAAATGCGGGCAGCTTTTCGACCACCGGGTCGGAATCCATCGCCTCGATCTCGGGCGCGGGGTCTGTGGCCATTGTCACCGCAGGCGAGACCCTGACGCTGACCTCGGGGGCATCGAACATCACCGGGCAGGTCACCGGCGCAGGCGTGCTGACTGTTGCGGGCGGCAACGTGACGCTGGACAATGCCAACAACACGCGCACCGGTGCGACAAGCATCACCTCCGGCTCGTTGACCGTTCAGGGGGGCGACGCGATCAACGCGGCCTCCGTCGTGTCGATCAGCGGGGGGAGTCTGATCCTCGGCGCGGATGAATCGCTTGGCCGCATCACCGCGACGGGCGGCACGATTGCGCTTGGCACCAGCACGCTGACGGTCAATGACGCGCTGGCCGCCGATATTGCAGCGGCGGTGACGGGGTCTGCCGGGTCGCGGCTGGTCAAGAACGGTAGCGGCGCCATGAACCTGACGGGTCTGGTGACAACGGATGGCGGGATCACCATCAACAACGGCACGCTGATCCTGTCGAACGCGGTGAACAGCATTGGCGAGATCATCGTTGCAGGCACCACCCCGACCGAGGCCACGCTGACCATCGCCGCCACCGGGGCCGCGGGCGGGGCCAACATCCGCACGCAAGGCTCGGTGATCGACTATCTGGCTGGTGTGACGAACGCCTCCACCATCACCATCGAAAGCAACACGACGCAGCTCAACGTGACAAACGCGGGCGAGGTTGCGACGCAATCGGGGGCGATTGGCGAGTTCGGCGGCTCCTTCGGCTTCACCAAGACCGGGGACGGAATACTGATCCTGACAGCGGCGAACACCTATACCGGCACAACGACCATTGGCGCTGGCACGCTGCAAATCGAGAACGCCCTGGGTCTAGGCACCGCCGCTGGCGGCACCGTGGTTCAGAACGGCGCGACCCTTGCCCTTTCGGGCGGCATCGACATCGCGGACGAGGCGTTGAGCCTTGCCGGAAGCGGTGTCGGCGCAACCGGCGCCCTGCGCAATCTCGCGGGCGACAATTCGCTTTCGGGCGATGTCACGCTGACGGCGGCGGCGCAGATCACCTCGAGTGCAGGCACCACCCTGACGCTTTCGGGCGATGTGAACAACGCGGGCAACCTGCTGACCGTGAATGGCGCGGGCAACACCGCGATTTCGGGCGATGTTTCGGGTGCGGGCGGGCTGACCAAGGCCGGGACCGGCACACTGGAACTGTCCGGCACCAATACCCACACCGGCACGACCACGGTTGAAGGGGGGATTCTGTCCCTTTCGGGCGGCAATGCCATCGCGGATTCGGGCGAAGTTGCGCTGAACGGCGGGAACCTTCTGCTGAATGCCGCCGAAACCATCGGCACGCTCAGCGGCACTTCGGCAGGGTCGATCGCCGATCTCAGCGGCAACCTTCTGACCGTTGCGGGCAGCGGCACCGGCACGCTCGCCGGCACGATCACCGGCGCGGGCGGGTTTGCGCGCGCGGGAACCGGCAGCACGACCTTTGAAGGGGCCAATGACTATACCGACGGCACGACGGTCAGCGGCGGCACGCTGGTTGTCGCGGCGGGCGGAACGCTGGGGGATGATGCAGAGGCAACCGAGGTCACGAACGGCACCTTGACCATCAATACGGCGGTGACCCAGAACGGCGGCGTCACGCTGAACGGCACGGGCGAGATCGGCGGCACGGGCACGCTGACCACCACCACCTTCGGCCAGACCGGCGGCACGGTTTCGGGCACCATCGCGGCCTCTGGCGCGCAGACGCTCAATGATGGCATCATTACCGGCTCCCTGTCTGGCGCGGGTGCGGTCACGGTGCAGACCGGCACGACCACGCTGACGGGCTCCATCGCCTCGGGCTCCGTGACCATCGGGAATGATGGTGTTTTGGTCAACAACGGGGGCGGACTTGCCAATGGGGCAACCGTCACGGTCAATGCGGATGGCACGCTGACGAACGGCGCCGCCGATACCGTGGCCGCCGTGGTGCAGAATGGCGGGCTGATCAACGGCGGCGGCCTGCTGACCACCACCGATTTCACCCAGGCGGGTGGCGACATGTCGGGCACGCTGAACGCCTCCGGAACGCAGATCCTCGAATCCGGCACGATCTCCGGTGATCTGACCAATGCGGCCGTTGCAACGGTGGTGCAGGCGGGGGAGACCACGCTGACCGGCACCATCGCCTCCACCTCCGTCACGGTGCAGACGAACGGCACGCTGACCACCGATGGCGGCGGTCTCGCCGCCGGGGCGACCGTGACGGTGGCCGCTACCGGCACGCTCAACGTCGATGGCAACGAGACGATTGCGGCGCTTGCCAACAACGCAGCCGTGAATATCGCCGACAATCAGATGCTTACAGCCGGAACCGTCACCAATGACAATTCCGGCGTGATCGACATTGGCGCTGGCGCCACCCTGTCCGCAGGCATAATCACCAACACGACCGGCACGATCAATGTCGGCGCAAATGCCACGCTGCAAGGCACCGACAACACGCTGAACAACGATGACACGATCAATGTGGCGACCGATGGGACAGTCACCGATGCCGGCGACATCAACAACAATGCCACCGGCGTCATCAATTTCAACGGCCCGGGCGGCGAGGGAACGCTTGAAAGCGGCGGCACGATCAACAACGCTGGCCAGATCAACCTGACCGGTGGCGATCTGGCGATCAACGGGCCGCTTGCGAACATGGCTGGCGGGCAGGTCAACATCGCCGCCACGGGGGCCACGGTTACCCATACGGGCACCCTGACGAACAGCGTGGGCGGGCAGGTCAATGTCACCGCCAACAACGTGACCATCAATCAGACCGGCGCTGTGATCAACAACGGCGCTTACACGATTTTCGGCAGCAACGTGACCGTCAACCAGACCGGCAACTTCCTGTCCGACGGCACACTCGCGCTCAATGACGCAAGCTATACCGCGACCAATGTCACCATTGACGGTGGCACGGTTACCGGTGTTGCGGGATCGAGCCTGAATGCCACCGGGTCGTTCATCCAGAACGCGGGCAGCATCGGGGCCAATGTGACCATCACGGCGGGCACCTATGAATTTGCCAATGTCGGCGCAGTCACAGTCGATGGTGTGCTGGCGGATGGAACATCTCCTCCCTCCAACGTGCTGCAAAGCGGATCGGGCACCACGACGCTGACCAATGATAACACCTATACCGGCACCACCACGATCAATGCTGGCGTTCTGGAAGTCAGCAATACTGGTTCCATCGCCGGGTCCACAGGTGTCACGATCAATGGTGCCGGGCAATTCATCGTCAATGGCGGCGTGACCGGGGCGCTCGGCGCAGCGGCAACGGTTGCCGTGGCTGGGCCAAATGCCGTCTTCACCGTGAACGGCACGGAAGACGCGGCCTCACTGACCCAAAGCGGGGCGAATTCTCTGGTCAACGGCGGTGGCGCGCTGACGCTCTCGGGGGCCTTCACGCAAACGGGCGGGGCGACCGGTGGCACGGTCACGGTCAATGCCGCGACCTTCGCGCAATCGGGCGGGGCGACCATCGGGGCGGGCACCAATGTCACCACGACCGGGATCTCGACGCTTTCGCAGGGGACCATCGACGGTGACCTGACTAGCGGCGGCATAATCACGGTGCAGACCGGCCTCACCACGCTGAACGGTTCCATGGGTGCGGGAACGTTGCATGTGGCTTCGGGCACATTGCAGAACGTGAATGGCGGCATCGACGCGGCGACCAACCTCAATGTGTTCGGCACCGGCACCTACACGAACGACGCGGCACAGACCCTTGCAACCGTCGTGCAGACGGGCGGCACGATCAACGGCGCCGGGGAGATCGTGACCGACACGTTCAACCAGTCGAACAATGCCGTGATGGATGGCATCATCAACGCGAGCGGCGCGCAGACCCTGTCGGGCGGCACCATCTCCGGCACGTTGTCCGGCAGTGGCGCAGTTGCGGTAATGTCGAACGAGACGATCCTGACCGGAACCATCGCCTCGGGCACGGTCAACATCAACAACGACGGCACGCTGAACAACCAGAGCGGTGGGCTCGCGGCAACGGCCGCTGTCACCATCAATGTCGGCACCCTGACCAACAACGCGGCTGACAATGTTGCCTCGCTGACGCTGGTCGAAGGCACGATCGATGGCGCTGCGGCCATCACCACCGGCAGCTACACGCAGCAAGGCGGCACGATGGCCGGGACGGTCACCTCCACCGGGCTGCAAACGCTCAATGGCGGCCAGATCACCGGCACGCTGAACGGTGCGGGTGCGATCACCTCCACCGCCGCCACGACCACGATCACCGGCACGGTGTCGGGGGCATCCTCGGCGCTGATCGACGGCGGCAACGTGATCCTGAACGGCGGCGGCAGTCTTGATACCTCGGGCAATGCCATCACGGTGGCCTCCGGCAGCCTCATCAGCAACAATGGCGGCATCGCGGATGACGAGAACCTGACCGTCAACGGGTCGGGCACCTTCATCATCACCACCGCCGAAACCATCGGCAGCCTTGCGGGAACCGGGATCGTGAGCCTTGACGGCGCGACCCTCACCACCGGCAATGCCACCAGCACCGACTTCTCCGGGGCGATCTCGGGGTCTGGCGGGCTGACAGTGCAGGGCACCGGCACCTTCACGCTGTCGGGCACGAATACCTACACCGGACTGACAACGGTCAATTCCGGCACGCTGGAGGTCACGGGCGGTTCGGCGATTGCCGACGCGAACTCTGTCCTCCTTGTAGGCGGCACGTTGCTGGTCAGCGCCGATGAAACCATCGCGCAGTTCAGCGGAACCGGTGCCATCGCGGCGAATGCGGTTCTGACAACGGGCGGCAACAGTGCCGATACGGCCTTTGCGGGCACGATCACCGGCACCTCCGGCGTGACCAAGGTCGGCAGCGGCACGCTGACGCTGTCGGGCGACAATGCGGTGAACAACCTGACGGTGGTTTCCGGAACGCTTGTGCTGTCGGGCGACAATACCGGCACGGCCTCGATCTTCGTCGGCAGCGCCAGCGCACCAGATGCCCTGCCCGATGCGACCCTGCGGCTGGAAAGCAACCTTGCCGGGGGCGGCGCTGCGGGCATGATCACCACCTTCGGCTCGGTCATCGACTATGCCGCCGGCATCGACAACATCACGCCGATCACGCTGGCCAGCGATGACACGCAATTGCAGGTTACGCTGGGCAGCGCCACACAATCGGGCGCAATCGGCGAGGATGCCGCAGGCCGCCCGGTCGAGAAGATTGGTGATGGTGAGTTGATCCTGACCGGTTTGAACACCTATACCGGCCTCACCACGGTCACGGCGGGAACGCTGACCAACCAGGGCACAATCGCCGGGCCAGTGCAGAACGACGCCACCTTTGCCAACTCCGCCGGGGCCTTTGCGGGGGCGGTCACCAACGCGGGCACCGGCTCCAACGCGGGCACGATTGCCAGCCTTGCGAATTCGGGCACTTTCGACAACACCAATGCCATCACCGGCGATCTGACCAATACCGCGGGCACCACCACCAATACCGGGGCGATCCTCGGTGC
>JBKBNP010000004.1:0-62097 GCA_046295215.1 Pseudorhodobacter sp. | reverse complement strand
GGCGCTGGTCTCGGGCGGCACGCTGGACCAGAATGCCGGCGGCTCCGTCGCGGGGCTGACCACGATCACCACAGACGGCACCGTCACCAATGCGGGCACGCTGGCGGCGGTCGACAACCAGATCGGCGGCACCTTCACCAACGAGGCGGGCGGCGTCGCGGGGGCGGTCACCAATGCCAGCGCCACCGCCAACAGCAACGCAGGCACCATCGCCAGCCTCGACAATACCGGCAGCTTCACCAATACGAACGCGGTCACCGGGATCACCGGTGATGCGGCGAATGCGGGGGATTTTGTCAATACGGGCCGGGTCGCGGGCGATCTGACCAATACCGCGGGCACCACCACCAATACCGGGGCGATCCTCGGTGCGGCGCTGGTCTCGGGCGGCACGCTGGACCAGAATGCCGGCGGCTCCGTCGCGGGGCTGACCACGATCACCACAGACGGCACCGTCACCAATGCGGGCACGCTGGCGGCGGTCGACAACCAGGCCACCGGCACCTTCACCAACGAGGCGGGCGGCACGGCGGGCGCGGTCACCAATGCGGGCACCGGCTCCAACGCGGGCACGATTGCCAGCCTTGCGAATTCGGGCAGCTTCGACAACACCGGCACGGTCGGCGGGGACGCGACGGTCACGGACGGCACGCTCACCCATAGCGGTGCGATCGGCGGCGGTCTGAGCATCACCGGTGGGACGGTCGATGTTGCGGGGGGCTCGGTCACCGGCACCACGGATGTCTCCAACGCCATGCTGAACATCAATGGTGGCAGCTTCACCGGCGATGTGACCAACGGAAACGGCGGCACGCTGACGGCGACGGGTCTGGTTTCGGCGAATATCTTCAACGAAGCCACGATGACCGTGCTGGCACCGGCCAGTCTCAACCTGACCGGCATGATCACGAACCGGGCAACCGGCACGCTGACCAGCACCGGAACGCTGGCGACATCGGGCGGGATCACCAATAACGGGCTGTTCAACGCCCAGGGTGCGCTCAACAGCAATGTCACCAACAACCTGACCTTCAATGTCACCGGGCCGCTGACGGCGACGGGGCAGAGCTTCACCAATGCCGCGACCGGCACGCTCAACATGGCCGGGCAGAGCTATACCGGGCTCGGTGTTCTGACCAATGACGGCATCGCGAATGTTGCCGGGGGAACGCTGGGGGCCGGCACGATCGACAACCGCAACCTCTTCAACGGGGCGGGGGCGACAATCAACGGCGCGTTCCTCAATAGCGGAACCGCCGATCTCTCGGGCGGAACGATCACCGGATCCTTCACCAACAGCAACACCGCCGATCTCTCGGGGGCCACGGTCAATGGCCCGGCCAGCAACAGCCAGGACCTCACGCTGTCAGGGGGGGCCGTCACCGGGACGCTGACCAATACCGGCGCGGTGACGGCATTCGGTGCAACCAGCCTCGGCAGCCTTGCCAACAGCGGCACTGTGAGCCTCTTGGGCGCAGGGACGGGCGATGTGCTGAGCGTGACGAACAACCTTTCGGGCGGTGGCACCTATCTGCTGAACAGTGACCTGACGGACGGGGCTGCCGATATCATCAATGTCGGAGGAACGGCCACGGGGCCGCTGACCTTCGCCTTCACCAATACCGGGCAGACCTCGCTGGCCGCCATTCCGGTCATGACCGGGGTCGCGGCGGGAACCACGCTCAGCTTCTCCGGCCTGCCGGACAGCGGTGTGTTCATCTACGGGCTTCAGCAGACCGGCGATACGGTCGAGATCCGCGGCCAGCTCAGCCCCGGTTTCGGCGGGATCGCGGCTAATGCGTCGCAGGTCCAGTCGCTGATCGCGACGGTCATCAACCGGCCGACCAGCCCCTTCGTCTCGGGTCTCGCGGCGGAGGAGGGCTGTTCGCGCGGGGGCTATCTGCGCGGCACCTTCGGACGGTCCACGATCTCGGGCACCAGCAACAATTCCTTCTCGGACCAGACCACCAGCCTCGATGCCACCTATGGCGGCGCGCAGGGCGGCTATGACTTCGGCTGCAATGACGGGCGGTATTTCAATGGCTGGGACGGATCCTTCGGGGCGATGGTCGGCTACAACTTCGGCACCTCGAAACAGGACGTCAACCCGAGCGGAAACCTCGTGACCTCGCAGACCAAGACCAAGTTCGACCAGAGCTATGTCGGCGTCTATGCTGCCCTGAGCAAGGACCGCATCACCACAGATGCGCAGTTGCGGTTCGAAAGCACCACGTTCAAGTTGAGCGAGGTCGTCAGCCCCGGCTTCGTGGGTCTTGGCCTCGACGGTGTCTCCACGAAGTTCAAGACCAATTCGGTGAACTTCACCGGCCGTCTGAGCTATCGGATGGACATGGGCCAGGAAGGGCTCAGCTTCGTGCCGACGGTCGGGTTGTCCTATACCCGCACCGGCAGCGCGCGCCTGACTTTCACCGGCGGGCAGACGCTCGATATCGCATCCTTCGATTCGATCACCGGTTTCCTCGGCGGCACCATCGCACGCACGACCATCGCGCCGACGGGTGACGCGGGAACGACCTACTTTGCCAGCGCGAACTACTATCACGACTTCGCCGGGGACCGGAAATCGGTGTTCACCTTCGTCGATCCGGGTGACGGGCTGACCAAGACCCAGAACATCAGCAGCCAGAACATCGGCGGTTTCGGGGAACTGAGCGTCGGGATCAACTACGTCCGCATCCTGGAGAACGGCCCGGCTGGCGCCAAGCAGCTCAATGCCAACGTCCGGCTCGACGGCCGTTTCGGCAAGAATGTGAAGAATGCGGCCAGCCTCACGGCACAGGTTCGCCTCTCCTTCTGATACCGACACAGAAAGGCCCGGTGCAAAACACCGGGCCTTTCGCTTTTGCGCGCGGCTCCTCCTGCCCGCTGCGATGTGAAACGCCGTGCTGGCGACCTTGAGCGGTAAACTGGTTCGGTCAGCCCTCGCATGCGGCTTTGCGTTCGGAAGTTTTCTGCCTATTCTGCACGGGCAGATGATTTTCTGACGCCATGCGGCGAGAGATATTTTTTTGGAGGAGTGGGCATGCATCCGGTGAAATTCCTGTTCGATACCGGAGCCGCAACACATGCCGGTTGCGTCCGGGATCACAATGAAGACAGTTTTCTGGCGCGTCCGGCCTCGGGCCTGTGGCTGGTTGCAGACGGGATGGGCGGGCACCGGGCGGGGGATTTTGCCAGCCGCACCATCGCGGAAAGTGCGCAATGGACGGGCATTCCCAATTCGGCGCATGATCTGAAATCACGGTTCGTCGACCGGCTGGTGATTGCCCATGACGATATTCGTCGGCAGTCGGAACGGCTGAACGGGGCCACGGTCGGGGCGACGGTGGTCGCACTTCTGGCCTATGAACAGCATTTCGCCTGCATCTGGTCGGGCGACAGCCGGATCTACCTTCTGCGTGGGGACACGCTCCAGCAACTGACCACGGATCACACCGAAGCGCAGGAACTGTTCCGCAGCGGGGCCATCACCGCCGAGGAAGCCGCCCACTGGCCTCGCAAGAATGTGATTACCCGGGCCATCGGTGTCACGGAGATGCCGATGACCGACGAAAACTATGGCGTTCTTCAGGTCGGTGATGTTTTCCTGTTGTGTTCCGATGGCTTGACCGGCCATGTGTCTGATGAAGAAATTGCCGAAATGTTGCAGCGCCCCGGTGCCCAGCAAACCTGTGACAGGTTGATCGACCTGACACTCTCACGCGGGGCAAAGGACAATGTCACGGTGCTTGTCGTGCGCTGCCTGCCCAACGAAGTTCTGTCCGAGGCTGACATGAAGACAAACCCCGGATATGGTCCCCCCATCAGCGTGGATGACTGGAAAGCGGAAGACTGAACAGAATGGCCGACGAAAAGACCAATCCGCCCGGGAATGGACAGATGGATCCCGGCACCTCCGGTCGCCCCCTCCAGACCAGCGCGCCGCAGATGACCTCGCCGCCGGTGACGGTGACGACCGGCATGCTGGTGGCCGGCACCTATGAGATCGAGCAGCTCATCAACCGCGGCGGCATGGGCGAGGTCTACCGTGGCCGCAACGTCCATACCGGCGATCCGGTAGCCATGAAGATCGTTCTGCCCGCCCTTGCCCATGACCCGATGATCGAGGCGCTGTTCCAGAAGGAAGCCAAGGTTCTGGGCCGGCTCGCCCATGACGCCATCGTGCGTTACCACACCTACATGAACCCGCCCGAGATCGGCCGTCCCAGCCTCATCATGGAGTTCGTCGAAGGCAAGTCGCTGTCGGACCGCATCAAGGAAGAGCCGCTGACCGAGGCGGAAGTGCGCATCCTGCTGCGCCGTCTGGCCTCGGGGCTGGACCGGGCGCATGGTGCGGGGGTCGTTCATCGCGACCTCTCGCCCGACAACGTCATTCTGGAAGGCCAGAAGGTCGAGAATGCCAAGCTGATCGACTTCGGCATCGCGAAATCCTCGATGAAGGGCGACCGCACGCTGTTGCAGGGCCAGTTCGCGGGCAAGTTCAGCTTTGTGGCACCCGAACAGCTTGGGGCCTATGACGGGGCGATCGACGGACGCACGGATGTCTACAGTCTCGCGCTGATGATGGTTGCGGCCTGCCGGGGCAAGAACCTGAACATGGGCGCCTCGATCATCGAGGCGGTGCGCAGCCGGTCCAGCGTGCCAGATCTGAGCGAGATCTATCCCGATCTGCGCCCGCTTTTCGAACATATGCTGCAACCCGATCCGGCGAACCGCCCCGACAGCATGGCGCGCGTGATCGAGCTTCTGGACGATCCGTCAAAGATCCCCGCTCTCGTCAGCGGGGCGGCGGATCTCGACCCGGACAGGACGGTGATTGCAACCAACCTGCCCCGTCCTGCCACCGGGGCGTCAGGCTCTGCCCCTGCGGCCCCGGGAAAGTCCGAGTTCGTCGGGATTCCGGGGGCCGCATCCCCTGCCCCTGCCCCGTCGCAGAAATCCGGAAAGGGCGGGCTGGTTGCCGCCGGTCTGGTGGCGCTTCTGGCCATCGGGGGCGGTGCGGCCTGGGTCTCGGGCGCTTTCGACCCGGCTCCTCCGGTGCCGGGGACCACGACCGGAACCGAAACCGAACCATCGGACGCAACCGATCAGACCGCCTCTGCGGACGGCACGACGCCCCCGACGGAAACACCGGACCAGCAAACGCCGCCCGCTGACGATCCGGCACGGCCCGACGACACCCCTGCCCCCGAGGACACCCCGGAACCGGAGGAAACCGCTCCGGTCGAGCCCCGGCCTGTGACACCACCGCTGGACGCGCTCGGCCGTCAGCTTGCCTGGCTCGACAGCTATGATGCGGGCAGTTGCGTCTTTCTGTCCAAACTCGGCGGCGACGGCACCAAGATCAATCTTGAAGGCTTCGGCACCAGCGTCGACCCTTTTGCAAAGCTGCTGGAGGAGTTCCGGTCCGCCCACGGGGTCGAACCCGACATCGGCGTGCGGCTGGTGAATGACACGCAATGCCCGGTGCTGGAGTTCATGAACAGCATCCGCAACAACCGCGGAATTGCGCCGAACCTCGTGCTGGAAAATTCCACCGATGTCCTGAAAAGCGGTGAAACGGTTTCGGGCAGGGTCGAAGGGCTGGCCGGTCGGTCGGTGTCGCTGTTTCTGGTCAATGGCGCGGGCGGGGCCACCAACCTCAAGCCCTGGCTCAGCCGGTCCTCGGATGGCACGCTCGGCTTCAGCTTTACCGTGAACCTCGCTGCCGGGGCGGAACCGACGCCGCAGATGATCCTTGCCGTGGTGACCGAACGCGCGGTCGACAAGCTCGATGCCGTGCCGAACGGGGTCACCGCGCGGGCGCTGGTGCCCTTCATGCAATCGGAACTGGAGCGGGAGCGGCAATCCGCCATCGGGGCGCTGCGGTTTTTCCGGCTGGAAAACTGATCAGCGCACGCTGAAGGCCACGATGGCGGCATCCTCGGTCTGGCCGCGTTCGCGCAGTTCGGCGGACAGCATCGGAAAGAAGGTTTCGGCTTTTGCGCCGTTGTGCAGTTCGACCGTGCGCAACCGGGCGGCGGTGGACAGCACCAGCAGCAATTGCTGCGTTTCCACCGGCCCTGCGGTCAGCGACAGC
Organism: Pseudorhodobacter sp.; assembly: GCA_046295215.1. Taxonomy (GTDB): domain Bacteria; phylum Pseudomonadota; class Alphaproteobacteria; order Rhodobacterales; family Rhodobacteraceae; genus Szabonella. The sequence continues at coordinate 55,997 of JBKBNP010000004.1, read as the reverse complement.
GGGATGGAAAACCGCGCCCCCCCCGGCACGAATTGCAGGAAGGTCGCGAGGTCCTGCACCGTGCCTTCGTCGTCGATCACCAGAAAGGTGATGAACCCGCCCGAAGTGTTGCCGATCCGGCCTTCCAGCGCCTCGCCGCTGCGGATCACCCGGCGGGGAATGTCGAAGAACAGCTTGAAACGCGGGAAAGAGGGGCCTTCGGTCAGAAAGGTCATCACCTCGCATTGATCCGCGCTGATCGGCTTCATCGTGGTGTTGGGCATGCGCTGGCCGACCCGCGATTCTAGCCGGTTGCGGAACCCGGCCAGATCGGCCGCGTCGCGGGCGAACACCTCCAGCTGGAAGGCGCCTTCATCCGACAGGCTGGGCAGGGCGGCAAAACAGGCGGGTTTTGCAATTTCGGCCAGATGGTCCAGCACCACGTCATAGGTATCTTCGTTCGGCGGCGCTTCGGGCGCGTTTTCGGGCAGGGGGGCGGCGATCCCGTCGCGCGCCGTGCTGCTGGCCGGGGGCGGCAGGGACGGCACCGGTGCAAGCGCAGGGGCCGCAGCAGCCGGGGCCAGCGCTGCGGACGAAGGCGTCACGGCGGAGGGCGCAGGGGCCGCAGGCGATGGCGCGGAGGCCACCGCGACGGGTGACGAGGCCGATGGGGTGGCGGAGGGCGCAAGGGCCGCAGGCGATGGCGCGGAGGCCACAGCGACGGGTGACGAGGCCGATGGGGTGGCGGAGGGCGCAAGGGCCGCAGGCGATGGCGCGGAGGCCACAGCGACGGGTGACGAGGCCGATGGGGCGGCGGAGGGTGCAGGGGCGACCGCCGCAACCCGGGCCGCGCTGCTGGCGGCGGCGGGCGCGGCAGGGCTGGCAGAGGGCACCCGGGGTGCCACCGCCGCGACACTGGATGTCGAGGGCGGTCGCACGGCCACCGGCGCCGGGCTGTCAGGGCTGGTCAGGACCGGGCTCAGCCCCGGTTGACGCGAGGCAGGCGCGGCGGGACGCGCGACAGTGGCGCTGCTGACTGCCGGGGTCAGCCGTCCGGCGGATTCTGCCGGGGTGCTGGTGGCAGCGGAAGCCGAAACAGAAGGCACGGATGGTGCAGGCGCGGCTGTGGCGGCTATTCGTTCTGCAAGGTCCGGCTGTGACGGGGCAACGGCCGCCAATGCCGATGCCGGGGCGGTGGCAGGCGGGGAGGCCGCAGCCGGGGCGGACGGGGCTACCGCCGCGAGCTTCGGTGCGGAGGCCGCCGCTTGCGCGGCAGGGCTTGCCGCCACAGCCGCCGCCGGAGCCGCCGCCTGCGCCCGTTCCGCCGAAGGGCTGGAGGCGGCCAGCCGCTCTGCCGAAGATTGCGGTCGCAGCGCCTCGGCGACCACCGGCCTGGCGTTTTCCACCGGCTGGTCCTCGCCCTGCACGGTGGAGGCCACGGCCATCACCTCGATCAGGGGCAACCCGGGCGGCAGTGCTGCGCGCACATTGCCCATTGCGGCCAGCCCCTGTTGCACCAGCATCAGGTGCAGCAGCCCCGCCGCCAGCCCCGCCCCGGACCAGAGCAGAATGGCTTGGGGGGCTTCCTGTGACCGCCCCGTCATGGCCCCTGCCCCGCGACGGGCCGGACATGCAGCGTCACCAGCCGCATCGAAATGCCCGCCAGATCCGACCGAGCCGTCAGCGACAAGAGCCGGTCCGCCGACAGGCCCGCATCCGCCAGCAGATAGAGCGCCTCGGGCCGGGCCGGGTCCAGCGCCGCAGAAAGCGTATCTTCGGTTACGGAAACCCCGTCCAGCGCCATCGCCCCGCCCGCGTCGATCAGCAACAAGGGGCGCGGCAGCCGTTCCAGTGGCAGGTGGGAGGTTTCGGCCAGATCGACCTCGGTTTCACCCCGCTGCACCAGCGACCCGGTGATGAGGAAGAAGAACACCAGAAGCAGCACGATGTTCACGATGGCGAGCGAGAAATCCGGCTGGCGGCGGGGCGTGGGGGGCAGAAGGCGGGTGTTGCGCATCGTCTCAGCCCCCTTCCACGCGGGAACCCGCGATCAGCCGCACGCGGGCGATGCCGTCGCGGCCCAGAACCTCCAGCACCGTCGCGATGTCCTGCACGCGGGCCGAACGGGTCGGAAAGATCAGCACTTCCTCGATTCTCTGGTCACGCAGGGCGGGCAGCAGATCACGCAGATCCTCCAGCGCCAGAACCTGCGCGCCCGACCGGATCTGCCCGCGCGACAATTGCCATGTCACGCTGCGCGCGGCTTCCTTCGGCGCCTCGGCCATCGGGTCAGCGGGGCCTTCCTGTGTGGACTGCCCCGCAGGCGCCCCTCCCGTCAGCGCGATCAGCGAATAGGGTGACAGTGTCGAGGACAGCATGAAGAAGATCAGAAGCTGGAACATCGCATCCGCCAGCGGCGTCAACGCAAAGCCATAGCGGCGCTTGCGCCCCGCGTCGGGGATCAGGGCCATCCTTGCGCCCGTCCCCGCCATCGCCGTCAGGCCCCGGACCGGACCGGCACGGCTTCGCTCCCCGCCCGGCCATGCAACGCGGCCGAGAGGAGCCGCTCCATCTCCTGCCGTTCCGCCTCGATCCGGCCTTCGAGCCAGAGCGCGATGAAATAAAACACCAGCGCGATGGAAAGACCAACCGCCGTGGTGGTGAGTGCGGTCCAGATCCCCCCCGCCAGCAAGGCCGGGTCCACCCCGCCCGTGCTTTGCGCCAGCGTGCCGAATGCGTCGATCATGCCGACGACCGTTCCCAGAAGCCCCAGCATGGGCGCGGCCTGCACCACCGATTCCAGCGCCCGCATCCATTTCGACAGGCGCGCGAGTTCGGCAAGTGCGGTCTGGCGGCCCATCTCCTCGGCCAGCGCGGCATCGGCGGGTCTGGATTGCAGCGACAGGAACACTGCCCGCAGCACGCGCAGCAACACACCGCTGCGGCTGTCGGCCACGGCGGCAACGGCCCGGTCACGCTGGCCGCCATGCCAGTCCGTCAGCGCCGCCTCGGCCCGCTTGACCCGCCCGAGCCCCAACAGGGCGAACTGCCCGATCTTGTAAAGACTGACCGTTGTCGCAAAGGCCGACAGCACGATCAGCGCCGCAAAGACCGTCAGGGTGACGGCATCGAAAGCCGCAAGATCCGGCATGAAGCTGTCCTCGGTTCCAAAGGCGGGCGCAGGGTCTCAGCCCCCATTTCCCGCCGCCATGGGTTCAGTTGAACTGGATTGTCCGAACACGCGAGGACAGGATCTGGTTGTCGCGGCACACCGTCTGTTCGCCCTGCGACGAGGCGCATTCCACCGGCCCGTTCACCGAGATCCGCGAAATATCCCCGCAGGTCTGGTCGGGCAGGTCGAACTGCACCACGCGGGTCTTGCCCACCGGCAGCCAGCCGAATTCCAGCACCAGAAGCCGCTGCACGATGCCGTCATTATTGTAGACGGCCACCTCGTAGGAGGATCTTTCGAGCGCGACCGACGTGTTGTTGGTGGCGACATAGGTCAGGCGGCACCCGCCTTCGGCATCATTGGCGGTGTTCAGTTCCAGCTCGATCGTGCCGGTCTGCGCGGCCACCGGGCCGGCTGCTGCGATTGCGATGGCAGCGATGGCTGCCCTGATGGAATGACGAGAGGCAAACACGGTTCAAAAACTCCCTCGGTCTGAATGACTGTCCGGCGGAACAAGGCCGCCCTCCCCGCGACAGTTTAGCGGAGAAGGATTGCATTCTGTCAACAGAAACCCCGAAAGGATCGCAAAAGCCCTGTCGGGAAAGCCATGACGGAAAAGGCCCTTCCCTGCCGGGATGGGCCTTCGGAACCGGCGCTGGTTCTGGTGATTACTGGAAAACGCCGGTCTGCCAGGGCATGCGGAATTCCCGCTTGCGATTCTGGTTGGTGCGCTGAGCCCGAAATTCATCGGCGCGGGTGCGATCGGCCGAAACCACGACACGCGGGCGCACGACCAGTTGCTGTGTGACGGCGATCGGCCGTTCGGTGACCACGGCAAGCTCGATCTCGGGCACTTCCGGGGCTTCGGCGATGCGTGAATTGCCCTCGAACGGATTCTCCCGAAGGTCACGATCGGTTGAACTGACCTGCTCGCTCCGCTCGGACAACGCAGTAATGTCCTGCACCTCCCGGGCGATTGCCGCTTCGGGCGCGATGTCCCATGCACCGGCGGAGGCAATAACGAAGTCCTGGGCCGCTTCGGACGGGCGGGCCGGCACGGCCCCCACAATCACGGCTGGCGCGCGTTGTGCCTTGAAACTGTGGGAAATCTGGGCGACCGACCCATAAGCCACGGCACCTGAAACGGCGACAACGGGCAGTCCGAGACCCAAAAGGGCGAGAATGCGCATGTATTTCTCCTGTCACTGCGCGACCACGGGCAAAGCCCAAGACCGATCACGCCCCCGCAAGCAATCTATCACCCGCGGCCGCTTCAATCAAGAAACGCGCGAAACCGTGAATTATTCCGTCCAAGTGTTGCCCTCACGTCATTGGGACTCGCCCCAAGGGGGCATTTCGGCTATGGTTTCCGCCATTGGATCGAACATTGGAAGCGAGATGAAACGCCTTCGACTGCCCTTCGGATTGCGGGCCCGCAGCGCAATTGCGGTGCCTGTCCTGACCATGTTTTTCATTTCTGCCGGACTCTCTGCGGCCGAGGCGCGTCGTCTCGCGCTGGTTGTCGGCAATTCCGACTACATCGGGGTCTCACCGCTGAAAAATGCCTCGCGCGATGCTCGCGACGTGGCCGAAGCCCTGACACGGCTGGGGTTCGAGGTCACATTGCTGACCGATGTGCAGACCGAGGATTTCTGGGATCGGGTCGAAGCCTTCAGCGAGGCGGCCGAAACCGCTGAAAGCACCGTATTCTTCTATTCGGGCCACGCCTTCCAGATGAACGGGGCCAATTACCTCGTTCCGGTGGATGCGCAGCTTTCCAGCCGCGAGGCGATCCGCAGCGAGACCTGGAATCTCGATGGAATCATCGCGCGCTTGCAGGACCGCAAGCGCCAGACGCTGATTTTCCTCGATGCCTGCCGCAATGACCCGTTGCCACAGGCGGTGCGCGGCACCGGCGCGGCCGACGGTCTTGCCCGTCTGCAAACCGGCGTCGGCACCTTCGTCGCCTTCGCGACGGAACCCGGTGCCGTCACCTATGACGGGGCGGGCGAGGCGCCGAACAGCCCCTTTACCACCGCCTTGCTGGAACATATCGAAACGCCCGGCATCTCGGTATCCGACATGATGATCCGTGTGCGCAACGAGGTCGAGGACCGGACGCTGCGTCGCCAGACCCCCTGGGACCAGTCCTCGCTGCGCGAGCAGTTCTATTTCAAGCCCTCGGTCGAGACGCGGCAGGAACTGAGCGAGGCGGATTTCGAACTTCTCGCCCAGCTTCCCGCCGAGGATCGCCGCAAGTTCCTTGATCTCTTGCGCGCGTCAGGGTTTTCCGAGGCCAGCCTGCGCGCGGCGGATGCGGCCATCGAGGTTGCCAGCCTCAATCTGGAAATTGCCGCCACCGATGGCGGCGTTTCCATCGGATCGGGCGACATTTCCGCTCCCGGGGCAGCGCCGCAGGTGACGTTGACGGATGCCGGGGGCACGGTGATCGCGGCTGAGGCCGGACCGGAAGTAGCGTTCGAATTCGAGATCGTCGAGGGCGGCGTGACCATCGGCGATGCCCCGACCGTGCTTGCCGAAGTTCCCGCCGAACCCGCTGCCGAACCCGAGTTTGTGACGGCAGGAACCGAAGTTGACGTTGCGGCTGATCCTGCCGTTTCGGAGGATCTGGTTGTTGCGGCACTGGATCCGGAACCGGCACCGCCCCCGCTGGCCGAGGTGCCACAAACCGCCACCTCCATTGCCAGCATCGAGGATACCCCGATCGAATTGCTGCCACAGCCGGATGTGACGCTGGCGGTGGCCGACCCGGATGAGGAACCCCCGATCCGTCTGGCCGCCCTGACCTGGGAAACCCGCGGCATCATCGGGATCAACGCGCTGACGGTGGAACGGCTGCGCGTGGCCGGAAACGAAGTCACGCCCGACAATGAAGCCAACCGTGACCTGCTGGCACGCATCGACCCCCGGCTGCTGGCGCCGTCTGATGACAGCACGGCGCAAAGCCCGGCGAATGCCCGGGAACTGGCGCGCCAAGCCCAGACGGAACTCCGCCGCCTTGGCTGCTATCACATGGGCATCGACGGATCCTGGGGGCCGGGGTCGCGCAGCGCGCTCACCAGCTATTTCCTTGCGAAACGGTCCGTGCCGGACTCGCTGGAACCGACCGCAGAGTTGATCGAGGCGCTGAAGGGTGAAACCAAGGTCGTCTGCGAGGTCCGCGTGGCAAAGGCAGTGGTCAAGGGCAAGACACAGGCAATCCTGCCAGCAAGGGCGGAACCTGCGGCCGCGCGCAAGGATACACGCCGCGTGAACCAGCAGACCGGCCGCGTGGTGGTCACTCAGACCGAACGCAAGACCAACATCAAAAGGGGCCTGTTGAACCCCGGATCCTTCTGAGACTCCGGAACCGGCGGGACGGCCCGAGTCATGGGCCGTCCGGCTTCCCAGACGGAACCCCTGCACAAATCAAAAAGGCGCGTATCCCGCAGATACGCGCCTTTTTGATTGTCTCGCCCCCGCGCCACTTCAGGCGGAATGGCGTATCACATCGCCGCCGAAAGTCCGTTCAGCGCAGATCAATCCGCAATTCGACGCGGCGGTTTTCAGGATCGAACTCGTTGGAGGTTCTTGGCTGCGCCTTGCCCAGACCGATGGAGGTCAACCGTTCCGGCGCTACCCCGAGATCGGTGAGAAAATCCCGAACGGATTCGGCGCGCGATTCAGACAGCCCGATGTTGTAATCGTCAGATCCAAGCGCATCGGTGTGCCCCTCGACGACAAAGCGCGCAATCTCCAGCCGTTCATCCTGCATCATCTGGGCAAAGACCCCGAGGCTCTGCTGCGCTTCTGCGGTCAATGTGGCCGAATCAAGCTCGAAGGTCACCAGCATGTCGAGCCCCATCGGGGCCGCCGGTTTCTCGCATTCCTGAGGCGTGCCGATGCAGATGCCGCGCGTGGCCCCCATGTCGATCGAATTGATAAAGAAATCAACGAGCTGGTCAGTGGTGTATTGCTCTTGCGCCGCGAGCGAGCCCGGCCCGGCCAGCGCTGCGGCGAAAAAGGTCGGCAGCAGATGTCTACGCATGAAAATCTCCCTCTCAATTGCCTGCCAGCGTATCAAGAAACGGTCGTCAGGTCAACGAAAGCACCCCTACCGGGCCAGATCGAGAAGCGCCGGCACATCCAGATGCGCCTCCAAATGCGCGGCGAGCCGGTCCAGCACGGCATCGACCTCCGCAGCGTGGTCCAGATCGGACCCACGCCCCCCCAGCCCTTCCAGAAAGGCGCGACGAAACCCGTTTGACCCGAAAATTCCGTGCAGATAGGTGCCCATCACCCGCCCATCCGGCGAAACAGCGCCCTCGGGCTGATCCTTGACATGCGCAAAGGGCCGGGCACGCGCCGGGCCTTCGCTGCGCCCGATATGAATCTCGTAACCCTCCATTTCGCAGCCGCTTGCCGAATGGTGCGCGATCACCCGTTCCAGCCGCTTGTCAGAAGTCATCCCGGTTTCGATGTCGAGAAGCCCGAGTCCCTCGGCCATGCCCGCCGGCCCTTCGATCCCGGAAGAATCGCGGATGACCTGCCCCAGCATCTGATACCCGCCGCACAGCCCGAGGATCGCCCCACCCCGCCGCCGATGCGCCGCAAGATCCACATCCCAGCCCTGCGCCCGCAGGAACGCCAGATCGCCCCGCGTCGATTTCGACCCCGGCAGGATCACCAGATCGGCATCCCCCGGAATGACCTCCCCCGCCCGCAGGATCGTCAGGCTGACGCCCGGCTCCTGTGCAAGCGGGTCCAGATCGTCGAAATTCGCGATACGCGAAAACCCGAGGCAGACGATCCGCAGCCCGCCCGTGCCACGCTGTTGCGGAAGGTCGAGCGCATCCTCGGCGGGCAGGCGCGCGGCTTCGCCGAAAAAGGGCACAACGCCGAAACCGCGCCATCCGCAGCGCTGCGCGATCAGACGGTATCCATCGTCAAACAGCGACACATCGCCCCGGAACTTGTTGATGATGAAGCCCGCGATCATTGCAGCGTCCTCCGGCGCAAGCACCGCTTTCGTGCCGACGATCTGCGCGATCACCCCACCCCGGTCAATATCGCCCACCAGCACGACCGGCACATCCGTCGCCCGTGCAAAACCCATATTGGCAATGTCACCCGCCCGCAGGTTGACCTCTGCCGGACTGCCCGCCCCTTCGACGATCACGAGGTCACACCCCGCCTCCAGCCTGCGGAAACTCTCCAGCACCGGCGCCATCAGCGAGGGCTTCAGCGCCGCATAGTCCCGCGCGCGAAGCGTCGCGACGCGGCGGCCCTGCACGACAACCTGCGCGCCCGTCTCGGATTCGGGTTTGAGCAGCACCGGGTTCATGTCCGTTGCCGCGTCAACACCGCAAGCAAGGGCCTGAAGCGCCTGCGCCCGTCCGATTTCGCCGCCGTCCACCGTAACCGCCGCATTGTTCGACATGTTTTGCGGCTTGAAGGGCCGCACGATGAGCCCCCGGTTGCGCGCCGCCCGGCAGAGCCCCGCCACCAGCAGCGACTTGCCGACATTGGACCCGGCCCCCTGGATCATCAAAGCGGGCATCGCAACGCTCCGGCCGCTGCCAGACCCCAAGGGCGGGAGCCTCCGGCGGAGGTATTTTCCGCCAAGATGAAACAGGACCGGAGCGCATGGCCGCGACGCATCCCGGGCCGCCAGGGCGGGGGGGATGCGGCGCTTTCACCTTGGGCGGCCATCGGGACCTCCCCCTGTTCCGCGCCCCCAGTTTCGGCCAGAGTGGTTAACACTTCGTTGCTTTCATCTTGGCAAAAATACCTCGGGGGAGAGCGCGCCGGGCGCGCGAGGGGGCAGCGCCCCCTTTCTCCTTGCCTCATTCATCCCGACGTCAGAACTCGACACCTTTCTGCGCCTTTATCCCCGACCGGAACGGATGTTTCACCAGCGTCATTTCCGTCACCAGATCCGCCGCATCGATCAACTCCGGCTTGGCATTGCGCCCGGTCAGCACGACATGGGTCATCGATGGCTTCTCCTCTGCCAGAAATGCCAGAACCTCGGCAACGTCGAGATAATCGTAGCGCATCGCGATATTGATCTCGTCCAGCAGCACGAGCCGGATGTCCGGGTTGCGGATCAGATCCTTGGCCTTTTCCCAGCCGGCCTTGGCGGCAACAATGTCGCGCTCCCGGTCCTGGGTTTCCCAGGTGAAGCCCTCGCCCATGGCGTGGAACTGGCACAGATGCGGAAAATGCGTCTCGATCAGGCGACGCTCGCCGGTATCCCAGGCCCCCTTGATGAACTGCACCACGGCAGACGGCATTTCATGCGCGATGCAGCGCAGGATCATCCCGAACCCGGAAGAGCTTTTGCCCTTTCCCGCCCCGGTATGGACAATCACAAGACCCTTGTCGCCTTCCTTCGTCGCCATGATCTTGTCGCGGGCGACCTTCTTGCGGGCCATCTTGACGGCGTGGCGGGCATTGTCGTCGCGTGTCTCGGGTTCCATGGTCGCACTCCGCTTGCAATCCTCTTTCCCTTCAATGCCAGCCCCCGGCCTGTCCTTCCAGTCCCAATCGCGACGGATCGGCGGCGCGAACCGGCGCCGCCCTGTCGCAAGCGGTGCTTGACTCTGCCCGTCCCGATCCGGCATCAGGCTTGGGCTGGTGTCCGGGTGACCTCCCGGATGAAAAGGGAATGTGTCAGGGCAATCTCGCCCCAAGCACAGCCGCCCCCGCGACCGTGACCGGACAGGTCGCCCGACGCCACTGGTGCCTTGCGCATCGGGAAGGCAGGGGGACCGCCGGGGCTTCAAAGCGCCCCGAGATCCGCAAGCCGGGAGACCTGCCAGCACAGAGTTGAACGCAATCCGGACGGGGTGTTCCGGGGCGGAAGAGGGCAGATCGGCCCTCCCCGTCCTTTCCCCGTGCCGCACCGGCAGGAAAGACCGCGCGATGGCCAAAATGTCCGCCCTTGAGGCCCAGTCCGGAGCGCCCGCCGGGGATGCAGCGCAAACCCGCCTCGCGCCGACCGAGCTTCTGGTCTGCATCAGTTGCCGCAGCGCCTCCGCCCCGCCCGATCTGGTGCCGGATGCACGCCGTCCGGGCGATCTGCTTCTGGCGGCCCTGCACAATTCAACGCTGCCCGAGGGCGTGACGCTGCATCCGGTCGAATGTCTGTCCAACTGCGACCGGGGCTGCACCGTGGCGCTGCGCGGCGGCGCGCGCTGGACCTATATCTATGGCAATCTCGACCCGGGCGTGCATCTCGACGCGCTGCTTGACGGCGTTGCCCTTTATCATGCCACGCCGGACGGGCTGGTGACCTGGCGTGACCGTCCCGTCCATTTCCGCAAGAACTGCATTGCGCGCATCCCGCCCGCTATACCCCCACAGGAGTCCCAGAATGTCTGATCTGTCGAAAATCCCCGTTACTGTCATCACGGGCTTTCTGGGCGCGGGCAAGACCACGCTCATCCGCCACCTGATGCAGAACCCGCAGGGCAAGCGGCTGGCGATCCTCGTCAACGAATTCGGCACCGTGGGCGTGGACGGCGATATCCTGAAATCCTGTGCCGATGAAAGCTGTCCGGCCGAGAATATCGTCGAACTGGCCAATGGCTGCATCTGCTGCACCGTGGCCGATGATTTCATCCCCACCATCGAGGCGCTGATGGCCATGCCGGTGCGCCCCGACCATATCCTGATCGAAACCTCCGGCCTTGCCCTGCCCAAACCCTTGCTCAAGGCCTTCGACTGGCCCGCGATCCGGTCGCGCATCACGGTCGATGGCGTGGTGGCGCTGGCCGATGCCGAAGCCGTGGCCGCAGGCCGCTTTGCCCCCGACGAGGCCGCCGTGCAGGCGCAGCGCGAGGCCGATGACAGCCTGGACCATGAAACGCCCCTGTCGGAGGTGTTCGAGGACCAGATTTCCTGCGCCGACATCATCCTTCTGTCCAAGGCCGACCTTGCGGGCGAGGCGGGGCTGGCCGAGGCGCGCCGGGTCATTGCCGCCGAAATGCCGCGCCCGGTGCGGATGATCGCCATGACCGAAGGCGTGATCGACCCGCGCGTGATCCTTGGCCTCAACGCCGCTGCCGAGGATGATCTGGAGGCCCGCCCTTCACATCACGACGGGCATGACGACCATGAACATGACGATTTCGATACGGTGGTGATCGACCTGCCCGAGGTGGTCGACCCCGACGCCCTGCAGGCAGCCATTTTCCGGCTGGCCGAGGAACAGCACATCCTGCGCGTCAAGGGCTATGTCGCGGTGGCGGGCAAGCCGATGCGGATGCTGGTGCAGGCCGTGGGCACACGCATCCGCGCGCAATATGACCGGCCCTGGGGCGACAGCCCGCGCCAGACACGGCTCGTCGTGATCGGCGAGCATGACCATGTGGACGAGGCCGCCATCCGCGCGGTGCTGGAGGCCTGAGCCGCCATGCATGTCGTCTTTCGCGAAAGCCACGGGCTGGAGGAAACGGACACGCCGTTCGATGTCGGGCAGAGCCCGGCCGATCTGGTGGTGCTGTCCTTTTCCGACAGTGACCTCGGCGCTTTCGCGGCGGGCTGGGAACGCGGGCGGGCGGGCCTGCCATCGGTTCGGCTGGCCAATCTGGTGGCGCTGCGGCATCCCTTGTCGGTGGATACCTATGTCGAACAGACGCTGGGGGAGGCCAAGGGCATCCTGATCCGGCTGATCGGGGGGGAAAGCTATTGGCCCTATGGCCTCGCGCAGGTGCAGGATCTGGCGCGCAGGCGCGGCATTGCGCTGGCGGTGCTGCCTGCAGACGGGCGGGCGGATGCGCGGCTCGATGCGCTATCGACGCTGCCGATCTCGACCCTGCGCAGGCTCTCGGCGCTGTGTGACGCGGGGGGCGCGATTGCGGCGCAGGCGGCATTGGCGCAACTGGCGCTGGCGGCGGGGCTGTATGCCGGGCCGGTGGCCGGAGAAAAGACTGTGCCCGATTTCGGGGCCTGGGATCTTGATCGCGGTGTCGTCCCCCTGCCCGAGGGCCTGAACGCACCCATCATTGTCACCTTCTATCGCAGCTATGTCACCGCCGCCGATACCGGGCCGGTCGATGCGCTGATCCGCGCCTTTCGGGCCAAGGGGCGGGCAGCCATCGGGCTCTTTGCCTCCTCGCTGAAATCCCCCGATGCGGCGCAGTGGGTGCGGGTTGCGCTGGAACGGCTGGCCCCTGCGGCCATCGTCAACGCCACGGCCTTTTCGGCCAAGGGTGCGGATGGCACATCACCGCTGGATGCCACCGGATGCCCGGTGTTTCAGGTGGCGCTGTCCACGGCACGGCGCCGCGAATGGGCGGGGGCGGAACGCGGGCTGTCCCCGGCGGACCTTGCCATGCATGTGGTGCTGCCCGAGGTGGACGGGCGACTGTTCGCGGGCGCTGTCAGCTTCAAGACGCCCACCAAGCGCGACCCCGACCTGCAATATTCGCGGTTCCTGCACCGCGCCGACACGGGGCGGGTGGAGGCGGCGGTCGACCGCGTTCTGGCGCATCTGCGGCTGGCGGAGGCGGATAAACCGCTGGCGCTGATCCTGTCCACCTATCCGGGCAAGGACTGGCAGATGGCCCACGCGGTTGGCCTTGATGCGCTGGCCTCGGCGGGGGCAATTCTGGACAGGTTTGGGGCATCTGCCGACCTTGCCACGCTTGCGACCACCGAATTGCGCTGGTCGCTGGCGGAGTATCGCGCCGCCCTCGCCGATCTGACCGAAAGGCTGCGCGCGGATCTGGCGCAGGCCTGGGGCGACCCTGCGGATGACCCGGCCTGCCGGGGCGGCGCGTGGCATTTCCGCGCACTTCGCACAGGCCCGCATCTGGTGGCCCTGCAACCCGAACGCGGCGAGGTGGCCAGCCGCGAGGATGACTATCACGACCTTTCGCGCACCCCGCGCCATGCCTATGTGGCCTTCTATCTGTGGCTGCGCGCGCAAGGAGTGGCGGCGATCCTGCATGTCGGGGCGCATGGCACGCTGGAATGGCTGCCGGGCAAGGCGGTGGCGCTGTCGGCCGATTGCTGGCCCGAGGCGCTGACAGGGCCGACACCGGTGATTTATCCTTTCATCGTCAATGACCCCGGCGAGGCCGCACAGGCCAAGCGCCGGATCGGGGCCATCACGCTGGGCCATCTGCCACCGCCGATGGCGGCATCGGCCACACCGTCGAACATGGTGCGCCTGGAATCCCTGCTGGATGAATATTCCAATGCCGACGGGCTGGACCCCGCCCGCCGCGACCGCCTGATTGCCGCCGTGCGCGACGAGGCGCGCGCCTCCGGGGTGGAGGAGGATCTGGGCATTCCCCCCGACGCCAGCCCCGCCGAGGCGATCACCCGCATCGACCGTTTTGTCTGTGACATCAAGGAAAGCCAGTTTGGCGACGGCTTGCATGTGTTCGGCCAGGGGCCCGGCGAATGGCAGGGGCTGGACACCGCCCTTGCCGGGCGGCATGTCACGCCGGGGCCTGCCGGATCGCCCTATCGCGGGCGGACGGATGTGCTCCCCACGGGTCGCAACCTCTATTCCGTCGATCCCCGCGCGGTGCCCACCCGCTCTGCCCATGCGCAGGGCGTGAAGCTGGCCGAGGAATTGCTGCGCCGCCATTTGCAGGATCAGGGCGACTGGCCGCGCGGGCTGGTGGTGGATCTCTGGGGGTCTGCCTCGATGCGCACGGCGGGCGAGGAGTTTGCCATGGCGCTGCATCTGGCAGGGCTTGCGCCGCGTTGGGATGACGGGTCCGACCGCGTGTCGGGGTTCGAGATCATCCCGCTGGCCCTGCTTCGCCGACCGCGCATCGACGTGACGCTGCGCGTCTCGGGCCTGTTCCGCGATGTGTTTCCCGGCCTTGCGCAGATGTTCGAGGCGGGCGCCGAGGCGCTGGCCCTGCGCGACGAGTCGGCCGGGGACAATCCCTATCTTTCCCGCGCATCGCGGGTGTTCGGACCGAAACCGGGGCTCTATGGTATCGGGATGGGGGATGCAGCCGAAGATTACAGCGATGAAGGGCGGCAACGGGCGGGGGAGGCCTGGCTGAAGGGCTCCGAATGGGCGATTGACGCGAAAGGCGAGGCGCGGCCTGCGCGGAAAGACCTTGAAGCGCGGCTGAAACAGGCAGACAGCTTTGCCCATGTGCAAGATCTGGCCGAAACCGACCTGCTGCTCGCCTCGGACTATGCCGCGCATGAAGGCGGCTTTGCCGCTGCCCTTCACGCACTCGGGGCCGCCACACCCGCGCTCTACCATCTGGATGCGACCCGCCCCGACAGCCCCCGCGCCCGCACACTGGCCGAGGAAATCGCCCGCACCGTGCGGGCGCGCGCGGCCAATCCGGACTGGGCGAGCGGCATGATGCGGCACGGGTTCCGGGGCGGGGCGGAGATTGCGGCAACGCTGGACCATCTGGCGGCTTTCGCGCATCTGACCCGGGCGGTGCCCGCGCATCTGTTCGACCTCTATCACGAGGCGACACTGGGCCGCGCCGATCTGGTGGATTTCCTGCAATCGGCCAACCCGCAGGCGCTGGAGGCGATGCGCGCGCGGTTTCAGGCGCTGGCCGAGGCAGGGCTCTGGGTCACGCGGCGCAATTCCATCGCGGCGAGCCTCGGGGCAGGCTCCATCGGCGCGGCACCATGACCGACAGGCCGGAAATCCGGGGGTGGTGCCCCGGCGCGCTGCGCCCGATGCTCTCGGGTGACGGGCTGGTGGTGCGGATCAGGCCCAGAGGTGGCAGGCTGTCCGGGGTGCAGGTGCAGGGCATCGCCCGGCTGGCCGCCGATTTCGGCAACGGGCTGGTGGACCTGTCCTCCCGCGCCAATCTGCAATTGCGCGGGGTGACGGAAACCACATTGCCGGAGGTGCAGCAGGGATTGGCCGGTCTGGGCCTGCTGGATGAGACGCCCGAGGCCGAGGCCCGGCGCAATATCGTGGTGACCCCGTTCTGGACCGAGGCCGACCCGACACAGGACGCCGCCGAAGCGCTGGCGCAGGCGCTGGCCGCGCCGGATGCGCCGCTGCTGCCGGGCAAGTTCGGCTTTGCGCTCGATTGCGGGCCGCGTCCGGTGCTGCGCCACACACCTGCGGATATCCGGATTGAACGCGGGGCGAATGGACGGATGCTGGTGCGGCCCGATGGCGCGATGACCGGGGCGGAGGCGGATCTGGACGATCTGCCGATGCTGGCGATGATCCTTGCGCGCTGGTTCGTCGCCTCGGGCGGGGTGTCGGGGGGACGGGGGCGCATGGCGGCGTTGCTGCAATCCGGGCAGGCCCTGCCGCAACGGTTCCGCGAGGCGCGTGCCTCGGTCATGCCGCCGCCGCCACCGCCGCCACCGGGGCCGACACGCACAGGCTATCTCATGGGCTTTGCCTTCGGCCAACTCCGCGCCGAGGTTCTGGAACAGTTGGGCAGTCTGGGCGCGCTGCGCCTGACGCCGTGGCGGATGGTGCTGGTCGAGGGGCTGGCCAGCCCGCCAAGGATCGAAAGCCTGATCCTGCGCGCCGACGACCCCTTGCTGCGCGTGGTGGCCTGCACCGGCGCGCCCGGCTGCCCGCAAGGATTGCAGCCGACCCGGGCGCTGGCCCGAACATTGGCCGCGCATGTGCCCGAAGGCGGGGTGTTGCATGTCTCGGGCTGTGCCAAGGGCTGTGCCCATCCCGGACCGGCCGCGCATGTGCTGATCGCCACGGCAACCGGATTCCTGCCCTTGCAGGAGGCGCGCGCCTCCGACATATCCGCCACCACGGCCCCCGCCCTGCCGCCCCATGCCCTGATCGCCCGCCCGGGCCTAGCCTTCGAGCCCTCCGATGCCCCATGACTACATCACCGATGGCGCGGCCATCTATCTAAAGTCCTTCGCGATCATCCGGGCCGAGGCGGAACTGTCCCGATTTACGCCCGAGGAGGAGATTGTCGCCGTGCGCATGATCCATGCCGCCGGGATGGTCGGACTGGAGCGTCACATCCGGTTCAGCCCCGGGATGGCGATTGCCGCCCGCGCCGCATTGGAGGCGGGCGCGCCGATCCTGTGCGATGCGCGCATGGTGTCCGAGGGCATCACTCGGACCCGCCTGCCCTTGCAGAACGAGGTGATCTGCACCCTGCACAACGCTTCGGTGCCCACCCTTGCCGCAGAAATGCAAAACACCCGCTCCGCTGCGGCGCTGGAATTGTGGCGACCGCATCTGGCCGGGGCAGTGGTGGCGATCGGCAATGCACCGACCGCGCTGTTCCACCTGCTGAACATGCTCGAAGACCCCGCCTGCCCGCGTCCTGCCGCGATCATCGGCTGTCCGGTCGGTTTCGTGGGGGCAGCCGAGAGCAAGGCGGCGCTGATGGAGGTGCTGCCGGTGCCGTCGCTGATCGTCGAGGGGCGGCTCGGCGGCTCGGCGATCACGGTCGCCGCCGTCAATGCGCTTGCCAGCCGGAAGGAATAGCACATGGCGCGGATCATCTGCGCGGGGCTTGGCCCGGGCGACCCCGACCTGATGTCGCGGCGCGCCGACCGCGCGGTGCGGGGGGCGGCGCAGGTTGCCTATTTCCGCAAGGCGGGCCGCAAGGGGCAGGCGCGGCAGATCGTCGAGGGGATGCTGCGCGGCGATGCCGTGGAACTGGCGATGGAATATCCCGTCACCACCGAACTGCCCTTCGACAGCCCGGACTATATCGCGGCACTGGCACGGTTCTATGACCACTGGGCTGACCGGCTCGCCGCCCTGCCCGGCGAGGTGGTGGTGCTGTGCGAGGGCGATCCCTTCTTCTACGGCTCCTTCATGCACCTCTATTCCCGCCTGCGCGACCGGGTGGAGATCGAGGTGATCCCCGGCATCACCGGCATGTCGGGCTGCTGGACGGCGAGCGGCGTGCCGATCACCTGGGGCGACGATGTGCTGACCGTGCTGACCGGCACATTGCCCGAGGATGTGCTGGTGGCCCGGATGCGCGAGGCCGATGCGCTGGTGGTGATGAAAACTGGGCGCAACCTGCCCAAGGTGCGCCGGGCGCTGGCGGTGGCGGGCAAGCTCGATGCCGCATGGCTGGTCGAACGCGGCACCATGCCCGGTCAGCGCATCCTGCGGCTGACCGAGGCCGAGGGCAGCGATTGCCCCTATTTCGCGATCGTTCTGGTGCATGGGCAGGGACGGCGGCCGGAGGCCCCGGAATGACCGGGCTTGTCACCGTCGCGGGCCTTGGCCCGGGCGCGGAGGCGCTGGTGACGCCCGAGGTGACGGCAGCGCTGGCCGGGGCGACCGACATCATCGGCTATATCCCCTATGTCGCCCGCATCGCCCCCCGCCCCGGCCTGACGCTGCACGCCTCCGACAACCGGGTGGAGCTTGACCGTGCGGCACATGCGATCACTCTGGCGCAGGCAGGGGCGCGGGTGGTGGTGGTGTCCTCGGGCGATCCGGGGGTGTTCGCCATGGCATCAGCCTTGTTCGAGGCGCTGGAAGTCGTGCCGGAGGCCACCCGCCCGGAGATCCGCGTCCTGCCCGGCATCACCGCGATGCTGGCGGCGGCAGCGCGCGCCGGGGCACCGCTGGGCCATGATTTCTGCGCGATCAACCTTTCCGACAACCTCAAGCCCTTCGATCTGGTCGAGCGCCGGGTGCGGCTGGCGGCAGAGGCCGATTTCGCCATGGCCTTCTACAATCCAAGGTCGACATCCCGCCCGCATCAATTCGCCCGCGTGCTGGACGTGCTGCGCGAGACCTGCGAGGCGACCCGCCTCATCATCTTCGCCCGGGCGGTCACAACGCCCGAGGAATCGCTCCGGACCGTCACCCTGGCCGAAGCCACGCCGGAGATGGCCGACATGCGCACCGTGGTTCTGGTCGGCAACAGCCAGACGCGGCGGGTCGGGCGCTATGTCTATACCCCCCGGTCCGCCCCAGGGTCCGCGCCATGATCCAGCCAGCGCAAGACCTTTTCCGGGTCGGCCTCCACCCGCCTGCCGTCGAGCCGGGGCCGGTCAATCAGGATTACCGGCAGGCCCAGATCCCGCGCCGCGATCAGCTTGGCCTCTGCCCCCGCCCCGCCCGAGTTCTTGGCGACGATCAGCCCGATCCGGTGGCGGATCAGCAGGTCCCGGTCGCCTGCCACGGTGAAAGGCCCGCGCGCGATCACCGCCCCGGCGCCCGCAAGGGGCAAGGGGCCGTCAGGCGGATCGACAAGCCGCAAGAGGTAGTGATGCTGCGGGCACGCCGCGAAAGGCGCCAGATTCTGCCGCCCGATGGCCAGAAAGACCCGGGCCGGGGCCACAGGCAAGGCGGCAACAGCGGCGTCGGGATCTGGCACATGGGTCCAGTCATCTCCCTCCCCCGCCTGCCAGGGCGGGCGTTCATGGGCAATCAGCGCCACGCCTTCGGCAGTGCAGGCGACCAATGCGTTGCGGCTCATGCCGGCGGCAAAGGGGTGGGTGGCATCAATCACATGGCTGATGCCTTCGGCCCGCAGGAAGGCGCGCAGCCCCTCCACCCCGCCGAACCCGCCGACCCGCACCGGCAGGGGCTGCGGCTTCGGGTCCGCCACCCGGCCCGCATAGGAATAGGTCGCGCGGATGCCGCGTCCCGCCAGCAGCCGCGCAAGCGTGGCGGCCTCGGTCGTTCCCCCCAGCAAAAGGACGTGGCGCATGTCTGACCCCTGGCTCACCCTGATCGGGCTGGGCGAAGATGGCCTCGACGGGCTGTCCCACGCAAGCCGCGATGCGCTGGCGGCGGCCGAAATCGTCTTTGGCGGGCCGCGCCATCTGGCGCTGGCGGGCGTGGGGGACCGGGGCCGCGCCTGGCCGGTGCCGTTTTCCGTGGCCCCGGTGCTGGCGGCGCGCGGGCGGCGGGTGGTGGTTCTGGCCTCGGGCGATCCGTTCTGGTTCGGGGCGGGCGGGGCCTTGGTCGGGCATCTTGCCCCTGGGGAATGGGTGTCGCACCCCGCGCCCTCGACCTTTGCGCTGGCGGCAAACCGGCTGGGTTGGCGGCTTGAGGAAACGCTGTGCCTTGGCCTGCATGCCGCCCCCCTGACCCTGATCGCGCCGCATATGGTCAGGGAGCGGCGGGTGATCTGCCTGCTGCGCGACGGTGCTGCGGTGGCGGACCTTGCGCGGTTTCTGACCGATCAGGGCGCAGGCGGCAGCATGATCCACGCCCTGTCGCGCCTCGGTGGCCCCTTGGCGACACAGCGCAGCGCCCCCGCTTGCAACTGGCAGGGCACCCCCGACGCCCCGGTCTGCGCCGCCTTCGAGGTTGCCGCGACCTGTGCCCTGCCCGCGACCCCGGGCCTGCCGGATGCCGCCTTCCAGACCGACGGGCAGATCACCAAGAGTCCCATCCGCGCGCTGACGCTGGCCGCCCTCGCCCCCCGGCCCGGGGAGTTGCTGTGGGATCTTGGCGCAGGGTCGGGATCGGTGTCGGTCGAATGGGCGCGGGCAGGCGGGCGGACGCTGGCGGTGGAGGCACGCGAGGACCGCGCCGCCACGATCCGCGCCAATATTGACAGGTTCGGACTGGTGGGCCGGATTTCGCTGCTGGTTGCGCGTTTCGGGCCAGATCTGCCTCGGGGCCTGACCGATGCGCCCCTGCCCGATGCGGTGTTTATCGGCGGCGGGGCCTCGGCGGCGCTTCTGGCGAATGTCTGGGGGATCGTCCCGCCCGGCTGCCGCATCGTGGTCAATGCCGTGACGCTGGAAACCGAGGCGCTGCTGCACGATCTGCACGCGCGGCATGGCGGGCGGATATTGCGCATCGACATTGCCGAGGCCACGCCGCTGGGGCCGATGCGCGGCTGGCAGCCGTCGCGCCCTGTCGTGCAATGGGCGGCGACAAGATGAAGGTCGCGGGCTTTGGTCTGCGCGCATCGGCCACCGCGCAAGACCTCGCACGGCTTTTCGAGGCAGCGCGGGTGGACGCATTGGCCATTCCCGCCGACAAAGCCGACCATCCCGCCATCCGCGCGCTTGCAGCAGATTGCGGCCTGCCGCTGATCCCGGTTGCCCCGGAAAGGCTGGCCGGACAGCCCACCGCGACCCTTTCCCCCCGCCAGCCGCCGCGCTATGGGACGGGATCGGTGGCCGAGGCGGCGGCGCTGGCGGCGGCAGGCCCCGGCGCGCGGCTGGTCCTGCCCCGGCAGGTGGCGGCCTCGGGCCGGGCAACGATGGCGATTGCGGAGGGAACGACGACATGACCGTGCATTTCATCGGCGCAGGCCCCGGCGCGGCGGATCTCATCACGCTCCGCGGGCGCGACCTGATCGCGGCCTGCCCGGTCTGCCTTTATGCCGGATCGCTGGTGCCCGAGGCGCTGTTGACCCATTGCCCGCCGGGCGCGCGGATCGTGAACACAGCCCCCCTGTCGCTGGACGGGATCATCGCCGAAATCGCCACCGCCCATGCCGCCGGGCAGGATGTGGCGCGGCTCCATTCCGGGGATCTGTCGGTCTGGTCAGCCATGGGCGAACAATTGCGCCGCCTGCGCGCACTGGGCATCCCCTATGACGTGACGCCGGGGGTGCCCGCCTTTGCCGCCGCCGCCGCCGCCCTTGGCGCGGAACTGACCCTGCCGGGCGTGGCGCAATCGGTGGTGCTGACACGCACTTCGGGACGCGCCTCCGCCATGCCCGAGGGCGAGACATTGGCGAATTTTGCCGCCACAGGCGCGACACTCGCCATTCATCTGTCCATCCATGTGATCGACCGGGTGGTGGCGGACCTCACGCCCCATTACGGGCCAGATTGCCCGGTGGCGGTGGTCTGGCGCGCAAGCTGGCCCGATCAGCGCATCCTGCGCGCAACGCTCGCCACGCTGGAAACCGCCGTCGCGGCAGAGCTTGAACGCACGGCGCTGATCCTTGTCGGCCCTGCCCTTGGGGCCGAGGATTTCGACGAAAGCCGCCTTTATGCGGTCGATTACGACCGCCGCTATCGCCCGGTCGGCACCGCACCCCGCTTTCCCGAGACACCCGAATGACCCCGCCCGGCCTTCTGGTCGCGGCCCCCGCCTCGGGGACGGGCAAGACCACCGTGACGCTGGGGCTGATCGCGGCGCTTCGCGCGCGGGGTCTGGCAGTGCAGCCCTTCAAATGCGGGCCCGATTACATCGACCCGGCGTTCCATGCCGCGGCCTCGGGCCGGGCGTCGTTCAACCTTGACAGTTGGGCCATGCCGGAAGGTGCGATCCACAGCCATCTGCGCCATGCGCTGGGCGCCGATCTGGTGATTGCCGAGGGGGCGATGGGGCTGTTTGACGGGGTGACCCTCCCCGGCGAGTCCGGCAACGGGGCCAGCGCCGATATTGCCGCATTGGCGGGCTGGCCGGTGGTGCTGGTACTGGATGTGTCGGGTCAGGCACAATCGGCCGCCGCCGTGGCGATGGGCTTTGCGCGGATGCGCCCGGGCGTAACGGTGGCGGGCGTGGTCCTGAACCGCGTCGCCTCCCCGCGTCACGAGGCGCTGGTGCGCGCGGGCATGGCAGAGGCCGGGGTCGCGGTGCTCGGCGCCCTGCCCCGCGACAGCGCGATCACCCTGCCCGAACGACATCTGGGCCTTGTGCAGGCGGGCGAAAGCGCAGATTTGACCGACCGGCTCGCCGCTCTCGGGGCCTTTGCCGCGACGCATCTGGATCTGGACGCGATCCTCGCCGCAGCCCATGCCTGTTCCGCCCCGCACTCCGCCGTGGCCCCGCCGTTGCCCCCTCCCGGCCAGCGCATCGCACTGGCGCAGGACCGGGCCTTCAGCTTCCTCTATCCGCATCTGCTGGCCGGTTGGCGCGCGGCGGGGGCCGAGGTTCTGCCCTTTTCCCCGCTGGCGGATCAGCCACCTCCCGAGGCTGCCGATTGCTGCTGGCTGCCGGGGGGCTACCCGGAACTGCATGCAGGCACGATTGCCGCAGCGCAGCGTTTTCTGAACGGTCTGCGCGATTTCGCCCGCACGCGCCCTGTGCATGGCGAATGTGGTGGCTTCATGGTGCTGGGGGAAAACCTGACCGACAAGGACGGCCAGACGCATGAAATGGCGGGCCTTCTGGGCCATGCCACCTCCTATGCCACCCGCAAGATGCACCTTGGTTATCGCGCGGCGCGGCTATTGCAACCGATGCCGGGGCTGGCAGCGGGAGCTTGCCTGCGGGGCCATGAATTCCACTATTCCACCCTCACCCACGGCCCCGATGCACCACTGGCCGAAGTCACCGATGCCACCGGCGCGACCCTGCCCGAAGGCGGCGGATGGCGGCGGATGGAGGGTGGCGGGGCTGTCAGCGGCACCTGGTTCCACCTGATCGGGGCAGCGACATGACCGGCTTTGTCACCTTCGTTTCCTCCGGCCCGGGGGCGGCGGACCTTTTGACCCTGCGCGCGGTGGACCGGCTGCGCGCGGCCGATGCGGTGCTGTTTGACGATCTGGCCTCCGGCCCGGTTCTGGCCCATGCGCGACCCGGCGCCGATCTGGTGGGGGTAGGCAAGCGGGCGGGCCGCACCTCGCCGAAACAGGACCATGTCAGCCGGTTGTTGGTGGATTATGCCAGCACCGGGGCCAAGGTCGTGCGGCTGAAATCGGGGGATGCGGGCATCTTCGGTCGGCTGGAGGAAGAAATCAACGCCCTGCGGGACGCAGGTATAAGCTATGAAATCGTCCCCGGCGTCACCTCCGCCTCGGCGGCAGCGGCGGCGGCGGGCATCCCGCTGACCCGGCGGCTGACCGCGCGGCGCGTGCAGTTCCTGACCGGGGCGGATGTGACGGGCGGACTGCCCGAGGGGCTGAACTGGGCCGCACTGGCCGATGCCGAGGCGACCACGGTGGTTTATATGGGCAAACGCACCTGCCCTGCGCTGGCCGCCGCCCTGATGGCTCACGGCCTGCCCGGCCAAACCCCTGTCCTGCTGGCCGAAAGCGTCTCCTCCCCCGACCAGCGGCTGACGCGAGGACGGCTCGACGCACTTGCGGGGCTGGTGGCGGCCAGCGCGGGCGACGGCCCGGCACTCATCCTGATCGGCCCGCTGGCCGGGGGCGAGGGCTGACAGCCTCTGTCGCGAACCGCCTCCCGCCCGACGCAAAGCGCCTTGACCGCTGAGGCGCTTCCTGTGCATCTGAGCCTTGCAAGGTGTCCCGACAGCGCAAAGCGCAGGGACTCAATCGGGAATGGGGAACGGGCGGACCAAATCGAGGCGCCCCAGTCCCCAGCCGCCCCCGCGACTGTATGCGGAGAGCGGCCTGCCATTTGCCACTGGCCCCCTGAAAGGGCCGGGAAGGCGGCAGGCGCGCTGTGACCCGCAAGCCAGGAGACCGGCCTTGCAGGACGCAACCCCAAAGCTTCGTCGGGTGTGACGGAGAGGAGAGACATCATGCATATCGAAGAAGGCCTCGTTCTGGGGGCCAAGCTGCTTGTGGGCGCGGGCACGGCCGCCGCCGCCGCCACCTATTCCGTGAAAATCGCCATTGATGCCGTGCGCCAGCAGGGATTCGCCTCTCTGGCCCTGCGCGCAGGCATCTCCACAATCCTCGTTTTCGTGTTCTTCGAGGTTCTGCCGACCTTCCCTGTGGGCGTGTCGGAGGTGCATTTCATCCTCGGCTCGACCCTGTTCCTGATCCTTGGCGCGGCCCCTGCGGCCATCGGGCTGGCGGCGGGGCTGCTCATTCAGGGGCTGTTCTTTGCCCCCTTCGATCTGCCGCAATACGGGATGAACGTGACCACGCTGCTGGTGCCGCTCTTCGCGGTGCGCGCGATTGCCAGGCGGATCATCGCGCCCGGCACGGCCTATGTCGATCTGACCTATGCGCAGGCGCTGAAGCTCTCGACCGCCTATCAGGGCGGCGTGGTGGCCTGGGTCGCGTTCTGGGCGCTGCTGGGTCAGGGCTTCGGGGCGGACAACCTCGCCGCCATCGGCAGCTTCGGCCTCGCCTATATGCTGGTCATCGTGATCGAGCCTGTGGCCGACCTGCTGGTGCTGGCAGGCGCGAAAGCCCTGCGCGGGCTGAACGGGTCGGGCCTTGTGACGCCACGGTTGCACAACGCCGCCTGATCGGGCATCCGGGGTGCAGCAGGCGCAAGTCTGCTGCACACCACCGATGACCGAAAGCCCTTCGCCATGCCCCCCCAGATCGAGCTGTTCCTCATCGGCATCGGCACCGGCAATCCCGACCATCTGACGCTTCAGGCGATCCGCACGCTCAACCGCGCCGACCTGATCCTGATTCCGCGCAAGGGCGAGGCGAAGGCCGATCTGGCGGAATTGCGCCACGTCATCCTGAACGACGTGCTGACCGCCCCCGCCCGGATCGCCGAATTCGACCTGCCCGAACGCGACCCCGCAATCCCCGACTACAAGGCGCGGGTGGAGGCCTGGCATGATGCCATTGCCCTTGTCTGGGCCGAAACCATCACCGCCCATGCCGCCGACACCGCAACCGGCAGCACGCCGCTCGGCGTGGCGCTTCTGGTCTGGGGCGACCCCTCGCTCTATGACAGCACCTTGCGCATCGCCGCCCGGCTTTCCCCGCCCCCCCGGATCACCGCCATTCCCGGTATCACCTCCCTGCAAGGGCTGACGGCGGGCCATCGCATCCCGCTCAACGATCTTGCCGGTGCCGTCACCATCACCACCGGGCGCAACCTGCGGGACCATGGCTGGCCACCCGGGGCCAGCCGGATCGCCGTGATGCTTGACGGCGATTGCGCGTTCCAGACCCTGCACCCCGACGGCGTCCATATCTGGTGGGGCGCCTATGTCGGCATGCCGCAGGAACATCTGATCGAGGGCCCCCTGCGCGATGCCGCCCCGAGGATCATCGCCGACCGCGCCCGCCTGCGCACGGCGCATGGCTGGATCATGGACATCTACATCCTGTCCCGCGCCGAAAGCCCCTGACACCGCTTTCATCCTGGCAGAAATACCTGAAACGCCCGAGCCGGAGCGCCCCGCGCGCAGGAGAGACAAAAGGCGTGTCGCCGCAAGGCGGCTCAACTGCCTCCCGGTCAGCGGATCAGAATGGCGCGGAAATCATTGACATTGGTCCCCGTAGGACCGGGTGCGAACAGATCGCCCGAGGCCTCGAAAGCCGAATAGGCGTCATTGCCCGACAGATCCGCCGCCGGGTCGCGGCCAAGCGCGCGCAGGCGCGCCGCCGTGGTTCCATCGGCAAAGGCCCCGGCATTGTCCTCGGACCCGTCGATCCCGTCGGTATCGGCGGCCAGCGCCGCCAGGTCGAGCCCCTCCGCCGCCAGCGCAAGGGCCAGCAGGAACTCGCTGTTGCGCCCGCCCCGGCCCTTGCCGCGCAGTGTGACTGTCGTTTCCCCGCCCGACAGGATCACCACCGGGCGGGCAAAGGGACGGCCGCGCAAGGCCACCTCGCGTGCGATGGCGGCATGGACGCGGGCCACGTCGCGCGCCTCGCCCTCGATCGCGTCCGACAGGATGACGGCAGGGATATCCTCCGCCTCCGCCCGCGCCGCCGCCGCCTCCAGCGACAGCCGGGCCGAAGCGATCACCCGCACCTCCTGTCCGGCAAAAACCGGATCGTCCGGCATCGGCGCTGCGCCATCCTCGCCCGCCAGCCAGTCGGCGATGCGCGGCGGCAGGTCGATCCGCCAGCTTTGCACCAGTGCGCGCGCCTCGGCCCGGCCCCTGGCATCCGGCACGGTCGGGCCAGAGGCCACCTGCGCCGGATCGTCCCCCGGCACATCGGACACGACCAGCGTGACCAGCCGCGCCGGATGGCAGGCCGCCGCCAGCCGCCCGCCCTTGATTCCCGACACCTGTTTGCGGATCGCGTTCATCACCGAGATCGGCGCCCCCGAGGCCAGCAGCGCACGGTTCAGCGCCGCCTCATCCTCCAGCGTCAGATCACCCGGCGGCATCGGCAGCAGCGCCGAGCCGCCACCGCAGACCAGCGCCACGACAAGATCATCCGCCATCACCCCCGCCACCGCTGCAAACAGCGCCTCCGACGCGGCCAGACCTGCCGCATCCGGCACCGGATGCGCCGCCTCCATCACACGGATCGCGCGGGTCGGACAGCCATAGCCGTAGCGCGTCACCACCACCCCTTCGAGCGGCGCGGGCCAGAGCTTTTCAAAGGCCGCTGCAAGCTGCGCTGCGCCTTTCCCGGCGCCGATCACGACGGTCCGGCCAGCAGGAACTGCCGGCAGATGCGGCTTCAGGGCAAGCCCGGGGTCTGCCGCGGCAACGGCAGCCTCGAAAAGCGCCGTGAGCAGGTGGCGGTCATCATCTGTCATGGCGCGGAGATCATCACGAAAGCCTGAGGCCCACAAGAGCCGGGGCATGGATTTTGCACGACGGGCAGAAAGCAGAAACTGAAATCAGCGTTAACTCCGCGCTAACCGAATCGGCGTAGCACTGGGTCTGTCGGGTGATCCGGCCGCTGCTTGCAACGCGACCCACTCACACCACACCCCCAACCCCGCCCCGCCGGATCACCCGGCGGGGCTTTTCGCTTGATCGGAACCAGGATCGCCACGCGATCAGACGCGGGCGCCCCTTGCAGACCGCGCAACGGGGGTTTCACACCCCCGAGCCTTCCCGGCGGGGCCGGGAAGCCTTCCCCCTGAGGTATTTTTGCCAAGATGAAAGCCGGGACGCATTGCCGCGCGCCATCGCGACTCTCTATCATGCAGGTGGATTTCATTCGGAAGAGACGATCATGCTGGGCAAGCTGGAAATGTTCCTTGCGGTGGTGAAGGAGGGTCATTTCGGCCGGGCCGCCGCGCATCTGGGGATTGCGCAGCCGACGCTTTCCACCGGCATCCGGCAGTTGGAGGACCAGCTGGGCGTGAAACTCGTCATCCGGGGGTCGCATTATGGCGGGCTGACGCCGGAAGGCCAGCGGGCGCTGCACTGGGCGCGACAGATCGTCAGCGACGCACGGCAATTGCGCGACGAGATGCGACATTCCCGCGAGGGCCTGTCGGGCGCGATCCGGCTTGCGGTGATCCCCACGGCGCTGACCTGGGCGGCGCGGCTCACCGCGCGGTTCAGCGCCGCCCATCCGAATGTGCGTTTCACGATCCTGTCGCGCACCTCGGTCGAGATCCTCTCGATGCTGGAAAATCTCGATATTGACGCGGGGATCTCCTATCTGGACAACGAACCCACGGGGCGGGTCAGCACCGAAGCACTCTATCACGAACGCTACATGCTGGTCTGCCGCGAGGATGCGGAGGTGGCGAACCGGGCCTCGGTGGACTGGGCCGAGCTTGGCGGGATGCGCTTGTGCCTTCTGACCCCGGACATGCAGAACCGCCGGATCGTCAACCGCCGCTTTGCCGAGGCGGGCATTGCACCAGAGGCGCGGATCGAGGCCAATTCGACGGTGGTTCTGGTGGCCAATGTGCTGGAAGGCGGATGGGTGACAATCCTTCCTTCCGACATGGCGGCGTTTCTGACCGTCGGAAAGCCCCTGCGCACGATCCCGCTGGGCGATGAGGGCTGGAGCCATACGGTCGGGCTTGTCGCGCCCTATCGTGAACCACATACACCGGTCTTGCGGGAGTTGCTGGCGGAGGCAGGGCGGATGTCCGAGGTGGCCGAGTGATAGGGAAAAACTATCAGGCAACGGAACAACGTTATTGATTGCAAGATCAATTTGGCGCAGATCTGCATCCGGAACAACCGGAGCAAAGCCATGCCACAAGGATCGGCAGAGCCAACCGCAGCGCAGATCAGCGATGTGATCGCCCCCCTTCAAGGGCTGGAGGGCCCGCTGCTGCCGATGCTGCATGCGGTGCAGGCGCAATGGGGTCATGTGCCCAGGGCGGCCCATCCCGTCCTTTGCGAGGCGCTCAACATCAGCCGGGCAGAACTGCATGGTGTCATCAGCTTCTATCATGATTTCAGACAGGTGCCGGCGGGGCGTCATGTGGTGAAGATCTGCCGGGCGGAGGCCTGTCAGGCCATGGGCGGGGTGGATCTGGCCGAGGCCACGCTGGCGCGGCTGGGCGTGGACTGGCATGGCACCACCGCCAATGGCGCGGTGACGGTGGAGCCGGTCTATTGTCTCGGGCTTTGTGCCTGCGCACCTGCGGCGATGGTGGATGGCCGCGTGGTCGGGCGGCTCGATGCGGCCGGAATGGCGCGGATCTGTGACGAGGTGGGCGCATGAGGATCTTTGTGCCGATGGACAGTGCCGCCAAGGCCGTCGGGGCCGATGCGGTGGCCGAGGCGATTGCGGCAGAGGCCGCGCGCCGGGGGCTGGAGATCACGCTGATCCGCAACGGGTCGCGCGGGATGTGCTGGCTGGAACCGCTGGTCGAGATCGACCGGGGCGCGGGGCGCGAGGGTTTCGGGCCGGTGACAGTGGCGGATGTGCCCGCCCTGCTGGATGGACGGCTGGCGGGGTTGGGCCGGGTGGAGGACATTCCGTTCTTTGCGCGCCAGACGCGGCTGACCTTCGCGCGCTGCGGGGTGATCGACCCGCTGAGCCTTGACGACTACGAGGCGCATGGCGGGCTGGCCGGATTGCGGCGGGCGGCGGGCATGTCCGGCGCGGAAATCGTGGCCGAAGTGACAGCCAGCGGCCTGCGCGGGCGCGGCGGCGCGGGATTTCCCACGGGCATCAAATGGAACACGGTTCTGGGCGCACCGGGCGCGCGGAAATACATCGTCTGCAACGCCGATGAGGGCGACAGCGGCACCTTTGCCGACCGCATGATGATGGAAGGTGATCCTTTCAGTCTGATCGAGGGGATGGCGATTGCGGGGCTGGGCGTGGGGGCGACCAAAGGGTTCGTCTATCTGCGTTCGGAATACCCTGATGCGATTGCGGTGATGCAAGCGGCGGTAGGGGTCGCGCGGGCGGCGGGCGTGCTGGGGCCGGATGTGCTGGGGTCGGGGCGCGCCTTCGAGATGGAGATCCGGGTTGGCGCCGGAGCCTATGTCTGCGGCGAGGAGACGAGCCTGCTCAATTCGCTGGAAGGCAAGCGCGGCGTGGTGCGTGCCAAGCCCCCCCTGCCCGCGCTGGAGGGCTTCATGGGCTGCCCGACCGTGGTGAACAATGTGATCTCGCTGGCCACGGTTCCGGTGATCTTCGAGCGGGGGGCACAGCATTATGCCGATTTCGGGCTGGGGCGGTCGCGCGGCACGGTCACCTTGCAGATTGCGGGGAATGTGGCACGCGGCGGGCTGTTCGAGACCGCCTTCGGCATGAGCCTCGGCGAGGTGGTGGAGGAGATTGCAGGCGGCACGGCCACGGGCCGGCCGGTGAAGGCGGTGCAGGTGGGCGGGCCCCTCGGGGCCTATATGCCGCGCGAAAAGTTCGGCACGGCCCTGGGGTATGAAGAGTTCGATGCGGCGGGCGGGCTGATCGGCCATGCGGGGCTGGTGGTGTTCGACGACCGGACCGACATGCTGGCCATGGCGCGCTTCGCGATGGAATTCTGTGCGGTGGAATCCTGCGGGAAATGCACGCCTTGCCGGATCGGGGCGGTGCGCGGCGTGGAAACCATCGACCGCATCGCGGCGGGTGACGGGGCGGCGATCCCGATCCTGACCGACCTCTGCGAGACGATGAAGGACGGCAGCCTCTGCGCGCTTGGCGGGTTCACGCCCTTTCCGGTGATGTCGGCGCTGACGCATTTTCCCGACGATTTCGCGCGCCACAAGGAGGCCGCGGAATGAGCGACAAGGTGAAGGGCCCGGCCTCTTACTTTCCGTCCATCGAAACGACCTATGGCCAGCCGGTCGATCACTGGCTGGCGCTGATCGCTTCCCGGCCCGAACTGAAACATATGGAACTGGTGGCTCTGCTGAAAGCCGAACACGGTTTGGGGCATGGCCATGCCAATGCGCTTGTCGCCCATGCCAAGAGCCTGAAGGAGTGACCCGATGAAGGATTTCATCATTCCGCCCCTGTCCGCGCTGGACGACCGAGACCTTGGCACGCCAGCGCGGACGGGGCCTCCGGTGGCCCTGACCATCGACGGGGTCGAGGTGAGTGTTCCCGCAGGCACGTCGGTGATGCGGGCGGCGGCACTGGCCGGTGTCTCGGTGCCGAAGCTTTGCGCTACCGATTCGGTCGAGGCGTTCGGGTCATGCCGGTTGTGCGTGGTGGAGATCGAGGGTCGGCGCGGCACGCCCGCCTCCTGCACCACGCCGGTTGTGCCGGGCATGGTGGTGCATACCCAGTCCGACAAGGTGCGCCGCGTCCGGCGCGGGGTGATGGAGCTTTACATCTCGGATCATCCGCTGGATTGCCTGACCTGTGCGGCCAATGGCGATTGCGAATTGCAGGACATGGCCGGGGCCGTGGGTCTGCGCGATGTGCGCTATCAGGCCCCGCCCAAGGCCCCGCTCGCCAACCATTTCACCGCGCGCGACACCTCCGGCACCGTCAATCCGCAATGGGTGCCGAAGGATGAGAGCAATCCCTATTTCACCTATGACCCCGCGAAATGCATCGTCTGTTCGCGCTGCGTGCGGGCCTGCGAGGAAGTGCAGGGGACATTCGCGCTGACGATCCAAGGGCGCGGGTTCGACAGCCGGGTGTCATTCGGCGCGAAAGGCGACGATGCGCTGGCCTCCGATTGCGTCAGTTGCGGGGCCTGCGTTCAGGCCTGCCCCACGGCGACCTTGCAGGAAAAATCGGTGATCGAGCTGGGCACGCCCACGCGGTCGGTCATCACGACCTGTGCCTATTGCGGGGTGGGGTGCAGTTTCAAGGCGGAGTTGAACGGCGACCGGCTTGTGCGGATGGTGCCGTGGAAGCATGGCAAGGCGAACCGGGGGCATAGCTGCGTCAAGGGGCGCTTTGCCTATGGCTATGCCAGTCACAAGGACCGCATCCTGTCGCCCATGATCCGCGACAGCATCAACCAGCCCTGGCGCGAGGTCGGCTGGGAGGAGGCGATGCGGTTCGCCGCCGACCGGATGCGCGGGGTCCAGATGAAATATGGGCGCAAGTCCATCGGGGTCATCACGTCGAGTCGCTGCACGAATGAGGAAACCTATCTGGTCCAGAAACTCGCGCGGGCCGTGTTCCTGAACAACAACACCGATACCTGCGCGCGGGTCTGCCATTCGCCCACCGGCTATGGGCTGGGGCAGACCTTCGGCACCTCGGCCGGGACGCAGGATTTCGATTCGGTCGAACATACCGATGTGGTCATCATCATCGGCGCGAACCCCACCGACGGGCATCCGGTCTTTGCCAGCCGCCTGAAGAAGCGCCTCAGGGCGGGGGCGAAGCTGATCGTGATCGACCCGCGCCGGATTGATCTGGTGAAATCCCCGCATGTGGAGGCCGCGCATCATCTGCCGCTGCGCCCCGGCACCAATGTCGCCGTGGTCAGTGCCATCGCGCATGTGATCGTGACCGAAGGGCTGTGCGACGAGGATTTCATCCGCACCCGCTGCGACTGGGATGAATTCCAGCATTATGCCGAGTTCATTTCCGATCCCCGCCACAGCCCCGAAGCGACCGAGTTGCTGACCGGCGTGCCGAGTGCCGAATTGCGCGCCGCTGCGCGGGCCTTCGCGACGGGAGGCAATGGCGCGATCTATTACGGGCTGGGGGTGACGGAACATTCGCAAGGATCGACCACCGTCATGGGCATCGCCAATCTGGCCATGCTGACCGGCAATATCGGGCGCGAGGGGGTGGGCGTGAACCCGCTGCGCGGCCAGAACAACGTGCAGGGCGCCTGCGACATGGGGTCTTTCCCGCATGAATTGCCCGGCTACCGCCATGTGAAGGGCGCCGAGGTGCGCGCCGTATTCGAAAGCCTCTGGGGGGTGCAGATCGACCCCGAGCCGGGCCTGCGCATCCCGAACATGCTCGATGCCGCCGTCGATGGCAGCTTCAAGGGGCTCTACTGTCAGGGCGAGGACATCCTGCAATCAGACCCGGACACGAAACATGTGGCCGCAGGGCTGGCGGCGATGGAATGCGTCATCGTCCATGATCTCTTCCTGAACGAGACGGCGAATTACGCGCATGTGTTCCTGCCCGGATCGACCTTTCTGGAAAAGGACGGCACCTTCACCAATGCCGAGCGCCGCATCAACCGCGTGCGCCGGGTGATGGCGCCCCGCAACGGCTATGAGGATTGGGAGATCACCCAGATGCTCGCGCGCGCCATGGGGGCGGATTGGGGCTATACCCACCCCGCGCAGATCATGGCCGAGATTGCCGCAACCACGCCCAGCTTTGCCGGGGTGGATTATGCGCTGCTGGAGGAAAAGGGCTCGGTGCAATGGCCCTGCAACGAGGCGCATCCCGAGGGCACGCCGCTGATGCATGTGGACGGGTTCGTGCGCGGCAAGGGGCGGTTCATCGTCACCGAATATGTTGCGACGGATGAAAAGACCGGCCCGCGTTTCCCGCTGTTGCTGACCACCGGGCGGATCCTCAGCCAATACAATGTCGGCGCGCAGACGCGGCGCACGGCGAATGTGGTCTGGCACGATCAGGATGTGCTGGAAATCCACCCCCATGACGCGGAACTGCGCGGCGTGAATGAAGGCGATTGGGTGAAACTGGCCTCGCGGTCGGGGGAAACCACGTTGCGCGCGAAACTGACGGATCGCGTCAGCCCGGGCGTGGTCTACACCACGTTCCACCATCCCGACACGCAGGCCAATGTCATCACCACCGATTTTTCCGACTGGGCGACCAACTGCCCGGAATACAAGGTGACAGCGGTGCAGGTCAGCCCCTCCAACGGCCCGACCGAGTGGCAGGAGGATTACAACGCACAGGCCGCCCTGTCGCGCCGCATCCTGCCAGCCGCGGAATAGGGTGATGGCGCGTCCGCCCCTGCACCGCTCCGTTCCGGGCCGCGCCATCCGCCCGGAGGGTGCGACAACGATTCACCGCAGCCTGCCCGAGGAGGTGGCGGTGGCGATGGTGTTTGACGGCTCGACACAGGCGGTGATGATGTCCAGCCCCGGCGACATCCGGGATTTCGCGACGGGATTTGCGCTGTCCGAAGGCATCATCGCCTCACCCTCCGAGATCGTGAACTTTGAAGAGGTCGTGCAGCCGGAGGGGATCGAGGCCCGGATCTGGCTGCGGGAGGACCGGGGCCGCGCGCTCGGCGCCCGGCGCCGCGCGATGGCCGGGCCGGTCGGCTGCGGGCTTTGCGGCATAGACAGTCTGGCAGAGGCGAACCGGCCCCTGCCGGGCTTGCCGGAGTCCGGGTTGCGGCTGTCGGTGGCGGAGATTCTGCGCGCCGGCGACGATCTGCGCAGCCTGCAGCCCCTGCATGACCGCACCCGTGCTGCCCATGCGGCGGCTTTCCTGCGTCCGGGCGAGGGGATCGTCATGGTGCGCGAGGATGTGGGACGGCACAATGCGCTCGACAAGCTCCTCGGCGCGCTGGCGCTGGCGGGCGTCGATCCTGCATCGGGCGCAGTCTACATGACCAGCCGTCTTTCGATGGAACTGGTGCAGAAATGCGCCATAGCGGGCTGTACAGTGCTGATCGGTGTTTCCGCCCCCACCGCCCATGCGCTGCGTCTGGCAGAAGGCGCGGGCATGACGCTTGCCGCATTTGCGCGGGGGGACGGGTTCGACATCTATTCCCGCCCGGACCGCATCATCACGGAGGTTTCCGATGTCGCCTGACAAACTCGTCCGCATGGCGAACCAGATCGCCACCTTCTTCCGCAGCCAGCCCGGCACCGATCAGGCCGACCGGGTGGCCGCCCATCTGCGTGATTTCTGGGATCCGTCGATGCGCGCGGCCCTTGCCGCGCATCTTGCGGCGGGGGGCGAGGGGCTCGACGATCTGGCGCGTGCGGCGGTGGCGAAGGTCTGACGGGTCAGCTCTCGTCCTCTGGCCTTGTCTCGCCATATTCGGCCATCAGCCGGCCTTGCAGCATGAAGAACAGGAACAGGGCGGCGGTCAGGCCGAAGGTCTTGAAGTTCACCCAGACCTCGGTGGAAAAGCCGCGCCAGATCACCTCGTTCGCCACCGCCAGCAGGGCAAAGAACAGCGCCAGCCGTTTCGTGAGGATCATCCAGCCCTCACGCCGCATCGGCAGCGCCTCGCCCATCACGAGTTGCAGCCAGGACTGACCCCGCATCAGCCCGATACCGAGGGCCACCGCGAACAGCGCATAGATGATCGTGGGCTTCATCTTGAAGAAACGCTCGTCGTTGAGCCAGACCGACAGCCCGCCGAACACCACGACCAGAACCACGGTCGCGATCTGCATGCGCGACAGCTTGCCGGTCAGTTTCCACAGGATGCCAGTGGTCAGGATCATCAGCGGGATGAAGGCGGCAGTGACCACGATGAAGCCGTCATATTCGGTGCCGCCAAAGGTGAACACCTCATCCTTCAGCTTGATGTAGCCGAGGAAGAAAGCCGCGATCGGCCCCATTTCAAGGGCAAGCTTCAGCCCCGTTCCGATCTTCTTTTCCGCCATGCTGCTTTCAGCCCCTTTTTTCGTCGCCGTCACCCGGCCATTTCCACAATCAGCGCGCCGAGTGCGATCAGCGTCATCAGGGCCAGTTGGGCGCGTGTCACCCGTTCCTTCAGCACCAGCCAGCCGATCAGCGCGGCAAAGACGGTCGAGGTTTCCCGCAGCACCGCCGCCTCGCCCACCTTGTCGATCCTCGTGGCCAGCATGATGCCCCCGAAACTGAAATAGGCCACGATGGCCCCCAGAACACCCCGTTTCCACAATGGCACAAGCTCTGCCCGTGACAAGGACAGGAGCCTGCGCCGCATCACCAGCGGCATGAAGATGCCGTCCAGCATGAAGAACCACGCAAGGAATGTGAAGGGATCGGCGGTGGCCCGGATGCCGTAAGCGTCATAGGTCGTGTAGAGCGCCACGAAAAACCCGGTGCCGACCGCGAGCCAGAGGGCGGCCACCAGCGTATCGCGCGAGACGGTCACATGGCGCAGGTTGTAGGCCGCAAGGCCAAGGATCCCCGCAACCAGCACCATGAGCCCGACCCATTGGCCGGGCGCGAAATGCTCGCCAAAGATCAGCCCCGCGCCGATCACCGAGAATACCGGCCCGGTGCCGCGCACCACCGGATAGACCACCGTGTAGGCGCCGCGCGAATAGGTCATCGCCTGCATCACCTTGTAGCCAATATGCAGCACGACCGCCCCGGCAAAGATCGGCCACATATGCGGCTCGGGCCAGGGCACGACGAAGAGCGCGAAGGGCACGGCCATGACCGCATAATTGCCGTCGATGGCAGCCCGGGTGAGCCAGGGATCGTGACGCCCCTTCTGCAACGCCCCAAAGAGCGCATGCAGAAGGGCGGCCATCAGCGCAAGCCCGAGGGCAACGCGGCTGCCGAGTTCGGTGCCTTCCAGCGAGATCAGCCAGTCGCTCATCGGAGGGGTCTGTCCCTTGCGGTGTCAGCGGGGGCCAGCCCCCGCACCCCCGAGGTATTTCGGCCAAGATGAAAGGGGGTCAGCGGTCGAGCCCCACAAGGGCGCGGGCGAAATCCTCGGGGTCGAAGGGGGAAAGATCGTCGATCTGTTCGCCCACGCCGATGGCATGGATCGGCAGGCCGAAACGGTCGGCCAGTGCGACGAGGACGCCGCCCTTGGCGGTTCCGTCAAGCTTGGTCATCACGAGACCCGAGACATCGGCCAGCTTGCGGAAGATCTCCACCTGATTGATCGCGTTCTGCCCGGTGGTGGCATCCAGCACCAGCAGCGTGTTATGCGGTGCCTCGGGATCCTTCTTGCGGATGACGCGGACGATCTTGGACAGTTCCTCCATCAGATCGGCGCGGTTCTGGAGCCGCCCGGCGGTGTCGATCAGCAGAAGGTCGGCCCCGGTTTCCTGCGCGCGGGTCATGGCGTCATAGGCAAGGCTTGCGGGGTCGGAGCCTTCGGGAGCGGTGAGAACGGGAACGCCCGCGCGGGTGCCCCAGACCTGCAACTGTTCCACGGCGGCGGCGCGGAACGTGTCGCCCGCCGCGATGACCACCGATTTTCCCGCCGCCTTGAACTGGCTGGCGAGCTTGCCGATGGTTGTCGTCTTGCCCGAGCCGTTCACCCCCACGACCAGCACCACCTGCGGGCGCTTGGGATAGAGCGGCATCGGGCGGGCGACGGGGTCGAGGATGCGCGCCACTTCCTTTGCCAGAGCCTCGCGGATCTCGGTCGCGGTGACACGGCGACCCATGCGCCCTTCGGCGATATTGGCGGCAACGCGCAGCGCGGTATCGACGCCCATATCGGCGGCGATCAGCACTTCCTCCAGGTTTTCGAGCATCGCGTCGTCGAACTCGCGCCGCGCCTCGGGGGCGGTCTGGCCCAGAAGCCGGCCGAGGATGCCGGGTTTCGGCTGTGCGGGCTCCGCGACGGGTGGGACCACAGGGTCCGGCATCGCCGCCACCGGCGGAACTGCCGGGGGGGGGGGCGGCTCCGTCTCGCTCACCAGCGCCTCCAGCCCCTCCCCCAGTTTGTCGGAAGAGCGGAACATCCGGTCCTTGAGTTTCTTGAAAAAGGACATGGGCGGGTCTCCGGGCGATGGGCCTTTGGTTCACCTAATCAATCAGGACGCGGGATGGAAGGGCCAGACGGCGGGCACACCCCCGAGCGCCCCGGCCCCGAGCGCCCCGGCAAGGATCAGCGCCTGCCCGCCCCAATAGGCGGGCCAGAGCGCGACCGAGAAGGCGCGGCGCGCGTCCGGCGCCACAGGACGAAAGAGGGCGATGGCGAGGAGCAGGTCCGAGAGGATGAACAGCGCCGCCCCCGACAGTGCCACGATGTTGGCGGCGGCGAGCGCCGCCAGCCCCATGAGGCAGATGACCCCGACATAGGCGGCGACCGCAGGGGCCAGGGTGCCCGCATGGGGCAAAAGCCACTGCCGGGTCGAGAGGGTCAGCGCAACCAGACCCGCCATTGCCAGCAGACGCAGCGCATCGGGGGGCATGACCGCGCCGAGAAACCAGAGCGCATATGCCAGATGCCCCAGCGCGAAAGCAGCCATGCCCACAAGGAACGCCCGCTGCCCCGGTCGCGACAGCGCAAGATCGCCTGCGGCCCCGAGGGCGAGCCCCACTGTCACGGTCAAAGGCGCCCCGGCGGCGAGCGCGGTCAGGGCCAGCCCCGCAACCGCCGCCGTCTTGACCGCCGAGCGCAGGGGCCCCGTCCCGTCCCGCCAGCACCAGAGCATCCAGTAGATCAGCGCCGAGGCAACGGCGCCGGTCGCACCGACCGTCACCAATAGCGGCGAATTGTCCATGACCCGGGCACCCTTGCACGCATATCCGGGCTATGCCACCCGGCCCGACATGCTAGATTGCGCCGATATGCGACACAAGTTGCCCCTGCCCGCGATGGCACTCTTTGCACTGGCCACCGGCCTTCCGGCGGTGCTGATCGCGCTTGCGGTCGGGTTTGGCGGGGGCTGGGTCTGGCTGCCGTTTCTCTACATGGCCTTCCTCACGGTGACACTGGACCAGGTCTTGCCGCTGGTCGCCCCGGATGCGCCGGAGGGCGCGGAGTTTCCGGCCGCCGATGCGTTGTTGCTTGGGCTTGGCGCGGCGCATCTTGTGCTGTTGCCGCTGGTCGTCTGGGCGGTGGCGGGGGACAGCGGGTTAAGCCTCGGGCAGCGGATGATCCTGTTTTTCGGGGCGGGGCTGTGGTTCGGGCAGGTGTCCAACCCATCGGCCCATGAACTGATCCATCGGGGCAATCGCTGGATGTTCCGGCTCGGCGTTGCGGTCTATGGCTCGGTTCTGTTCGGGCATCACGCCTCGGCGCATCGTCTGGTGCATCATGTCCATGCGGCAAGTGCCGCCGACCCCAATACCGCACGGGCGGGGGAAAGCTTCTGGCGCTTTGCGCCGCGCGCCTGGGTCGGGTCGTTCCGGGACGGCTGGCGCGCGGAAACCGTGCGGCGGGTGGGCAGGACCGGAATGCATCCCTATGCGGTCTACCTGGGGCTCGGCCTTGGCAGCCTGATCGCGGGCGGGGTGATCGCAGGGCTGCCGGGGGTGCTGGTATGGGCGGGACTGGCAGCCCATACGCAGTTGCAGCTTCTCCTCGCCGACTATGTGCAGCATTACGGGCTGCTGCGCGCGCGGCTGCCGGACGGGCGGCTGGAGCCGGTGTCCGACCGGCACAGCTGGAACGCGCCACAGTGGTTTTCCTCGGCTGTCATGCTCAACGCGCCGCGCCATTCGGATCATCACGCGCATCCGTCGCGCCCTTACCCCGCGCTGCGCCTGCCAGAGCGGGAGGCTGCACCACGGTTGCCCTATCCGCTGCCGGTCTGCGCGACGCTGGCGCTCTCGCCCCGGATCTGGCGTCGGGTGATGGGGTCGCGCCTGGCGGATTGGCAGCGCCGCAAGGACGGGCTGACAGGGCTGTGACTGGCAATCCCCCGCGCAATCCGGCAGATTGCGGGCAAATGTCCTTTGCGGGGAACCTGACAATGCGCGCCCTTCCGGCCCTTCTGGCCTTCATCCTGACGCTTGCCCTGCCGGTCCATGCCGATACGCAGATGACGGCGGAGGAGTTCGAAGCCTATGCCACCGGCAAGACCCTGACCTATGCCGAAGGCGGGCGGGTTTACGGCGTGGAGCAATACCTGCCCAACCGTCGCGTCCGCTGGGCCTTTGTCGATGACACCTGCCGTCTGGGGCATTGGTATGACAATGGCGGCGGCGAAATCTGTTTCGTCTATGAACATGACGCCACGCCGCAATGCTGGACCTTTCATCAGGGCACAGGCGGCTTGCGGGCGCGGTTCACCAACACGCCGGGCAGCACGGAACTGTCCGAGGTTGAACAGACAGACAAGCCGCTGGCCTGCACCGGCCCGGATGTGGGCGTCTGATTTTCACAAATCGAACATCAATCAAAGCAGGTTGAGGTAATCTTGGCCCATATTTGACATTTTCGAACCTCAGAACAGGCTGCCTTGATCCTTCGGGCCGGGCTTTGCCGCCTTGGGCTGTCGGGGGGCATTGCCCGCGATCACCGCCAGCCGCCCGTCATGGAACTCGATCTCCAGTGCCGTCGCCGACCCGACACCCTCGCGGGAGGTGATAACGGCCCCCTCGGTCCGCACCACGGCAAAGCCCCGCCGCAGGGTTTCGGAATGGCCAAGCGTCTGGCGCATCCTGTCCAACGC
The DNA here is from genome assembly GCA_046295215.1 of Pseudorhodobacter sp. Taxonomy (GTDB): domain Bacteria; phylum Pseudomonadota; class Alphaproteobacteria; order Rhodobacterales; family Rhodobacteraceae; genus Szabonella. The sequence goes on along the minus strand of JBKBNP010000004.1, from coordinate 16,787 downwards.
TTCCAGCCGCGATGCCTCAGCCCCGAGCCGTTCAAGGGGCGCGCGATGCAGCCGGGTTTCCAGATCGGTGAGCCGCGCGCGATCCTCGCGCAGCTTGCGGTCCATCTGCCGGAAAAGCCCTGCAAAAGCCGTATCGAGCCGCGCTGCGAGCGCACCGACCCGCTCCAGTGCCCGCTCCTGCCGCCGCGCCATCGCCTGCTCGAAGGTGCGGTCACGTTCGGCAAGCCACTCCGCCCGGCGCGTCACCATGTCCAAGAGCAATCGCGGACGCATCGGCGCGGAAACCCGGTCAAGTGCGGCGCGTTTGGAGGCCGCCGCCATCGCCAGCGCCCCCGACAGCCGCCCCGTCCACAGATCGAACCGTTGCGCGGCACCCTGCGTCAGCGCCTCGGGGCGGGGCAGCGCGCGCGACAGATCGCGCAGGCGCTGGCCACGCAGCGCCATGCCCTGCACCACCGCACGGGAAAGCCGCGCGCCCTGACCGTCCAGCCCGGCCAGAAGTTCGAGCCGCACCGGCACCGCCATTTCTGCCGCCGCCGTGGGCGTGGGCGCGCGGCGGTCGGCAGCGTGGTCGATCAGTGTGGTGTCCGTCTCATGCCCCACTGCCGAAATCAGCGGGATGCCGCTTTCCGCTGCCGCCCGGACGACGATTTCCTCGTTGAAGCCCCAGAGATCCTCCAGACTTCCCCCCCCGCGCGCGACGATCAGAAGATCGGGACGCGGCACCGGCCCGCCGGGAGTGATGGCATTGAACCCCCGGATCGCGGCCGCCACTTCCGCCGCGCATTTCTCTCCCTGCACCGCCACCGGCCAGATCAGCACATGGCGCGGAAACCGGTCGCGCAACCGGTGCAGGATGTCGCGGATCACGGCACCGGAGGGCGAGGTGACAACGCCGATCACCGCTGGCAGATAGGGGATCGGCTGCTTCCGCGCGGGGTCGAACAGACCTTCGGCCTGCAAGGCCATGCGACGCTTTTCCAGCATCGCCATCAAGGCACCCGCCCCTGCAGGCGCCACATCCTCGACGATCAGTTGATATTTCGACTGACCCGGAAAGGTGGTCATGCGGCCCGTGGCCACAACCTCCATCCCTTCCTCCGGGCGCACCTGCATCCGCGCGACCTGCCCTTTCCAGGAAATCGCGGCAATCACGGCACGGTCGTCCTTGAGGTCGAAATAGAGGTGGCCGGAGGCAGGGCGCGATACCCGACCGATCTCGCCCCGCACCCGGACGAGGCCGAATTCCCCCTCGATCACCCGCTTCACGGCCCCCGAAAGCTCCGACACGGTGAACTCCGGTCGGTTGCCGCTGGGGCCTGCCTCCGGCTCTGGGTCTTCGAAAAGCTCCGGCATGGTGCGCCTTCTTGTGATCCGCTCCCCCTGACCTTATGACGCGGTTCAGCGAAGGCCAAGCGGGGGCGACATGAACATTCTCATTCTGGGCAGCGGCGGGCGCGAACATGCGCTGGCCTGGGCGGTGAAGCAGAACCCCAAATGTGACAGACTGATCGTGGCGCCGGGCAATGCCGGGATCGCCGCCCATGCCGAATGTGCCGATCTGGATGTTCTGGACGGCGGCGCGGTGGCCGTGTTTTGCGCCGAGAATGCCATAGATTTCGTGATCGTCGGGCCCGAAGCCCCGCTGGCCGCCGGAGTGGCGGACCGGCTGCGCGGCGCAGGGATCCTGACCTTCGGCCCCTCGGCGGCGGCGGCTCGGCTGGAAGCCTCCAAGGCCTTCACCAAGGAAATCTGTGACGCCTGCGCGGCTCCGACCGCCGGCTATGCCCGGTTCACCGATCCCGAGGCTGCAAAGGCCCATGTCCGGCAGACCGGCGCGCCCCTGGTCATCAAGGCCGATGGGCTTGCAGCGGGCAAGGGCGTCATCATGGGCATGACCGAGGCGGAGGCGCTGGCGGGCATCGACGAGATCCTTGGCGGGGCCTTTGGTGCGGCGGGTGCCGAGGTGGTCATCGAGGAGTTCATGGAAGGCGAGGAGGCAAGCCTTTTCGTGCTGTCTGACGGCAGGGACGTTCTGGCCATTGGCTCCGCGCAGGACCACAAGCGCGTCGGCGAAGGCGATACCGGCCCCAATACCGGGGGCATGGGCGCCTATTCCCCGGCGCCGGTGCTGACCGATGCGATCGCCGAACAGGCAATGGCCGAGATCATCCGCCCCACCGTGGCCGAAATGGCCCGGCGCGGCACGCCGTTCCAGGGCGTGCTTTACGCAGGATTGATGATCAAGGACGGTCGCGCCCGTCTGGTGGAATACAATGTCCGCTTCGGCGACCCGGAATGCCAGGTGCTGATGATGCGTCTGGGGGCACAGGCGCTGGACCTGATGCTCGCCTGCGCCGAGGGACGGCTGGCCGAAGTGGCGGCGAACTGGGCCGAGGATCATGCGCTGACCGTTGTGCTGGCGGCAAAGGGGTATCCCGGCAGCTATGCCAAAGGCAGCGTGATCGGCGGGCTGGAGGATCTGCCCGAAAACACTTCCCACATCGTCTTTCACGCCGGAACGGCAGAAAGTGGTGGCCAGATCACCGCGAACGGCGGCCGCGTCCTCAATGTCACCGCGCGTGGGGCAACTCTGGCCGAAGCGCGGACGAGAGCCTATGCCATGGTCGACCGGATCGACTGGCCGGACGGGTTCTGCCGTCGCGACATCGGCTGGCGCGCGCTCTGACCAAATCCGAAGGGGGGCCAGCCCCCCGTCGCGTTCCGCGACTCCCCCCGGGATATTTATGGACAGAAAAAAAGCGGATCAGCCCCCGCCCTGTTCCGGAGCGGGGGCCTTTTCCTGTCACGGCCATCGGCGTCCCCGCCTGTTCCGCCCGATCAGGGTTGCCCGGCAAGGTTAAACGTGGGTTAACGCGCCCTTTTTCTGTCTGAAAATATCCTCGGGGGTGAGCCGCCAGAGGCGGCGAGGGGGCAGACAGCCCCCTGCCCCGGCCAGCATCATCCCATCCGTTCGGAGGCGTGCGAGCCGGGCGAGGCCGGGAACACCACGGTCTTGTTGCCGTTGAGGAAGGCGCGGCGGTGGATATGGGCGTGGATCGCGCGGGCCAGCACCTGTGCCTCCACATCGCGGCCGAGGCTGACATAGTCCTCCGGGCTCTGCGCATGGGTCACGCGCACGGTGTCCTGTTCGATGATCGGGCCCTCATCGAGATCGGCGGTGACATAATGCGCGGTGGCCCCGATCAGTTTCACCCCGCGTTCGAAGGCCTGCTTGTAGGGGTTTGCCCCTTTGAACGACGGCAGGAAGGAGTGATGGATGTTGATGATCCGCCCCGACATCCTGCGGCACAGCGCATCGCTCAGGATCTGCATGTAGCGCGCCAGAACCACCAGATCCGCGCCGGTCTCTTCCACCACCGACAGCAGCCGCGCCTCGGCTTCGGGCTTGTTCTGCGCGGTGACCTTGATGTGGTGGAAGGGGATGTCATGGTTCACCACGACCTTCTGATAGGTCAGATGGTTCGAGACCACACCGACAATCTCGATCGGCAGCGCGCCGATCCGCCAGCGGTAGAGCAGGTCATTCAAGCAATGTCCGAAATTCGACACCATCAGCAGCACCTTCATCCGCTGACCTGCATCATGCAGGGCCCAGTCCATGCCGAACTCCTCCCCGACCGGCACAAAGGCCGCCTGAAGCATGGCAAGGTCTGCCCCGGTTTCTGACAGGAAGGTGATGCGGGTGAAGAAGTTGCCGGTTTCCATGTCATCGAACTGCGCGCTGTCGGTGATGTTGCAGCCCTGTGCCGCAAGGCAGCCCGCAACGGCGGCGACGATCCCGCGGCGGGAACGGCATTTCACGGTCAGCACATAGGAAGTGGTCATGGTGGTCGATGCCCCGGATCTGGCGCGGCTGGCGCCCTGTTTGCAGTTGCAGCAAGACTTGCCGAAACCGGGCACGAGGACCAGAGCAAATGCGACACAAGACCTCTCGTCCTCGACAGCGTTGCGCAGCCGCGACCCCATTCCCGCCCTGCCTTGCACATGGCCCCGCGTCTGCTATGAAGCAGTCGCTTTTTCGGGCGGGGATGGACGATGCCGCTACTGGTTATGAAATTCGGGGGAACCTCCGTCGCCGATCTCGCGCGCATCGAAAACGCGGCGATGAAGGTGCAGCGCGAGGTGGATCGCGGCTATGATGTGATCGTGATCGTCTCGGCCATGTCGGGCAAGACGAACGAGCTTGTGCGCTGGGTCGAAACCACCTCGAACCTCTATGATGCGCGCGAATATGACGCCGTGGTGGCCAGCGGCGAGAATGTGACCGCCGGGCTCATGGCGCTTCGCTTGCAGGAAATGGGTGTGCCTGCCCGGTCCTGGCAGGGCTGGCAGGTGCCGATCAACACGACTTCGGCGCATTCGGCCGCACGCTTCCTGTCGATCCCGCGCGACAACATGGATGCGAAATTCGCCGAAGGGTTCAAGGTCGCGGTCGTCGCGGGCTTTCAGGGCGTCAGCCCGGAAGGCCGCATCACCACGCTGGGGCGCGGCGGGTCCGACACCACGGCGGTCGCCTTTGCCGCCGCCTTCGGCGCAGAACGCTGCGACATCTACACCGATGTCGACGGCATCTACACCACCGATCCGCGAATCACGTCCAAAGCACGAAAGCTGAGCAAAATCGCGTTCGAGGAAATGCTGGAACTGGCCTCGCTCGGTGCCAAGGTTCTGCAGACCCGGTCGGTGGAACTCGCGATGCGCTACAAGGTGCGGCTGCGCGTGTTGTCCTCCTTTGAAGATACCGACGAAAACTCCGGAACACTTGTCTGCGACGAGGATGAAATCATGGAATCGAAAGTTGTCTCCGGTGTTGCCTATTCCCGGGATGAGGCGAAGATCACCCTTGTCACCGTCGAGGACCGCCCCGGCATCGCCGCCGCGATCTTCGGCCCCTTGGCCGAGGCGGGGGTGAATGTGGACATGATCGTGCAGAACATCTCGGAGCGAGATTACGACGACCATCCGGGCGCTGTAACCGACATGACCTTTTCCTGCCCGATCAATCAGGTGGCGCGGGCAAAGAAGGCGATGGAGGATGCCAAGGCGGCCGGTCTCATCAATTACGACGAGTTGAACGTCGATGAGGATGTGGCCAAGGTGTCGGTGGTGGGGATCGGCATGCGCAGCCATGCGGGCGTTGCGGCCAAGATGTTCAAGGCGCTGTCAGCCGAAAATGTGAACATCAAGGTGATCGCGACATCCGAGATCAAGATTTCGGTCCTGATCGACCGGAAATACATGGAACTGGCCGTGCAGGCGCTACACGACGCCTTCGATCTGGACAAGGCCGGCTGAGCCGGACCTAGCGGTAGTCCCAGCTTGCGAGAACGCGCCCGGTCAGGGACCGGGCCAGCGTGGCACCATCGGTGACCGGCACCAGCGTCAGATTGATGTTCGACACGACAAACAGGCTCGCCTCCTGCCTCGGATGCGGCAGCACGACAATGCGCAGCAGCATCGGCCCGACGGAGGGGTCGGTGTAACTGGCGATCAGATGCACCGCATCGGGAACCGAGCCGAGGACAACCTGCTCCACCGCGAGAACCTTCGGCGCGTCGAACCCGGCGACGGCGCGGGGAAAGATCTGATCCCGCGCCAGATGCACCGCGGCACGGATGCGGGTTTCCGCCGGATCTTCCCGATCCGCATAGAACGGCAGAGTCGCGCTGGCGATCTGAAGGTTCTCAAGAAACGTGCGGTGGCCGTCCTGCTCCAGCCCGAAGGTGAACTTGACAAGCGCCCCGCCGTCCGGCCGCGCATCGGCGATCCGCAGGATCGACGGGTCTTTCGGCACTTTCAACGCGAACGGGGCCGGAACAGGGGCGCCATGTTTTTCGGCATAGGCCTGATCGAAAACAAAGATGTCGGAAACGACCAAACCTTCGTAGGTCAGGAGGTTGAAGCGGACCGAGGCATCGCCGCTGGTGGTCTGGCCCGCGACAGGCAGGATCTGCAATGCAGACATCACGATGGCGTAGGCAAGGATATTGCGCATCAGGTTGCCTTTGACTGGATGGAGTGATGGCCGAAGCGTCCCACCAATCCCGCTATCGTGGCAGGTCGGGATGCCGATTGGCAAGCCGGCATTGCCCGGCCCGCGAACTGCCTGTCTGATAGGCCTTCCCCCGCGCCATTGCACAGGTGTTACCATTCCAGTGATCGCGACAGACCGGGGGCAGGAAGGCCATGGACCTTGCTGCCCGGTCGCTCCAATATGGCGCGGAGAGACAAGGCGGATCAACCGCCAGTGGAGCGACCGGGACGGATATGCCTGAACGCAGCGAAAGCGACAGCCGGAAGCTTCTCAGACGCCTGCGCGATTCGCTGGCGGAACCCGGTCTGGGTCAGGACCGGCTCGACCGCATCACACATCTGATTGCCGACTCGATGGGATCGGAGGTCTGCTCGATCTACCTGTTCCGCGACGCCGAAACGCTGGAGCTTTGTGCGACCGAGGGTCTGCGCAAGGAATCCGTCCACCAGACCCGGCTCAGGCTTGGCGAGGGGCTTGTGGGCCGCGTTGCGCGCACGGCCACCCCGATCAATACTGCGGACGCCCCTTCGGAAAAGGGTTTCCGCTTCATGCCCGAAACGGGAGAGGAGATCTATTCCTCCTTTCTCGGCGTGCCGATCCAGCGGGTGGGCGAAAAGCTCGGCGTTCTGGTGGTGCAGTCCAAAACCGCCCGGCAGTTTTCCGACGACGAGGTCTATGCGCTCGAAGTCGTCGCCATGGTGCTGGCGGAAATGACCGAGCTGGGTGCCTTTTCCGGCGAGGGAGAGGCGCTCTCTGCCCTGCACAAGCAGCCTGTGATGCTGCGGGGCTCGTCAGGGCAGGAGGGGGCAGCCGAGGGCCATGTCTGGCTGCATGAACCCCGCGTCGTGGTCACCAACCCGGTGGCCGATGACCCGATGACGGAGATCGAGCGGATCCGTGAGGCGGTGGGGCAGTTGCGCGTCTCGGTCGATGACCTTCTGGCCGCCGAAAGTCTCGACAAGGATCAGCGGCAGGTGCTGGAGGCCTACCGGATGTTCGCCCATTCGCGCGGCTGGCTGCGCCGGATGGAGGAGGACATCGCGCTCGGCCTGTCCGCCGAGGCGGCGGTGGAAAAGGAACAATCCGTCGCCCGCGCGCGGCTGGAACAGGTGCCGGACGCCTATCTGCGCGAAAGATTGCAGGATCTGGATGACCTCTCGAACCGGCTGCTGCGCATCCTGACCGGGCAAGGGTCGGACACCGGGGCGGAAATGCCGGAAAATCCGGTCCTGATCGCGCGCAACATCGGCCCGGCGGAACTGCTGGAATACGGCCGCGCGCTGCGCGGTGTGGTGCTGGAGGAGGGGTCCGTCGGCAGCCATGCCGCGATTGTCGCCCGGGCACTGGCCATTCCCCTTGTGATCCATGCCTCGGGCATCACCAACGAAGCGCTCAACGGTGACCACATCCTTGTCGACGGCGATCAGGGCATCGTGCATCTGCGCCCCGAGGAGAGCGTGGCCTCGGCCTTCCGCGACAAGATGGCGATGCAGGCCGCGGCCCAGCAACGCTACGCGGGCCTGCGCGACCTGCCTGCCACCACGCCTTGCGGCCAGACCATATCCTTGCAGATGAACGCAGGGCTGATGGCCGATCTGCCGAGCCTCGAAGGGTCGGGCGCCGAGGGGGTCGGCCTGTTCCGCACCGAATTGCAGTTTCTGGTCCGCAACCAGATGCCGAAACGGGCCGAACTGGCCACCCTCTACGCCCGTGTGATGGAGTCCGCGCGGGGGCGTCGCGTAGCCTTCCGAACGCTCGACATCGGGTCGGACAAGGTGCTGGCCTATATGAAGCCCAATGACGAACCCAACCCCGCGATGGGCTGGCGCGCGATCCGGGTGGGGCTCGACAAACCGGGCGTGCTGCGGATGCAGGCGCAGGCGCTGATCCGTGCCGCAAACGGCCGACCGCTCACCATCATGTTTCCCTTCATTGCCGAGCGTGCCGAATTCATCGCGGCGCGCCAGCATGTGCTGGACCAGATGGAACGCGAACGCGCGCTTGGCCATCCCGTGCCCGGGACGCTGGAAATCGGGGCAATGCTCGAAACACCCTCGCTCGCCTATGCGCCGCGCAGCTTTTTCGAGACGGTGGATTTCATCTCCATCGGCGGCAATGACCTCAAGCAGTTCTTCTTTGCCGCCGACCGCGAGAACGAACGTGTGCGGCGGCGCTATGACACGCTCAACACCTCGTTTCTGGCCTTCCTTTCACTGGTGGTGGACCGCTGCGCGGACACCGGCACGCCGCTGTCCTTCTGTGGCGAGGATGCGGGCCGCCCGGTCGAGGCCGCCTGCCTTGCCGCCATGGGGTTGCGCAGCCTGTCGATGCGCCCGGCCTCCATCGGCCCGGTGAAAAGCCTCCTGCGCCGGACCGACCTCACCGCCCTGCGCGCGGTCATCGACGCGGCCTGCGTGGAAGGTGCCGAAAGCGTGCGCCCGGCTGTGATGGAATGGCTGTCGTCGCAACGATCCTGACAAGGCCGGTCAACAGCCGGTCCCGCAGATCCCTTGGAAACAGGGATTTGCCCAAGGCCGCACGGGGACAACCTATTCACGCGGGAAAGGGGCGGAGGGGCGGGCCTGCTGCCCACCGCCCCCCTTGTTCTGAGGGTGGGCATTCGTCAAACTGCGCGGCCAATTGCAGTTTCCGGGCGGCTGTGACGCCGCAGGTGCCTGTTCTCGGGCGCCATTGAGCCTTGCATCTCACCGCGCGGGGAGGTGTGTGCGGCACGGTGAGAATGGGCGTGGGACATGGGTATGGCCATTCTTCGAATTCCACTTTTGATGCGGGAGCCATAGCCTTCCTGCGCGATGAGGTTATACCTCGACTGCAACAATCGAACAGGATGGACATGAGCCGCATTACGCTGGAACGCCACCAGGTCTGGATCTATCTCGCCGCCATCCTGGCCGGGCTGGGCCTCGGTCTGCTGCTGCCGGTGGCTGCCGCACATCTCGAGGCGGCGCTCTGGCCGCTTCTGGGCATCCTGATCTTCGTGACCTTCACGCAGGTGCCGCTGATCCATTTGCCGGAAGCGTTCCGCGACCGCCGGTTCATGGCCGCCATGCTGCTCGGCAATTTCGGGGTAGTCCCGCTGATCGTGGCAGGCCTGCTTGTGTTCCTGCCTGCCGATCCGGCGGTCCGGCTGGGCGTTCTGCTGGTGCTGCTCGTCCCCTGCACAGACTGGTATATCACCTTCACGCATCTGGCGGGGGGCGACACTGGTCGTGCCATCGCCGCGACACCGGTGAACCTTATCGTGCAGATGGGATTGCTGCCCGTCTATCTGTGGCTGTTCATGGGGTCGGCCTTTCTGGAGATTTTCGCGGTTGGTCCCATCGTGACCGTTTTCCTGACGCTGATCGTGGCGCCGCTGGTGGCGGCTTGGTTTCTTGAACGATGGGCGCGTGCGCGACCCGGGCGGGACGCGGTGATCGAGCGCCTCGGCTGGTTCCCGGTCCCGCTGCTGGCGCTGGTGGTTTTCCTGATCGCGGCAAGCCAGGTGCAGACCGTGGCAGACTCCTTGCCGGTCCTGCCGCAAGTGGCGGGCGTGTTTGCCGGTTTTCTCGTGCTTGCCCTGATCGTCGGGCTCGCACTTGCCCGGGTGTTTGACCTTCCAGCGCGGTCCGGGCGTGCATTGGTGTTCAGCCTCGGGACACGCAATTCCTTTGTCGTGCTGCCGCTGGCCCTGGCGCTTTCGCCGGAATGGCGGCTGGCCATTGTCGTCATCGTCTTTCAGTCGCTCGTCGAACTGCTTGGCGTGCTGGCCTATCTGAAGGCGGTGCCGCGGCTCCTGCCCGACCGCTGAGCGCGGCCTCGCGTCGCCGCGCAGGCGCATCGAGCCATCGGTCGGCACGCGCGCGGGCATCACCGCGCAGGACAGGGAGGATGGCCTTTGCAAATCTTGACAGTTTCAGACCTTTTCCCGTAACTGGAACAATGGGGATCTGCGAACTCCCCTTGAGGCGCCAGCCAAAGATCGCGTTCCACATCAATCCCGGCCACGGAGGAACGCAAATGCCTGCGCCAAATGCCATTTCATGCGACAAGCTTGCCCGCATCATCGGAACCCCGCGCGCGCCGCTCTTGCTCGACGTGCGGTCCGAGGAAGATTTCGCCGCCGATCCGAGACTGCTCCCCGGTGCGGCCCGGATCGACGATCAGGCGCTTGCCCCCCTCGCTCCACAACTTGGCGGCCAGCCGTCGATCGCCGTCTGTCAGGCCGGTCACCGGCGCAGTCAGGGCACCGCAGCCTTGCTGCGCGCCGAGGGTTGTGCCTCGGAATATCTCGAGGGCGGATTTGAGGCCTGGCGCGCAGCGGGGCTGCCACTGTTCGATCCGGCAAGGCTGCCTGCACGCGACGGGCAGGGTCGCACCGTCTGGGTCACGCGGGCGCGCCCGAAAATCGACCGGATTGCCTGTCCCTGGCTGATCCGTCGCTTTCTCGATCCCCAAGCGGTCATCCTGTTCGTGGCGCCCGCCGAAGTGTTGGGTGTCGCCGAGCGCTACAATGCATCCCCCTTCGACATCGAGACCGTGTTCTGGAGCCACCGAAGCGATCTCTGCACTTTCGACGTGATGCTGGCCGAGTTCGGCCTGACCATTCCTGCGCTCGACCGGCTGGCGACCATCGTCCGAGGGGCGGATACCGCCCGGCTCGACCTCGCACCCGAGGCGGCAGGGTTGCTGGCCGTGTCGCTGGGCCTGTCGCGGATGTATTCCGACGATCTGGAGCAGCTCGATGCGGGAATGTTACTCTACGACGCCTTCTATCGCTGGGCACGGGACGCAACCGACGAGACCCACAACTGGCCCACCAACAAACCGAAGGCAGACTGATGCAGGACCGCACCTACCCCACGCTGGCCGAGGCCACCCGCATCTGGGCCCGCATCGGCCTCTTGAGTTTCGGCGGCCCGGCTGGGCAGATCGCGCTCATGCACCGCATCCTCGTCGAGGAGCAGCGCTGGCTGGGCGAGAGGCGGTTTCTGCACGCGCTCAACTACTGCATGCTGCTGCCCGGCCCCGAGGCGATGCAGCTTGCCGTCTATATCGGCTGGCTGATGCACCGCACCATTGGTGGTATCATCGCGGGTCTACTGTTCGTGCTGCCCGGTGTCGTGGCGATCATGGCCCTGAGCTGGGTCTACGCGCTCTACGGCAATGTCGGCCCGGTCGAGGCGCTGTTTTTCGGGCTCAAGGCGGCGGTTCTGGCAATTGTCGTGCAGGCGGTCATCCGCATCGGATCCCGCGCGCTGAAGAACGGCGCGATGCTCGCCATCGCCGCCGCCTCGTTCGTGGCAATCTTCGGCTTTGCGGTGCCGTTCCCGCTCATCATCCTGATTGCGGGCCTGATCGGCCTCGCAGGCGCGCGCGCAGGTCTGCCCGCGTTTCGGGGTGGTGGCGGGCACGGCACGGTGGGCAAGATCCAGGTCGATGACGCCGACACCCTGCTGGGCGAGGAGTCGCCGGAACATACTCAGGTCAATCGCGCCTGGGCGTTTCGCATCTCGGCGGTGTTCCTCGTGCTTTGGCTGGCGCCGGTCGCCCTGCTGTTCGCCGTGCTGGGTCCGGCCAATGTGTTTGCGCAGATTGCGGGCTTCTTCAGCGTCATGGCCGTGGTGACCTTCGGCGGCGCCTATGCGGTGCTGGCCTGGGTCGCGCAGGAGGCGGTGCAGAACTTCGGCTGGCTCGCGCCGGGCGAGATGCTGGACGGGCTCGGCATGGCAGAGACCACACCAGGTCCGCTGATCATGGTGACACAATTCGTGGGCTTCATGGGCGCCTTCCGCGACGCGGGCGTTCTGTCGCCTCTGATGGCCGGAACGCTGGGCGGGTTGCTGACGACATGGGTGACCTTCACACCCTGTTTCCTGTGGATCTTCCTTGGCGCCCCTTTCATCGAACGCCTGCGCGATAACGCGGTCCTGACAGCAGCGCTGACAGCAATCACCGCCGCGGTGGTGGGCGTCATCCTGAACCTCGCCGTCTGGTTCGGCCTGCATGTGGTTTTCGACGAGGTGCGGACGGTCACGTCCTTTGGTCTTGATCTGGATGTTCCGGTCTGGCCGACGCTGAACCTCGCCGCTGCGGTGCTGGTGCTGGCCGCACTTGTGGCGGTGTTCCGCTTCCGGCTTGGCCCGGTGACGGTCCTTGCCGGAAGCGCGCTGGCCGGGATGGCGCTGGCGCTAACGGGTCTGACCTGAAGCCAAACCCCGGGCAGGATGGTCACAGCCTTGCATCCACCCGATCCGCCATGATCGGCGCAGGCACTCTGTCCAACGCCCGGTCTGCATCCTGCGCGAAACCCGATCAAGACGCCCGATCCAGGCTGACCAGAGTTTTCACCGGCCGCGTGACAGGGCATCCGGTCATGGCCGGGACCGGCATGCCGGTCAATTCTCGCTCAGGGCGGAAGGACGCCTCGGTGCCGCACCAACCCTGCAGAGGTCTCCAACGTCGTCATCGGAAAAACCCTCGGGCCGCAGCTTGGATCACCCTATCTTTCAATCTGTTCAGCCTGCTGCGGCAGGTGCCTGAACACGCCCCAGGCCGACCAGATCAGGATGATCCCCAACCCGATCTTGAGCGCCTGCGCGGGCACGAGGCCAAGCGCCAGCGCGCCGAGAATGGCGCCGACAACGGACCCTGCGCCAAGTGGCAGGATGGTCTGCCGCCACACCGGCCTTTCGCGCAGGACCGACCCCGCCCCGAAATGGCGTGCGAGGCCCACGGCAATGGTGGGCATGCCCACCAGCATCGACATCGAACCGGCCAGTTTCACATCCACGCCGAACAGCAGAATGAACACGGGGATAATCAATTCGCCCCCTGCCACGCCCAACAGCGAGGACACGAGGCCGATCACCACGCCACAGGCGGCGGCGACAAGGACGGTGGGGAGCAGGCCTTCGGCAACCAACCGCGTCGGTTCTACCACGAACAGCCCTTCGGCGATCAGCACGCAGCCGAGCGCCACCAGCAGGACAAGGATCAACCGGCCGAGCAGCTTGTCTGACGCCCGGCGCAGCCAGCCCGCCCCGACCCAGGCGGCGGACATCGAGCCTGCCAGCATGCCAAGCACCGCCGGCAGATGCGGCACGATCCCGTCCAAGGGCACGGAGGCCGCGCGGAACGGAAAGGCCGCAGCGAGAACGATGAAGCTGGCGACAAGGTTTATCGCCACCGCCTCTCGCGCCGAAAAGCGCAAGGCGCCGACAAGGGCGGGCAGCCGGAATTCGGCCCCCCCGAGCCCGATCAGCCCGCCCGCCATGCCGACGGCCGTGCCGATCCCGAAGGACAGCGCGGGGCGTGCAGCGCGGGTCATTCGCCAACCCGGCTGGCACCGGGGGCGCGGGCGACATGATCGCGGGCGACAGACATGGACTTGAGGATGGCATGCACAGAGTCGCCCGCGCGCAGCGCCATCTGTCCCGCCGCGCGGCGGGTGATGCGGGCAAGAATCTCGTGGTCGCCGAGCGCCACATGCACCATCACGGCAGGCCCCTGCCCCTCGACAATCCGGGTGATTGTCCCGGCGAGGATGTTCTGCGCCGACAGCCCCTCGGGCCGCGCGCGCGACAGGATAACTTCATGTGCCATGATCCGCACCCTTACCCTGCTGCCGGGCATACCCTCGACACCCGGCAGGAACAAGGGGCCTGACGTTGTGTCCAGCCGCGTCAGCCCGTCTGCCCCATGCTCGGCAATCACGGCGGGCAGCATCGCGGCAACCTCGCGAATGCCCATGGCGCGCAAGGCGTCCGGGTCGGCCATCACCCCGGCGGTGGTGCCGGTCCGCACCACCCGGCCGGCCTCGATCACCACCATTCGGTCGGCCAGAAGCTGCGCCTCGTTCATGTCATGGGTGACCAGCACCACCGGCATGGCCAGATGGCGGCGCAACCCGATGATCTCGGCATAGAGCTTCTCGCGGGTCGCGCGGTCCACCGCCGAGAAGGGCTCGTCCAGCAACAGCGCCTGCGGCTTGCGGGCGAGCGCGCGCGCCACGGCAACGCGCTGCTGCTGGCCGCCCGACAGTTGTGCGGGCTTGCGGCCCGACAGGCCATGCAGGTTCACCAGATCGAGGATCCGCTCCGCTTCGGTCGCGTCGGCCACCTCCATCGCCGCCATGACGTTCTGCGCCGCCGTCATATGCGGAAACAGCGCGTAGTTCTGGAACACGATGCCCACCCGGCGGCGATGCGTGGGCAGATCGACGCGCGCGGCGCTGTCCAGCCATGTCGTGCCATCCACCGCGACCCGCGCCATCTCGGGCCGCCAGAGCCCGGCGATGGTGCGCAACAGCGTCGTCTTGCCCGAGCCGGAGTGCCCCACCAGCGCCAGCAACTCGCCCGGCTCGACCCTGAACGCCACATCAAGCGGGATCGGTGCCTTCGCCCGTGCCATCACTTCCAGCGCCATCAGGACAGCCTCCGCCCGACGCGCGCCGACAGCCAGTAGGTGATGGCGATGGTGAACAAGCTGATCGCAACCAGCGTCGCCGACATGATCGCCGCCCCCCTGTCATCAAAGCCCTGCACCTTGTCATATATGGAAATGGCGATGGTTTTCGTCTCGCCGGGGATCGACCCGCCAACCATCAGCACGATGCCGAATTCGCCCAGCGTGTGCGCGAAGGTCAGCACCATCGCTGTCATCAGCCCTGGCCAGGCGAGCGGCAACTCCACCTTCCGTAGGCTGGCCAGCGGCGACATCCCGCAACAGCGCGCCGCCTCGCGCACCTCGACCGCGATGGCCTCGAACCCGCGTTGCGCGGGCTGGATGGCAAAGGGCAGGTTGAAGATCACGGATGCCACAACCAACCCCTCAAAGGTGAACACAAGCTGGCTGCCGAAGATCGACTGCCACGCCTGACCGATGGGCGAATTGCGCCCGAAGGAGACCAGCATGTAAAACCCGAACACCGTGGGCGGCAGCACCAAAGGCAGCAACACCAGTGCCTCGACCAGCCCCTTGCCCCGGAAGGTCCGATAGGCAAGGAACCGTCCCATCAGGATCGACACCGGCAGCAGGATTGCGACGGTCCATGCGGCAAGGCGCAAAGACAGCCAGAGAGCGGTCCAGTCCATGCGTCACTCGTCCGGCAAGATGAAGCCGTAGCGCCTCATGATCTCGCGGGCCGCAGGCGCATTCATATAGGCGTAGAAGGCCTGCGCCACCTCGCCCGCGTTGTTCAGCATGACCATGCGCTGTCGCAGGGGTTCGTGAAAATCCTCGGGGACAAGGTCAGCGGTGCCAAGTTCGCGCAACTGCGGCGCAAGTGCCAGTGACAGCGCGATGATCCCGCCCTCGGCATTGCCCGACAGCGCGAATTGCGCGGCCTGGCTGACATTCTCGCCCAGCACGAGGAAGGGCTGGATGTCGTCCCACAGCCCCGCGTGTTGCAACGCCTCCTTGGCGCGCTTGCCATAGGGGGCATGATCGGGGTTGGCGATGGCAAAGCGTGTGATCCTGCCCTCGGCCAGCGCCGTGCGCAGGCTTTCAAGCGTGCCGTCGGCTGCAAGCGTGGACCCCGGCGGCACCTTCACGACGATCCGGCCGATGGCATAGAGATCACCCTCATCCGGGGCGAACCCGTCACGATGCAGGTCAAAGATGAACTGTTCATCTGCGGCCATGAAGATCTGGAATGGCGCACCTTCACGGATCTGCCGGGCAAAGTTGCCGGTCGAGCCCATCGACAGCCGCACCTCCATCCCCGTTTCGGCCTTGAAGGCGTCGGCGATCTCCTCGACCGCGAATTGCAGGTCCGAGGCGGCGGCGACCACGGGGGCGTCATCCTGGGCAAAGCCAGGTCCACCAGCAAAAATCAGCGCGGCGATTGCCGCAAGGACGGAACGACGCGCGCAGTATCCGGACATGAATGGTCCCCCAGGTGATATTTCTCAAGGAACATATCGCCGGAAAATTGATTGGCCCGCAAGCGTTATTTTCCTTCGGGAATATCCAGAAGCATTTCTTGCAGGGCATTCAACCGCTTCGTCCCCGCTTCAGCCGCATCCTTCTCGAAGCCACGATAGAGCGCCAGAACCGCCCGGCCCATGTCGGTCAGCACCGCGCCACCTCCACCGGGCCCGCCGCGGCTGCTGTCCACCAGCGGCTCCCTGAACATGGCATTCAATGTGCCGATCAATTGCCAGGCACGCTTGTAGCTCATGCTCATCTCGCGCCCCGCCGCCGCGATGGAGCCGCAGCGATCAATGCGTTCGAGCAGTTCGGCTTTTCCTGGCCCGATCATTTCCGCGTCACCGAAGACGATCCGGATGCGCAGAACCGGGCGTTTGGCAGTCTTGTCCATATCCCCACTAACATGTCTTGGGCCTGCACCGGTTTCGTTCGGGCCAGATGTCTATTTTATGCGGCCCATTGCTGGTGACCTGCCCCCCCGGTCGTCCCTCGTTCATAACGAGAGTCCTTGGGTTTGATAGTCGGTGGTTTCGGGTCGGGCAAGTGCGCCGGGCGTGGAGCCTTCGCATTGCTCAAGCGCCCGGCGCGCTTCGGCGGGTGGTTGGTTTCCCAGCGAGGAATGCGGCCTGACATTGTTGTCGTCATATCGCCACAACCCACAGCGCAAACAAGTTAGAGAGAGGTGGATCGGCTGATCTGAACAGGTTCCGGGCGTTTCGTAAGTGGTTTTCCGCCTTGGTTATGCCGCCACCGCCTCGGGTATCGGCTGGTTGAAGTAGGCTTGATCGGGGGTTTT